>JALQYQ010000007.1 GCA_023262855.1 Crocinitomicaceae bacterium
GTGTGCAAAAGTTATTTACCGCTGATTTACTTCGTGCCGATAAATCAACCATGGCACATGGATTGGAGGCTAGAGTTCCGTTTTTAGATAAAGCTTTTTTAGAATTAGCAATTAAAATTCAACCCGAAGAGAAAATGCCAAAAACGTACGAAGGGATTGAAAAATATATTGTAAGAAAGGCTTTTGATACTCCAGAAAAACCCTACTTGCCTGAAGAAATTTTATGGCGTCAAAAAGAACAATTTTCTGATGGAGTAGGTTATAATTGGATAGATACTTTAATTGAATATTGTTCAAGTCAAGTGTCAGATTTAGAGTTCTCTAGAGCAAAGGAATTGTTTCCATACAATACTCCGGCTACTAAAGAAGCATTTTTTTATCGCCAAATTTTTTATAAACATTTTCCACAAGATAGTGCTGCACAAACAGTACGAAAATGGATACCAAAATGGCAAGAAAATCAAGACCCAAGTGGTAGAGCAAATGCCGCTCACGTAAAAGCAGATGTGGCAATTGCATCAAATCAAGAATTAGTGTAGTATTTCATAAATATGGTTTGTTGTTAGGAAAGCGTCAGTTAGAAATAGCTGGCGTTTTTGTTTTTAACAAATTTTAATAACTTAATGGGTTTTTGTGCTTATTTGTAGTTGATTTTTTTGTGGAATGGTTATATTTGTCTGTTAATTAAAAATCGAATATTTAAGATATAATTATATGAGCGAAGAAGTTAAGAAAAACAATTATTCGGCAGACAGTATTCAGGCGTTAGAAGGGATGGAGCACGTAAGAATGCGCCCTTCCATGTATATTGGAGATACTGGAGTAAGAGGTTTGCATCACTTGGTGTATGAAGTAGTAGATAACTCTATCGATGAAGCTCTAGCGGGTCATTGTGATACAATTTATGTAGCTATAAACGAAGATAATTCCATTACAGTTGAAGATAATGGGCGTGGTATTCCAGTAGATTTACACAAAAAAGAAGGTGTTTCTGCACTTGAGGTGGTAATGACAAAAATTGGAGCCGGAGGTAAATTTGATAAAGATTCGTATAAAGTATCTGGAGGTTTACATGGTGTTGGGGTTTCGTGTGTGAATGCATTGTCGATCGCTTTAAAAGCAACTGTTCGCAGAGAAGGAAAAATCTTTGAACAAGAATACAGCATTGGTAAACCATTGTATCCAGTAAGAGAAATTGGTACATCTGATGAACATGGAACAGAAGTTACTTTCAAACCAGATGGTACAATTTTCGAATCTACAGAATACAACTTCGATACCTTAGCTGCTCGTATGCGTGAGTTGGCTTTCTTGAACAAAGGAATTACAATTACATTGACAGATAATCGTGTTCAAGACGAAAACGGAGTTTCTCCAACAACAACTTATCATTCAGAAGGTGGTTTGAAAGAGTTCGCACAATACTTGGATCGCAATCGTGAATCATTAATTTCTGATGTAATTTATTTCGAGGGTGAACGTGAAGGAATTCCAGTTGAGGTTTCTTTGACTTACAATACGTCATACACTGAAAACATTCAAGCCTATGTGAACAACATTAATACGCATGAAGGTGGTACGCATTTATCAGGTTTCCGTCGTGGTTTGACGAATACCTTGAAAAAATACGCGACTGACTCTGGAATGTTGGCGAAAGAGAAAATTGAAATCGATGGTGATGACTTCCGTGAGGGATTAACAGCTGTTGTTTCGGTTAAAGTTCAAGAGCCACAGTTCGAAGGACAAACAAAAACAAAATTAGGAAACAGAGAAGTTACTGCTCCGGTTAGTCAAGCAGTTTCTGAAATGTTATCAGCCTATTTGGAAGAACATCCTTCTGAAGCGAAAGTGATTGTTGACAAAGTAATTTTAGCTGCAAGAGCGCGTCATGCTGCTCGTAAAGCACGCGAAATGGTTCAACGTAAAAATGTGTTAACTGGTTCTGGACTTCCAGGAAAGTTAGCGGATTGTTCAGAAAAGGATCCTGCGGCATGTGAGATTTACTTTGTCGAGGGAGACTCGGCGGGTGGAACGGCAAAACAAGGTCGTGATCGTCATTTCCAAGCAATCATGCCATTACGTGGTAAGATTTTGAACGTTGAAAAAGCGATGCAACACAAAATTTTTGAAAATGAGGAGATCAAAAATATCTATACAGCGCTTGGTGTTCGTATTGGAACAGAAGAAGATTCAAAAGCATTAAACTTAGAAAAATTAAGATACCACAAGATCATCATTATGTGTGATGCCGATGTCGATGGTTCCCACATTGAAACGTTGATCTTAACGTTCTTCTTCCGCTACATGAAGGAATTAATTGAAAACGGTTATATCTACATTGCAACACCTCCTTTATACCAAGTTAAAAAAGGTACAAAATCGGAATACGCTTGGAATGAAGATATGCGTGATCGTTTAATCAATGAACTAAAAGGTAACGGTTCTGAGTCTTCTGTTAACGTTCAACGTTATAAAGGTCTTGGAGAGATGAATGCGGAACAACTTTGGGAAACAACAATGAATCCTGAAAGTCGCACTCTTCGTCAAGTTACAATTGATAACGCTGCTGAATGTGATCAAATATTCTCTATGTTAATGGGGGATGATGTACCACCAAGACGTGAGTTTATTGAGAGAAATGCTAAATACGCGAAAATCGATATTTAATTTTCGCCAACCAATAGAAGTTTTAAAACGTTCATCACATGTGGTGAACGTTTTTTTTTGAATAGCGCTTTAAAAATTCCAATGTTAAGAGAATATTTATTTTTTCTACATTTGAGCGCAAGTTTAATTGAAAACCAACATCTAACAACCGTTAACTTTAAATTTTTTCTATGAAAAAAATGCTTTTAATTTTTGGTTTGATTCTTACCTCAGTGGGTAGTCTGCAAGCTCAAGACCTATACGATCGTGCGACAGTGCAGACGATAGAAATTTTCTTTTCTCAATCCAACTGGGATGCTTTGATGGACAACTTAGCGAGTACAACTGAAGATTATTTGGTTGCGGATTCAGTTCGTATCAACGGTGTATCGTTCGATAGTGTGGGAGTGAAGTACAAAGGAAATAGTTCGTACAATGCGAATAACAACAAAAACCCTTTGCACATCAATCTTGATTACGTGAAAGGAAGTCAAGACTATCAAGGTTATACAGATTTAAAGTTACAAAATGGCTATTCTGATCCTTCGATGATTCGTGAAGTTCTTTCTTATGCCATTCTTGAGCAATACATGGATTGTCCGAAAGCGAATTTTGCCAATGTTTATATTAACGGTACGTTGAGAGGATTGTATTCAAGTGCAGAAAGTATTTCTGACAATTTTAACGGCGATCATTATTATTCAACTGATGGATCGTTTTTTAAATGTAACCCAATTGGTGGTGCCGGTCCTGGAGCTTCAGTTAGTCCAGATTTGAAATACATCAATGCCGATACTGCTTCTTATGCAAATGGTTACGAGCTACAATCAAATTATGGATGGTATGATCTAGTTCATATGATCGATACCCTGAACAATAATTTTGCAGCAATCGAATCTGTTTTAGATGTTGACAGAGCTTTGTGGATGTTAGCATTCAACAATGTTTTAGTGAATTTAGATTCGTATTCAGGTGCTTTCCGTCAAAACTACTATTTATACAAAGATTTAAATGATCGTTTCGTTCCAACAGTTTGGGATTTAAACATGAGTTTTGCTGGATTCCCAGGAGGGACAGGTTCAGGAACCTACACAGCAACGACTTTAGATCCAATGTCAAATAGTACTTCAACAATTCATCCGCTTATTGTGAAAATGTTGGGTAATGCAACGTACAAAAAAATGTACATGGCGCACATCCGTACGATTGTTCAAGAAATTTTTGCTTCAGGCGATTATTTAACTACTGCAAATACACTTAGAAATACAATTGACGCTTCAGTTCAGGCGGATCCTTATAAGTTTTATACATACACACAATATCAAAACAGTTTAACGACTGCAGTAACTGGAGGTGGTGGACCTGGTGGAGGTAGTTCAATTCCAGGACTTCAAACGTTAATGGATGCTCGTGTGACCTTTTTTAATTCAAATGCGAACTACATTTTAGTTGCTCCAACAATCACATCTTACGCGGCAAGTAATCCAACTCCTGCTTACGGAGAAACAATTACCATTACTGCCACAGTTTCAAATGAAACTACTGTTTACCTTGGTTACCGAATGGAACATCCATTGAAATTTACTCGTGTTCAGATGTTTGATGATGGTGCTCACAACGATGGAGCTGCTGGAGATCACGTTTATGGCGCCCCTGTAACAATGAATACAGCAGAGTTGGAATATTACATTTATACTGAAAATTCTAACGCTGGTTTGTTTAGTCCACAAAGAGCTGAGCATGAATACCACACCTTGTTAACGGTTGTTCCATTAGCAGCTGTTGGTCAAGTATTAGTCAATGAAATTATGTCAACAAATAGCACAACTGCGTATGATAATTTTGGAGAAAGTGATGACTGGATTGAATTGTACAATACAACAAGTGGTGCATTAAGTGTTGGAGGATTGTGGTTGTCTGATGATCCTGTGAACATGTCCAAATGGCAAATTCCTGCTGGAACAATCATTGAACCAAATGGTTATTTGATTATTTGGGCAGATAATGATTCTAGCCAATATGGTTTGCATACAACGTTTAAATTAGGAAGTCTTGGTGAATCTGTAATTTTAAGCGACGGAATGTTCTTATACGATCAAGTTGATTTCCCTGCGATGTTAACGGATCAAGTATATGCTCGTTGCCCAGACGCCGGAACATTCACTGTTGGAAATACATCAACATTTGCTGCTCCAAACAACTGTAGTTTAGGAATCAATGAAGAAAGTTTGGCGATGGATATTTCAGTTTATCCAGTTCCAACGAATGGCAATGTTTTCATCTCTTCGAAAGAAAACGCTGAATTAGCAATTCAGGTAATTGACTTACAAGGAAGATTATTATACGAAACAACAAGTGAAGAAGCGTTAATTGAAATTCCTTCAGCGCAATGGAATGCTGGTTTCTACCACATTTGTATTCTAGAGGGAACAACGAAATTGAAAACTGTTTCATTCATTAAAGAATAAGTTAACAAGATTCAATAAAAAACCCGTCTTTCAAATGAGAGACGGGTTTTTTTATATCTTCTACTTTATGTTTTTCGTTTCTTCTTCTTAGCTGCAGGAAATAGAATGTTGTTTAATATCAAACGATAGCCCGGTGAATTAGGATGTAAATTTAAATCTGTAGGAGGATCTCCAACTTTGTGCTCATAATCTTCTGGATCGTGACCGCCATAAAACGTCCATGTTCCTTGTCCAAGTTCACCATGCAAATAACGAGCTGTCTGCAAGGCTTTATTTTCGCCCATGACAAGAACATTCGGTTTGATTAAATCCTTTCTGAAATCAGTTGTTTGCCCCATGAAACCATCAATCACATCGGTATGACATTGCGTCAACATAGTTGGTACAACATCCCATTTTGCTGAGAATTCAAACAAAGTGAATTTGTCCGTTGACTCAGTAACACGCTGTTGGCGATGAATATCTGTTCCGTCAATATCGGAATATTCATAGGTCATTGGGTTGCGTTCCAATTTAAAGTTTTCAAACGCAAAGGTATTGGCAAAATCTAATTTTTCTTGACAATTTGGGTCGCTTGCATCGCCGTCAAACATTTGTTCACATATATCCGTATTGTGGGCAGCTAGACCAATATCAAAACTATCGGTTCCACTACACATCGTAAACAAAAATCCGCCACCTATAACAAAGTTTTTAATGTTCGTTGCCACAGCCAATTTTAATTCAGAAACTTTGTTGAATCCGAGCATTTTAGCGTCAGCTTCAGCATCTGCAACTTGTTCTTGGTACCAAGGGTAGGAGCGATATGCGGCATAAAACTTACCATATTGCCCCGTAAAATCTTCGTGGTGCAAATGTAACCAATCGTATTTCGGTAAAACTCCCATGATAATTGCTGAATCATATATCTTATCATATGGAATTTCAGCATATTCCAAAACCAAGGTCACAGCATCATCCCAAGGTTGTTTTCCTTCAGGTGTGTAAACCGCAATTTTTGGAGCTTTTTCCAGCTGAACAATTTCCATGTTCACCTCTGGATTCGAAATTTGGTTTTTTATTTGGTTTACTTGTCCTTCAGCCAAAACTTCATATTTCACATTCCGCAAAATAAGTTCTTCTTCAATGGTTTTCAAGTGAGGCATTAAGAACGAACCGCCACGGTAATTCAATAACCATTCAATAACAACTGTATTCTCAAGTGCCCAAAAGGAAATACCGTATGCTTTTAAATGATCTGATTGTGAATCATCCATTGGAACAAGCAATTGTGTTGCTCTTCCTTGAAAAAATAAACCAATGACAAAAACGAGTACTAATTGATAGCGCATGTTAGAAAGTTTGATGGTTCGTTACAATTGTTATACCACTAAAACGGTGTTTCATCTTGGAATGATTTATCGAAATCTGCCGGATCATCATCAAATGAATTCATTTTACTTTGAATTGTATAGCTCTGTGGCATTGGAGAATCAAAGTCTGTATTCGCGTTCAAATTACTATGCGTTGGAATATTGACATCTTCTGTGTAGCCTTCAATGTTGTCGAAGCGTGCATATTCGCCAATGAAACGCAAACGTACGCGATCTAGCGCACCATTACGGTGTTTCGCAACGATGATTTCACCAACTCCTTGATTTGAATTTCCATCTTCATCTTGCAAGAATCCGTAATATTCGGGGCGATAAATGAACGACACGATATCCGCATCTTGCTCAATCGCTCCAGATTCACGCAAATCGGAAAGAACTGGACGTTTATCGCCACCACGTTGTTCCACCGAACGACTCAACTGTGAAAGAGCAATTACAGGAACATTTAATTCTTTGGCAATTTCTTTGATCGAACGAGAAATCGTTGAAATCTCTTGCTCACGATTTCCAGAACCTTTCGATCCACCAGCGGTCATCAACTGCAAATAATCAATGATGACGATATCGATGTTGTGTTGCATTTTCAAACGACGACATTTCGCGCGTAAATCGAAAACCGAAATACCAGGCGTATCATCGATGTAAATTGGAGCAGTTGCTAATTTCGTGATACGCGAGTGCAATTGTTGGAACTCATGTTCACGTAAATCACCTTTACGCAATTTTTCAGCACTTAAGCGCGCTTCAGAAGCAATCAAACGTTTTACTAACTGAACAGAAGACATCTCTAGTGAGAACAAGGCAACTCCCATGTTGTAATCCACCGCTGTATTTCGTGCCATCGATAGGACAAATGCCGTTTTACCCATTGCAGGACGAGCAGCAATTACGATCATATCAGAACGTTGCCAACCCGAAGTTAATTTATCCAATTCAAAGAATCCTGTTGGAATTCCAGAAATACCGTCTGAATTTTGAGAAGCTTTTTCAATTTCTTCAATGGCTAAACGCACAACATTTTGCATCAAATCAACATTTTTACCCATGTTGTTTTCAGCAATTTGGAACAATTCACCTTCCGCTTTATTCAAGACATCAAAAACGTCGTTGGTATCATCGTATGCGTTACGAATCACGTCGCTACTCATGCGGATTAACTCACGTTTAATGTACTTTTCAGCAATCACACGCGCGTGAAATTCAATATGTGCAGTTGAAGCAATTCTCGAAGTAAGTTGAGAAATATATGCTGCACCGCCAGCTGCTTCCAATTCGCCTTTTTGCTTTAAGCGATTGGTAACTGTTAAAAGGTCAATTGGGTTTGAACTACCGAATAAATCACGGATAGCGCCATAAATAAATTGGTGCTTCGGATCATAGAAACTACTAGGTTTCAAGATATCAATGGTATCAGTTACCGCATTTTTTTCCAACATCATTGCCCCTAAAACTGCTTGTTCTAGGTCAATCGCCTGTGGTGGAACTTTCCCTAAATCTGAAACAAGATTTGACGGGTTTTTAGCTCTTACTGCGGGTTTTCTACTGTTTTCGGGTTGATTGTCCATTTAACAAAGATAGGCAATGAATCGACTCCTTGAAAATGCAAATGAATTTCTTTCTTAAAAAGATATAAAAAGAGGTTATGAACAATTGTTAATAGTGGGGATTTGAATGATTTGATGATTCAAAAATTTGATGATTCAAAAATTTAAATAGTTAGAATTTGCAATAGGTTAATTACTATATTTATCAACCAAACAGCTAAAAGAAAAATCCAACATGTTTTTTAAAAAGAATTGGCCGTACTTGTTTATGATAAGTGCATTTTTGTTACTTGTGTTTATGTATTTGTTTCGAATTTATGCCTTGTCGGATACTTCATGCACATGTGCAAAGGTTGTGGAAGAAATAAGGGTTAAAGGACATCTTTCTTTTAAATTTAGTTTCAATGTCGGTTATGAAAAAAAATATGGACAAGTGAGCAGTCAAACAATAAAAGTTAAAGAGTTGGATGAATTAAAAAAATACGATTGTATTGAAATAAAATATTCGAATTCATATCCTTCAATTATTGAAGTTACCGACAAACGACTGCGCGCGGGTTCAGGTTATTGAAAAAATGGATTAATTATGTTAAAAGATTGAATTGATTTTTACAAAATTTAAATAGTTAGAATTTGCTATTTCTTTTTCCCACTATCTTCACACCATGAAACGAGAAATCATTCAAATAGCTGACGGATCCAACACGATTTACATTCCAGAAATGGATGATTTTTTATAGAAATGAACTAACAATAATTCACTTAAATGTTCCAATATTTCTTTGTGACAATTAAACTCAATAAAATGAAAATAAGTAAAAGGGATAAAAATGTTTTAATCATTATAGTAATTTTTGTGGTTTCCATCATAACATGGGCTCAAATATCTATGTATTGGTCAAAAACAACTTGTGCAAAAATAGTTAGTATCAAACATGGTAGGGGGACATATGTAAATATTCAATTTGAGAAAAATGGTGAAATTGTTGAGGATCGGGTGGAAATGTCATATTTTAAATATAAGAATTTGAAAGATTTACAAAAAAAAGAATGTTGCGAAATAAAATATTCTATTTATTGGCCTTATAATATCGAAATAATAGATGAAGAACTTAAAGCTCAGTAAGGATTTTAGTCGTTCCTAGGATGAGAACCCTTTAGAAATTCATGTTATATCAATCTTTGCAAAATTTAAATATTTAGAATTTTAAATTCTTTTCTCCATTATATTCACACCATGAAACGAGAAATCATTCAAACAGCCGACGGTTCCAATACCATTTACATTCCTGAAATGGATGAAAATTATCATTCATCGCACGGTGCTTTGCAAGAGGCCTTGCATGTGTTTATTAAGAATGGTTTGGAGCTGAAAAAGGATCTTTCGACAATCAACATTTTTGAAATGGGCTTTGGAACGGGATTGAATTCTTTGTTGAGTTACATTGAATCGGATAAAAAGAATCAACAGATTTTATACAAAGGAATTGAAGCTTATCCTGTTGAACAAGAATTGATTCAAGCGATTCGTTACGAAGACTTGGTGGATGAAAAATACCATGCTGGATTTCAGCAAATGCACGAACTATCGTGGAATGAACCACATGCACTAACATCGAATTTTACCTTTGAAAAAATTCATGCGAAAATTGAGGAATACCAAGTGAAAGAAGAATGTGTTGATCTCGTTTTTTATGATGCTTTCGGTCCGCGCGCGCAAGAAGCAATGTGGCATCCAAGCATATTAAAGAAAATGTATGACATGCTGAAACCGAATGGAACACTAGTAACTTACTGTGCGAAAGGTCAGGTAAAACGTGATTTAAAAGCCTTGGGTTTTACGATTGAATCAGTTCCAGGTCCTCCAGGAAAACGCGAAATGACTTTAGCGCACAAAGTTTAATTTGCTAATTCACATTTCATGATTCCGTCACGATCGATTTCAGTAAGTTTTACGGTTTGGAACGTGTTCACCATTGCTGCGTCATACGGCATTTTTACTTTCACATAGTTTTCTGTAAAACCATACATTACGCCATTGTCTTCTTCATGTTCGAACAAAACAGAACGTGTTGAGCCAATGTTTAGCTCGTAAAATGCGCGTTTTTTCTTGTCCGAAAGAATGTGTAATTGTTTGCTGCGTTCACGTCGAACAGCCATTGGAACTGGATCACCAAGTTTTACAGCGGTTGTATTTGCACGCTCCGAATAAGTGAAAACGTGTAAATACGAAATATCAATGTCTTTCAAAAAGTTAATCGTATCCAAAAACTCTTCGTCTGTTTCACCAGGAAAACCAACAATTACGTCAACGCCAATACAAGCATCGGCACGCAATGATTTGATATAGGCAACGCGTTCAGCATACAATTCACGCAAGTATTTTCTGCGCATCGCTTTCAACAAACGATTATTTCCTGATTGCAATGGAACGTGAAAATGCGGAACAAATCGTTTTGATTCGCTTAAGGAAAAATGGATGATTTCATTCGTCAATAAGTTCGGCTCAATCGAAGAAATACGGTAACGATCGATTCCTTCAACTTGATCCAATTCTTTCACCAAACCAAATAGGTTTTCTTCGCCTCCTTGACCAAAATCACCAATGTTCACACCTGTTAAAACAACTTCTTTTACATCGGTCAAGGCAATTTTTTCTGCTTCTTCTAGCGTTTTTGCAATCGATGCATTTCTACTTTTACCGCGTGCCAATGGAATTGTACAAAAAGTACAGAAGTAATCACATCCGTCTTGAACTTTTAAGAACGAACGTGTTCTGTCGCCATAAGAAAACGCAGGAACAAATTCTTTTGTGTTTTTGATTGATTCAAATTCAATCACAGTTTCTTCTGGCTTCGCTTCTAATTTTTCAATGTGTTCAATCAAATTGAATTTCTCATTTGCCCCCAAAACGATGTCAACACCAGGAATTTGTCCTATTTCAACTGGTTTTAATTGAGCGAAACAACCAATGATTGCCACAAAAGCATCTGGATTAATCTTCAAAGCCTTTTTTACAAGTTGCTTGCATTTTTTGTCGGCATTCTCCGTAACAGAACAGGTATTGATGACATAAATATCTGGAGTTTCTTCAAAATCAACCTTCGCATATCCAGCATCATCGAATAGGCGAGAAATGGTTGATGTTTCTGAGAAATTCAACTTGCACCCTAAGGTGTAAAACGCAACTTTTTTGTATTGATTCATAATCGAGTGCAAAAATAGAAAATTTCCAGCATTCCTTCCTTTTTCAAATCCCTCAATATTTCATTTATTGGTTATATTTGTCTAGAAACATTCAAGACCATCATGCTGATCACACATATCATTTTATTAATCTTTGCTATTGTTTTCAAATTACTTCATTGGCCTGGCGGGTCATTGATTTTATTGTTTTCTATTCTTTTTCCATTGGTTGATATTCTTGTTCAATCGATTCGCAAACGCAATGACAAAATAGCACGAATTTATAGCGCGATAAGTGTGTTTCTGTTGGCCGTTTTCATTCAATTTAAACTACTTACCTGGCCTGGTGGAATTCCATTGTTGTTTTTTGGATTGCTCTTAGCAGGTTTCAGTTTCTATCATTTGAACAAACAGAAAGGTTCGTTTTCATTGCGCTATTACTTGTTTTCTGCGGTAGTTTTATTTGCGGTTTTCAACGCTTCCTTAAAAGATAGTTCCTTGAAATTGACCTATTCTCTTGAAGATCCTTTTGACGCAAATACTCAAGTTCCAACCTTTTGGGTACAACGATTGGCGTATGACTTTTACCGAGAAGGTGATTACAAAAAGGCAGAATTTCTTATTCAAAAGAACATCACTCATATCGAACGTTTGTTGAAACAAGAGGATGTGGAAGATTTCTTACGTGAAATCGATGAGCAGAATTTAGAGCAGTCACAATTAGATTTAAAACAATTAAAGAATCGTAAATGGTCATTTAATCCATTGATTCCTGAAGATAGACAAGAATGAAAAAATCAATAGCAGTAGAATACGAAGATTTTGCAGATTACAGCGAATTGCCAGAATTAGAGCAAAATCTAGTCGAAAAAGCTTATTCAATATCCAGTAATGCGTATGCGCCATACAGTAATTTCAAAGTTGGTGCAGCGGTTTTATTGGAAAATGGGGAGGTGGTGCTGGGAAGTAACCAAGAGAACATTGCGTATCCTTCTGGTTTGTGTGCTGAACGTGTTGCATTGTTTTATGCTGGTGCAAACTTTCCAGCGGAAACAATTAAACTATTGGTGATTGTTGCGAAAGGAGATTTATTGCCCTTTGATAAAATTTTATCGCCTTGTGGTTCTTGTCGACAAGTATTGGTGGAATCAGAATCGCGCCAAACAGAACCTTTTCAAGTGATTTTGGTGAGTCAAAATAGACGAACGATTCGCTTCTCATCTGCTAAAGATTTATTACCTTTTGCCTTCGGAACGATTTAACTACTAGTGAATTATGAAAGTATTGGAAAAATGGTGGTTTTGGTTTGCTTTGAGTTTTATAACGTATGCGAACACCTTGAATCATGATTATACGATTGATGATTTAATTGTTGTTACTTCCAACAAAATGACGCAAGAAGGAATTAGTGGAATTCCTGAATTGTTCAAGCATAGTTATTTATTTGGATACGATGGGCGAGAAGATGAGTCATATCGTCCTGTGACATTGGCGAGTTTTGCTATCGAAAAATCATTTTTTGATGCAAAACCAGCAGCTTCACATTTTGTGCAAGTCTTATTGTATGGACTTTGCATGATTGTCGTTTTTAAGTATTTATCGCGCTTATTTGGGGAAGAGAAAAAGAAATTGATTTTCGCAGTAATGCTGTTGTTTGTGTTGCATCCTATTCATACAGAAGTTGTTGCAAATGTGAAAAGTCGCGATGAATTGTTGGCTGCTTTGTTCTTGTTTGCTAGTTTGAATCTCTTTGCGAAATGGATTCGTGAGCAGAAAGTCTTACAATTACTGCTTTCATTGAGCTTATTCTTTTTAGCAACACTTTCAAAAGAAACCGCTGTTTTAGGCGTTTTACTTTTCCCTGCAACGTATTATTTCATGGAACAAACCAATTTCGTAAAGTTGGTGAAGCATTCTGTCGTTTTCATCGTCCCATTCGGTTTGTATTTTATGATTCGTTCGATGGTTTTGTCGGATGTATTGATCCAAGATCCAATTGATCCAGTTGCGAATTCATTGGCATTGGCTTCTTCAAATTCTGAATTATTGGCGAGCAATTTTGCAATTTTCTCCAAATACATGCAGCTTTCCATTTTTCCATGGTCAATGAGTTGGGATTATTCTGTTTCGACCTTGCCACTTGTTGGATTTGGTTCCTTGGCGAGTATGATTGGTGTTGTAGCAGCAATTATATTGATTTATTTCGCGAGCATTGGATTCTTCAAAAAGAAAATGGTAGGATTTGGAGCCTTGATTTTCATTAGTACTTTCTTGTTGACTTCTAATTTTCTGTTTTTAATCAATTGTCCGCTTGGTGAACGTTTCTTGTTCATCCCGGTTTTAGGAATTATCATCATCGTTGTTTCGTTACTAGATGAGGTATTGAAGAAATTGCCAAAATCAACTGGAATCATTGCTGTGATTGCGGTTTCTGCTGTGTTTGTAGTCAGAACAATTGTACGCAATAATGATTGGAAGGACAATTTATCGATTTATTTAGCGGGTGTTGAAGTTTGTCCAAACAGTGTGAAAACGCATTTCAATCTGGGAACCGAATACTTGGTGCGCGGAAATCAATCTTCCAATGAAATCGATCGAAAAGAATACTATTTACAAGCGATTGATGAATTTAAAACCGCAAAAAATGTGTATCCGAAGTATGCGAATATCTATGAAAACATGGGATTTGTGTATGCTGAATTAGGGAAAAAAGGTGCAACGAAAGAAGAAACGATTTCTAATTTCAAAGCTGGTTTGGTCGAATTGAATTATGCGATAGATAGTTTGAAATTGGAGAAAGCAAGTTTGTTTCAAAACAAGTTTTTTATCGTTGAGCAATTAATTAAATTCTCTGATTCAGAAAAAGAAAAAGAGCAATTGATGTATGAAATGATTCGCACTGTTGAATTGAAAAAGGATAAAACAGCCGAAGAAATGCAGCGAGAGATTTACTATTTACGTTTGGTGCACGAAGACGAGAAATTAGTGAAAATTTCAAAGGAGTTAATTGAGAAATTCCCGGAGAAAAAGGATTATTTATTGGAATTATCGAAGGAGTTTTTTGAGCAGCAAAAGATTGAAAAAAGTCTTGAAATTATGACCTTGTACGTTGATCGTTTTCCGGAAGATCTAAGTGCGAAATCTAACAAAGGAATGTTATTGGAAATGCAGGGTTCGAAAAAAGAGGCCTTGAAGATCTATGAAGAAATTTTGGCGAAGGATCCCAATCAAACACACACAAAAGAATTATACAACAAATTAAAACAATCCATCTAATGCGCATCTTTTTTATCTTAACTATAAGTTTAGCATTTGCCTCATGCAAATCAACAAAAACTGCAGAAATTTCTCAGGATTCAGCTGAACAACCAGTAAAAGAGCATGTAAAGGATCTTGTAATGGGAAAAGTGGAGATTCAGCATTTTTCAAATTACTCGGCGGATACTACAATTCATACCTTGTTGTATATGTATTATGATGAGGCGATTGGTCCAAAAGCTGCTTATAAAGATTCAATTAATCAACACATCATTGATTTTACCCGCACAACAACTGAATTCGAAATTGATGAATCGCGTAAGGCGGTTTTGAATAATTCATTTTTTGAATCACAACTGAATTTATTTGAATCGCTTGCGGCGGAAGAATATGCGGTTGATGAAAGTGCGAACCTTTGGGATTATCAAGGAAACATAGCAATCACAGAATACCCAGATTTCATCGCCTTGGAAATGGGAAATTGGACGTACACAGGTGGCGCACATGGAAATGGTTATACGGGTTATACGATGATTGACCGCCAAACAGGAAGAACTTTAAGTTTATCTGATTTTGTTTCGGATATGAACGCATTTGCGCTTGTCGCTGAAAGAGAATTCAGAAAAGACAATGGAATCGGTGAAAAAGATAATCTATTAGACCTAGGTTTTTGGTTTGAAAATGGTAAATTTCAATGCAACGAGAATTTCTATTTTGAAAACGATGAAATGGTTTTCTTTTACAATAATTACGAGATTGCACCTTATTCTGCAGGACAAATTACTTTTTCAATTTCAATGGTTGATTTAAAGGATTTGTTAAAAATTAAACCTTAAGTGAAATTTAAGCAATGCTAACGAATATTTAAAAGATGTATAACTAGTTTTTTTTATATTTGCGTCTTGAATTTTTAACAAGGAATAACATGGCGGTAAAAACTGCAAGCAAACCTTCAAAAACCTCTAAAAAAGAGTCAACTGCAGGGAAAACAAAATTTTCAAAGGAGACGTACATTAAATGGTACAAGGACATGTTGTTGATACGTAAATTCGAAGAGAAAACGGGTCAGTTATACATTCAACAAAAATTTGGTGGATTCTGTCACTTATACATCGGTCAAGAAGCAATTGTTGCAGGTACAGCAAGTGCTTGTCGTCCAGGTGATAAACACATGACAGCTTACCGCGATCACGCGCATCCAATTGCTTTAGGAACAGATCCACGTATTTTGATGGCTGAACTTTATGGTCGTGTTACTGGTTGTTCGAAAGGAAAAGGTGGTTCTATGCACTTTTTTGATAAAGAGAAAAACTTCATGGGTGGACACGGAATCGTTGGTGCTCAAATTGTAATGGGCGCTGGTGTTGGATTCGCAGAAAAATACAATGGAACAGACAATGTTGCTTTTGTTTCAATGGGGGATGGAGCTGTTCGTCAAGGTGCATTGCATGAAACATTCAACATGGCGATGAACTGGAAATTACCAGTGATTTTCATCATTGAAAACAACAATTATGCGATGGGAACCTCTGTTGAACGTACAACGAACGTTACAGATTTATCAAAAATTGGTCTTTCGTATGAAATGCCTTCTAAAATTGTAAATGGAATGTCTCCAGAGGCAGTTCATGAAGCAATTGAAGAAGCTGCAGATCGCGCACGTCGTGGAGATGGACCAACATTGTTAGATATCAGAACATACCGTTACAAAGGACACTCAATGTCAGATCCACAAAAATACCGCACAAAAGAAGAAGTGGCAGAGTGGATGGAGCAAGATCCAATCGAACATTGTTTGAGAATGATTCAAAGCAATAAATGGTTATCTCAAGCTGAAATTGATGAAATTGGTGCTTGGGTGAAAAAAGAAGTGGATGAATCAGTTGAGTTCGCTGAAAATTCGCCTTATCCTGAAGCACATGAATTGTACGAGGACATCTACATGCAAACGGATTACCCATATATCAAAGAATATTAATAAGAATTGAAACATAGATAAAGAAACAGTGTTTATTGTTTTAACATCTAATATCTAAGAAATAAAATGGCTGAGATAATTTACATGCCCAAGTTAAGTGACACCATGACAGAAGGGGTTGTTGCTGAATGGACAAAAAAAGTTGGTGATAAAGTTGCTTCAGGTGAAGTGTTAGCTGAAATCGAAACAGATAAAGCAACAATGGAATTCGAATCATTTTATGATGGAGTTTTATTGCACATTGGAGTAGAAAAAGGAAAAGCGGCTCCAGTTAATGCAGTTTTAGCAATTATTGGAGAAGCAGGTGAGGACGTGAACGCACTATTAGCAACGGCAGGCGCACCAGCGGCAGCAGCGGCTCCAGTTGAAGAACCGAAACCAGTTGCAGCAGAAGTACCATCTCCAGCACCAGTTGCACCAGTAGCGAAAGCGACTCCAAGTCCAGCGCCAGTGGCAGCATCAAATGCAAACGGACGTGTTATCGCTTCTCCATTAGCGAAGAAATTAGCAGAGGAAAAAGGTATTGATTTAAATGCCTTAGCAGGAACAGGTGAAGCGGGTAGAATTGTAAAACGTGATGTAGATCATTATGTTCCTTACACGCCAGCAGAACGCTCATTCTCTTCAGCTCCAGCAGGTGTTGAATCATATACAGATGAGAATGTTTCGCAAATGCGTAAAACAATCGCTCGTCGTTTGGCTGAAAGTAAATTTACAGCGCCTCATTTCTATTTAACATTGGATATTGACATGGATAACTCGATCAAAGCGCGTAAGTCAATGAACGCTGTTGAAGGAGTGAAAGTGTCATTTAATGATATGGTTGTGAAAGCGGTAGCAATGTCGTTGAAACAACATCCAACAGTTAATTCATCTTGGTTAGGAGATGTAATTCGTAGAAATCACCACGTACACATCGGAGTTGCAGTTGCAGTTGAAGATGGTTTGTTGGTTCCAGTTTTACGTTTCGCAGACACAAAAGGCTTAAACCAAATTGGTGCTGAAGTAAAAGAATTCGCCCAAAAAGCAAAAGATAAAAAATTACAACCAGCAGATTGGGAAGGAAATACATTTACAATTTCTAACTTAGGAATGTTTGGGATTGAGGCATTTACAGCGATTGTTAACCCGCCAGATGCTTGTATTTTAGCAGTAGGAGGTATCAAAGAAGTGCCAGTTGTTAAAAATGGACAAGTTGTTCCAGGGAACGTAATGAAAGTTACCCTTTCTTGTGACCACCGCGTTGTTGATGGAGCTTCAGGTTCAGCGTTTTTGCAAACGTTTAAGAACTACATGGAAAATCCAGTGAATATGTTATTGTGATTTTAAATTTCATTCTATACAAATCCCAGCTGAAAGGTTGGGATTTTTTTTGCAATGTAGTTTTCTAAAACTGGAAGAAATTGAATTTCAAACCTTCAAGTCATTCATTTTTTTTTGAAGAAAACATTAATTGTATTATTTTAGGCAGCAAATCTTAAACTATTAATATGTTTTTAACTCGAACACTTGTTGTTCGGGCAATCATCGTACTACTACTCTCGATAGTTTTTACCAATGATTCTATTGGTCAGGCTATCGTTCGCGTTCGTGTCTTGTCCGTTCAAACTTTAAACAATGTTGATTGCGATGGTTTCCTTACAGGTAACAGTGACTTTGTATGGGAATTTGTTGGAACCGATAATACATTAGGGTTTACCAATAACAACCCTTCTGCACTTGGAGGTTTACTAGGGAATTTTAATCATGCTTTTCGCAATGGTGACAACGGACCTTATACAATTACAGCTCCAAGTGGCGAAATTAATCCAAACAGTGGGTTGTTTTTTGACCATCAATACGTTTGTGCTACTGATGTTCCAACTCAAATAAACCTGGAATGGCGCGCATACGAGAATGATGAAGCAACGAATTATAGTTTATTTGGTTTGTTTACAGATGGTGAAACACCTAATCAGAATGTGATGATGAATGTTCCAATCGCAACTGGTACTGCAAATTATGTTTACAACGCTTCGAGTACGGATGGTGGATGCCCGCAGAATTATCGTATTACAGTGCAGGTGGAACGTTTGCCGCTTGTAATAACTTATTTTGAAGATAATATTTGTGATGCTACTAGTGTTGCCCTAAATACAACATATACCTTGGGTTGGTGTCCAACTGCAACCTTAGAACCCAATGAACCAAGAGCTGCTGATGTTGCTGCACATGGTTCTGTTTGGTTTCGATTTGTAGCTCCTGCTAGTGGATCAGTTACAGTAACGACTGATTTAGCTGGAACAGACTTTGGAACTTATTTTGAAATATACCATGCAGCGGATGGATCGAGCTGTACAACTGGTTTGGAACCTTTAACGAGCAACGTCATAAAAGATAAATTTGAATATTTATCCCATTATGAATTTTCAGACGGAATTGATTTCTTGGGAATTGACCCTGAGGCAGAAATTACCTTGGATGCTTGTGATCCTGTGACAGGTTTCAGTTATCAAAAATTGATTCCAAATGAAACGTATTATGTTCAATTTACTTCAGATGACGCCAATGAGCGTGGTTATTATGAAGTTCGCGTAAATAGCTTAGGTGGAAGTGCGCCAGATCTTGATGATATTCCTTGTCTATCTTCAACGATTGTTCCTGGTACGGCTCAAATTAGTTCTTTGGCAGGATCTCCAATTACGGCGAACTTGAGCTTTGGATGTGCATACGATGGAGGGAATAATTTTGGAGAAACGGGTTCAGTTCATACTTCAACAAATCCGAATCAATATCATGCATATGATTATGATCATAACGCAGTGAACAACGCCGATATGAACGAAAGTGTTTGGTTGAATTTCATTGCTCCAAACAATGGACGAATGATTTTTGAAACAGATTATCAAAGTGCAATTTATTCAGAAAGTTCGGCGCTTTTTGGTTATGATGTTCGATTTGCGCCAGGAATCCCTTCCGATTATTCATGTGCAAATTTGGAAGATTTATATGCTCAAGACGGTGCTTTAAATGGTATTTTGGGTGGATCTGTTCAAAGTGCAATTATTGATGCTCGCTGCTTGGAACCAGGTTATAAATATTACGGAATGGTCGATCCAGCAAATTCGTTGACAGCCTTGTCTTCACAAGATATTGACACATGGCTTTATGATCCATCTGTTGTGGATCCAACGACCAATCCACCAGGAAACGACATTCTATGTTTGGCTTTTGCAAATCCATTGTATGAAATTCCAGTGACATTAGCCGGGACGAATCCTAATTTTCAAGCAGTGGCTGGAACAAATGAATTTGCTTGCCGCGAATATTTGGCGGGTGAACCAGCAGCGGATCCATTGCCGGCTAATCGTGCAGATCAAACTGTATGGCATTATTTTGTAGCGCCACCATCAGGTGCAGTAGAAATGAACCTTCGTGCTTACATCGGAATGAATCAATTGCGTTATTCAATCTATGAATTATTGAATGGAACGGATTGTTATGGTGGTTTACAACCTGCAACCTTTACTGAAAATGGAACCAAAACAACTCCGATTATTACTCCCTTACTTCAAGGTGTAGCAGGATTTACAGGAACGCAAGAGTCTTTGTGTTGTTTGGAACCTGGAAAAATTTATGCTGTTCAATTGGATGGTGGCTCTCCAGGAGATGAAGGAGAGTACATCATTGAATACATTAAAGAAATTGCGAGCGATGCAGGCGATATTTACGTTGAAATGACAAATGGTTCAATCTTCAATGTTACGCAACCTGATACCGCTTTTGTTTGCTATAATGACACCATTCATCCGGGAATCATGCTAAATGGAATTGGGCAATCGACCTTAGAGATTCCATCCTGCTTACAATTGGGATATGTGATTCATTCAACCAATCCAATTCCGTCGCCAGTGGCAAATACAGGATTTACCTTTGTTGATTCGGTTCAAACACAAAATGGGGTTTTTGTAAATAACTCAAATGGTTCTGGAAGTTTTGGAAATCCGCTTTATAACCAACTATACTATATTTCTCCAATGGCTGATCAACCTTCGAATTGGGGAGATTTAACGTGTATTAGTTCAACCGTTGGAACAGGGTTACCAATTGTGTTTTTACAACCAATTGTGCCTACTTCCAATTACAATAACAGTAATTGCGAAATAACATTTACATGTTCGGGAGGATTAGCAAGCTTTTATGGTAATAACTTTTCGTACTCAATTTCAAATGCAGTAGGCAATATCGTTGAAGTAGGAACATTTGCTCCTTCACAAAATATTGTTTTTCCAGTTCCATCAGCGGAAGTTTTTACCATTTCTGTTACAGATGGAGCATGTCCGTATTCATTTACTGTTGATGCATCGGCTTGTTCGAATCCATGTATCTTAAGTCCAAATTTGAACTTTGTTACAACGACTTTGTGCAACGGTGAAAGTATCTACTTGGAAGGAGCGAATCAAACAACTGCAGGCTTGTACACAGATGTGTTTACAGCTGCGAATGGATGTGATAGTACGGTTTATACGACTGTTAACTTGATTGAACCAGTTACATTTGCGCAATCTTTCACGATTTGTCAAGGCTCAACAATTACAGTTGGATCAAGTACTTATGGGACTTCTGGAATTTATACAGATGTTTTGACAGCGGCTAATGGTTGTGACAGTACAATTACAACAACGCTATTTGTCGAATCTACCCTAACATCAAATTACAGCCAAACCATTTGTTTTGGTGATACGTATTTATTTGGCGGTAACAATTTATCGACATCTGGAATTTACACGACAACAATGTCCGCAACAGGTGGATGTGATTCTGTTATTACTTTGTTTTTAACGGTTCGTCCAATGGCAATGAGTAGCTTGAATGCAACTATTTGTTTTGGTCAAACATATTCGTTTGGAGGTCAAAATTATGCAGCTTCTGGAACGTACAGCCAAACTTTAACCACTGCCAATGGATGTGATTCAGTGATAACGTTGAATTTAACAGTTCTTCCAATTATCAATGGATCTACTTCAGCCACTATTTGTCAGGGTCAATCCTATAATTTTGGTTCACAAGTGTTAACAGCATCAGGAACCTACTCGCAACAATTTACAACTGCTTCAGGTTGTGATTCCATTGCGACACTGTATTTGTTTGTTGAAAATCAGTTGACATCGAATATTGACACAACGATATGTGTTGGTGAATCTTATATTCTAGGAAGTCAGACCATCACAGAAACAGGTGTTTATGAGGAGTTGTTTACTACTTCGGCAGGTTGTGATTCGTTAGTTCATTTGGAAATCAGTGTAAATGATTGTTCAGGTCCTTTTGAAATAAGCAATATTGTTACGCCAAACGAAGATGGTCAGAATGACACATGGAAAATCAATCATTACGAACAAATAGCGGGATGTACAGTTACCATTTTTAATCGTTGGGGACAACCGGTTTATGAAACAACAGATTATCACAACGAATGGGGTGGAACCAAAGATGGTGAGATTTTACCAGACGGGGTTTACTATTATGCCATCAAGTGTTCTTCAGAAGAGTACAAAGGTTCACTGAATTTATTTCGATTAAAAAAATAAGATAGCCATGAAAAATATCAAACAAATTGGATTTATTCTCGCTAGCTTTTGCTCGACATTAACTAGTTTTAGTCAACAGACACCGCAATCAAATGTCTATGGATACAATCGTTTTTCCTTGAATCCAGCGTATGCTGGTGAACGTGGATGTACGGAAGTTTTCTTTTCACATCTGAATCAATGGACCAGAATTGAGGGTGCTCCGGTGACAAGTTTAATCAGTGCCAATTCTCGCATAGGTCAAAAATGGGGAATTGGAGGAAGTGTTTTAGTGGATCAATTGGGAATGCTTCAGCAAGTTGCGGCTTCAGGTTCTGCTTCGTATGGCTTTGTACTATCGAAAGAACACAAGATTCGCATTGGATTAACGGCGGGTTATTATCAATTTAGACTTAACCCTGATGGGGCAGTTGCTTTTGATTTAATGGATAATATTGTGAACGGAGGTAGTCAATCATCCTCATCAATCAATTCTGAAGTCGGATTTTTGTATCAATTCAAAGGATTAGAAGCTTCGTTTTCTTCAAAACAAGTTTTACAAACTTTTTCAAATTTTGGTTATTCTGGTTTAGATGGCTACGGATTAAAACGACATTTCATTGGCTTGCTTGCGTATAAATTTGATATAGGTTCGAATGTAAGTTTGAAACCATCACTTTTGTACAAAGGAATTAATTCAACGGCACAATTGGATGTAAATGCTGACTTGTTGTATAAAAACTTCATACATGGCGGACTTGGTTACCGAACTGGTGTTGGTTTGATTGGGAGAGTTGGTTTCAACGTGCGTGATCTATTTTTTATAGGTTATGCTTACGAGGCTCCGCTTCAGAACATTGCTAGTTATGGCGCTGGTTCGCATGAGTTGATAGTCGGTCTGAAACTTTGTCGTGAGCCTAAATTACCTCCAGTTGATGATATTAGTTCCACTAAAAAAACTGAGAAAATAGATACAATTTATTCGGTTGAACATGTTGTTGATACTTTAATTGTTGAGCGAGTTGATACTGTTTACATTGAAGCTCCGCAATTAAAGAAAGCAAACGATGAGGAAGCAAACCGTGTATTGAATTTAGCGAGTCAAAAATTGGAATTTGAAAATGATAAATCAATCATTTTGAAAAAATCGTATGGAGAATTGGAGTCTTTGACTAACATGCTATTACTTCGTCCAGATTTGAAAATCCGCTTGGAAGGTCACACGGATAACAATGGATCTGAAGCTTATAATTTAGAATTGTCTAAAAATCGTGTTCTGGCGGTGAAAGATTTTCTGGTTGCGAATGGGGTCGAGGCGAGTCGAATCGAAACTTCCTATTTCGGAGAATCAAAGCCAATTGCTGATAATTCAACTGAAGAAGGGAAAGCGAAAAATCGTCGTGTTGAAATGCATTACATTAAATAACGGTACGAATAGAACTCCTGTTATCCAGATGGGAGTTCTTACCGAAAATATTCAACACCATTTTCTCCAACAAAACCAGCCTGATTTCCTTTAGTGGCGTAATATAAAATAAAAGACCAGTTTTCGTTGACTTCAAATTGCGTAGTTAATTCGATCGTATCGTAAATTGCTTCGATGGTTGGATAATGTGTGAAGAGTAATTTTAAACCGTGTTTTGACCCAATACTTGTTTCGATGTATTTGTGTTGTTCTTTTATGATTAATCGATCATAGATACAAGGAAGGATTACACTGTCGTTTTGATTTACACAACCAAATTTTCCGTCAAGATAAACAACTTTCAGTTCTTTGTAATTGTAGTCGTTTTTGCGGCATTCCATATTGAAAATATCGCCGTTTTTCAATTCGTTAGGTTTAATTGATTTCGTGTCAAAGTCAATAAGGTTTTCTGTTAAATGAATCTCGTTCATCTCGTTGAAATTGCTTTTCCAATTGTTGATTTTAGATAAATCTATTGGATATTCTAAATCGCCAATTCGTTCAACAAGAACACCATTTGATTTTGTTGCAATTTCGTGTATTCGAAAGTTAGTAAAATCGTCTTCACTCAATGATTCTGCAATGAGCTCTAAAGAAATATAGTCACTACGCCCAATTTTGTTTGTTTGTAGATTGAATACGCTCAATAATTTACTTCCTTCTTTTTGAAAATAAAGTTGGTCTTGTTGTTGACTTTTAAACACTAAACGCTCATAAATGCATTCAGTAAGAAAAGAATGGGTAGAAGTTGAGTAAAGACCAACTTTTCCCGCCTTGTTTTTTAAAACATAGATGGATTCTTTGGATTTTTCTTTAAGATTGATTTCTTCAACTAACGAACACGATTTAGGGAACATCAATTTCTTGTTGAAATAGTAATTTTTTTTCCCTTTGAAAATCACTTCTGCAATTTGTTCTTTCTTTCCTTTTACGATGTGTTCAAAGAAAAAACCAGTAGAATCAAAGTGTGTACAATTTAAACGCTTTCCAAGCGTGTCGGACCAAGTCCATTTACCTTTATTGTTAAAAGGAACAAGAAATGCAGGGTTCTTTTGTCCAAAACCAAAGGACTCCATACTTAACATTACAAGTAAAATATACGGAAAATACCGTGCGTTTCTCAGGTGAATTGGTATGTCAATTATTTGTTTCAATCGACTGCAAAGATAAGTAATTGTTTAGTTCAAAGCAGATTAAAAAAAACGGATAAAATGAAATAACAAATACCAGCTATTTTTTCAAGTCACGAATGTCCCAACGAATTTTCAAGAAAAGTAGGAAAAGGCCGGTTAATAAGCAAACAATGCCAATTGTTAGAAAGATAGGGTCGCTTGTTACAGATATTAAGCTTATTCCAACCATAATTAATAGGATCGTAACTGCATACAAGAAAGCGGCTAAAGAAAATGAAATGATTAATTCTAAAATTTCCATTCAATTATTTTGGGTTGCGGGATCTTGAATTACGTAATTTTCTGGCGTATAAGTTACTCGTGCAAAGTTTTTAGTAATAAGTTCTGTATCAATAATTTTTCCGCCTTGAAATTTTAATAGCTTTTCTCTCCAAATTTCATTTTTCCGGTAAAATGTATCCTCAATTTTTAAAAATTGATGGTCTTTTTCAAAAACATGATAGGCATAATCTAATTCTTCATTAATTCTTAATTCTCCTTCCAAGCATTTATCTGTAAACCAAAGATTTATTTGAAAAATATACTTTGTGTTGTTAGTAAATTGGTAATCTAAATAATTGTAGAAAATAGTGGCACCACTACCAAAAGGTAAAACTCTACCATCATCTGGAAAAGGATCAAATGAGTGATGATGCCTTTCATTTACAGTCAATGGACTATGTAGCACTAGCCAATGAATTAAATTAGAAATCTGACACAATCCTCCACCTATTCCTGCCTTTGCCTCCCCAAACGAAAGTTCCATTCCGGGTAAATATCCTTTTCGTTTTGTAGGTAAACCAACTGTTTTACAATAAGAAAATGTTTCTCCCGGACGAATTATTATTGAGTCAATACGTGCAGCTGCAATTTTCAAATTGGTAACTTTATTTATTTGCAATTGCATGTCACTTTCACCAAGCTTTTTTAGCAAAACAGATTGATGTTTTTTTACACGAAATTGAAGTTTATCGCTATTCTTTTGTTTCGCATATTTCTTTCCATCAAATTTCCATTCTAACCTTCTTTTAATTCTGCGCATCCAAACCGCAAGGAAATATAAAGCAGGATGCCTTTGGCTAAGAAGTTTTCGTTTTTTCATGGTGTTTAGTTGGCAAGTCTGTTGATTATTTCTCCAATTGTTTATGAGAACCATCACAATTTGGCATGCGTTTGGAAAGTCCACAAGTACAATCGGTGATGCCTTTTCCATTCATAATTCTCGGAATGTACTTATCGATTCGTGTAATTCGTGTGACTGAATTTTTTGAACCTGAGAAATGTAAGATATAGGCTCTTTGTCTTCCAGGAGTTAATGCATAAAAAGCTTCTTTCAAACTTGGTAATTCGTCGAACTTTGACGTTAATTCTTCAGGAACAACAAAGTCTTCATGCTTTTTCATCGGAACTTTAATTCCTGCTTTCTCTACTTCGATGGCTTCGAAAATATAGGCTTTTAAAATTGGTTCAAGCTCTATGATTTGTTGCAAATTGGTAAAACGAATTTGTCGTCCAGCTTGCACATTTTCAGTTTGTTGAATCAATAATTTGTGCGAATCACTCAACAAAGATCCTTTCATGAACAAAAGCGCGCAGTAGTCTTTAAAGCCATGAATCAAAACAATGTTTTTATTTCCAAGGCAATAACATGGCTGACCCCATTTTTGCTCTTCCTGCAAATTACAAGCTAGCACCATTTTACGTAAATAGATCATTTCCTCACGCCATTCCGTAAGTTCTTCAATGTATGCGTCTATTGCTGGATTCATTATGCTCGTTTATTTGTTTTTAATCTCCTCCCACGTTTTAAATAGTGCTTCTTGAGCGGGACGATTTTCTTCAATTTCTCTTAATGGTTCACATTCTTTCAATGTTGCAAAACAATCTGCCGGTAAAGCTTGATACAATGCCGTTCCTTTCGTTTTCCATGCGATCATTTCGTCTGAAACTTCTTTGATGATTTTTGCAGGATTTCCAACGGCTAAACTTCGTTTCGGTAAGTGCATTTTTGCTGGGACAAAACACAATGCGCCTATGATGCATTCGTCCTCCATGATTACATCATCCATAACAACACTGTTCATACCAATCAAACAATTTTCACCTATTGTTCCTCCATGAATAATTGCTCCATGCCCTATATGCGCGCCTTTTTTTAAGCGAGTTGTGGTACCAGGAAACATATGAATCGTACAGTTTTCTTGCACATTACAGCCGTCTTCGATGATGATTTGTCCCCAATCACCTCGTATTGCTGCTCCGGGACCAACGTATACATTTTCGCCAATGATTACATTGCCGATTACAGCTGCAAGCGGATGAACAAAGCTACTTTCTTTGATTACAGGCTTAAAGCCATTAAATTCATATACTGCCATTGTGAACTTTTTTCCAAAGTTACGACAGATTATTTAGCTTTTTTAGAAGGGATGCGGAAATTTGCTCCGAATACAACGTTGTACTGTGAAAAGAAGAAATGTTGACTAGCTCGATCCGATTTATTCATTGTTGTGCGTATGTCTGGCATATGAATAAATCCTCCTTTCCATTCTGTTTGAATGAAAAAGTACTTGAAAAACGTTGCATTGAAGGATAGAACCGTGCTCAATCCATAACCTGCAAGGTGAAATTCATCGTAACGAGCATTATTCAGTAAGGTTGTATTTGTACGAGGAACCAAAGCTCCAACTCCAAAACCTTCATTCGCTGCAAGACTGAAATTTTTTCTTCCAAACAATACATCAAAACGGCGTACTTCAATGTTTTCGTAATTCAAGCCGTCTGTGTGTTCAAATTTCAAGAAATCTTCAGTCAATTTAATATCATCGTTTGTATACGTTCCATCGTAACTTGTTCCCGAATTAGCAATTGTCCCATTAATCTTCACTGTTTGATTCTGCTGCATGACATATTTCATGTGGTCTGCACCTAAGGAAATGTTATAATGATCATTGAAAAAATAACCAATTCTGAAATTGTATTGGGGAATTGTGATGCTATTCGGTTTGAAATAGGTTCTTACTGAAAATGGAGATTGACGGTCTTTTGCAATGGTATTTTCCAACGTAAAATCATAATTATCTCCTTTAAAATGAATGTCAGACGTGTTGTACGCCGCTCGATTCCATCCCCAATAAATAAACCAATTACCTTTTTTATAATAATTATCCTTCACAAATTGAAATTGTCCAAATAAAGAAGTGCTGCAAACTAAAAGAAGGGTTAATATCAGAGCTTTCATACAATACGTTTTCTTGTGTAAAGCAAATTTAACGCTTCAAAGTGTATTAAACTCCTTTTGCTGAAATTTAGATTAACTCCAAATAAGGAGGAGTTGCCCGTTATACCGCAGTTTTTGATGTATTGACTGAAAAATTCATTTGACAGAATTTGGTGTAAAGTATCGATTCATTGCGTAAGCGGAAAAAAATAAAGAATTTTGCCAAAAATTGTGGAAAGTGAATAAAATGGAATTAATGGCTCCAGCTGGTTCTTATGAAGCATTAGCAGCAGCAGTGAAAGCAGGAGCGAACTCAGTTTATTTCGGGGTTGAACAGTTGAATATGCGCACAAAATCGACGCACAACTTCACCATGGAAGATTTACCTGAAATTGCACGTGTTTGTAAAGAAAACGGTCTTAAAAGCTATTTAACTCTGAACACAATTGTTTACGACCATGATGTTAGTTTGATGAAGCGCATCTTGGACGAAACCAAAGCAAGTGGAATTACGGCTGTTATTGCCTCTGACCATGCTGTAATGAATTATGCTAAGAAAATCGGTGTTACGGTTCATATTTCAACCCAAGCGAACATTACAAATATTGATACGGTTGAATTTTATTTTGGAACACAATCCGAGGGGATTATTAAATATGATTTTAAAACCCAAAAAGTAACAGCCAAATACAATTTAAACAATGGTTTAACTAATAATCCTATTCAATGCTTATTTAAAGACCGAGAGAATAATCTTTGGATTGGAACAGATGGTGGTGGTATTTATAAATATCATAACGACAAATTTGTTTACTATTCTCAACAAAACGGATTACCGGAAAACTATATTAATACTGTTGCA
>JALQYQ010000019.1 GCA_023262855.1 Crocinitomicaceae bacterium
GAAGAAAAAGACTCAGAATTATGAGCGAAACAAGTATGTCGAAAGCTCTTTTCACTATTTAGAAGGAATGAAGGAATGAAGGAATATTCTTGTTCATTTGATCTCAAATTATTTTTATCGATTGGCTTTCGATGATTTTAATAAGCTTGTCAAAATTACGATTAATTCACCGCATTCATTTGTTAGTTCCTTAATTTTATAAAACCGAACCAACAGCTTTCTTTACAGCATTCACAACTGTTTGCACTTGCTCATCTGTCAAATTGTAATAAACGGGCAATGAAATTTCATTGTGATATTTATTCCATGTTTCAGGATAATCTTCCATTTTGTAACCACGTTTTTTGTACGCTGTCAAAGTAGGCAATGGCAAAAAGTGTACATTCACAGATACATCTTCATCAAAAATTACTTGCATGATTGCATCACGTTGCGCTTCTGTAATATTTGCAATACGTAATTGGTACAAATGATAACAACTTACCTTATTTTCAGTCGTGTGCAACGGTGTGATAGCCCAAGACTCGTTGGCAAATGCTGCATCGTATTGTTTAAAAATCGATTTTCTTCGATCTAAATTTTCTTGATAGCGTTCCAATTCAACCAAACCAATTGCAGCTTGCAAATCGGTCATGTTACATTTAAATCCAGGCTCTTCGACATCGTAACGCCAGTTTCCTTTTTGCGTTTTTGCTAAAGCATCTTTGTTTTGACCGTGTAAAATCAAGGTACAAAACGTTTTGTAGATTTCATCATGATCAAATCCATCAGGAAGATTGAAACACAAAGAACCACCTTCAGCCGTTGTCAAATTCTTTACTGCGTGAAATGAAAACGAACTAATATCCGTTAATGAACCTGAACGTTTTCCGTTCATAGTCGCTCCAAAACTATGTGCAGCGTCACTAATCACAAGGATTCTTCCAAGTTGCCTCTGCAAGTCATTCGATGCCGAGAATTGTTCCATGATTGATTCTTCTCTAACCAAGGCATTTAATTGATCATAATCACATGGAAAACCAGCTAAATCTACTGCAATAATTGCTTTCGTTTTAGGAGTTATGGCTTTGCGAACTGCATCAACAGAAATATTAAAATCTTCAGGATTGATATCAACCATCACAGGCTTTGCACCAGCATGAACGATGACATTAGCACTTGCACAATAGGTGTAAGCAGGAAGAATTACCTCATCACCTTCTTGAATTCCCCACCAACTCAATAGAACCTGCATTCCCATTGTCCAAGAATTTACAGCCACTGTTGTTTTACAACCACAGTATTCCGTAATTTTTTTCTCAAATAGTTTCGTGCGAGGACCTGTTGTAATCCAACCGCTTTGCAACGCAGCTGTTACCTCATCGATTACTTTTTGATCTATTCTTGGCGGTGAAAATGGAATCATTTAGTTTGTTTTGTGAAAATCCGTTCCGAAGTTAAGCATTATCTAGACAATCGTTTTTGTTTATCCGAAGGTTTTTTATTCATTAGAACGAAATCGATTAAACCTTTTAAATATCCGAGTCCATAACTTACATGTAAAATAGGAAAGGTTTGCAGTACTGAAATAAACTTCAAGTCCAAGTGCACATTTTTTATTTAAGAATATTATATTTGTTTTATTATTAACCAATTTTACAACAAACCATGAAAAATTTATTTTTTTCAGTGGCTATTCTCAGTTTAGCCACTAATCTCAATGCACAGTGTACTATAAACCCAATTGAAAGCTCCGGCTTAGTAACCTCAGGAGTATTTAACGCGGAATATGGTCCATATGGCAATCTGTTAGAAGGTAAAAATGACATTGCAATTTTTAAAAACTCAACACAATCAGGAATTGTTAACCTTGACGTTTTAAATTCATGTAATGGATTTGAAACTGTTTGGACTGGACCACTTGATTTAAACAAAATGAAAGGCCGAATTTTAAATCTTGACATTGATGGCGATGGTCTTCAAAGTGACATTGTTGCGATCTATGACAATGGAAACTCAACAATTACATTAAAAGTTTGGACCTTTAACTTTGTTAATTCCTCATGGTCATTTACAAATGCATGGACCTCATCAATTGGATATGATGGAACCAAAATTATTGACAGAGTAGTAGCTGGTGATTTTGACAGAGATGGTGTTTTTGATGATATCGCAGCATTTTATGATTATGGTAACAGTAATACAAAAATTCATGTTTTTAAATTCAATTCTATTTTAACTTTAGCATACAGTTGGTATTATGAAACCTCAGGATATGATGCCAATAAAATTACTGGACGAGTTGTATCTGGAGACTTTGATAGAGACGGGTTTGTAGATGATATCGCGGCACTGTATGACTATGGAACTGGTGGTGCTAAAATGCATGTTTTTAACTCGAATGGGACAACAATCACACAGAACAATCCATTTTGGGAAACTACTGGATACAACGCAAATATGACAACTGGAACATTGGTATCTGGTAATTTTGACAAATCGGGTACAATAAACCATTATAACGATGATATAATTGCATTCTATGATTATGGAAGTGGCAATGTTAAAGCTCATGTATGGTCAAATACAGGCAATAATAACTTTGGCTATTCTTGGAAATGGCAAAGATCAGGCTTTAATGTTTCAGAAATTCGAGGTCGAGTATTTCAATTTCAGAATAAAAATGATAATGGATTAAAAAACTATCATGTGGCTGCCCTCTACAATTATGGAACGAGTACCGATAAGTATTATAAATGGACTAATAATTTTTCAAATCCATGGGATTTCGGTTCTAACACAGTTAATTTTTGCTGTATAAAAGAAGTTTCAATTGAAAATGACAATAGTGAAAACCCGCAAAATATAGACTTGGAACTCTTTCCTATCCCAGCTTCCGATATATTGAATATTAAAAATAATCAACAACCAATTATTAGCATTAATGTTTATAATTTGACAGGTGATAAAATAAATATTACGACATTTAATGAAGATAACACAATGATAGATGTTTCAAACTTATCAAAAGGTATATACTTAATGGAAATAGTAACATCAAACTCAAAAGAATTAAAGAAATTTATAATTCAATAATTTCTTTTCTAATAAATAAAATTAGGGCTGCTTTTTAGCAGTCCTAATTTATTCTAAATTAATTTTATCTAGACAAACGTTTTTGTTTATCCGAAGGTTTTTTATTCATTAGAACGAAATCGATTAAACCTTTTAAATATCCGAGTCCATAACTTACATGCAAAATTGGAAAGGTTTGCAGTACCGAAATAAACTTCAATTCTGAATCGCTTTTTACGATTTTCGAAGAGAAATAAATGGCCATTAAAACATATAAAACAAAAGGAAACGCAGAGACACTAAATAAAAAGAATGAGAATACTGGTAGTACAAACAACATCATCAAATACACTACAAATAAAGGCGGTACAAGTTGACGTAAGGTAGTAACAGCTTTGTGCTTTTTATTTACATATACTTTCCAATAGCCATATTGATAAAATTGACGCCAAAGGCCTTGATAGTTTCCTCGAACATAATATTTCAACGAAATATCATTGTCGTAGTAGATTTTACCACCAGCATTTGTTACACGAAAATTAAAATCATCATCTTGATTGCGAATCAATTCTTCATCGAAAAAACCAATTCTTTCGAATACCCAATATGGATACATTGGACTTGTAACAGTATCTGTATAACCTGATTGGTCCAAAGTTCTGAAATTTCCTAAGCCCATCCCAAAGGTTGTAGACATGGCTTTTGAAATAACGCGTCCCGTTTCGTTAATATATTCATTAATGATTTTACCTCCAACACACCAAACACTTGAATCTAATTCAAATCGATTCAAACAATTAGATAAATAATTTTCACTTAGAATATGTCGCGCTCCAACTATTTGTACAAAATCAACCTTTCCTCCTGCATAAATTCCAAGATTAAATGCAAACGGCGTTAATTGCTTTTCATTATCAATCAACTTTAATGTAGGATATGAATTGATTAAGTCTAAAACCACTTCTCGCGTTCCATCATCACTCATTCCATCAACAACGAAAACATTAATTTCTGCAGCTTCAGGTAACTGACAATTATAAATTGCATGAACGCATTCAGCAATATACGAACGCTCATTTCTACAGGGAATAACAACACTAATTCGAGTCATTTTGTCTTGTTAAAAGTGAATTATTCGAGATAACTAGTAAAGCACAAATCAAAAATGTATACACCACAATTCCACTTTGTCGCTGAAGCATTGATTCGAATAATGAATTAAACGCAAAATTCGAAATGATTAAAAGCAGTAACCAGTTTTTGAATTTAAACGAATAAAAAATACCAACAACTACAATTCCAAGTAAAATCAACAATCCAATCCAACCGATTTCAATACCAGTTTGCAAAAATTGATTGTGCGGATTGTATTCTTTCTTCGCTAATTCTTTCTGATCTAACTTATTCAAATTGTTAGTTAAAACCTCATCCACATTTCCTGTACCAACGCCAAGTGGATACTTTTTCAACACTTTGGTAGAAACAGTCCACATTACAATTCTCACTTCTGTACCAGACATTGGGTATTTACGCGCTTTGATAAAGGCATCAGAATCTTTCAGATATTCATCGGCATACCATTTGGCATTTGTCCATTCGCCTTCTACTTGTGGAATTGATACGATTGTAAAATACAGCACAAATGGTGCTAAAACACCGGCTAAAAGACAAACAAGTTTACCCCATTTTTTATAAATAAGGACAAGTATTAAAACTGCTATTAATCCAAACAAAAATAGAATTCCAGCCAAACTCAAACACAGAATGGACGAAATAAACAACAAGGCTAGGAATGGAATTATCAAATACAACTTAAAACCTTGTAATTTCTGACGATAACCATAGATCAACAAACCCATTGCGAAAATGAGAAAAACGGACGTGTAACTTGGATGATGTTGGTAAGAGAACAAACTTGCTAAAAAACACGCTCTGCCTCCACCATCGAAAAAACAACCGAATGCTGCTGTATAACTTTGAATAAGAAGAATTAAAACTGCGAACAAAAAGCCGACAATTCCCCAATAAACGTTTACTTTCTCTTTTAAGCGAAAAGAAAACAAGATGGGAAGAACAATAAATGAGAGTTTATTTTCAATGTATCTTCCGGCTAAATCTGGATGACGTGTGAAAAGAGCATAGAGCAAATAAAGGATGTACAAGGAAATAAATAAACCTGATAGTAGATCAAGTTTAAACGTCATTTTGCGTTTATACAGTCCAACGCCAACGAGTACTGCAAGAGCTAGAAATCCAAGCACGATTAATTTTGGAAGCAGAATCGCTAAAATGGAAAACAAGCCTAATACCATTCCATACACAGCAGGAAATGAACGATTATTTTCCATTGATAAGTGTTAAATAAATTTCTTTAAATCGCTTTAAACTTGCCGTTCTTGTAGCTCTTTCTTGAACATTACGTTGATTGATTTCAGCACACTTTTCAAGGTCTAATTCAATTGCTTTCACAAGTGGATTTTCTCCATCGCGTTCAATAATACCATTTACGCCATTCGTAATCCATTCTTTACTCACAGGTAAATCAGAAACGATTGGTATGCATCCCGCTGACATTGCTTCTAAGACGCTCACAGATGTTCCATCGCTTTCCGGAATTGAAATATAAATGGTTGATTTTCCGTACCACGCTACATTTTCAGCTTTTTGCAACCACCCAACGAATTCCACTTTATCTTCCAAATTCAAGTGCTTAACTTGATTCATTAATCCTTCGGTTTCATCTCCTGTTCCTCCAATCACTAGTTTCCATTCGGGATGTTGCTGAACAAACGCACTAAAATAATTGATGACTTGATCGATTCTGTAGAGCTTTTTGTGCAAACGATTTGAAAAAACAATGGTTTGTTTATCAGCAGGCTGAATTGGATCAATACCGTATTGCAACAAAACATATTTATCACTTGGAACAATTACATTCATTGCTTCAATCATATCTTGCGAATCAGCTGTAACAACATGTGATCGTTTCAATGTTTGTTTCACCAAAAAATGAAAAAACGCATTCTTTTGTGGAATTAACAGAACATCACTTCCCCAAGCTGTAGTTATAACTGGAATTGACAAAGAATGAGCAACTTTTGACACGAAATAAGCCAAACGATTGACCTGATGAATATGAATCACTTCAGGATTCAACTTTTCCATGTAATTCTTCAACAATCTGTATGATTTCAACAGATTCAGTGGATTTAATGAACGAAAACTAATTACTTCATTCGAAATAACACCAGGAAATGAACAAATTTCTTCAGTTAACAAATAATTTGATGCATCATCAGTTGACATCGCTGCTAAATAGGACGAAACATGCACTGAATTAGATCCAACTTGAAGAATTTTCATTCGTTTGATTTTGTTAGACTTAATGTCCAACGTTAATAGGACAAAGATACAGTCAAAATTCGAAAGTGCAATTAGCCTACCTGGAAGTCGTTAACTATAGATTGCTCACAAGTATCGAATCAATTAATGATTTTAGCTTTTCAACTTGTTTTTTACGGTGTAAACTTTCAACTTGTTCATCGCTTGCATGCGGAATAATTCCACTTTTCCAATCATCAAAGGCGCGTTTCAACATTGTTTTGTTTTCCTCCAATTCAGAAAATTCAGCTACATAGCCACACGAAAATTCTTGAATTAATTGTGCTGCAACATCTTCAGAATCCACTAATGCCAGAACCGGTTTTTGAACAGAAATATAGTCGAACAACTTACCAGTGAAAATTCCTTTTTGCTTGCTTCTTGGATGAAGTTGAACATTCAAATCCATTTCGGCCATTTTTTTAATCGCTTCTACATACGACAAGGCAGGATACAATTGAACTTTTTCCGCAATTTCAGATGGAACAGTATAATTTTGATGCGCTCCAATAATTTCAACTTTAAAATCAAAATCGACATTCTCCAATTTTAATTCTTTCAGCGCTTCGAATAAAATGGTTGGTTTTCTGGTACCATAAAAAGTACCAAAATAACCCAAAGTGAATACTTTGTTTTGGGCTAATTGGGAAACATCTCGTCTAAATTCATGGTTGAAACCATTTCTAATTTCTTCGAAATGCTGAACATTTGGACACAAAACCTTAAAATCATCAACAATTGGTTTACTGACCGATAAGATGGCAGACGCAAACTTGTTAACTTCAAGTTCAATTTGCTTTAAATTATCTTTTGTCGTTTGATCGATATACGGGTTTGCAGACATTTCATCCCGCATGTCTGCAATCCAAGGTATTGTTGAGAATTGTTTGCAAAATTCAAGTGCTACCAAATGTGCTTCTTGCGGGCTAAACGAACTAATTATCAAGTCAAAGTTAGCATCCTTGTGACGTTTAATCAATTTATCAACACTTGCTTTCTGCCATTTAATTAATGGATTTTTAATGACTTTGGAAAGTAGGATACGCGTCCCAACTTTGATTTTATGCAGCAAAGGCCCATCACTTTGTAGGTCTTTTAACTTTTCGAACAAGGTTGAAGAAGTTGAATAATGAACGGTTACGTTCTCACTCCAATTTACTTGATGATTCTTCGTGTCTAAACAGAAAACCTCCAATTCAAAATCAGTGCTTAAGTATTCAACAAACGCCAACATGCGGTTCGTTGCCACACTTTGTTGCGGTGGAAACCAAGTAGTAATTAATGCTATTCGTTTTTTATTTCCCACAGATTTCTTTTAATTTCTGCAAATATGTTGTGATAATTCGCTCACGATTAAAACGTGTTTTTATCAATTCAATCGTTTCATAATTTGGCGTCATACCACGACTTTCAACCTTTTGAATTGCATTTTTCATTGCCAAATACGTTTCTTCTTCGTTAGTCGCTATGGCCGTTAAATCACTGGGTAAACTCATCAATACTTCTGCACCATAACTCAATGCTTCAATTGCAGCAACTGAAAATCCATCGTGATCTGTCAAACGCAAAAAGATCGGCGTTTCTTTCACTGCTTTTTTAAAAACGTGCCCTTCCACCCATCCATGCAAATGAATATTTGAAGGTAGTTCAATCTCAGAATGATCCATCCCAAAAATATTGAACTCAATTTCCGGAAAGCGTTTTGCCAATGCTACTACACGATTTAATCCATAAAATTCTTGGCGATTTTGAGCTATATAACTAGCTGCGGCGATTTTCTCATATTTCTCTGTTGCGGGAAAAACTTCAACGGATTTAAAATGTAAGTATTCAGCTTTAACATTTACACTTTCGACCTCCTCTTTTAGCCAACTAGAATCAACGAAATTATAGGAATTGTCAATGTAATCGCGTTTGATTGTGTTGTTTTTGAAGCGTTCCATGGCTAATAGTGCATCTGTTCCCATCCATTGCATTACCAACTTTTTCTTCCATTTAACAACAAAGTTTAAACTTCCACTATTATCGGTAACTCCATTAAATGAAATAACACAATCTGCAAATGGTAATAAGAAGAGAAATTTAAGTTGCGCCAACTTGGAATTGTAGGTATCCAAAAAAATGAAGGTAGATTCCTTGTTAAATTCTTTTAGATCTTTTACAAACCGTTCACAGAAAAATGGCAAACCATTAATTAATACCCGCATTTTGCTTTTTTATCATCGTGTAATACCAATACAAAAGTAGTATATTATAAATGCAAAATGCACCACTATAAAACCACAATGCACTTCCAAAATCTTTACCAAACCAACTAGCTAGAAAAAGTGAAAAGACACTTAATGCGTAGCCGGCAACACTAAACACAAAAGCAAATTTCTGTTTGTTCATTAATATTGGTAAACCAGAAATTGGAGAAATAATAAAATAAAAGAAAAGTAATGGTGTAATACTTCTAGCATAATAACCTGCCATTTCCCATTCATCCCCCAAGTACCACTTAAACAAAATCGGTCCAAAGAAAAAGACCACAAGCACAAATGGTATTGCAAATAAAATAGATGTCCGAACTGTTTTCTTTAAAACTGGAACCATTGAATAATTGCCATTGATCGCTTTTCCTGCTTCCACATAAAACAATTGAGAAACGGAAGTTGAAACGAGTACAATTGGAGCTCTGACATATTTATTCATCATTGCAAACAATCCCAATTCGGCAATGCCAAAATAGGTTGAAATGATCCAGAACAATAAAAATTGCGTAAAAAAGATGTCACTGAAAGCGTGCAACGAATTTATCATTGGAAAATCCTTGTATTCTTTTAGGGTCGATTTGATTGTCAGTATGGAAAAATCCTTGGTTTTGACTTTTCGGTCCACACCCACCAAAAGGATAAAAATGTTCACATACTGTGATAAAAGCCAGGAAATAATTAAGCCATCAATCCCCCAACCTATGTAACCCAAAATGGCAGCTAAACCATTGTTTACAATTGATTGTCCGATTTTCCCAATTGACAAGGAATGGAAACGCTCGTGGCGCAAATTCCAATTATTGGTCAATCCTAAGAAACCATAACTTATCACAGAAAGAGGAACCAACCATAAGTATTTTGGCAAATGTGGATCATTGTATAATTTTCCAACTTGAAAAGCAAAAATTGGTAGTAAAATACTTAAGAGTCCTAAACCAAGCGTAATCATGAAACCAGTAAAAGCAATTTCTTGTGCTCTTTTCTTCTCTTTTGGAAGCGGAATCGCTAATTCTAATCGCCCAGTTGCAACAATTCCAATTACACCAACGATTGCCATAAAATTCGCAAGAACGGCAAATTCTTCTTTTGAAAAAGTTCGCGACAAAATCGGCGCTATTAGAAACGGAATCAACTGGCTTACTGTGTTACCAGAAAGCATCGTCAAAAAGTTACGGTAGTAGACTTTATTGTTCGATGACATGATTCGAATTTGTTTTTGAATGTATATCCAAGAAAATTACAACAATTGGCAAAAACATCCAATGAATATCGAGGTACAAATAAGCAGACGGCATCATCCAAAAGATTGGTAACACAATGAAAAGTGCGAAAATCCATGGATTGTTTCGTAGATGTTCTTTTAGCGATTTAACAATCATTAAAAATAAACCAAGAACGATCAATAAATACAACCAACCAACGATTGCATATTGACTGATAATTTCAATTGGAAAATTATGCGGGGAAACATGATTATGAATGAAATGCTTGTGTTTTCCCTGAGTCAATCGATTGTGATATTCTCCTGGTCCGATTCCAAGAATCGGTTTTTCCTTGATCATATCAATTCCGTTAAGAATCAAATTCTTTCGCAAATTCACGGCTACTTCAGGACTTCGCGTATTGAGTGAATCTAAATAATCCATTAAAGCAAATTGTTCCTTCTTTGTGAGCGTATCCTTGACTTTCGTTAATTCAAATTGAGAACCTTTGAAATCAATTACCTCAATTGCATTTAATCGATATTGCTTCGAATTGGCATATTTAGGACCGTAAAAAAGTGAATTTGATGCTACAAGGAGAATGAATAAGCCTGCTGTTACAATAAAAGGCCATGTGTTTTGTAGTGAACTATTCTTGCGATACTTAGTTAATAACGGAACCAATTCAAGCATAAATAAAAAGCCAATTGCAATTCGTGCAAATTTTGAATCCGCATTTTGAGCAAAAACAAAAAGAACAACGAGCACTAAAATTCCAACTAGGTTATACGATCGAAATGTTTTATCAAAAAGATTTAATAGCACAAAAACCATCAAAGCATACAGAAGATAATCATTTGGATTATCATAAATAAAAAGAGGTGCGTAAAAATTATTTCCAATAACCATTGAGGGGAATTCTGCCGTTGTGGCTCCCGCAAAATGAATCCCAGTATAATACTCGAGTGCACCAGCAAACAATAACAATCCTAAGAAAGACCTCAATCCAATGATGAAAAGTCGCTGAAATTCTTCCTTCCCCAATTGATAATAACTTGAAAATAGAGCGAAACAAAATATGCATTGCATCAGAAGAGAGCGAATATCAAAGAGTCCAGAACTAGTGAAGCCATTGATTTTTAATTGGACCAATGCGAAAATAAACCATGTTATTAAAAAACCTGCAATTAGCTTATTCAGCAAAAGCCATTTTCTCAATGTAGGAATGACAAAAGTAACTAGTGCTATACTAAACAGTAAATTGGGGTAAATGGTCATGAATCCGATGGAGACGGAGAGTATTTTTGCTCCAAAAGGCAAGGTTAATAACCATCCTAGGAATAGAAATCGGATTAATTGATTTCCTTTCGTTGAAATTAGCTGATCACTGCGCATAGTTCTTTCATCCCTTCTTCAAATTCAATTGGATTTGAATAGTTCAGGTAGTGACTGATTCGATCTACAGAAGCTAAAGAATTTCGAACATCTCCTTCTCGTGGTGGTCCGTAGGTGATTTTTGTAGCTGAATTATAAACTCCTTTTGCAACCAAATTCGTTTTGATGTCTTCCAATACTTGATTAAGCGTGTAAGACTGTCCACAAGCAACGTTGTACACTTTTCCGAATGCTTCTTGGTTTGAAGATGATAAAGCTCTTAGATTGGCTTGAACAGCATTCTGAACAAATGTAAAGTCACGTGTTTGTTCGCCATCACCATTAACGATGATTTCTTCGCCCTTGATCATTTTATCAATGAACTTTGGAATCGCAGCTGCATAAACGCCATTTGGATCTTGTTTTGGTCCAAACACATTGAAGTAACGCAAACCAACTGTTTCCATTTGATGCAATTGATGGTAGACCAACGCATATTTTTCATTCAATGACTTTGTAACAGCATACGGTGACAAAGGATTCCCTTCATCTCCTTCATGTTTTGGTGAAGATTGAGAATCACCGTAAACAGAACTTGAACTGGCGTAAACAAAACGTTTAACTCCTGATTCTTTTGCCGCATGCAACATATTCAAAAAACCTGTTGCGTTAACTGCGTGCGTATTGTGTGGAAATTCGATAGAACGTGGAACAGAACCTAATGCCGCTTGATGCGAGATAACATCAATTCCTTTTACTGCATTGAGACAAGCTTCATAATCGCGAATGTCTCCTTCAATAAATGTAAAATTTGGATGATTGAAAAATTCCTCGATATTCGATTTACGACCTGTTTCCAAGTTATCAAACACTGTAACTTTTGCACCTAACTTTAGCAAGGCTTCAGTTAAGTTGGAGCCGATAAAACCAGCTCCACCAGTAACCAAAACATGTTTATCTTTCAAACTATCCATGAAAGTATATTATTTCGCGTAATTAACTGAACGTTTCTCACGAATTACTGTCACCTTAACTTGACCTGGATAAGTCATTTCAGTTTGAATTCGTTGAGAAATTGTGAACGATAATTCGTCCGCTTTTAAATCTGTAATTTTGTCTGCTTCAACCAACACGCGTAACTCACGTCCTGCTTGAATTGCATAAGCACTTGATACACCGTCATACGACAATGCCAATGATTCAAGTTCTTTAATACGTTTAATATAAGCTTCAACGATTTCTCTACGAGCTCCCGGACGTGCACCTGAAACGGCGTCACACACTTGAACAATTGGAGAAATCAAGGTTGTCATTTCAATTTCATCATGGTGAGCTCCAATTGCATTACAAACTTCTGGTTTTTCACCATATTTTTCTGCAAGTTTCATCCCCAAGATTGCGTGTGGCAATTCTGGTTCATCGTCTGGAACTTTACCGATATCGTGTAACAAACCAGCTCTTTTTGCAATCTTCACATTCAATCCAAGCTCTGATGCCATTGTAGCACACAAGTTCGCTACTTCACGTGAGTGTTGTAACAAGTTTTGTCCGTAAGAAGAACGGTATTTCATACGTCCAACCATACGTGTTAACTCAGGATGCAAACCATGAATTCCTAAATCCATACACGTTCTACGTCCTGTTTCAGCAATTTCTTCTTCTAATTGTTTTTTCGTTTTAGCAACAACTTCTTCAATACGAGCTGGGTGAATACGTCCATCAGAAACCAATTGATGCAAAGCCAAACGAGCAATCTCTCTTCTAACTGGATCAAAACAAGAAAGGATAATTGCTTCAGGAGTATCATCAACAATAATCTCAACACCAGTTGCGGCTTCTAAAGCACGAATATTACGACCTTCACGACCGATAATTCTACCTTTCACCTCATCAGAATCAATATTGAACACAGAAACAGCATTTTCAACTGCTTGCTCAGTCGCAACACGTTGAATTGTTTGAATCACAATTTTCTTCGCTTCGCGGTTAGCATTCAATTTTGCTTCTTCCGTAATTTCTTTGATGTGCGCCATTGCACCAGTTCTAGCCTCGTCTTTCAACGCTTCCATCAAACCATTCTTCGCGTCTTCTACAGACATTCCAGAAATTTTTGACAGCTCAGCAACACGTTTCTCTTGAATTTTCTCCAACTCAGCGTGTTTCACTTCGAATGCTTGAACTTTAGCTTCTAATTCATTTTGATTTTTAAGTAATTCACCTTCTTTGCGACTTACTTCTTCGATTTTTTGCGTCAACGTTTTTTCTTTCGCTTTTGCTCTGTCTTCCGTTGATTGTAGACGTCTTTCTTTTTCTTTGATTGCAATTTCGTGCTCTTCTTTTAATTTAAAGAATTTCTCTTTTGCTTGAAGAATCTTTTCTTTTTTGATGTTTTCTGCTTCCAACTCAGCTTCGCGGATCACTTGTTCACGCTTGCTTTTCAGGACAACATTTAGCATCACGAACGTTGCGGCTCCTCCACCTGCAAGTCCAATCACTAAACCTATTACTAAATCCATTTTATAAATTATTAAGTATACAACTTGTCAAGCTGCACCAAAATGAAAATGAATGTGTGAGAAAATAGTTTATTATAACGAATCTAGCTCTTTAGATAAATCGTCCAGTTTCGATTCTATATCCGAATAATCGGCTTGTTGCACCGTTGCTGGTCCTGAATTTGTTGATTTTGTAGCTAGTTGTAGCGCAGTCATTGCAAGTAAATCTTGCATATCTTTCACTGCATAATTGTCCTGAAGCGTTTTAATCGCTCGATTGATATCTTCTGCGGCTTTCGTCACTTTTGCCTCCTCACCATGGTTCACTGTGAGTGGATAAGTTCTTCCTGCAACTACGACTTTCAAGGACAATTTTCCCATTCGTTATTTTTTTAACTGACTAATGCAGTATTCAATTTCCTTCACCAATTCATCAATTTCTTCATCCTTTTTACCTTGAGGACGTTCAATTTCGATAACTTGACTTTTCGTCGTTTCCAGTTCCAGTTTTAATGCGGCAATTTCAGCTAGGTAAGATTCTTCCTGCTGTTTTTGTTGATGCAAACGCTCATTTAATAATTGCACTTCAGCTTGAAACGTTTTGTTTTTTTCACGTTCTTCATTCAATTGATGATGCAACGCTTTTGTTTTTAAGCGAATATCTTCAATTATATGCTGAATACGATCTGTCATTGGTTGCGACTTTGTACAAAATTAGTATAGTCTTGAACATTCACAACAATTTTAGTTGATTCTTCGCATATTTTTTTTCAAACGCTTACTTTTGATAAATGATAAAGCACATAATCTTAGTAGTTCTCCTCTGTTTTTTTGGTCAAACCGTCTATAGTCAAACCAAGTATACCTATCGTTCTCCCTTGAATATTCCACTTGCAATTTCTGCTAATTTCGGTGAGTTACGTCCGAATCACTTTCACATGGGAGTCGATTTTAAAACAAATGGAGTTGAAGGATTATCATTGTTTGCCGTTGAGGATGGTTTTATCTCACGTGTAAAAGTTTCACCATTTGGTTATGGCAAAGTAATTTACATTGATCATCCAAATGGTGTTACATCCGTTTACGCACATTGTTCTGCGTTCAAAGGAAAACTGGATTCAATAGTAAAACTAACACAGGAAAAGGAACAAAATTTTGAAGTTGAAATTTATTTCACTGAAAAGGATATTCCTGTAAAAAAAGGAGATTTAATCGCATTATCTGGAAATACCGGAAGTTCAACAGCTCCACATTTACACTTTGAGTTGCGCGACACAAAAACAGAAGACGCACTGAATCCTCTTCTTTATGGATTTGAAATTGCGGATTACAAAGCTCCTGAAATTCGTGGAATAAAAGTCTATTCGCTCACAAATGAAGGTTACCAAATTCCAGGAAAAGCTAAATATTTCAAAGTCACAAAAGGTCAATTTGGTTATTATGTGGGTGGCGATTTAATTTCCATTCCATCTGACTTCAGCACCTTGCTCGGAGGAATCGGTTTTGCAGTTGAGGTAGTTGATTTTGTGGATGGTTCTACAAATACTTGCGGACTTTTTGGAAGTGCACTAAAAACGGAAAAAGACACCTTGTTTTGTCAGGAGATTAAGCGGGTTTCATTTGATGAAACACGTTACATTAACAGCCACAAAGATTATGTAGAATATACGGTAAACAAACGTAAATTTCATAAATCGTTCAAAACGGATGAAAATCCATTGGACATGTATTCGTGTTCGCAAAACAATGGCGTAATTCCAGTAAAACCTGGTGACACATTGGCTATTCATTACGCTGCTTTTGACTTAAAAGGAAACAAATCTGAATTGAAATTTAAAACTGCTGTTCTAGCGGGAAGTCCAAATACAACCGCTACTATTTTCCCTTCTTGGAAGTACTTATTTCCAGATTCGAGTTATCATTTTCACAGTGATCAAGCCGAGTTTTATGTCAAAGAAATGACCTTTTATGAACCGACATTGAAGAATTTATCATTGAAAGGAACGTTTTCATTGGGAGATGCTAAAACACCCATCCAACAAGCGATTACAGTTAAATTAAAATCTTCCAATAAACCAACTTCAAAAAATTATCTTGCTGTTACAACGGCTGGTGGACGAATAAAACCATTGGCTACTTCAATCGAGGGAGAATGGTTTACAGCTGAATCAATGTACTTGGGCAGTTTTTCTATCAAAACAGATACGCTTGCACCTTCCATTACTCCTTTAAATTTTAAAGAAACGGATCTTGTTACAACAAAAAAGCGATTGACATGGAAAGTTATGGAGTACCAAACGCTTTTAAGCGATTACGACTTGTTCATTGATGGCAAATGGGTATTATTGGAATATGAGGAAAAAAGCAATTATGTTTTTTATGATCGACCTTCAACTTTTACTGGTGAGCATGAATTGCTTTTAATCGCCAAAGACCGTTGTGGGAATGTTAAGGAATGGCGCAAGAAAATTAAATTTCAATAAAAAACGCGAAGATTTCTCCTCGCGTTTCAGTTATTTCAATGACAATTTTTCAATCATCGTCACCTTCTTCTTGTTCACCAGCCGGAACTTTTTGTCCTGATCGAATCTCCGTATGACGAATTTCTCCACCTGTTGTACCTGTTTGTTTTCCTAAGAACAATACGACCAATGAAAGTCCTAAAATCGCAAAAGACAACAGTTTCGCAAAACCTTTTCCTCTCCAGCTTGCCCACAATCCAACAAGTGACAATGCACCAAGAACATAATTAAGAAGTGCAAAAAGCTCTGCTTTCTCTTCGTGCTCATGAATGTAATTTTCTGTAACACCAGCAAGGTTTTCAGCAACTTCTTCTGCGCCTTCACCAGAGGCCATTGCCGCCATCGTGGCTACAGCTCCAATTGTGAATAGCAAATATGCCATACGTTTAACAACTTCAGAACGTACAAACATTCCTCCAACTAAAACTACCACACCCGCAATCGGCAAGATGATTGGTAAATGATTCACCATTAAGTGAAAATGTGCTTGATTCATACTATTTAATTTTAAATTATTTTATTTTAACCTGCTATTGTAACTCCGATTAATTTTCCAATTCCGAAGGTTACGGCCGCAGCGGCCAGTCCAAAAAACACCTGTCTAAATCCAGAGAACCATACATTTCTTCCAGTGAATAATGTAATCGCTGCTCCAATTAAAAATAGACCGATTGCACTAGCGATTGTACTCAAAACAATAGCTTTCATTCCGCTAGTGAACATGAATGGAAACACGGGAATTATCGCGCCAATTGCAAACAAAACAAAGGATGATAATGCAGCTTCCATTGCTGAGCCTTTTAATTCTTCTGCATTGATTCCTAGTTCTTCTTTCACCAACACTTCGTGTGCGTGTTCTTTGTTTTTCATCAATTCTTCCACGATATCTTTCGCTTGATCTTCAGGAATACCTTTTGCCATGTAGATCAATTTAAGTTCTTGTTTTTCTCCTTCAGGATTAATTTCAAGTTCTTCCATCTCTAACTGCATTTGGTTTTCATAGAGTTCTTGAGAACTTTTTACTGAAATCCATTCACCCAAAGCCATAGACAAAGCACCTGCGAGCAAACCTGCAACACCTGCCAATAAAACACCTTGTTGATTTGCCGTTGCTCCTGCAATTCCCATCACAAGTGAAAAATTGGAAACGAGTCCATCATTACCTCCAAGTACCGCAGCACGAATAGCATTGCCACCAACAGAACGATGGCGCTTTTCAAAACGAGCCATTTGAGTTCCAGAAACACGCGTTTCGTTTTCAAGAATTGAACGCAGAATTTTCACATGCGAATCTTCATTTCCTGAAATTTGAGCTTGAGATTTGGCTTTTTGACGAATAACATTGCTAGCTAAACTTTTCTCTGTATCCATTAAAGCACCAAGAACATAATCATACCCGAAAATTTTACCGATACGATTCAAGGTTTTAGCGCGCCAAGAAGGTTGCAAAAATTCATCAATATTCTTGTTCAATGCTTTAGCAAACTCAACCGCATGACCTTTTTCAATCTCACTCATTTGAGCAAAAACTGAAGCTACAATAGGATCTTCTTCGTTTTCAGCAAGTTTTTGATACAAGTAATATGCATCAACTTCTGTTTGAATTTGACTTTTTTTCATGTCCCTTTTAATTACCCCAAAGCGAACTTGTTGAAACTCCATGACAAGAATTACAAGCACCAGAGCTTAAAGAAGAACCCATGTAATGAGGCGTTCCGTCAGATCCCGTGACAGCGGGATACAATCCAGTTACATCAATTGATTCTGTTGTGTGGAAATTTCCTTTCGAATCAATTTGAATTGTATATTTCAAGGTTCCTCCTCCATCAGCGGCAGTATATAATTTTACTGTCCCTGACGATAATGGTGACGTTAACGAACTGTTAGAAGTACTTCCAGCCACTGAAAAACAACCTTCACCTTCTCCGCCACTTTTATGACAATTCATACAGTTTTGTCCGAAGTTATGACTATCATCTCCACCTGCCTTACTGATATTCGTTTCTCCACATTTACCATTCTTTTTACAGCTTGGTACTGACATCAGTGTAACTCCAGCGAGAAAACTGACGAATAATATTGAATTGATTTTCATATTCTCTGATTTAGTTATTTATTCTTCTTCCGTTTTAATTAAAATGGCAGACATTATATCATACGCACCATTTATTACAAGGTTTTCGTTGTACGATCTTGCTTTGTTTTTAAATTCAATTGCCGTTTTTCCGTTTTCCGTTGCTAAAACATTTACCTCTTCAGGAGCATAAGATGTCATTCCTTTACTTCCTTGTTTACTGAAAAATACGACATTTTTTCCATTCATTTCAACAACTGCGTCAGCAGGTATGCAAAAACGTTCAACTGCGCCTGTATAAATGCTAGCTTTAAAATACGAACCTGGGGCAATATTACTATTTTCTGTATCTAAATGACAATGTACTTTCACCGTACGATCCTCACCAATTTCTTTTCCAATCAAGAAAATTTTAGCATTGATTACTTCATTGTCATTTGAAAAAGAAAGTTGAACACTTTGTCCAATTTTTAAATGTTTCACATCTTTCTCGAAAGCAATCACCTCTGCATGTGCATGTTTTAAATCAATAATCTCAAGCAAGTGTTCGGTTGGTTCGGCATAAGCGCCAACATTTACATTTACTTTGGTGACAACTCCATTAAATGGCGCGACAACAGAAATAGCACGTTGCAAGTTTCCAGCATTCAATTGTTTCAAGCTTACACCTGCCATTTCCAACTTTGCTTTTAAACCAGTTTTTTTCGCTTGAGCCATAGCCAATTGAGATTTAGCCAATTGCATCGCTTTCAAACTACCCGCTTCTTGTTGAACAAGAGATTTTTGACGATCTAATTCAGCCGTTAAATATTCCATGTTACCAATTACTTCTAAATAATCTTGTTGTAATTGAATCAATTCTGGATGCTCAATCGTAAATAAGGTTTGTCCTTTTCGAACTGTCATTCCATCCAACACGTTCAATGTTTTAATAAATCCGCCAAATTGTGCTGAAATAACAGTTTTGTTTTGTGGCGGAACCTCAATCGTTCCATTCGCCGTAATCGTTAAACCAATCAATTCCTTTGTCGGTACACCTTCTTTAATTTCCGAGTTTTTAATTTGTTCTGCGTTTAAATTGACGCTTAACAAATTAACTGTTTGTTTTTCTGTTTTTACCTCAGGTGCGGATGAACATCCAACTACCAATGATGCAAGAAAAATGATGAATAAATATGATGCTTTCATGTTGCTAATTTTAATTTTGAATGAACCAATTTAATTGATGAACTGTTTGGTTCAAATCATTCATAAGTTGTAAATAATTTAATTCAATATCGATGCAATTTTGCTTTGTTTGCAAGTATTCGATCATTGAAATTTCTCCCGTTTCTAAAAGAATTTTTGCTTGTTCTTGCATTACTTTCGTTTGGGGAATCAGTTGTTCTGAATACATTGCATAGGAAGCGGCATAACTCTGATAAACTGTCAAGTATTGATTATAGCCCGCCGCCAAATTTGTTAGCTCGTATTCTTGTAAATACTGCGTTTGCTGAATGCTATTTGACAATGCATCTGCTTTTCGTTTGGTTGAACCAAAAAACAAAGGTATTTCCAAACCAATTTGACCCGATTGAAAACGATCCGATTGTCCAAATGCAATATCTTGCCCTCCAACTGAATGAACTCCAACCAACGTTTGATTGACATACCCAAGTGTGATATCCGGTAATGTGCGTGCAATTAGCACCTCTTTTTCTTTCGATATAATGTCTTGTTGTGTTTGGTAATACAACAAATTCGGGTGATTTGATAAGGCACTTGTATCATTCAATACTTGAAATTCGGCTACTGTATAATTCACAGCCTGTGTGCTCACTGGAACATCCGACCCGATGTAGAATTGCAATTTGCTCTCTTCTGATTTCCGCTTTTCTTCGAGTAGAAATAATTGATTTTGCAATTCTTTGCGCTTTGTTGTAATCAAGGTCAAATCTAATTTTGTAGCATCTTTCAAGGCATATTTTATATCCACCTTCTTCTCGATTGCCATAAGTAATGAATCTTGTTCAGCCAACAATTGCGCTTTGGCTTTATAAAAACAAATGTTTTCATAGGTCATTTGAATATTTAAAGCTAAAGACTTCCAATCGGAAGCATACATCGTTTTTGCCTGTTCTGATTTCGCTTGTCCCAATTCTTTTTCTTTGGCAAAGACAGTTGGAAAGGGAATTGTTTGAGAAACAGTAATATTATTATCCTTTTTATAATAGGAATTATACTGTCCCGCCATAAATGTTGCACTCGTTTTAGGCATCACCAAGGCCGCTTTTCCCAACAACAGTTCATTTTGAATTTGCATTTCTGATGCTTTCAAACTCAAATTTTGTTCTTTTGCAATTGTTAAACATTGCTCAAGACTCAATTGTTGAGGCGATTGTGCAAATGATTGCAAACCTAATAACACAAATAATGTCATCACCACATTTTTCTGCTTTTTCATTTTTTTCGTTGATTTGCGTTCTGTGAACAAATAGAAAATTGGTAAAACGAATAAGGTCAAAATAGTCGCAGTTATTAATCCCCCAATTACGACCGTTGCTAGAGGTTTTTGTACTTCTGCTCCACTTCCGTGTGATATTGCCATTGGTAAAAATCCTAAAGATGCAACCAATGCTGTTAACAATACAGGTCTTAAACGAACGCGAGTTCCCATCAAAACAATTCTTAATCGATTCGTAAATCCTTCTTTTTTCAGTGAATTAAATTCTGAAATCAATACAATTCCATTTAGTACAGCAACACCAAATAAGGCGATAAATCCAACACCTGCAGAAATTGAGAATGGCATTCCTCTTGACCAAAGTGCAAGAATTCCCCCTAATGCGGCTAAAGGAATGGCTGAGAAAATTAAGGTTGCTTGTTTCAACGATTGGAAGGTTAAATACAATAAGAAGAAAATCATGAGTAAGGCAACTGGAACGGCAATTGACAGACGAGCACGTGCATTTTCCAAGTTTTTAAATGTTCCACCGAACGTTGGATAATAACCTGCGTCAAATTTTACTTTTGAATCGATTTTCGCTTTCAATTCATTCACAATACTTTCAACATCTCTGCCTCTTACATTAAATCCAACGATAATGCGTCTTTTTGCATCGTCACGCTGAATTTGATTTGGTCCTTTTTCAAATTTCACATTGGCCAATTGATCCAATGGAACTTGAACACCTAGTGGAGATGTTACTGTTATCGATTTCAAATCATCCATCGATACACGATTTGTAGAATCTAGTTTTACAACCAAATCAAAACGTTTTTCTCCTTCGAATATAAGTCCAGCAGCTTGACCTGCAAAACTGATATTGATTGAACGGTTTACATCGTCAATACTAATATTGTATTTAGAAAGTGCCAGACGATCATATGAAACTATCATTTGAGGTAAACCTGTCATTTCTTCAACATACACATCTTGAACACCATCAATGTTTTCAGAGAGCGCTCCAATTTGTGATGCATATTTGCTTAATTTTTCGAGGTCTTCGCCATATATTTTCACAACAACGTCTTGTTTAGCACCCGTCATTAATTCATTGAAACGCATTTGAATCGGTTGCAAGAAACCAAATGAAACTCCAGGAACATTTTCCTCCAACTTCTGTTGCATTTTCTCCGCTAATTCTTCTTTCGTTTTCGCAGAAACCCATTCCTCTTTGTCTTTCAAAATGATCATTAAATCACAGGCTTCCATTGGCATTGGATCGGTAGGAATCTCTGCAGTACCAATTTTACCAACAACCTCTTTTACTTCGGGGAAGTTTTTCAACAATACATTCGATACTTTTTCAGTTGCATCAATTGTTTTTGTTAAACTAGTTCCTGTAATTAATCGTGTTTCAACTGCAAAATCTCCTTCATCAAGCGATGGAATAAATTCCGCTCCCAGCTGTTTAAAGAGTAAAACACTTATAATAATTAAACTTAACAAACCACCAATCACTACTTTTTGCCGGCGTAAGAAAGCATTCAAAACAGGCATGTAGATTCGTTTGAAAAAGGCTACAATTCTGTCACTAAAGTTCTCTTTGATTTTAATTTTCTTACTTAAGAACAATGCTGAGATCATTGGAACATAGGTCAAAGACAAAATCAACGCACCAATGATGGCGAACATAACTGTTTGTGCCATCGGTTTGAACATTTTCCCTTCAATTCCAACCAATGCTAAAAGTGGCAAGTAAACGACAAGAATAATAATTTGACCGAATACGGCGCTTTTCGCAAATTTCGAAGCTGATTTGTACACTTGCACATCCATTTGATCTTGCTTCAAGGTTTGATCACCATGATGATACAATAAGTGTAAGGTCGATTCAACGATAATTACTGCACCATCGATGATTAATCCAAAGTCAAGTGCTCCTAAACTCATTAAATTCCCAGAAACACCGAATACATTCATCAACGAAATAGCGAACAACATTGCTAATGGAATCACTGAAGCAACAATGAGTCCAGCTCTGAAATTCCCAAGTAAAAGCACTAGAACAGTAATCACGATCAATGCACCTTCAATCAAGTTTTTTGTAACTGTAGAAATTGCGTTGTTCACCAATTTAGTTCGATCCAGGTATACTTTGATTTCAACACCAACTGGAAGTGTTTTTTTGATTTGCTCCATTCGCTCCTTCACATCCAAAATCACTTTGGAAGAATTTGCTCCTTTCAACATCAATACAATTCCACCAACTGCCTCACCCGTGTTGTTGTATGTCAAAGCACCATAACGAACAGCTGCACCGATTTCAACTTTCGCAACATCTTTAACCAAAACTGGCGTTCCAGCATCAGACTGTGAAATAATCGTTTGTTCGATGTCTTCAATCCCCTTCATTAAACCATCTGTTCGAATGTAGGTAGTTGTAGAATTACGTTCGATATAAGCTCCCCCCGTGTTTTGATTGTTTTGTTCAACAGCGCGAAAAACATCGCCAACTGTTAAACCAAAGGCTTTTAATCGAACTAAGTCAACAGCAATGTCATATTGTTTCAGTTTACCTCCGAAACCACTTACATCAGCGACTCCATCAACTCCTAAGAGTTGTCTGCGAATCACCCAATCTTGAATTGTGCGAAGTTCCGTTGCATCGAATTTCTTTTCGAAGCCTTTCTTTGGTTTTACGATGTATTGATAAATTTCCCCTAAACCTGTACTCAATGGAGCCATGGATGGTTCACCGAATCCACTTGGAATTTGATTTTTTGCTTCAGAAAGGCGCTCAGCAACTTGCTGGCGTGCCCAATAAATGTCTGTCTCCTCTGTAAAAACAACAGTAACAACACTCAATCCGAAGCGACTGAAGGAACGAATTTCTTCAATACCAGGAATGGTTGCCATCGTTTGTTCAACAGGAAATGTAACCAATCGCTCAATGTCTTCAGCACCAGAAGAAGGTGAAGATGTTACAATTTGGACTTGGTTATTTGTAATGTCTGGTACTGCATCAATTGGCAAACTTTTCAATGAAAAGACCCCCCAAGTGATCAGTGCCAAGGTCATGATTCCAACGATTAACTTGTTGGAAATCGACCAATGAATGATTTTATTTAACATGAAATTGAGTATATAATGAAACACATTGAACCGCTTAGATTCAATTTTTTAATTGTTCATTACGCTACTCGAGGTGGATTCCAGATGGAAAAAGACTTTTGTTGTACTGTAGAGTTTGGCTCACCAAAGAAACTTTTTTCTTCATTAACGATGAACAAATACTCATGAATTGGTTCAAGTTTTACTTGATGAATCACCAAAACAAAAGCACTTGCGACCGTTGATTTAAACGGCAAATTGCGCTCATTATCTTTTGTGTGATGATTTGTAAAATAGTGATCTTTAACAAACGCTAAGAAAGACTGGAAGCGTTCTTCACCGTCTTGGTGCGTTTCGTAGTGATTAACAAGTTCGCTTAACTTGAAGAACTGTCCACCTTGCATATTAGGTGCAAAAGACAAAACTCCAAAGAGAAAAGTAAAAGCGATAATTGTTATTCTCATATTACAAAGTTAAAGCAAAAATCGAACCGTAAAAACAAAAAATGTTAATTAGGCCATTGTGCTTGGTGTTCCAAAGTTCATTGGTGGCATTCCAGTTGGGTCAGAATCATCAATTACACCAAAGTTTTGCTCGTATTTTTGAACATTATCAATTAACGCACGCATAAAACGTTTTGCATTTACAGGAGTCATAATAACACGTGAACGTACTTTGCCTTTTGGCATTCCAGGCATCATTTGAACAAAATCACATACTACTTCAGATGGAGAATGAGTAATGATTGCCAAATTCGAATAAATTCCTAAGGCTGTTTCTTCGTTCAATTCAATGTTTACTTGATTTTCGTTATTGTTTTCCATAATGCTATAATTTGTTTTATGAAGTTAGTAATTCTTTCCCGATTAACGAGTATAGAACAAAAAAAAGGAGTAACATTTCTGCTACTCCTTTCACTATTTCAATCAATTCGATTAATTTTCAGAAATCTCTGCTAACGCTTCTTTAGAAGCAACAATCATTTTTTGGAAATCACGAACACCAGTACCAGCAGGAATTAAGTGACCTACGATAACGTTTTCTTTCAATCCTAATAAATGATCTTCTTTACCAGAAATTGCAGCTTCATTCAAAACTTTCGTTGTTTCCTGGAAGGAAGCAGCTGAGATGAATGATTGCGTTTGTAACGACGCACGAGTGATACCTTGTAATAAAGGTGTTGAAGTTGCAGGAACTGCATCACGAGCGTCAACTAAATTCTTATCAGCACGTTTCAATTGTGAATTTTCATCACGCAATCTTCTTGCAGATACAATTTGTCCAGCTTTTAATGATGTAGAATCACCAGCATCAACAACTACTTTCATTCCGTAGATTGCATCGTTCTCTTCCATGATATCTGCTTTGTGAACAGATTGTCCTTCCAAGAATCGAGTATCTCCAGCATCAACAATCTCCGCTTTCAACATCATTTGACGTACGATTACTTCGAAGTGTTTGTCATTAATTTTCACACCTTGTAAACGGTAAACCTCTTGGATCTCATTTACGATGTATTCTTGTACTTTCGTTGGACCTTCGATGTTCAAGATATCGTTTGGAGTAATCGCACCATCAGATAATGGCTGACCAGCTCTAACGAAGTCGTTTTCTTGTACAAGGATATGTTTAGAAAGTGGAACCAAGTATTTACGAACTTCACCTGTTTTAGATGTAATTTGGATTTCTCGGTTACCTCTTTTTATTTTTCCGTATTCTGCAATACCGTCGATTTCAGAAACAACTGCAGGGTTTGAAGGATTACGTGCCTCGAATAACTCAGTTACACGTGGTAAACCTCCTGTAATATCCCCAGTTTTACCTGCAACACGTGGAATTTTAACAAGGATCTCACCAGCTTCGATTTTGTCTCCTTCGTTTACAGCGATATGAGCGTCAACTGGTAATGAGTATTCTCTTAAAACTTCCTTCGTTTTCGCATCGATGATGTGAATAGCAGGGTTTTTCTTTTTATCTCTTGATTCAGTAATTACTTTTTCAGTAAATCCAGTTTGCTCATCGACTTCTTCACGGTAAGTAACACCTTCAACGACACTGTCGAATACTACTTTACCAGAAACTTCAGAAACGATAACAGCATTGTATGGATCCCATTTACAGATTACATCACCTTTCTTAACTTTCGTATTGTTTTCAATAACCATTTCAGATCCGTAAGGAATGTTGGCATTCATGATAACAATTCCAGTTTTCTCATCAGTGATTTTCAACTCAGCTGAACGTCCAACTACAACACGACGAATAGAGCCATCTGCATTTTTCTTGTCAATTGTACGTAACTCGTCAATTTCCAATTTACCATTTGCTTTCGCTTTCATATCTGAAATATCAGCAATGTTCGATGCAGTACCCCCAACGTGGAATGTACGTAACGTCAACTGTGTACCTGGCTCACCAATTGATTGAGCAGCAACTACTCCAACTGCATCACCATGTTGTGCTGAGCGGTGAGTTGCAAGGTTTCGTCCGTAACATTTCGAACAAACTCCTCTTCTCATTTCACAAGTAAGAACTGAACGAATTTCTACTTCTTCGATTCCTGCTTTATCAATTGCATATGCAACATCTTCAGAAATCAATTCACCTGCAGCAACAATTAAATTATCTGTTTCAGGAACATAAACATCATGAACTGATGTACGTCCTAAAATACGATCGAATAATGGTTCAACAACCTCGTCATTTTTCTTCAATGAAGTCGCAACAATACCTCTTAACGTTCCACAATCAGGAGCATTAATAACAACATCTTGTGCAACATCCACCAAACGACGCGTCAAGTAACCAGCATCTGCCGTTTTCAAGGCAGTATCGGCAAGACCTTTACGTGCACCGTGAGTTGAAATAAAGTACTCAAGAATGGAAAGACCTTCTTTAAAGTTAGAAAGAATTGGATTTTCAATAATTTCTTGTGAAGAAGCTCCCGATTTTTGCGGTTTCGCCATCAATCCACGCATACCAGATAACTGACGAATTTGCTCTTTCGAACCACGAGCTCCAGAATCAAACATCATGTAGATTGAATTGAAACCTTGTCTGTCAGTTTTCAATTGCTCCATCAATGTGTGTGTCAAACGAGAGTTCGTATGCGTCCAAATATCAATGATTTGGTTATAACGCTCATTGTTTGTGATAAGACCCATGTTGTAATTCATCATTACGTCTTTCACTTCATTTTCAGCTTTAGAAACCAATTCTTCTTTCTCTTTCGGGATAATAATATCATCTAAGTTGAATGACAAACCTCCTTTGAAGGCCATATCGTAACCTAATTCTTTAATATCATCCAAGAATTGAGCAGTACGAGATGTTCCAGAAATTTTCAATACTTCACCAATGATATCACGTAATGCTTTTTTAGTCATTACATCATTAATGAATCCAACTTCTCTAGGAACACGTTCATTAAATAAAACTCGACCACAAGTTGTATCAATCAATTGTAAAGTTGGTACACCATCTTCGTTCAAATCATATGTTTTCACTTTGATATGAGCGTGTAAGTCAAGACTTTTTTCGTTATAAGCGATGATAACCTCTTCTGGTGAGTAGAAAATTCCATCTTCACCTTTAACGATTTCATCTTTTGTAGATCTTTTTCCTTTTGTGATGTAGTAAAGACCCAAGACCATATCCTGAGATGGTACCGCGATAGGGGCGCCATTTGCAGGGTTCAAGATATTGTGTGATGCTAACATCAACAATTGAGCTTCCAAAATTGCAGCGTTACCTAATGGTAAGTGAACCGCCATTTGGTCACCGTCGAAATCGGCATTGAAGGCTGTTGTTACCAACGGGTGCAAACGAATTGCTTTTCCTTCAATTAATTTCGGTTGGAATGCTTGAATTCCAAGTCTGTGCAAAGTTGGGGCACGGTTTAATAAAACTGGGTGACCTTTCAATACGCTTTCTAAAATATCCCAAACAACTGGCTCTTTGCGATCAACAATTTTCTTAGCAGATTTAACTGTTTTGACGATACCACGCTCTATCATTTTGCGAATGATAAACGGTTTGTAAAGCTCAGCAGCCATATCTTTTGGTAAACCACATTCGTGTAATTTCAAATCTGGTCCAACAACAATTACCGAACGAGCTGAATAATCAACACGTTTCCCAAGTAAGTTTTGACGGAAACGACCTTGTTTACCTTTCAATGAATCAGAAAGCGATTTCAACGGACGATTAGATTCCGTTTTAACAGCACTTGATTTTCTTGAATTATCGAACAATGAATCAACTGCTTCTTGAAGCATACGTTTTTCGTTACGTAAGATTACTTCAGGAGCTTTAATTTCAATCAATCGTTTCAAACGGTTATTACGGATAATAACACGACGGTACAAATCATTTAAATCAGAAGTTGCGAAACGTCCACCGTCTAGTGGAACTAAAGGACGCAATTCAGGTGGAATAACTGGAACGACCTTAACAATCATCCACTCTGGACGGTTGTCAATACGCTCTTGAGATTCACGCATTGCCTCAACAACTTGCAAACGTTTCAACGCTTCATTTTTACGTTGAACTGAAGTTTCAGTGTTTGCTTGGTGACGAAGATTGTATGAAGTCTCCTCCAAGTTCATTGTTCTTAACAAATCATGTAATGCCTCAGCACCCATTTTCGCTACGAACTTATTTGGATCTGTATCTTCCAAGTATTGGTTTTCTTTTGGAAGCGTATCAAGAATATCCAAATACTCTTCTTCTGTTAAGAAATCCAAACGAGCTAAAGAAGAACCATCTAAATTAGTTGCAACACCTGGTTGAATAACCACGTAACGCTCGTAATAAATGATTTGATCCAATTTTTTAGTTGGTAAACCTAAAAGGTAACCAATTTTGTTTGGTAATGAACGGAAGTACCAAATGTGAGCAACTGGAACAACTAATGAAATGTGTCCCATTCTTTCACGACGTACTTTCTTTTCAGTTACTTCAACACCACAACGGTCACAAACGATTCCTTTGTATCGGATACGTTTATATTTTCCACAGTGACATTCGTAATCTTTAACTGGTCCGAAGATTCGTTCACAGAACAAACCATCTCTTTCCGGCTTATATGTACGATAGTTAATCGTTTCTGGCTTAAGTACTTCTCCACTTGATTGCTCAAGAATCACCTCTGGCGAAGCCAAAGAGATTGTGATTTTATTGAAGGCACTTTGTTTTTTCGGTGTTTCTTTTCTGTAAGCCATTTTTATGCTTGTTTTCTTAATTCAACAACTTTACAATTAGTCCAATGAGATATTCAAACACAATCCTCTCAATTCATGCAACAATACG
>JALQYQ010000010.1 GCA_023262855.1 Crocinitomicaceae bacterium
ACATATTTTCTATCAGTAGCGCCAGGCTGATGATATTCAATCGTAGGCTCAATAACTGCTTCGTGCCATTGATTTCCGAACACATAAATGTATGGTTGTGAGTGCGGGTTAGGTCTCCAGCTATAGTCAAATGACTCTACCGGTATTAATGTCTTCCAATGTTCTTGTGTTCTAGTAACAGTAGCGACAACATTAGTTATATATTTTTTCTCAGTAGCACCTTTGACACGAAACTGAATTGTCGGCATGGTTTCGCTATCATACCACTGATTGCCAAAAACATATATATAGGGAGGATCAGTATCATCAGGATGCCAAGACCAATCCATGCTACAGTTAGGTTTAAGTGGCCTCCACGCTCTGCTTTCTCTTGCAGGTAAGCCATTCAATACAACAGAACCATCAGGCAATAAACATGTTGGTTGCGTAATTGTCCCGATTAAAGGCGCTGAAGGATTCGCTGGAATAGAAGCTACTGCAAAAGTGCCAGATAACGAGGTACATCCTTGATTGTTTGTAACTGTCATCGAATAGGAAGTTCCTGCCGTTAAATTGGTCAAACTATAGGTTGATCCTGTACCAGTTACTGCACTTCCAGGTGTAAGATTCAATGTCCAAGTTCCCGTTGCTGGCAATCCGCTTAAATTCGCTGTTCCTGTTGTTGTAACACATGTTGGATTCACCATCGATACAACTGTTGGAACTGTTGGGGTTACAGGTTGCGTATTGATTGATGCACTTGCCGATGCCGCTGAAAGACATCCCGCATTATCCGCAACTACAAACGTATAACTCGCTCCTGCTGGAAGACTTGAGAAACTAGTTGTTGTTCCCGTTCCTGATTGGGTGAATCCACCTGGTGTTGTTGTCAACGTCCAAGTTCCCGATGCTGGAAGTCCACTCAATGCAACTGTTCCCGTCGCCACTGAACAACTTGGTTGTGTGATTGAACCAACGATTGGTGCTGTCGGAGAATAAAGTGCAATTGCTGCAATTCCGGAAGAACCAGAAGTACATGACGTTGAAACATTAGTAACGGTAAACGTGTAGTTCGTATTTGCTGTTAAACCTGTAAAAACTGCTGATGTACCAGAACCTGTCTGTGTTAAAGCACCGGGAGTAGAAGTAATTTGCCAGGTTCCCGTAGCTGGTAAACCACTTAATGCAACACTTCCTGTTGGGGTCGAACATGACGGTTGAGTAATTGCTCCCACAATAGGTGCTGAAGGAGCTGTAGGAACTGAATTTATCGCAATTGCCGCTGAACTTGTAGATGTGCATGAAGAAGCATTTGTCACAGTAACTGTAAAAGTTGTTCCTGCAGTTAATCCTGACCAAGTGTAGCTTGTTCCTGTTCCAGTTGTTGTTCCTCCCAAAGAACTTGTCAGCGTCCATGTTCCAGAGCTTGGCAATCCACTCAATACAACTGAACCTGTTGAAACAGCACAGGTTGGTTGTGTAATCGCACCAACAACTGGTGTCGATGGAGTTACAGGTTGTGCAACCAGAGCTGCATTCGACGATGTTGGAGAAACACAACCGCTTGCATTAGTGACCGTAAACGTGTAAGTTGCTCCTGCAGGTAAATTTGCAAAAACGGCTGAAGTCCCTGATCCAGTTTGTGTCAATCCACCTGGTGAGGCTGTTAGCGTCCAAGAACCTGTCGAAGGTAAACCACTCAATGCAACTGAACCTGTTGAAACAGCACAGGTTGGCTGTGTAATTGTACCTACAATTGGAGCGGTTGGTGTATAAACAGTTATTGCCGCATTTGAAGATGATCCGGATACACAGCCAGAAGCATTTGTTACAGTAAATGTATATGTTGTACTTGCCGAAAGACCTGTGAAATTAGCCGTTGTACCACTTCCCGTTTGAGTCAAACCACCCGGTGATGCTGTAATTGTCCAAGTGCCTGTAGCTGGTAACCCAGAAAGAGCAACTGTACCCGTAGGAGACAAACATGAAGGTTGTGTGATTGTACCAACAATTGGCGCAGAAGGATTGGCTGGAATGGCAGAAATTGCAGCGTTTGAAGATGCAACTGATGTACAACCTGCTGCATTTGTCACTGTAAACGAATACGTTGTTGAAGGTGATAAAGCGCTAAAATTAGCCGTTGTCCCTGAACCCGTTATCGTTGCTCCACCAGGACTTGCCGTCACTGTCCATGCTCCTGAAGAAGGTAAATTTGATAATGCTACTGTGCCAGTTGGTGTTGTACAAGTCGGTTGAGTTATTGCTCCAACAGTTGGTGCGGCTGGATTCGTACAAGCTAATGTAGTAAAACTTCCTGCTTCTAAATAAACTACAGCATCGTAAGCTGCATCACCCACATCTGTAATCATTAATTTAATGTGGTAGGTTTGTCCTGGTGTTAATCCAGTTTGCTCAGCAGTTAAAATATCTGTATTCCCATTTAGTTCTGTTCCATCAATCGTCCCTAAATATTCAGGAGTTGGAGAATTTTGTACCCAAGCAGGATTTGCAGCTAAACAATTCGCAGCAGAAGGAGCTCCACCGCTTGAACCAACTGTTCCTCCATTTACTGAGTTGATTGAAACTTCTGAACCATTTGCTAAACGTGCAATATTGCGAGCGTTGTTTGTGAATCCTTGTCCTCCAGCGATTCCAGGTCCACTAATTAAGAAACCAAATTTATCGTTGTATGAAGAACATTGATAGTTGATGAAACCTGAATTATCTGTATATTCTTCCGAACCAAAAATATATCTGAATTGAACAACCGTTGAAACTGGAACGAAATCAAATTCCAAAATGGCAGCGTTGTAGTAGTTACTTCCACCAGCTAGAACATCGACATCGTTGATAATGTTAGCACATGATCCTGTTTGACGAATTTCCCCAGGCGTACAAGAAACGTAACCCGTACTCATTTGTCCTGCTGCTTGAGGATTTGAACCCAATGTCAATGGAATATCTGAAGTATTTCCAGTCGTTAATACCACCCCTGATGAGAAACCCATTTGTGCCAGAGTAGTTGTTGCTGTCGTAAAATAACCTACTTGATATTTACTCGAGTTATTGTAAACGCCAGAAAACGTAACATTTGAAATGGTTGTACCACTTCCTGTTGGTACAAGCACACCATTCACCAATTGATTGGTGGTATAAAGCGTATTGTTGATTGTGATTTGTGCGGACGCTTCCGAACAGAAAAAAGTTAAGGCAATTAACGCAAAAATTTGTTTCATAGTCAGCATGTTTAACTTCTTGTCATTCCACGAAAAGAAGTAAGCCGTAAAACTATAAAACCGTTAAGTAACTGTAAAATCTTTGTTACCTAAGGCTAAAAAAGAGCCGTGTAACGCTAGGTTTTGAGGTGAATGGTTAGAATATTAAAGTCAACCGTTAGAGGCTCTCCAAACTAATCACCGTACATCATTAAGTACGATTTCAAGAAAGGCATCAATTCTCCGTTTAAAACTTTGTCAGGATCGTTCACGGTATAATCTGTTCGGTGGTCTTTCACGCGACGATCATCGAGCACATAACTGCGAATTTGAGAACCCCATTCGATTTTCTTCTTACCTGCTTCAATTTGATCACGCGATTCACGTCTTTTACGCAATTCCAATTCATACAATTGAGAACGCAACAATTGCATTGCTTTTTCGCGGTTTCCTAATTGAGAACGCGTTTCAGTATTTTCTATGACAATTCCAGTTGGCGCGTGTTTCAAACGAACACCCGTCTCAACTTTGTTGACATTTTGTCCACCTGCACCACCTGAACGGAACGTATCCCATGAAATATCCGCTGGGTTAATGTAAATTTCGATAGTGTCATCGACAGAAGGATACACATAAACAGAAACGAAAGAAGTCATTCGTTTTCCTTGCGCATTGTAGGGAGAAACACGCACTAAACGGTGAATACCATTTTCGCCTTTTAAATAACCATGCGCAAATTCACCTTCAATTTCAAGCGTCACCGTTTTAACACCGGCAACATCACCTTCTTGGAAATTCAGTTCTTTGACTTTGTAACCATTTTTTTCAGCCCACATCAAATACATACGCATCAGCATTCCAGCCCAATCGCATGCTTCTGTTCCCCCAGCACCTGCAGTAATTTGCAAAATAGCACTCAACGCATCTTCTTCTCCTGAAAGCATATTTTTCAATTCAAGCTCTTCAACTTGGTTCACCAAAGCCGTATAGCTTTCATCTACTTCAGATTCTTCAGCAGCACCTTCTTTCACAAATTCAATAAGTACTTCCAAATCATCGTAAACCGATTTCAATTGATCGTAGTTTTCGATCCAGAATTTCAGTGTTCGAATGGATTTCATTTTCACCTCTGCCTCTTTCGGGTTGTCCCAAAAATTAGGGTCTTGAGATTTCAATTCCTCTTCTTTTAATTGCATGCGTTTTTCACTTATTTTCAAATAAGCAGCAATCGCTTCAATTCTTCCTAAAATGTCTTTTAATTGATCTTGATTTACCATGATGGTGCAAAAGTAGTAAAAAGGCATTAAAAATTGTTCCCTTATGAAATTGTGTTAATCTAAATCGGTGAATAAACGGTTCATAAAAAGTTAAACAAAATGTACAAAAGTTACATTGATAACATGGGAAAAATTATACATTTGTCTCAAAAAATTACAGATAATGAACGTTCCACAAAATTTAAAATACACGAAAGACCACGAGTGGGTAAGTGTTGATGGCGATATCGCAACAATTGGTATTACTGATTTCGCACAAAGCGAGCTTGGTGACATCGTTTACGTTGAAATTGAAACTGAAGGTGAAACATTGGATCAAGAAGAAGTTTTTGGTTCTGTTGAAGCAGTAAAAACAGTTTCTGATTTGTTTATGCCAGTTAGTGGAGAAATTATTGAGTTCAATGGTGATTTAGACAAAGATCCTGAATTAGTAAATTCTGATCCATACGGAAAAGGTTGGATGATCAAAGTTAAAATGACAAATGCTTCTGAAGTTGATGGATTATTAGACGCTGCTGGATACACAGCATTGGTAGGATAATCAAAACATACTACATTTTAAATCCTTCAGTCTTTTGATTGAAGGATTTTTTTTTACATTTAAACTATGAAAACACTATCGACCTTTTTACTTTGCTTCGTAGCAACATTTTCGCTTTTTGCGGAAGAAGAACGCATTACATTAACAATTATTGATCCTGTTCAAGAATATTACATTGAAGGGGCAGAAATTCGTCAAAACACAGACAATCATCTAATTGGTAAAACTGATGAATATGGTAACATCAGCTTGGACAAAGCCAAAATTCATGAAATTGTTATCATCAAGGATGGTTATTTGAAGCGCATTTATGACATCTCAAAAGTAAAAGCAAAATTAGAAATATCCATTGAAATTGCCCCTTCTAATCAATTAGCACCTGTTGAAACAAAGAAAGAAATTGCTCGAGACTCAACTAATAAAATCTATAGCTTTGCAGATCAAGAGGCTTATTTCCAAGACAATCAAAAAGGCTTAATGACCTATATTCAGAAAAATATGGAATATCCTCAGTACGCTGTTGACCACAACATTAAAGGCAAAGTTTACTTGAAATTTGTTGTTGAAGCAGATGGTAGAGTCACTGAAGTAAAAGTAATTCGTGGCGCTTCTCCTTGTTTGGACCGTGAAGCAGTGCGAGTGATTTCCAACATGCCGAATTGGGTCCCAGGTCAAATGGAAGGTGTAAATGTTGCATCTTATTTCCAGTTACCGCTCAATTTTTCACTTGAATAATCTGCTTATGAAAACCATTCTCTTTATTTCGCTTTTTATTCAAAGTCTTGCTTTCTCACAAGTTGACACATTGGTATATGAAAACCCATCCCCTGAACCGGAGTTTCCAGGAGGATTTGATTCGTTGATGGTTTGGATCCAACAAGATTTAATTCAAGATGAAGAACATTTTGCCAATATGGGCGAATATTGTTTTACACACGTATTTTTAGATTTTATTGTAGAGAAAGATGGTTCGATTACCAATGTGAAAGCACATAATAAGTGTAACACAGATTTAAGTTATTACATCGAATTATTTGAAAGAAGCCCGAAATGGATACCTGGAAAATACCGCGGAAATGTGGTAAGATGTCGTTACCGTTTACCACTCACGATTGAAAACCAGTAGCTTGAGAATTCTACTATTTATAGCGTTTTTCACCTTTTTTTCTGCAAGTGCTCAGCAGGATACAACGATTTATTCTACGGTAGATAAGGAAGCTGAATTTCCGGGAGGACCTGCTGCGATGATGACCTGGATTCAAAACAACCTTGTTTACCCTAACGAAATAACAGGAGGTGAAATCATTAATCGCATTTACGTTACGTTTATAATTGAAGTTGACGGCAGAATTAGTCAACCAACTGTTGTTTCAAAATGCGAGAATTGCTCAAAAATTTTGGAGAATCTCATTCTATCCTCACCACTTTGGACTCCTGCTCAATTAAATGGGCGAAATGTGCGTTCTAAATACGTTCTTCCAATGCACATTGATTTCGATTAATAACTCGAAGCTGCGCCACCAATGTTTTCAATTGGGTGCCATGTCGTTTTAATTTCTTGTGTATCAGAAATAAAATGTAAGCCCTGCGCATCTGCTTTTGACCAATCGTTTGTATAAGCAAAAACGCGTTTCACATTCAACACCGCATTTTCTTGGAGTTCTTTTAGCGCTAATGCATCATTTCCACCATAAACGATTGCGTTCACATCCATGTGTGTTGACAAAGTTGGATTCATTTCCTTGTTCGAACCAGTAAGTATATTAATGACACCACCTGGAACATCCGATGAATTGACAACTTCCGCGAAGGTTACTGCACACAATGGAAGATGTTCAGCTGCCAAAACAACCACTGTGTTTCCACCACAAATTGCTGGCAACACCAACGAAACTAATCCTATCAACGAGGTGTTTTCTGGAGCAACAACTCCAACAACTCCCATTGGTTCTGCAACAGAAAAGTTAAAATGCGAAGAAGCTACAGGATTCACGGAACTTACAATTGCTTGGTATTTATCGCACCAACCTGCATAATACACAATTCGATCAATCGTCAAATTCACTTCCTCTTCAGCCGCTTTTTTGGTAGAACCTTGCAATTGAAGTTCTTCAATAAATTGTAATCTGCGACCTTCTAACATTTCAGCAATTCGGTAGATAATCTGTCCACGGTTAAATGCAGCGCGTTCAGACCATCCTCCAAACGCTTTTCTAGCCGCAGAAACAGCGTTACGCACATCTTTTCGCGAAGACAAACAAATATTGCCAAGTGCCTTTCCAGCTTTGTTCACAGGCGTGTAATATCGTCCAGATTCCGTGCGCGGAAATTGACCTCCAATGTAAATTTTATATGTTTTTAGAACTTCCAATCTTTCCATGATTTTTAATCTTCAATTATCTCTTAGAATCACACCAATTTCACGTATGAACTCAATCCATGCAATCCTCCTTCTCTACCGAATCCACTTTCTTTATAGCCACCGAATGGTGAGGTTGGATCAAATTTATTGTAGGTATTTGCCCAAATAACGCCGGCACGCAATTTCGTCGTTAAATTAAAAATACGTGAGCCTTTGTCTGTCCAAACTCCAGCAGCCAATCCAAACGGCGTATTATTTGCCTTTTGAATCACCTCATCAACTGTTCTAAACGTTTGAATCGTCAAAACAGGTCCAAAAATCTCTTCTTGCGCAATCACATTTGATTGAGCAACATTGGTGAATAAGGTCGGTGGACAGTAAAAACCTTTTTTTGGAATACTACAAGTAGGTTGATACATTTCTGCACCTTCCTGTTTTCCTATCTTAATGTATTTATTGATGGTTTCTAACTGTTCTTTTGAGTTGATGGCTCCGATATCCGTGTTTTTGTCCAAAGGATTTCCCAAATACAAGGAATTCAAACGGTCTTTCAGTTTTGCTATTACTTTGTCTGCTACATTTTCTTGTACAAACAAACGTGAACCTGCACAGCAAACATGGCCTTGGTTAAAGAAAATTCCATTGATAATTCCCTCAACTGCTTGATCAATTGGTGCATCATCAAATATAATATTAGCTGATTTACCACCCAATTCCAATGTCAATTTTTTACTCGTTCCTGCAACTGCTTTTTGGATGATTTTTCCAACATTTGTTGAACCTGTAAACGCAATTTTATCGACATCTGCATGATTCACAATTGCCGCTCCGGTATCTCCAAAGCCCGTAACAATATTTACAACACCAGCAGGTAAACCAGAAGCTTCAATGATTTCAGCTAATTTCAAAGCTGTCAATGGAGTTGTTTCAGCAGGTTTTAACACGACCGTATTTCCAGCCGCCAAAGCAGGTGCTATTTTCCAAGCAGCCATCAGTAGAGGAAAATTCCAAGGAATAATTTGTCCTGCAACACCGATTGATTCTACCTTTCGATTTGGAAAAGCATATTCCAATTTATCTGCCCAACCAGCATAATAAAAGAAATGATTGCACGCCAATGGAACATCAATATCACGTGATTCACGAATCGTTTTTCCAGCGTCCAAGGTCTCAATTACAGCCAATTCACGTGCGCGTTCTTGCATAATGCGTGCAATGCGATAAATGTATTTTGCACGTTCTGAAGCAGGCATTACAGACCAAACTTCTTTGTATGCTTTTCGAGCTGCTTTTACTGCTAAATCAACATCTTTTTCGTTTCCATACGCGACTTCTGAGAGCACTTCTTCGTTCGCAGGATTGATTGTTTGGAAATATTTACCGGAGGATGGTTTTACCCATTTTCCATCGATAAATAAATCGTATTGTTTTTTAAGTTGAATATGAGATGTTCCTTCCAATGACGGAGAATAATCCCATTCCACAACTGGTGTATTTTTTTTCGTTGCCATTTCTTAGTCAATTGAAAAATAATCGGATGATTGATAAACGCCTGTTTCAGCTTTCATGATTTGCATCAACACATCATTTGCTAAACTACTTGCCCCGAAACGGAACCATTCGTTTGTAAGCCAAGCAGAACCTAAAACTTCTTTCACCATTACAAGGTTATGCAATGCAAGTTTAGAGGTTGAGATTCCACCTGCCGGTTTCATACCAATCATGATTCCAGTTTTATCGTAATAATCTTTGATTGCCATCAACATTGTATAAGTCACTTGCATGGTTGCCGCAGGTTGAATTTTACCCGTTGAGGTCTTGATAAAATCAGCTCCGGCGTAAATTGCTAAATCACTCGCTTTACGCACATTGTCCAAAGTCGCTAATTCTCCAGTTTCCAAAATCACTTTTAGTCGTGCTTTTCCGCATGCCTCTTTTATTGTTGCAATTTCATCGAAGACATAATTGTATTCACCTGCAAGGAATTTACCTCTTGAAATTACCATATCAATTTCGTCAGCACCTTCATCAACTGCAAATTTTGTATCCGTAATTTTCACATCTAATGGAGCTTGTCCACTTGGAAAAGCAGTCGAAACGGATGCCACGTTCACACCCGATCCAGCAACTTCCTTCTTCGCAATTTTCACCATTGATGGATAGACACAAACAGCTGCAACGGTTGGTAAACCTGGCAAAAGATCATGAAGATGTTGAGCCTTGTAACACATTTGTTTTACTTTACCAGGCGTATCTTTTCCTTCTAAAGTTGTAAGATCAATCATATTCAAGGCCATTTTAAGTCCTTGCAGTTTGCTTGCATCTTTAATACTTCTAGTTTGAAAACGAGCAACTCTCTCCTCCACTCCAACTTTATCTACAGCGGGTGAATTCAGGTATTCAGCTTGAAATCGATTTTTTTTGTCTTGGTTTTTCTTCATGAATGAGCAATTTCCTTGCGATTCAAATATACAAAATAGGAGTGAATAAAAAAGGCTCCCAACTAGGAGCCTTTTCAAAAATATCTTTCATTTTAGAGTTGTCCATCGGAATGGTAAACCCCATTCTTAAACACACGCACTTTTAACAAAATTCCATCTCGGTCATATTCATACACTTTACCTTCCCAAAGAAGTCCGTTTTTGAATGTTCCGTCTTGCCAAATTTCATCATTATTATTATACACTTTGTTGTATCCATTTGGCTGGAATTTCGCTCCTTTCGTTCTCGGAGCCGTAACTTTCGGTGCAGTTTCTTTTGAAGCACTTGGATTAGCAACTTTCACAGCTGGACTTACCATATCACGTTGCTCAGATTTTTCAACTTGTCCGTCAGCACCATAGAAAATCACTTCTTTTATATCGCCATTTTCATAATAACGAACCGCTTTTCCTGAAGGCTTACCATTGTTTGAAGTGTATTCAAATTCCAATTGACCATTTGGATAGTAGTTTTTTACAGTTCCCTGCTCATTACCTTGGTCGTTATAATTTGCCTCGTATTTCAACTTTCCATTCTCATGGTAACGTTTCAATGAATCTTGGTAATGGTTGCGCACGAAAGTCCCAACTTCAATTGGTTTTCCATTCGGATAATACTTTACATATTCACCTTGTGGGCGATTGTTTACGTATTCACCTTTCAATTTTGGCGTGGTTCCATCATTGTGGTATTTGATCCAAATTCCTTCTTTACGATCATCTTTGTAAACACCTTCTTCGACTTTACCATCAGCTGGATACCCTTCGGAAGGACGGTCTTTACCGAAGTAAATCCATTTCCCTTGTTTTTTTCCTTGAGTATCTTTTTGATTGATTTTGTCGTCTTGACTATGTTCAGCATGAGCTAGCGGTGTTAAAAACACCCCAAAGAATATCAGGCTTAAAAATAATTTTCCGACCATAATAAATGTTATATAGTATTAGCAGATTGAATGCAATGTACAAAATTTAAACTTTGACATATTAAGCGTACATACATTATTCGTCAAACTACGTGTTTTCATCGATGAAATTTATAAAACTACGTATTAAGCATTCAGCAATGCTGGATTGACATTTTCCATCATAACTTCCACTAATTCAGTGGTTCCGTACTTTTCTTTCCATCCCCAATCAGCACGAGCGGCCGAATCATCAATGGATTTTGGCCAAGAATCAGCAATTGCTTGACGGAAATCCGGAGCATATGAAATGGTGAAATCTGGATCAATTTTTTGAATCTCTTTTGCTAATTCCGCTGGTGTAAAACTACATCCAGACAAATTATAAGCTGATCTGACTTTGATGGATTCTTTTGGAGCTGACATTAATTCGAGAGTTCCACGAATTGCATCTTCCATAAACATCATTGGCAGGGCCGAATTTTCATTTAAGAAACACGTAAATGGCTTTTTCAATTTGGCTTGATAGAAAATATCTACAGCATAATCCGTTGTTCCACCACCCGGCAAAGAAGTGTATGAAATCAATCCAGGATAACGAATACTGCGCACATCAACACCAAATTTATTGAAGTAATATTCACACCAACGTTCTCCTGCTTGTTTCGAAATTCCGTAGACAGTTGAAGGTTCCATTACCGTGTATTGCGGTGTGTTTTCACGAGGGGTTGTTGGTCCAAAAACAGCAATTGAACTCGGCCAGAAAATCTTTGACACATGCCCTTCTTTCGCTAAGTCTAGAATTGTAAACAAACCATCCATGTTCAACTTCCAAGCAAAATCAGGATTTTTCTCCGCCGTTGCCGATAACAAAGCAGCCAACAAATAAACAGTCTTCACATCGTTCTCAATGATGAAACTACGCACTTTCTCGCGATCCAAAATATCCATTTTTTCGTATGGACCATTGTTCAATACCTCAGGACATTCATCCCTAAGATCTGCAGCAATTACATTCTCTGCACCTTCACGTTTGCGTAATTCAAGAACCAATTCTGTTCCTATTTGTCCACACGCCCCTATAATAATCGTTTTTGCCATCTGTGAATTCAACTTATGCAACAAAGTTAAAATTTGATGTAGAACCAAAACCACTTTTCAAAAAAAATATTGAAAAAACTAAAATCATGATTATAATCATTTTTTGGTCTACTTAACCGATATATTTTTGCCTCAACTCTGACGAAAATGTGGATAGAATTAACCGTGCTGTTGAAACACATGATCAAGCGTAATCCGGAATGATTCACGTTTGAAATTTCTATTTTAAACAATCTTAAAACATTTAACATATGCCATTTTATCATAAACTGGGGAAAATTCCTCACAAAAGACATACTGTATACAGACAAGATAACGGAGAATTGTATCACGAACAATTATTCGGTACAATTGGCTTCGACGGAATGTCTGCCTTAATGTATCACCTAAAACCACCAACAATTGTCAAACAAATGTTGGGACAAAAAAACATTGCACCAGAGGTTGCAGGTGAAACAAACATGACTATGAGAAGCCTTATGGGTTATCAACTTGAAGCAAAAGACGATTATTTAGAAAGTCGTGTTCCAATGTTGGTAAACTCTGATTGCTACATCGAATTAGCGGCACCGCGTAAATCAATGACCGATTATTTCTATAAAAATGCGGATGCAGATGAAATCATCTTCATTCACAAAGGAGAAGGGAAATTGAAAACGCAATTGGGAAATATTGATTTTAGCTACGGTGATTATTTGGTAATTCCACGCGGAATGATTTACCAGTTTGAATTTAAATCAGAAGATAATCGTTTATTCATTGTTCAATCATTTAGTCCAGTTTATACGCCAAAACGTTACAGAAACTGGTTTGGACAATTGTTAGAGCATTCTCCATATTGCGAACGTGACATTCGTCCGCCACATGAATTAGAAACACACGATGAACAAGGTGATTTCTTGGTGAAAATCAAAAAACAAGATGTAATGTACGATTACGTATATGGAAACCATCCTTTTGATTTAGTTGGTTGGGATGGTTATTTGTATCCGTATGCATTCTCAATCCACGATTTTGAACCAATTACAGGTCGCGTGCATTTACCACCTCCAATTCACCAAACGTTTGAAACGGCTGGATTTGTTGTTTGTTCATTTGTGCCTCGTTTGTACGATTATCACCCAGATGCAATTCCTGCACCTTACAACCATAGCAACATCGATTCTGATGAAGTATTGTACTATGTGGACGGTGATTTCATGAGTAGAAATAACATTGAAAAAGGACAAATTACCTTGCATCCTGCTGGATTACCTCATGGACCACATCCAGGAGCGTACGAAAGAAGTATCGGTAAAAAAGAAACGTTTGAATTAGCTGTAATGGTTGACACCTTCAAACCGTTAAAATTGACTAAACGTGCTTTAGGTATCGAGGTTGAAGACTATTACAAAAGTTGGTTATCACATTGAATTAGATCATAGAAATTAGAGCATGGAGCATAGAAAAATAGTATTTTTAGCGCTCATGCACATTGACAAAAAAACATTTATAATATGAGTAAAGAAGTTAAAAGCGTTGAATACGGCTTAGAGAAAATTTTCGAAGGAGCACAAGATTTCCTTCCATTATTAGGAACAGATTATGTTGAGTTTTACGTGGGTAATGCAAAACAAGCTGCGCACTATTACAAAACAGCATTCGGATTTCAATCATTTGCATATGCAGGATTGGAAACAGGAATGAAAGACCGTGTTTCATACGTAGTGAAGCAAGATAAAATTAAATTGGTTTTAACAACTGCATTGAACAGTGAATCGCCAATTGGAGAGCACGTTAAAAAACATGGTGATGGAGTAAAAGTAATTGCTCTTTGGGTTGATGATGCAACTAAATCATGGGAAGAAACGACAAAAAGAGGTGCTGTTTCATACATGGAACCAACTGTAGAAAAAGATGAGTTTGGTGAAGTAGTTCGTTCTGGAATTTACACATATGGAGAAACAGTTCACGTTTTTGTTGAGCGCAAAAACTACAATGGCACATTCCTTCCAGGTTTTCAAAAATGGGAATCAGATTACAACCCAGAGCCGGTTGGTTTGAAATTTATCGACCACATGGTTGGTAACGTTGGCTGGGGCGAAATGAACACATGGGTGAAATGGTACGAAGATGTGATGGGATTTGTGAATTTCCTTTCGTTTGATGACACACAAATTCACACTGAATATTCTGCTTTGATGTCAAAAGTAATGTCAAACGGAAACGGACGTATCAAATTCCCAATTAACGAGCCAGCGGAAGGAAAAAAACGTTCTCAAATAGAAGAGTACTTAGATTTTTACGAAGGACCAGGAGCTCAGCATATTGCAGTAGCAACTGACGACATCATATCCACTGTCACACAATTACGTGCTCGTGGCGTTGAATTTTTATCTGCTCCACCACAAGCTTACTATGATGAAATTCCTGCTCGTTTAGGTGTTCACATGGACATGATGAAAGAAGATTTGAAAGTATTACAAAGTCTATCCATTATGATTGATGCAGACGAAGAAGGCTATTTGTTACAAATCTTTACAAAACCAGTTGAAGATCGTCCAACATTGTTCTATGAAATCATCCAACGCATGGGTGCTCGTGGATTCGGAGCAGGAAACTTCAAAGCTTTGTTCGAATCAATCGAAAGAGAACAAGAAAAAAGAGGTACATTATAATCTAAAATAACCCACATAAAAAACCCCGTTTTTCAGAGGAAGAACGGGGTTTTTATATTTCACCTTCCACCATTCACCGAAAAATAGCTACATTTCACCTATTCATGCTTTATTACCTTCAAATCAGCTTGTAAGTTTGGTGAAAATTAAGGCATATGAAAAAAGGTAAAAACACAATCGTTATGGACGAAAACATGGAAAGAAACCACCGCAATTCTAAAGTCGTTGGTGGATTAATTGTAATTGCAGCAGGAGTTTTAATCTTGTTAAATCAAATGGGATTTGCATTTCCGCCCTTCTTGTTATCATGGAAAATGATATTAATCGCAGTAGGTTTTGTGATGTTAATCAAACACAATTTTCAAAAAACCAGTGCGTATGTTTTGATTGCCATTGGTACCGTTTTTATATTAAACGATGTATTCCCTAACGTAATAGAAACGCGCTTTTTTTGGCCCATCTTAATCATTGGCATTGGAATTTCGATGATTTTTAAAAATGGCAACTTATTCCCGAAAAAGAAAGCAGCTGTAATTGAAACCCAAGAAGAAGATCTAAGTGAAATCAACTCCGAAGACTATATCAAATCAGCTTCTCTTTTCAGCGGAATTACCAAAAAAGTAGTCAGTAAAAACTTCAAAGGAGCAACTATTTCAAGTGTTTTCGGTGGAAATGAAATCAATTTATCACAAGCAGATTTCACTGGAGAAGCTGTAATTGATATTACCTGCGTTTTCGGAGGAGTCACCTTGATTGTTCCTTCTCAATGGAAAGTGAAATCCGATTTAACATCAGTTTTTGGTGGAATTGATGACCAACGTCCGATTATGGTATTAGAATCAATCAGCGAAGACAAATTGCTTGTTCTGAAAGGTGCATGCGTGTTCGGAGGAATTGAAATTCACAGCTACAATTAATGGTAGAAATTCAACAGCGAAAAACACAAAGAAACAGGTTTACATTAATTGTTTACCTGTTTTTGGTGTTGGATATTGGCTACTATTTTCTATTAAAAAGCTTTGGAATCAGCACAAACCAAGCGATGTACGAAGTAGTTACTAGCTTCATTCTTATTTTGTTTTTTTCGTTCATCTTGCAGCGCATCCACAGTTTTTACCATTCGCGCTCTGCAATAAGTGTTGTGCACCTAAGTATTATTATCATTTTCAGTTTTCTTGCAACACTCTTTCTACAAGAATATGGTAAATGGACAGGTGCTTCAGAACCAGCTTATCTTCGTTTATTATCTGATTCGTTTTATGTAAGATGGTTTATTTTGTTTCTGATTCTTTTTGCCATTGTAAATCAATTATGGATCGACAAACACATTCAAGAGCAAAACAATTCCTTTGAACGCTTAGTTGAAAAAGAACGTCAACTTGCAAAGGCCGAAATGAGCAATTTGCAACAACAATTTCAACCGCACTTTTTATTCAACAGTCTTAATTCGATCAGCGCATTGGTAAAATTACAACCAGATCAAGCGCGTTCGATGATTCACAGCTTATCAGACTTTTTACGCTTAACTATGCAAAAAAGCAAGGATGAAATGACCACTGTCAAGGAAGAAATGGATTATTTGAACTTGTATTTAGCGATTGAAAAAGTACGTTTTGGTCATCGATTGAATATACAATTATCAACAGATGAATCATGTGAAAGTGCCAATCTTCCTGCCTTATTACTCCAACCAATAGTTGAAAATGCCATTAAATATGGCTTATATGGAAATACAGGAGATTTGACAATTACGATTGATGTTCGTTGTGACGGAACTTTCTTAACAATTATCATTTCAAATCCTTATGATTCAACTGCTACACTCTCATCCAAAGGAACAGGATTCGGTTTGGCTTCTGTGGACAGAAAACTTCAATTGTTATTCAATCGCAGTGATTTACTTCAATTGGAGAAAACTGCTAGTGATTTCACTGTAAAACTTTTAATCCCTCAACAATGAAAAAAGTGATTATCATCGATGATGAACCCTTAGCACGCTTGGTGATTCAAGAATATTTAATGGATTTTCCAGAACTTGAAGTTGTTGCTGAATGTAACGATGGATTTGAAGGAGCAAAAGCAATCGCGCAACATCATCCCGATTTAATCTTCCTAGACATTCAAATGCCAAAAATCAATGGTTTTGAAATGTTGGAATTAATAACAGAACAACCAGCGGTTATTTTTACAACAGCTTTTGATGAATATGCATTAAAAGCCTTCGAAACAAATGCGTTGGATTATTTACTCAAACCCTTTTCTCAAGAACGTTTTTCTGCAGCGATCAATAAATGGCAACAAACACAACATGAGATACCAAACATCTACCAAAAGTTAACAGAAATTGAAGCCATTCAACCCGATGAACAAAAACGCATTGTGATCAAGGATGGTGCAGAAATTCGAATTATTCCAACTGCTGAAATTGAATTTATCGAAGCCTACGATGATTACGTTAAAATCCATCATCTTGGTAAAGTACATTTGAAGAAAAAAACCATGAATTACTTCGAGCGAACACTCGATCCAAAACAATTTGTGCGCATTCATCGTTCGTTTTTAATGAACATCAATGAACTGACGCGTATCGAATCCTTCGAGAAAAATAGTTATTTAGCCATTTTGAAATCAGGAAAACGCATTCCAATAAGCAGAACAGCTTATGCACCGTTAAAAGCATCACTTGGTATTTAAAACACCTTCTTTTCATTGTAAATCTGTATCTTTGGCAAAAATTTTCAAACATGGCAGAAGTAGGAATTATCATGGGAAGTGCTTCAGATCTTCCAGTTATGCAAGATGCAGCAGATATTTTAACTGAATTCGGAATTTCTTATGAAATCAACATTGTTTCAGCGCATCGCACGCCAGAGTTGATGTTTGACTATGCTAAAAACGCACATAAAAAAGGCTTAAAAGTGATTATCGCTGGAGCTGGTGGTGCCGCGCATTTACCTGGAATGACAGCTTCATTAACGCCACTTCCAGTTATTGGTGTTCCTGTAAAATCATCTAATTCAATTGACGGTTGGGACAGTATTTTATCCATTCTTCAAATGCCAAATGGAATTCCTGTAGCTACTGTAGCTTTAAATGCTGCTAAAAATGCAGGAATCTTAGCTGCAAAAATCATTGGATCATCAAATCCAGAAATGTTGGAAAAACTTTCAGCTTACATGGAAGAAATGAAAGAAAAGGTGATGCAAAGTGCGGAGAAATTGAAATGCCGCGATTAATCCTTAAGGATACAACAAATATTTTTCTCGAATCTTTTTAAATTCTGTCAACCCTGGTTCCCACGTTGCGCGAATTTCTTTTGCTGACCATCCTGCCAGTAACTGTTCGCGTAGTTTTGATGTACCCGCTAAACGGTTGAAAAATCCAATTTGATCTATATAAGTTACAGAATCACCCAATAAGTCTTTCGCTTGTATCAAGTAATTCAAATTGATTTCATACTTGCGCTTTGTAATGCTGGATTGTAAGTCAAATCCATTCACAACCCGATTTTCATACATTGGATTCTTGGCTCCAACTGTCGAAACAGGCGTAAATTGAAAGTCAGTTTTTGGAAAACGTGGATGTCCAAACATTTCGAATGGTCGCTCAGTTCCGCGTCCAACAGAAACAGTTGTCGCTTCGAACAAACATAAGCTTGGATAAAGAGTTATCGCCACTTCAGATTTCAAATTTGGGGAAGGTGGCACAGGAAGAACGTATTTCGTTTTGTGCGTATAGTGTTTGCAAGGAATAACCCATAATTTACATGTCAAACTATCGTGTAACCAGCGTTCACCATTGATCATCATCGCGTATTCTCCAATTGTCATCCCGTAGACAATTGGAACAGGGTGCATACCAACAAAGGATTTATGTTCTGGTTCACGGATCGGACCATCAATGTAATGTCCGTTTGGATTTGGACGATCGAGCACAACAAGTTGTTTTCCATTTTCAGCGCATGCTTCCATCACATAGTGCAAGGTTGAAATGTAAGTGTAAAAACGTACTCCAACATCTTGAATATCGTATATAACAATATCAATATCCTCCAATTGATCGCGTTGAGGTTTTTTGTTCGAACCGTACAAGGAAATTAATGGAAGTCCCGTTTTTGTATCTATCGTACTATGCACTTTTTCACCTGCATCTGCATCTCCACGGAAGCCATGTTCAGGGGCAAAGACTTTTCTTACATCCAATTTCAAGGCAAGAAGTGTATCAACTAGATGCACATTTCCAACCATAGAAGTTTGATTTCCAACAACAGCAATACGTTTGTCTTTTAATGAATCAACGAATAAATGCAAACGGTCAATTCCTAAAATTGGCAAACGAAGCGCGTGATATTTCGCTTCTTCTTCACGGATTTTTTGTTCACTTTCCTCCGTGTTTGCTTGTTCAATGATTTGCGTTTCTGTTGTTCCAACTTGTCTTTTCTTTCCAACCGAACCACAAGAAGCTATCAAAACCAACAAAATACTTTTTAGGCACAAAAGCTTTATGTACTTTAGTGCTCCAAAAAATAAGCTATTGTCAGTTGAGTATTTCATATCGCGTAGAATCCTAAAAAGCGAGGTGCAAGGTAAGAAAGTTTCTAAACCAATTGTACGTATATCTATAATAAGTATTGCACTAGCTGTTGTTGTTAACTTAATTACGATTGCCGTAGTCACTGGTTTTCAGCGCGAAGTACGCGAAAAAGTTTCTGGTTTCGGATCCCATATTCTTATTCAAAGCTCCGGCGAAAATAGCATCTACGAGAGTGAACCTATTCTCAAAAACCAAGCCTTTTTTCCAGAAATGGGTGAAGAGCCTGGAATAAAAAACATCCAATACGTTGCCTACAAACCGGTTTTGTTTCAATCGGATAAAATTGAACGTAGTTACAAATTGAAAAACGGCAAAGATACGAGCTACTTACAACAAGAAATCAAAGGAGCCATTTTGAAAGGCGTTGACGAAACATATGACCTTTCGTTTTTTAAGGAGAATTTAATTGAAGGACGTTTACCAAAATTTGAGAAAAATACGGTCAGCGAGGAAATTATCCTTTCGAAACAAATTGCAAATGACCTTGGTTTAAAGCTAAACGACGAAGTGCGTTCATTTTTTGTAAAAAGCAAACCCATCAAGCGCATTTTCAAGTTAGTGGGAATTTATCAAACTGGACTGGAAGAATTGGATCAAAAAATTGCCATTGGTGATATTCAAATTGTTCAAGAAATGAACGATTGGGGAATCAAAGCAATGATTGAAGTGGCTGACACCATGACCAACGGACAATTAATTATCAAAGGTAATGTAACAGGTGGAAACGGAAATTTCCGTTACGATTGGGGAAAAGGTTATGAGAATTATTCAGGATTCACACTTTGTCCAGACAAAGACACAATCATTCGTTTAATTGCTTCTGATTATTGGACGAATATTTCTGGGAATAATGAAACTACAAGTATTCCAGACACGGCTTATTTAAAGATTCACATTAAAGGAACCGGCTACAGCGCCTGTGATTTCAAAAAAGACAATGAAGGAAATTTAATTCGAACATTTTTAAACGAAGACGGAACAAAATTCTCATTGAAAGCAGGACAAAAGGAGATTGTTTTTGAGACGATAATTGGAAAAGGGAGTTCCCACAATTACGTAGGTGGATTTGAGGTAAACGTTGACCAATGGGAAGAACTTCCTGAAATTGCATTAAAATTGAAAAAACGTTTTGATTTAATTCCAACCGAAAACAATGAAAGTTTGGCCGTTAAAAGCATCGTTGAAAATGAAAGTGACATCTTTGTTTGGTTGGGCTTTTTGGACATCAATGTATTCATCATTTTAACCTTGATGATATTAATTGGCATCATAAACATGGGTTCTGCCCTGCTCGTATTAATTTTAGTTCGTACCAACTTCATCGGAATGATGAAAGCCATGGGAGCAAACAATTGGATGATTCGAAAAGTATTTTTGATTCAAGCCGGATTTTTAATCTTGCGCGGAATGGTGATTGGTAATATCATTGGTCTTGCCTTGTGCGGAATTCAATACTTCTTTGGCATTTTCACCCTAAATCCAGAAGTATATTACTTGAGCAAAGTTCCTGTTGAGTTAAATTTACTTTCATGGCTCGCTTTAAACCTTGCCACTTTGGTCATCTGTGTGAGCGCTTTAATTATTCCAAGTATTGTGATTACGCGCATTCGTCCGATAAAAGCAATACGATTCAATTAAACGTTAGAGGTGGCTGAGGCTCTAGAAGTCACGGTTTTTTATCATTTCATGCAATCACAAGGCGGATCAAGTTTAAACTCTATCCATGGAAATTTTGCCTTTAAGTCTTTTTGAAAAGTTGGACTGTATTTGATTCCTTGAAGATCAATCGTTTGAAGATGAGTCATCTGTGTCATACTTTCAGGAAAAGTTGAAACGGGTGTTTCCCACAAATCGATTGATAGAAGCTCCGCACAATACTGAATACAAGTTGGAAGCTGATCAAAGGTGTTTCTATTGGCAATTAATTGTTGTAAATGAGTTAGTTTACAAATCTCAACTGGAAAAATGGCAAATTCATTTTTAGAAAAATCCAACACCTTGAGTTGTGTAAAATCACCAACAAATGTTGGCAATTCAGTTAATCTATTTTTCGAAACATCCAAGTATTCCAATTTCGTGAATTTGGCTAATTCATCTGGTAAATGCTCCAATTTTAGTTTGGAAAACGTAATCGCATAAACCGTATCTGGGTTCGCATCTTTCACTTGCTCCCATGCATACACGCGTAAACTCTGCTCCTGATTAAAAGCAAAAAACGCATTAAATAGCAGACAATACAGCGCGAATCGTTTCTTCATCTCGTTTTAATTGGTTTTTCAATTCCTCCAAGCCATTGAACTTTTGCTCGTCGCGCCATTTGGACAAAAACTGTACCGTTACTTTTTGATCATAAATCGTTTGGTCGAAGTCAAAAATATTCACTTCAATTGTGCGCCCGCCGTTTGTAACCACTGTCGGTCGCGTTCCAATATTCATCATGCCATCATGCCAAATTTGATTGACGCAAACACGAACAGCATAAACACCATTTCCCGGAATTAATTTTAATTCGGAATCCAAGACAATATTCGCCGTTGGAAAACCGATTGTTCTTCCCAGTTGATTTCCTTTTACAACAGTTCCCGTTAATTCAAAAGCATCTCCTAGATAATCATTTGCCTTCTCAATGTTTCCAGCTAAAATAGCTTCACGAATCTTTGTTGAACTAACATTCACATCATCAATATCTTGTGCAGGAATTTCGATCACTTCAAATTCGTATGTCTCGCAAATTTCTTTCAAAAAGTGTAAAGACCCTTCGCGATTCTTTCCAAATTGATGATCATAGCCTAAAACTAATTTTTTGACATGCAATTGATTTACCAAGAAGTCTCGTACAAATTCCAAGGCTGTCATCCGAGAAAACTCAAATGTAAATGGAAAAACAATGCAATTTTTCAAGCCCATTTTTTCCAATTTCGCCATTTTCTCTTCCTGCGTTTGAATCAATTTTATACCATGACTTTCAGGATACAAAACCATGCGAGGATGAGGAAAAAAGGTAAACAAAACAGACTCTCCATTGATTTTATCCGCTTCTTCATTTAATTGATTGATGATTTTCTGATGACCGATGTGCACGCCATCAAAGGTTCCAATTGTTATAACTGGATGCTGAATTTTATCAATTGAATGAAAGTCTTGATATACGTTCACGTTATGTTTGTTTCCTCAAAGTTAAGCATTCTTTAGTTTTTAGCTTAACTTCGGTGTTTTACATTTTGTATTTTTACTCAAAATCAGTACGCATGAAATCATTAAGGCTATTACCATTTTTGAGTTTATTGAGTTTTTCCAACTTAGGCTTTGGACAATGTCCTTCTGGCCAAACATTCGTTACCATAGATGTAACGACTGATGCTTGGGGATATGAATGTTTCTGGGATTTAACGCCCATGGGTGCTGGATGTGGAAACAGTGAAATATATGCCTACGGAAACACGGCGCAAGTTGGTTGTGGAGGTGCTGGTCAACAGGATGCTAACGGTGGCGGTTATCCAAACAACACCATGACCACGGAAAGTTTGGGTTGCGTTGATTTCGGCAATTGCTTCGATATTAATTATGTGGATGATTGGGGTGATGGTGGCGCAACATTTTCAGTAAATTTCGATGGTTTACAGGCTTACTATTTCGGAGGAACAGGAACAGGAAATGTTTTCAGTTTTTGCGTAACGACGAACGTGGAATTCGATGCTTCAATAGCTGCCAACCACTTTCAATACACAAAAATACCGCTTTCACAAGCTCAGAACATTCTTCAGTCAGGTGTTGTTTCATCAGATGGATATGGAAATATAACAAATGCCTTTATGAATGTTTCTGTGAGCAAAAACGGAACACAAGTGTTTACCACCAATTCAAGCACACAAAACATTGCTAGTGGAGGAAATGCCGCATTTTCTACAACAGGCTACACTCCAACCGAAACAGGACTTTACACAGTTACTTATTTTGCGGACATGACTGAAAACGATGGTAATTTGTCAAACAATTATTATTCATACACAGTTGATGTTACAGATTCCATTTATGCTCGAGACAACGGTGCTTCGTATGGTATAATCGGTATCGGAACAGGTGAACCTGGCTATTTGGCAAATCGTTTTACCATTCTCAATCCGATTCAATTGTCTTCAATTTCTGTTTTTCTCGGAAATACAACTGGTGCGATTTCAAATAATCCTTTCGATGTAGAAGTTTTCATTGTAAACGCAGGAACCGCAACTTCAATCGCAACAGCAAGTGGAATTGTTTCTTCAAGCGCCTATCAATGGCATACAGTTGATTTAAGTCCTTACCCAATATTGATTCCTGGTGAGTATTTGGTTGCTTTAAAAGAAACAAACTATGAACAAGAAGTCGGCTTAAATGAAGCCGTTTTTACACCTAATACATCATTTGTAACATGGACAAGTCAACCTTGGGCATCAACTGAATCATTGGAATTGGATGTTAATTTTATGATTCGCTTGAATGTCAATCAAAATGCTCAATTGTCTGAAAACACATTAACTGAATTAAGTATCTTCCCTAACCCAACGAAAAATACACTAACGATCAATGGACTTCTTCCAAACGAAGAAATTCAATTCGTTGATAATTTAGGAAAAGTAGTTTATTCAACTACTTCTAATTCTGCCATGCAAACGATTGACTTATCAGAATTTGACTCAGGAATCTATTTATTAAAAACTGAACACCATTTGATTACAAAAATCATTAAACAATAAAAAAGGGAGCGATTATGCTCCCTTTCTATTTTCTAAAGTTCGTTTATCTGATCAATGTAATGTTTCCGTGACCTACGATTTCTTCTCCATTTAATCCTGTAACAGTGTATTTGAAGAAATAAACACCATCATCGGCATGTTTACCATTTACATCGCCATCCCAAACACCGTTTAGTGTTGTAATTTCATGAACGACATTCCCCCAACGATTCAAGATAATTACTTCTATCCCTGAAGCAAATTGCGTCGAAATAAAGAACTCATCGTTTGACTGATCTCCATTCGGTGTAAAGACATTTGGCACATGAATCAGAGGTGCTGGGAATGGAACAATATCGATTTGAATCATTGCTGTATCTGAACACAAACCATTGCTTGCTGTCAATACCATTAAGTAAGAGCCAACAGAATTGTACGTGGCAGTTTGACTATTCAAATTAGTAACTGATGCAGTTGCACCAATGCCAAAATCCCAATTGTAAGCTGTGGAATTCGTTGAGAAATTATCAAACGTCACAACCTGACCTGGGTTTCCTGTTGTCACATCGGCACTTGCCGAAGCAGATGGATAAGGCATTACGTTCACCGTAACATTATCAGTATTAACACAACCATTCGCATCCGTTCCTGATACGGTATAAATCGTAGAACCGACACCTGGTGTGAAAGGTTGACCGTTGATTCCGCCATTATTCCAAGCATAAGTAGATGCTCCTGATCCACTTAACGTCACATTTGAACCAGCACATATTGTAACATCCGATCCTCCGTTCACCGTTGGCAAATTGTTCACCTGAATTGTAGCTGTAGAACTGTTAGTACAGTTTTGGGCTGAGGTATAAGAATAGGTAATTATTTGAGTACCTGAAGCAGGATTGAAAGTATTTGCTGTAACTCCTGTACCACTAAACGTTCCTCCTGCAGGTGTTCCAACTAGTGGAACCGCTGATCCATTGATACAAATTGGCGCATAAGATCCTGCACTAACTGTAGGAACGGCATTCACTGTAATTGTTGCCACGTCAGAACTTGAACATCCATTTCCATTTGTATATGAATACGTAACTGTTTGTGTCCCTGAAGCAGGATTGAAGTTTGAACCAGTTACTCCAGTTCCACTGAAACTTCCACCAGCTGGTGTACCAACCAAGGGAACAGATGAAACATTGGAACAAACGGCACTGTATGTTCCTGCATCAACAACTGGAAGTGGATTTACTGTAATAGTTGTTGTTCCGCTTCCACTGCATCCCGCTGGATCAACATAGTTATACGTAATAGTTTGAGTTCCAACTGAAGGATCAAAACTAGTTCCAGATACTCCAGTACCACTAAACGTTCCACCAGATGGATTTCCAACTAAAGGAACATTTGCCGCATCAATACAAACTGGCGAATAAACTCCTGCACTTACTGCCGCCGGATTCACAACCGTAATTGTTGTGGTTGAGGAATTCGAACAACCTAAACCATCGGTATAATTATAGGTTAATGTTTGTGTACCAGCTGCTGGGTCGAAATTTGACCCTGTTACTCCAGTTCCAGTAAATGTTCCTCCGGCTGGTGTCCCAGATAATGCGACAGGGCTCGCTCCCATACAAATATTTGGATAGCTTCCACCTGAAACCAAAGGAACGGGATTAACATTAATCACTGTACTTGCCGAATTGGAACAACTATTGGCATCCGTAAAATTGTAGGTAATATTTGACGTACCAACAGCAGGATTAAATTGTCCAGCCGTCACACCAGCACCACTAAATGTTCCTCCAGCAGGCGAACCTGTTAAGGTTACAGCAGGAGCATTCGCACATTGGTCTAAATATGTTCCGGCACTTACGACAGGTAAATTATTGACTGTAATTGTAGTAGTTGCAGTATTCGAACAACCACTTGCATTCGTATAAGAATAGGTTAATGTTTGAGTCCCTACTGAAGGGTCGAAATTTGACCCGCTAACCCCGGTTCCAGTAAAAGTCCCACCTGCAGGTGTTCCTGCAAGCACAATGTCCGCAGCATTTGAACAAACACTCGAATAAGTTCCAGCACTCACCGTTGGATTTAGATTCACTGTAATTGTTGCAGTAGCTGAATTAGAACAACCATTCGCGTCCGTATAGGCATAAGTAACAACTTGGGTTCCCGAAGCAGTATTGAATGTTGTACCAGAAACTCCCGTACCCGTGAATGTTCCACCAGTTGGCGCTCCAGATAATGCGACTGTCGGTACATTTGAACAAACTGGCGAATAAGTTCCGGCAGATACTGTAGGAAGCGCATTGACTGTCACAGTTGTTGAAGATGTACATGGCACACCACTAACTGTTGCCGTAACAGTATACGTATACGTTCCTGGCGTTGTTGGCATCACAATGCCAGTTGGATTCTGGCTTGTCGATGTATAACCATTTGGTCCTGTCCAAGCATATGTTGCATTCGTAACGTTCGTAGCAAATAAATTAACCGTTCCACCAGGACAAACATTTCCACTGTTAGATGCAGTAACTGTACAACCACATGAATTTACAGTAATCGTTGCTGTTGCCGATGTTGAGGAAGGGCAAAGCGGATTCCCCGTTGATGAATTCACAGTATACGTATATGTTCCTGGAGTTGAAGGTGGTGTTGCCGTAACGTTTGCTCCTGATGTTGTATTCAATTGTGGTGTTGAGGTCCAAGTATAAGTTCCATTTCCTCCAGACGCAGTTAAATTAACAGCTTGACCAGGACAAATACTCGTAGCAGAAGGATTTACAGCTACTGGAACAGATATCCCCGAATTGGCACCAATGATATAATTACATACATCTCCTGAATTTCCATCAATCATAATGTAATAGGTATTACCAACTGTCAAACCTGATGCTGAAATGGTTGTTGGACCACTTGGAACAGTTCCTGGATTCCAACAAGTATAACTCGTAACAGCACCTGAACAGTTAACAGCGCTGTAGATGAAAATTTGGATTCCGTAACCCATTGTACTACTTGTCACCCAAACATTGAAAGAAATTGTTGTTGCTGAAGCAACAAAAGATATAAATGAATTATTTTCAATTGATCCACAGAATGCTGTATTTAATTGCGCCCAATAGTCCGCTGTATATGTTGAAGCTGTACTTCCACAATATCCATTCAAATCACAAATTGGTGTTGCCGTAGCACATGTATTTCCTGCTGGTGGATTCCCAGAGCAAGATGGTGCAGGCGGCGGTGCAACGACACAAATGGAAAACGTTCCTGTTCCTCCACCATAATCCCAAACTCGCAAGAACAAGGTTGAACCAGGCGTTAGACCTGTCAATGATAAATAAGGCATTAATCCATTTGGACTACTGTCATCGTCACAAGCTAGTAAAGTCAATGCCCCACAAGTTCCTGTGTAAGCAGCCATACCACCATCGGTCATTGTTCCAGTGTTTGAATCAATATTCAAAACACCTCCAGCTGGAACAACAACACTGTACCAAACATCTTGACCGCTATAACTAGCACAACCTGGAGCGGTTACTCCAGCTGTATTTGTTGCGGCTACATTGGTTCCCGCAACGAATGTACATGATGAACCTGGTGTAAGTGCCGTTGCATTACATGGATCGTCATTTGCCGGTTGAGCGAATAAATTAAACGTAGTAAAGATGGCTAAAATCAGAGTGACTAAAGCAGATTCCTTCTTCGTGAAAACAGTATATTGTTTCATGATTTCTGTATTAAGTGATTTTAGCAAGTAATTATTTACCTGAAAATACCATTGTTTTTTCTTGATATCCGTTCAAGTACAAACTGTATGTTTCGAGAATTCCTTTGAACACTTTTAAAAATTCATCCGTTGTGAATTTCGTGCGATCAATCAAAATAACAAGTGCTTTGGAATCACCTTTTTGTTCAACAGATACGCACAGATCCTTTTTAATTAACTCTTCTTTGAGTTGATTGAAAGATGACGTTAATTTTGAATAATCTTCAAGTGTGAACGTAAATTCAGTGTACAAATCTTTGAAATTTGCAAACCCTTGTTGGTGATTCAAATAAATTTTTGATTCTAAATCTCGTGCAGAGATTTCTTGATATTGAGCGGTTAAATCAAATGAGCATACGCACATAAAGCCCAAAGTAGCAACTAGAATAGTTTTCCTCATTGGTAATAGTAATAGTAAATGACTAGTGTTATTTAAAACGTTAAACCGTTAAAAATAGTTGCACTAATGTAATAAATTTTAATTATTTAACCAATACCAGTCAACATGAATTTTAAATCGTTCACATAATTTCTTTTTCTCTTGCATCAATACCACAAAAATGGTATTTTTGCAAAGGATTTAGCTTTTATTTATAATTAATCTAAATAAAGAATTAATTAAAGAACAATGATAACAGTAACTGATACAGCCAAAAAGCAAGCATTACGCTTGATGGAGGACGATGGGAAAGAAGGTTTTTTCATTCGTGTTGGAGTTGAAGGTGGCGGATGTTCGGGATTGATGTATCAATTAACATTCGACAACGAAGAAAAAGAAGGAGATAAGGCGTTTGAAGACAATGGAATCAAAGTAGTTGTCGATAAAAAAAGCTATTTGTATTTAATAGGTACAACTCTAGACTTTTCTGGCGGCTTAAATGGAAAAGGATTTGTTTTTAACAATCCAAACGCAGGTAGAACCTGTGGATGTGGTGAATCATTTTCGCTCTAACTATTAATTTCTCAAGCACTAAAAATGGGATATACAGAAAACGAATTAGCCAAAGACCTTGAAAATCAAGAGTACAAATTTGGCTTCGTTACAAATATCGATTCCGACAAGGCTCCAAAAGGTCTTGATGAAAGCATCATTCGTTTCATTTCAGCTAAGAAAAATGAGCCCGAATGGATGTTAGAATATCGTTTAAAAGCATTTTCAATTTGGAAAGAAATGGTTGAACCATCTTGGGCACACGTTCATTATGAAAAACCAGATTTTCAGGAAATCACTTATTATTCAGCCCCAAAGCAAACCAAGAAATATGAATCTTGGGACGATGTAGATCCAGAAATGAAAGCTACCATGGCTAAACTTGGTATTTCACTGGAAGAGCAACAACGATTAACAGGAACCAATGTCGCAGTTGATTTCGTGATGGATTCTGTTTCTGTTGCAACATCCTTTAAAGCGAAACTAGCAGAACTTGGAATTATCTTTTGCTCGTTTTCAGAAGCAGTTCAGGAGCATCCAGAATTGGTGAGGAAATACATGGGTTCAGTTGTTCCAATGACCGATAACTTTTATGCTGCTTTGAATTGTGCCGTATTCACAGATGGTTCTTTCTGCTACATTCCAAAAGGCGTGAAATGTCCAATGGAATTATCAACCTACTTCCGAATCAATGAAGGCGGAACAGGACAATTCGAACGCACCTTGGTGGTAGCCGATCAAGGTTCATACGTTTCTTATTTGGAAGGTTGTACTGCTCCACAACGCGATGAAAACCAATTACACGCTGCTGTTGTTGAATTAATCGCTTTGGACGATGCTGAAATAAAATATTCAACTGTACAAAACTGGTATCCCGGCGATAAAGAAGGAAAAGGTGGAGTTTTCAATTTTGTAACAAAACGTGGAATGTGCGAACGAAATGCTAAAATTTCGTGGACACAGGTTGAAACTGGTTCGGCGGTTACGTGGAAATATCCGTCTTGTATTTTGAAAGGAGACAATTCGGTTGGTGAGTTTTACTCGGTTGCAGTAACAAACAATTTCCAACAAGCTGATACTGGAACTAAAATGGTTCACCTAGGACGTAATACAAAAAGTACCATCATCTCAAAAGGAATTTCAGCAGGAAAATCGCAAAACTCATACCGTGGATTGGTACAAATTCACAAAAACGCATCAAACGCACGAAACTTCTCGCAATGTGATTCCTTGTTAATGACTGACGAATGTGGGGCTCACACGTTTCCGTATATTGAATGTAAAAACAGTTCAGCAAAAATTGAACACGAAGCAACTACTTCAAAAATCGGTGAAGATCAAATCTTCTATTGCTTGCAACGTGGTATTTCTGAAGAAAAAGCAATTAGTTTAATTGTAAATGGTTACTGCAAAGAAGTATTAAATCAGTTGCCAATGGAATTTGCTGTAGAAGCACAAAAATTATTAGCAATTAGTCTCGAAGGATCAGTAGGATAAAACATTATAGAAATGATTACAATAAAAAATCTACATGCCTCAATTGATGGCAAAGAAATATTAAAAGGCTTGAACTTAGAAGTGAAAGCTGGAGAAGTTCACGCAATCATGGGGCCAAATGGTGCTGGAAAAAGTACATTAGCATCTGTTTTAGCTGGTCGCGAAGAATATGAAATTACAGAAGGATCGGTTGATTTTGATGGACAAGATTTATTAGAATTGTCTACTGAAGATCGTGCTAGAGAAGGTTTATTCTTAGCTTTTCAATATCCAATTGAAATCCCAGGTGTTTCAAACATTAATTTCTTGCGCACTTCTTTGAATGAAATCAGAGATTACAAAGGTGAAGAACAAATTTCAGCAAAGGATTTCATGGCGTTGGTTCGTGAGAAATCTGCCTTGGTTGAATTGGACGCTAAATTGGCGTCACGTTCAGTGAATGAAGGTTTTTCAGGAGGTGAAAAGAAACGTAACGAGATATTCCAAATGGCAATGTTGAATCCGAAATTGTCGATTTTGGATGAAACCGATTCTGGTTTGGACATTGATGCTTTGCGCATTGTGGCTAATGGTGTAAACAAATTGAAATCACCTGAAAATGCTACAATTGTGATTACACATTACCAACGTCTATTGGATTATATCGTCCCAGATGTTGTACATGTTTTGTACAATGGTAAAATTGTAAAATCAGGTCCAAAAGAATTAGCATTGGAATTGGAAGAAAAAGGATACGATTGGATCAAAGCAGAAGTTGACGCTCAATAACAGAAAACCGATGAACGAACTTATTCAAGAATCAAAAGTCGCGGCCTTTGTAGAGCATCTGCCTCAAACAATGTTGGCAATTGACAAAGAACTTGTTTCAAAAGCTATTGCAACAATTAAGACTACAGATTTTCCTACAACACGCACAGAAGCATGGAAATACACGCGACTTGCTAGAATCGCAGCTATTTCAACAGCGAATCAAACTGCACGTGAAGGGAAAAATTTAAGCCGTGAAGACATTCATTCAAGCTATCAAATTACAAAAGATGGTTTAACATTTGTGTTTGAAAATGGTGTGTTTAGAAGTGATTTGTCTTCTGGTGAATTTCCTGCTGGTGCCACAATCAAACCATTGACAGGTTGCACAAAAGAAGAACTTGCTATTGTTGGAAAATCACTTACATTAGAAAACGAAGTATTCAATGCGATGAACACTGCTTATGCAGTTGATGGAATGTACATTTCCATTCAAGATAAAGCAATTATTGATGCTCCGATTCAATTAATTCATCTGATTACAGGAAAAAACACCGTTTCAAATCTTCGCAATATTATTCAGATTGGAAAATTTGCCAAAGCAGAAATCATGCAGTCCTATTTTGCATTAGACGCTGAAGCATCTTTCACGAATGTTGTAACTGAAGTAATTGTGGCTGAAAATGCGCATTTAACGATCAATAAATTGCAATACGAAGAAGAAGGAAATTATCACATTTCTACGGAGCAAGTTGATCAAGCAAAAGACTCAACATTCACGATCAATACAATGTCTTTAAATGGAACTTTGGTTCGCAATAATTTAAACATCGAAGTAAATGGCGTGAATTGCATGACCAACCTTCATGGTGCTTATGTATTGAAAAGTAATCAGCATGTTGACAACCACACAATCGTTGATCACAAACAACCGCATTGCGAATCAAATGAGTTGTACAAAGGTGTGATGGACGAAAAATCCACTGGTGTTTTCAACGGAAAAGTCTTTGTGCGCAAAGACGCTCAAAAAATTAACGCCTTTCAATCGAACGGAAATGTCTTGTTGAGCGATGATGCAAGCATTAATTCAAAACCTGAATTAGAGATCTACGCGGATGACGTAAAATGTTCACATGGTTCGACAACAGGTCAGTTAGATGAAGAAGCGGTATTCTACTTGCGTGCACGTGGAATTTCTGAAAAGTCAGCGCGCCACTTGATGGTTTCTGCATTTATCGAAGATGTGGTGACTAAAATTGAAAATGAAGCGTTTCTGAATTACACACATTCGCTACTAAAAGAACGATTTGGTTGGGATTTCTAACCAAACTCATTGATACAAAAAAGGCGTCTATTTGATTAGACGCCTTTTTTTATTCATTGAAAAAATCAATATCATCATCTTCATCCATACTATCAAAATCCTTAATAATCATGGCAATTTCACTCATGATTTGCGATTTTTGAGGATCTTTTGGATCAGTGTCTTCTAAATATTCTCTTAAATGCAATTTTGCTTCTAAGACATGTCGCTCTTCAATTGGACCGGCCATGTTTTCAATAATTGTCAAACAATCCAGCGCTTCCATAAAATCACCATCAACAGCGATTTCGACAAAATCAGGCAAGAAGTACGTATAATCCAACTTACTATTCCAAATTGTTGTGAGCAATTGTTGGCGGATCGGTAAATAATCTGAATCATTTACCAAACGCATCATTTCATCGACTGCTGAACTATCTTTTAAACTGCATAGAAACTCAACAATTTCCTCTCTAATTTTTGGCGATAAATCAGTCATTAACAACGCAGCCATTGGCTCCAAAATAGAACTATCACCATTTGCTTGTAAGGCTTTAATTGATGCACTTGCTTTCGCTTCATTTCCTGACATTAATTCAGCAAGTAAATTTTTAATCTTTAATTTTTGTTGTTTGTTTGACGCCTCAGCCATTGTTATTATTTTCTGCAAAGGTAATTAAATTCACTCCTTAAAAGTGCAAAACAAGAATGTTGAATATCTTTGTAGCATGAAGTTGTTTTTTAAAGCCGTTTTTCTGTTGTTACTGATTGTACTTTTTAACGCATGTACAATTGAAGAAGCACGTCCATCCAAAAAGCAACATTTAAGAATTGCCTCGGATTGCCTGACGAAGAAAGATGAAAAATTGTTCCGAAACTTTGAAAAAAAATACAAAATTGATGTTCACATCGTTTCAATCTCAGCAGATTCTATTCAACAATTACTAAAAAAAGATGGCTTAACAACAAATATCGATTGCATTTTGGTCGCTTCAGTTTATGACATGGCTTCTATTTCAGAGGCAAAAATGTTACATGAAAATTCGATGAAGGTTGTCACAAAGCAATTGTCTTCTAAATATATATCCGTTAAAAAAGATTTTATTGGAATCGGCTATGATCCTTATGTTTTTTTGACGAAAAATGACACCTTGGTCAAATGGAAAAATTATGCAGATCTTGTTAGCAACTATCAATTTACAAGTGATTTAAGTTCTAAAACGGATTTGTATCCTTACTATTCAACCGTTTACGCCAAAATTCAAAAGAGTGGCCAAAAACAAGTAAAAAAATGGATGAGCCAATTTTTGAAAAACAAACAGGCTACTTTAAATGACTCACTTCAAATGAACGGGACAAATGCATTTTTTACACTTTATTCACACTACGAAAAAAATAAATCAACCTATAAACACCTTAAAAAGTACAACCTGGTATTCCCTAATCAACGAAAAGCGGGTGTTTATTACAACATGGCTTGTTTCGGTATCGTTAAACAAGCAAGGAATTACACAAATGCCCAGTTATTTTTAAACTACCTATTGATTGACAATGTAAACAAACGAATTACACACCAAATCAGTATTTTTCCTGTAATTACAGGTAAACAAAGTGCATTTTCGTATCAAAACACCCGTTTCAAGAAATCAAGTGTCACTCCTATTCATCAATCAAAGTTCTACGGCAAAATCAAAATGCTTATAAATAATATTTAACTTATTTATTTCCATATCATTAAACTTTTTCTTTTCTTTGCGCAACTGATTGAAACCACCATGACGAGAAAAGAAAAATTTGTTCATCAATTGAACAACTTTGAGAGGATAGAAATATCTTCTTTTCACCGAAAAAGAAAACTTCTATTACTTGCAATAGTTACAGGTTTAGTTCTTATTCACAGTATTTTAGCACTTAATTTATTCCCTTCAATTGTTCCGTTAGTAACACTCCTAGTTTCATTTGTTACATTAACGAAAATTGTTCTGACCGTTGATAAAACCATTTCAAGTGCTGCAATAAAAGGAGATTCATTGATCTTGAAAAATACTCAAAATGAGAACTGTGTTACTTCCGTAAAAAGCATTCGAAAAATGAAAGCTAAGCGCATTGGTAAAACCACTGTGACTTCTATTCAGTTTAACCTAGATGGTTCAAAAAGAAAGGCAATATTACTTTCAGATAACTCTGAAGTCATTGAGCCCTATGAAGCAATTCGTTCGGCGCAACGTTTATTTAAAAAATAAAAGGCAAATCTATAAGCCGGGTTCTGTTCTCACATTGCTGTGATTGTCTATCATTTATCTAGCCCCAACTTCACAATTGGGATCAATCGACCTACCCTCCGAGATCAGGCGAGCAACCCTCAAGCCTCGGTTTACATGGTCTTTCAGTCCGTAAGGTTTACCTTGCAACCAACATCACTGCTGGCACGGTGAGCTCTTACCTCGCCTTTTCACCTTTTCCCAAACGAAGCGAACTTGTTTAGGTAGTTTTCCTTTCTGCGGCACTTTCTGTTATCAACCAAAGCTGATACCTTCCCGTTAGGAAGTACGGCGCTCTATACTGCCCGGACTTTCCTCTCTCCATCTTACGACAGACAGCGATAGACCGATTTGCCTTTGTACAAAGATACGTTATTTAACGCTTGATAAACGATTTAATTCCAAGTCCAGATTCAGACTTCACAATCACCTGATAAGCTCCTGAAGCTAATCCTGACAATTGAATCGTTTCTTTCGTTCCATTTGCTTCAACACTCAACACTCGTTCACCCGAGGAATTAATTACCTCAATGCTTTTCATAGGTTGTAATGTTGCTATGAACAATTCATTTTGTGCAGGATTTGGATAAATATCCATCGCAATTTCAAGTTCATTGATTCCCGCATCAAGGTGACGATCAATATCACGGTATTCAATCGCGGTAACCGTTTCGTTGCCTAATAATTCATTTGTCGTGATTCGAAGAATTGGTTCTTTCTGACCATTTGTCCACCATTCATATTCATGACTTGCAGGAATTGGAATTGGAATCCATGTCGCACCAATAAATGGAAACGTATAATACAACGAATCACTTTCAGTAATATCATGTCTAATTCGCAACGCGTTAAATGTTCCAAATGGCGTTGTGATTGAACCATAACCATCTACTTCTGTTGTTCTAGTGCGGTGTTGATTCCATTTTGCATCCAAAATTGGGTTAAAATCAACTAATGTATATCCTCTTGAAAAATGAGTATTTCCAAAAGCTAATGGAAAATCATAGCGCGTTTCAATTGTATCTGACTGGAAAGGAACATCATTTCCCGAAACAACCATTGAATAACCAACACTTGTCAGTGAATCAGCCGAACGTCTTGTGAAAGCAAACAAATTATCAATTGTTACTGGTAAAAAAGATGTCAACTGAGCAATTGGTAAGGCCGTTGATTCAATGTAATAACTAGCCTGATATTTTGAAGGAGCAAATGGTCCAAATAGAAATTGAACAAACGTCGGAGCTCCACTCATTGATCTGAAATCTTTAACTAGTTGGCTATTTACTGTCAACCCCGAAAAATCCCAAGTATACGCAGCTCCTGTAGATGCAAAATCAATTGTTGGATCTGTTGTTTGACTCATGCGAACGGTATCTCCACCAGTTGCAAAATCATCTTTAGTTAATGTAATTTGTGAAGAAGCGTATGTGTAAATTGAAATAGAAACGACTAGTAGTAATGTTTTCATTTTATTTTTTTCTCAAAGTTAGTATTAATGCCAGAACATCATTTAAATTCTACTGCAAAAGTTATTGTTGCTTCTAAAGGTAACACTTCATTTGTTGCCACATTTTTCACGAAACAATCTATGTTACCCACTATTTTATAAATAGGCTTACCTTGAGAACTTGTTGAATAATAATCAACACCTAAGACTTCAAATTCTGAAAGCTGATTATTTGCAGATAGCGTTGTATAGGTATTTCCGTCTTTTTTAAATATCAACTTCGTCTTAAAATCCCATTCAACAGTTGAACTATTGTTTTCGAATGAGGCAAAATCATCAATGAATTTACCATTCAAGCTACCATCTACCCAAATCGTGCGGGTACGCTTAGTTCCGTTCACAAAATTAATCTCAGCTTTCACGCTGCAGCCATATCCAGAAATGATTGTATCCAACTTGTTATTTGTAGAGACAAAATTCCCATTTAAATACCATTTAACACTGCTAACATCCTGCGTATTCTCATCAACCCAAACTTGCAAATGTCCATTTTGACCTAGAAAATGTCTTAATTGACATGCTACATTTCTATGATAACCAATAATCATGTCATTAGAAATAGTTGCAGAAGTGCCATCGTAAAAATGAACATTCGCACCTACATTGTATTTTCCAGGCTCATTGAATGTCACCGTATTTTGTGATGCGTATTCTCCATCTACAGTCCAATCAATGAAACTAATTAACGAGCTATTTGGTAATTGGTCTTTGGAAATTGATAATAACGGAGACTGAGGAAGTTTCGCAAATAGAATTCCCTGACTTAATGCATCTGTGATAGAAGTTTGATCCATATCAATGTTGCCGTTATAGAACCCAAGTTCAAATTCCATTGCACTATTTGCTATTTTCCCAGTAAAAACATCCACATGATGGAATTGATCAATGAATGTACTCATTAAAAAACCATCATCACCAGCTGTTGCACTAAACGCCTCTGAACCAAGTGTTCCTTCAATTTTGAACACTGGTTTTTCATCTGGCTTTGGATCCTCAATAATGTCCTTATCACAACTTACAAGGGTAAGAAAGACTATAAAACCAAAGAGATATTTTAGCTTAATTTTCATATTAAAATTTTAAAGAACGTTTTATGAACACTTGTCCACTAATTGGTAATTTCGTTGGAACTCCTATAAATCGATCTGAATTTAATGGTTGAATCAATTGTGTTTGAACAGCTAAACCAAGTTGTAATTTTTCTGTCAAAGACAACGCATAATTTAGTTTAGGACTCACACCAAAACGATTAAATAAATCAACATTTGTAAAGCCTGTAGCATTTGATGTTCTAATTCCATCAATCGTCTTCTCGTGTGAGGCATGAGCAAACACATTCAGTTCCCCTACAAGTCCTAAGCCAATTGAATGACGGCCAAATGATTTAGAAAGCTCAACAGGTAGCAAAACCGAATAGATAGCATTGAACTCGTAAGAATTTTCCAAAATTGAAGAGCCAAATCCGTATAATTTTGTGCGTTCCTTGATCCGTAAATCACCCAATTTAGTTGCTTCAAATGCTAAACCTGCAGAAAACTGGAAATTTCTCAAAGGAATTCTATAGCCCAATTCAAGCGACAAGGTTGCGTTTAACGAACTTGGCACATCCACTTCAGAAGCCCATGCTTGTTCAACACCTGTGTTCATACCGATGTAAAAACTGTTTTTATTTTTCTTAAATGAATAGTGATTACTCAGGAGTTGTTGATTCTCAAATCCGAAAGGACTTAAGGCTAAAAATTTCAATCTCTCATCCAAAGATGAACTATTTTCAGTGAATATTAAAGTTTCATGTTCCCTTTCTAAAATGTCCGTTTTTCCAACTACGGTTGGCAACTCCACTAATGTTCTAAATGAAGTTGGAAGCTTTGTTTCACGTGTTTCGTTAATTGGATTACTATTTTTACCTTCTTGTTGATTTTTTGCTATTTGACCAATTTGACCACCTGAATGTTCTGAAGTTGTGCTTGCAACATCAGTTGGTTGCGTGTGCTGTGATTTAAGAGCAGTCGTTTGAGCAACAAGTACATCTTGATCTACTTTGGAAGTCTCAACTGTTGCAGATTTACTGTCATTTTTCGGCGACCAATTTTCTGTAAATAACAAGGAAACAAATCCAATAATAAAAACATTGGCAGTCCACCAATACCAAGCAATTTTACGCCCTTTTTTAATCGGCAGTTGTTTTTCAATATCCTGGAAATAACTTGCCTGATATTCAAAAACAGGTTGCTCCGCAGCATCCCTAAAAACTTTATCTAATTCATCATCTGTCCAACTCATATCACCATTCTTTGATGTTGATTCTCAATCTTTTCTAATTTATCTCTCAATAATTTGCGTGCTGTTGATAAATGCCACTTCGACGTACCTTCTGAAATTCCCAATAAATCGCCAATTTCTTTGTGGTTATAACCATCAATCACATACAAATTGAAAACTCTTCCACTAACCTCAGGTAATTCTTTTACCAAATTCATCAAATTCTCATATCCCAACTCACTTTCTGCAGTATTCGATGTATCAACACTGTAGACGTCCAATTCACGCTCGGTTTCTTTTGCGGAAATGTGTTCTTCGTAGTTTTTCTTTTTGCGGTATTCATCAATTAGAGTATTCACCATCACACGTTTCGACCAAGCGGCGAAATTCACTTCGACATCAACCGATTCCAAACCTTTGAGAATTTTCATAAAACCAATGTTTAAGGAAGACCTTGCATCCTCTTCATTTTTATGGTATCTGAAACAAACGGGCATTAATTTATTAAAGCAATGTTTATACAAAAACTCAATGGCTTTGCGGTCATCACGTTTACAGGCGTTCAATATGTCTGGAGTGACGTCCATTGGCTTTTCTAATCGCTTTATTTTGAAGTTGCTATGCAATATACCGTTTCTTTTTCAAAATCTTACAAAAACTCCGTATTTTTCAATTCTGAATTGTACAAGAGTGAACACATTGATGTAACGATTGAAAACTTATTTCGGTTGGCAAAAAAGAAAAGAAAATGAAAATTCATCTACTAAGACACGCAAAGACAGAACAACTTTCGAATAGTGGGAAGGACTTTGATCGAAAATTAATGGAACGAGGCATTCTTCAAAGTAAAGAAATGGCGGCATTTTTTGCGAAAAATAAGATACAAGAAATGGAAGTATGGTGCTCGACTGCTAAACGTACAAGACAGACATTTAGCTATTTATCAGACATTCTACATCCCTCAAAGCTAACATTTTCAGATGATTTATATTTATGTGAACAGGAGGAGTTTTTATCGAAATTATGGAATGAGAATCAAACGAATGATTTATTCATAATCGGACATAATGACGGTTTATCAGATTTAGCAACTTATTTCGCTGATGAACTGATTCATTTGAGCACCTGTGAATACATTTGTTTTTCTTTCAACGCTGATTCTTGGATGGAATTATCTCGAGGAACGGGTACTATTGAGCAGCGTTTTCGTCCTTCTGTTTAGAAGCTTCATCATTTGGAGCAACATAATGGTAAACAATCACATACCCTTTTTCTTGTCGTTCACGCTCAGCCTCAGCTTCTTGTGCTAAGCGCACATTTTCATGGTAAATTGCTTCCAAATCTGGTGGTTCAATTCCCATTTCTTTTTCAATTTCATATTGAAACTTTGGTCGCTGCGGACCGTGACTTTTGTACACAATTGCAAGAGCAACACCAACAATTAATCCCATTAAATGACCTTCCCACGAAACTTTTTGTTGCATCGGAAAAACTCCCCAAATCATGCTTCCATAGAGAAAGACAACGAATAATGAAATTGCTTGTAAGGGCAAAAACTTTCGTAAGACTCCAGATGTAAATAAAAAACCGGCTAACATATAAATTAAACCACTAATTCCAATGTGATATGCCCCGTGATTGTCGGCATAAATCCACAATAACAAGCCAGTGGTAAACCATCCAACAAAAAAGACCTTTAAGGCAATTTCTCTATAAAAATAAATCAGCGCCGCCAATAGAAAAAAGCTTGGTGCAGAATTATTAACGATGTGTTGAATCTCTCTTTCTGAGTGGATGAAAGGCATAAAAATGATTCCTTTCAAGCCTTCAAAACTTCTTGGTAAAACACCCCATTTATAAAAATCAAATTTGAATAAATGATCGGCCCAATAAACGACCCATAAAACGATTAGGAGCATTGTCGGATAGAAAAACGCTTCGAAACTTGATCCAAATGGGTGATTTTTTTGTTTCATGGTTGAGCGTTCGTCAAAAGCCGTGCCTTTGAAAAAACGCTGACAACTTGTCCTATATCACTTTGATTTTAATAATGTTAATGTTCTATCTGGAGTATCCGTTGTGGTTAAAACCAGTTTATTTTCGTTAAAAACCTGAATTCGATACGATTCAACATCGGAATCCAAGATGAAATAGATAGAATCTTGCTGCGCTGAAAATTTAAAACTCCCTTCAGATTGCATCATCTCACCCTCCTCAGACAGCGATTCGATGGTCAATTCATGATTAGCACCAAAGTGATAAGACGAATTCCCTTCAATCATTTCCAATTGCGCTTCCATTCCTTGTTCCAAACGGGCGCGTGTTTCGGTTGATAAAGTTGCATAATAGGCTGAAAAATCTATGTCCGTCAACTCCCAGTCTCCTTGAATTACTGCTGAATTGCCTTTCGCTGAATTTATCTGTGAATCCTTTTTTCGCTTTGGATCTGGAGCAACTTCCTTTTCTTGTGAAGAACAAGCCATTACAACAACAATCAACACTAAGTAGCTGAAGAATATCCTAATTTTCATGGTAACAAAGATAGAGTTCCATTTAGATAATTCATTAATTTTGTAGCATGGATGAAATAATCAATCGTGTTCAAGAAAGTGGATTAATTCCAATGGATTTAGCTGATTTTAAGCCAAAGACTGAAATCGTTGAAATTGACATTGCTCATCAACTTTGGGAAGGATTAATTCTCAGAGAAAAGGACTTTCGTGCTTGGTTAAAAGAAAACGATTGGACTAAATATTCTTCTAAAGCGGTCTATATTCATTGTTCTGCAGATGCCATAGTTCCAACTTGGGCCTTCATGCTTGTTGCCTCCAAATTAGTTGGTGTTTCACCTGTGTTTATCGTCGGATCGAAAATCGATTTAGAAAAGGAATTGATAAAATCAGAAATTGCAAAAATCAACTTGGAAGAGTATCAAGATGGTAAAATCATCATCAAAGGTTGTTCGGATATTGCGGCGCCAGAATTTGCGATGTCTGAATTGTTAAAACACCTACAACCTGTTGCTAAGAGCATTATGTATGGTGAACCTTGCTCAACAGTTCCAATTTTCAAAAAAGCGAAAATTTAATTAATCGCCTGGAAATCGAGTTTCTTATCGAGTAAAATTTGAACCACTTCTGGCAAGACTATTTTTAAGCGATTCATGGATTTAGGATTGTCGTGAAACACCAAAATATCACCTGATTTAATATGTTTTTGGGCCGATTGTAAGATTGTCTCTAACGAAACCTCCTTGTCGTAATCATACGACAACCACGACCACATGATAATTTCAAAATCCTTTTTCAAGGCATAGGTTTGATTCAATTTAATGCGTCCATATGGAGGACGAAACAAGCGGCTTTCAATGATTTTATGTGCTGAATAAACAGATTTTAAATAAGCCTCTTTGTCATGTTCTGTTCCTTTTTTGTGATCCATTGAATGATTTCCAATCGTGTGACCTTCTTGTTTGATTCGGTTAACGATTGCTGGATAACGCAGAACATTTTCACCAACGCAAAAAAAGGTTGCTTTCAAGTTACGTTCAGCCAAAAAATCCAATACCCAAGGTGTAATTTCTGGGTCTGGACCATCATCGAAAGTCAAGAAAACTGCATTTGTTGAACGCGAAAAACCCCACGTTTTATTCGGAAATAGAATTCTGAAAAAACGTGGGGTTTTAAAAAGTTTCATAGGAACTTATCTTACTCCTTTACTGAATCTGCAATTGGTGCAAGTTGTTGCAATTGTTCAATTGACATAGGCTGTCCTGCTGCCGGTTTTGGAGCTGGAGCACCTTTCAAATATCCATAATAAATACCCATTGCTTTCAAGTAGTCTTGCAGTTCGAATAAGCGTCCTGCATACAATCCTGGTGATGCACTTCTGCGCGTACTTTCGCCAGCATTGTTTGCTAATTCTTCCAACGAATTGAACATACTTGGGAACGTTGCTGTGTACAATTCTTTAACCTTCGCTTTTGTACGTTTTGCTAGCGCACCATTTGGATTTCCAGTTAATGGATCATTTGACGCTTGATACATAACGAAATAAGCATCCATTGCAGCATACAAATCTCCTGTATTGTCATTCGAGAACACTAAAGCTGGATGGCTCAATTCATAGTATTTAATTATCGACTCCAATTGATCGGCAACAGTTTGTCCTAAAGCTTCTGCTGATTTTTTATCACCTGCTCTGTACAACAAACCAACATAATCGTGTAGAATACCATCATTGTAAGACGGAATCTGAACACCATCTAACATGTAATCTTTTCTACCGTCCATTTGAGGCTCACCATAATCAATAACAACATCAGCTGGCATTACTTGCAACGAACGATTAATCAAGTCTTTTGCTTTTTTCTTATAGTTCGCAATGCGCTCGTCTACTCCTTTTAAGGAAGCTTCTAATTGATTGGCTTGTGCTCCTTGACCATTTTTACGTAACAATTGAATATTCGTCAATTTTTGTTTTCTCACTTGGTCTTCGTTATCAGCTCGCATTAAATAATCATCTGCCAATGATGCATAGTGCAATCTGTATTGTGAAGTATGACGACGTGTGTAATAATCAGTCAACACGTCTGGATTATTCATTGCTCCATAAACATAGTTTTTCATCAAGTTGTCATACATTTCATCTGCATAACGATTGTTCATTTCGTTCAATGGACTCAATTCGAATGCCATACCATTTTGTTTCACATAACCTCTTTTGTATAAGGCAATAGAAACATCAGAACCTCCAGGACTAGAGAAATAAATTCCTCGTTTCCAATCATTGTTTGCAAGAACATCTAGCATCATTACTTGCTCACGGATGATTCCACGTTTATCAAACTCAAAACGAATTTCATCCAAACATTGTGTTTTTTGTGCTTTTGTAATCACACCAGATTTCACAGCATTTTCTTTGTTCACTTTCAAAATAAATCCTTGAGATGGGAACATACGCACTTCACGCTGATTGTACATCATCAAGTTTTTATCATCACGCACGAAGGCCATTGCTTCTTTCAAATCAGTTGAGTTCCATGGTTTCTCAAACTCCATGATTAATTGTTGGAAAGCCTGTGCTTTAGGTTCATCCATCTTAATCAAACCACCTTGTAATGCAGAAATAATTTCAAACGAAGCACGGTATTTATTATAGATGCTTTCATTGATGTTTTTACCTGTATTTGTTGTCAAATCAACTTTCAACTCTTCAATGCGTGCTGTTACATTTGCTTGGTCAGAAGTAATTGAAGAAATAACTTCTGCTGCCTGTAAGTTAAATGTCTCAACTGCTTGAGCTGCTTGAGCACGGTTGTTTTTAGTACGCAATTCAATCACATTATTCAGAATCTCTTCACTTACATTCATGTAGAATAATTCAAACAAACTTGAGAACAATACTTGATCTGTTTTACCAGCTCCCATTAAAATTTGATCCTCACGGAACTTAATTGGTAATGGATCTGATTCATAAGCACGCATTTTCATTTGCTCAGTGTACCAGTCCGTTTGCAACAATGAAAGGTTACAAACACGCACATCAGTTCGTTTTCCTTCAACTTCTTGCATGTACCACAATGGGAAGGTATCGTTATCTCCGTTCGTGAAAAGAATTCCATTTTTAGCGCATGAATTCAAGTAATTCAATGCTAAATCATCTGCAGATGTTTTCAAACTTCTATCGTGATCATCCCAACCTTGCATTCCCATAATCACAGGAACGGACAATCCTAAAACTGTTGCAATAACTGCACCTTGCGAATCATTTGAAAGAACTTTCTTCAAGCCCATCATCAAAGCGATGGCACCTCCACCAATTCCAACCATGATTAACCACATAATTGAATTTGGAGCAGAAACTTCCGAAGTTGTATCAAACATTGCAAATAACACCAAACCTGCCCCACTAACAATTCCAACTTTCACCAAGTCTTTTTTCTTGAAGTTGACAAAAGCATCGTACAATGCATAAACTCCTATTCCAATCCACAATGCAAAGAAATAGAAGGAACCTGCATAAGCATAATCACGCTCACGAGGCTCAAATGGTTTTTGATTCAAATAAACAACAATTGCCAATCCAGTAAATAAAAACGCTAATAAAACCACAAAGGCATCCTTCGGCGCTCTATAAAAATGGAAGAACAATCCTATCAATCCAAAAATCAATGGTAGCAAGAAAAAGGTATTGTGAGATGGGTTCTCACTTGTAAAATATGGAGCAGCCTCTTCTTGATTACCAAGACGAATGTTATCAATAGCACTGAAACCAGAAATCCAGTTTCCACGCATTTTATCTCCATGACCTTGAATATCGTTTTGACGACCAGCAAAGTTCCACATGAAATAACGGAAGTACATCCAGTTCACCTGATATCTAAAGAAATAAGTCATGTTTTCTCCAAAAGTTGGAAGGCGATTTCCATCCTTACCAATATCGGTGCCTGCATCATCATTTGCATCATAACGCGACCAATTTTTATAGCCGTTGATGCGCTGCTCATCCTGATCCCAATACATACGTGGGAAAAACACCGCTTGCGAATAGGCAGGAATCGCATTGATACGATCTTCAGCATTCGATTCAAAGTATTTTTCTTCTACAGAACCCCCATTTTTAGAAGCATACTCATTGGCTGCTTTTTCTGATTTATAAGCTTTAAGAACCACATCTCCTTTTGTCACAACAAAACGACGTAGATAAAATGGCGAACGTGAACTCCAACCAGATACATCTGCACTAGCAATCCAGTTTCCACCTTCATCAAAACGACCACCTAATTCTTTTGAATTCCATTGTGGGCCAAAGAAAATTGGCGCTGAACCATATTGTTCACGTTTCAGGTATGAAGTAAGTGTTACCAAGTTTTCTGGGTCATTTTCATCCAATGGCGTGTTTGCATTTGAACGAATAACAATGACTGCAAAAGAACCATATCCAATCAATAAGAAAATCAATCCCATTGTTGCGTTGTATAGAATTGCATTTCCTTTTCTTCGTGCCAAACGAATCATCCAAACGCACAACAGAATTAATGTTGCAAAGAAGAAAATTGTTCCTGCATAGAATGGTAAACCAAGCGTATTAACAAACGCCACCTCGAATGAACTCGCTAAAGAAATTGATCCCGGAATCACTCCTTCTTGAATAAATCCTAGAATCACAATGGATAAGACACCTGTGATTAAAATTCCTTTTACATCAGCAACCTGCTTGTAGCGGAAATAAATAACAAAACTAATTGCTGGAACAACAAGAATACCCAAAAGGTGAACCCCAATTGCTAAGCCAAGCATGAACATAATCAATAACAACCATCTGTTCGGAGCGTATTCATTGGAAAGTGTTCCATTTTGAACATGGCGCATTTCATCATCCCAACGCAAGATTGCCCAGAAAATAACTGCCGTAAACAATGAAGACATCGCATAAACCTCACCTTCAACAGCTGAAAACCAAAACGACTCTGAGAAGGCATACGCTAACGCTCCAACAAATGAAGCGCCGAAAATAGCGATTGAATCACCGGTTGAAAGTACTTCTTTACCTTTGTGCGCAATCTTTTTAAGTAGTAAAGTCATCGACCAGAACATGAACATCACTGTCAATGAACTTGAAACAGCAGAAAGGCGGTTGATCCAAACTGCTACATCCTCAGGATTAGCAAAGAATGAGAACAATCTCCCCAAAACCATGAACAATGGTGCACCTGGAGGGTGACCAACTTCCAATTTGTAAGCTGCTGTGATGTACTCACCACAATCCCACAAACTCACTGTGTCTTCAATTGTGATAAAAAATACTACTGTAGCGATTAAAAATACTAACCACCCTAAGTAAACATTTAGTTTTTTGTAATTCATGTGTTTTCTTTTAGTCTAACTATAGGCCTTCTGGGGCAAATCAATCCCAAAAATAAATTGACCGACGCGAATTTAAAAATATATCACTAGGATTCAGCCTTTAAAAAGTGAAAAAATGCCAAAAATGTTCAATTCCACTTTTCAACCAAAAAATTAATTTATTTTTTTTTGATTATTTTTTTTGAAAATTAATTTTTGTTGCTAGCTTTGCACTCCCAACAAAAAAGAACAGTTGTGAAACTGTCCTATGGTGTAACTGGCAACACGTCGGTTTTTGGTACCGAAGAGTCTAGGTTCGAGCCCTAGTGGGACAACGAAAAAGCTCTCCGCATTTGTGGAGAGCTTTTTTTATTCAATGCATTTTTCTCAGCGAATAAAATCGATTAAATCCAGAAAAAATGGACTATTGAGGTAATATTGTTGGCTGTGTATTTTCCCTAAAGAAGTTCCATTCATAAAAACAAAGGTTGAGCCCGCAAAATGTTCTTTTGTATAGTGTTCGAATTTATCTAGCGTGTGTTTGTAATTACAGCCCAGAGTTGTTGCGCCATAAGCCAAAGCTCCAGGACCAAACCATTCAAAATGATTATCTTTCTTTTTTAAAGCAAAATCTTTTTCATTGTACAACATCCAAATGCGCAAATTGTCTTCTTCCGGAATAACATAATTTCGCAGTTTGTAATTTACCCAACTTTCGATGCCCGTTGTTGCTGGAGCAATTAAACAAACATTTACACGCGCTTGTGATAAACATAGAATTCCGTTTCCATTCTTGTCATACAAACAGGATTGCATAACCTTAGCGGCCAAACTATGACCAACAATATTAAGCTGCTTGTAATCGACTGAATTCAATAGTTTTTTCAAACTTATACCGATGGTGTCAGCACGATGATAAGCCTGCTCAAATTCCTCAAACATGATGCGATTCTTTTTCCCATCCAATGAATAACAACAATCGTAGGATGCATCCCAATAAATTTTCAAGGTTGGATGATGAACACCCAAACCTTCATCTAGTTTTCGTTCTAAATTGGTAAATGACTCAATGGAAGTAAGATCATCATGTTCATTTTGGGCAAACGACTTTCTGTAACCATGCACCAAAACATTTAAAATACTTGATGAAGTTTTCATCCCTTGTATTTTTCGAATTGATCGCTTCAATAAGGTATCTTCCAATTGTTGGATATGCTCTTTGCTTGCGGTTTCAACTGGACAATTGACTTGTTTGGCTATTTCCTTAAATTCAGCAGGATGATCGTTGTACCAAGAATGAATCTTTGCCTTACTCTTCATCAACGATTCATTAGAAATGAAAAAATCCGGATAAATTGAGCCCTCTTGGTCTAAAAAAATTGCATCAACATTCATTTGCGGGGAACGTTCACCGTATAGCACATTGTCCTGAGCTAAGGTTATTTTTGCAACTACAAGCAAAATAACTGTACAAAAAAATGGATTTTGTTTAATCATCTTCATTCATCGATTTTGTTGGATTCATTTGGAATTTATACGCCACCAAGTCTCCAATCGTTTTCACTAAAACAAAAACACTTGCAAAAGCAATAATACCTGAATGATTACCCAATTTTTCACTAAAAAACTGAAAAGCAAATACCCCTAGTACTATCACAATGTGAATAACAACAATTCTACCTTCCAAAAAGGGGTGAAATTCCATCGGATCCGTTATTTTACGCTGATTTTTGTAGAAGTACACATATACTAATTCAATAAATTTCAAGGTGATAAAAAGCAAAATGGTTATACGAAAACCGGGTTGCAACAAGACTAAATACATCATGAAATTCACCCCTTCTTGTTTCCCTGAAATCTGAACGCCAACAAAGACAATAATGAAAAGTAAGTAAAACAAAAGGATGAACGTACGAGCGAAAAGAAAACGAATAGCTTTTGCCATAAACGGTCCTTTCTCACTGCTTTTTTGAGCGAACACAATGCGAATTGCAGTTAAAAAACTCAATCCCAAGGTTTCCAACCAGAAAGCATACAGCAAGGCAAAAACACTCCAATCGTAATAAATAACTCCCAAAAGCGGAACACAATTCATTACAATTTGTAAGAGTCGGCTGTTCCCCATTGGAATAACAGGTATGTTTTCCATGGTGCAATTCTACAAAATAGTAAACAATGATGCATGTTTTTAAGCTAAAATGTTTCAAGACTTTAGTACCTTTGTCGCAAATTTGAAACATGAGCGAAAACAAAACGAACATCAGCGAATTAGGAGAATTTGGACTTATTGACCATTTAACTTCAAAATTTGAATTGAAAAACCGCAATTCATTGCTTGGTGTCGGAGATGATGCTGCAGTCATTGATATTTCTGAAGAAGAAGCCATGTTAGTTTCCACCGATTTATTAGTCGAAGGCATTCATTTTAACTTAATGTACATGCCGCTGAAACATTTGGGCTACAAAGCAGTTGCAGTGAATGTTTCTGATATTTGTGCGATGAATGGGACTGCAGAACAAATCACTGTTTCATTGGCTGTTTCAAGTCGTTTTCCGCTAGAAGCTTTGGAAGAATTGTACGAAGGAATTCATGCTGCTTGTGCATTTTACAATGTTGACCTTGTCGGTGGCGACACAACTTCCTCTGTGTCAGGTTTAGCGATTAATATCACAGTAATTGGTCGCGCAAAGAAAAATGAAATAACGTATCGTTCAGGGGCCAACGAATTTGATTTATTAGTTGTAACAGGAGATTTAGGAGCTGCTTACATGGGCTTGCAAGTACTGGAACGTGAAAAAGAAGTCTTCAAAGCGAATCCAAACATTCAACCAGATTTAGATGGTCACGATTATATAATTGAACGCCAATTAAAACCTGAAGCGCGAAAAGATGTGATTGGTTTCTTGAAAGAATTGGATGTTGTTCCAACCGCGATGATTGATATTTCTGACGGTTTAGCTTCTGAAATTTTACACATCTGCAAGGCAAGTAAAGTTGGCTGTTATGTCTATGATGAAAAAATTCCAATTGACGCAAAAACGTCCATGACTGCAATTGATTTCAATCTGGATCCTGGAACATGTGCATTGAACGGTGGTGAAGATTACGAATTACTTTTTACTGTGAAGCAAGCTGATTTTGATAAAATCAAAGGGAATCCACACATGACTGTAATTGGACACATCACGAATGAGCAAGACGGCGTTTATTTCATCGATAAAAATGGTTCTGCAATCACCTTGCGTGCGCAAGGATGGAATCATTTTGATTAATTCGCATGCTTTAAACGGTTCAATTCTTTTCGTTTAATCAATTCCACAAACGCTTGTTTTTTGAATTTAGATTCGGACCAGGTTCTAAAATCAAAATATTCAAGAGCAACACCTTCGAAAGTATCATCTTTGATGGACGATAATTCGGTATGAAGTTCTTCCCAAAGTATTTCAGCATCTAATTCATTGGTACATTTAATGCGTTTCGAAACAAAGTGAAGGAAGGCTTTTTCAAAGGAATACAAGCGATTGCGCGATTTCAAGAAACGTTGCGTATTTTTTAATGCATAGGGCAACAATTGTTCATGTTTCATATCCAAATGAATCAGCAAATCCAATAAATGGGTAAACGAAAGAATGTCCTCACTTACATCAAGTTCTGAATCATTCAAAATACGATTGACATATTTTAAAGCGAGTGAGAAATTTCCAGATCCCAATTGAACCGTCGCCATTTTAAACACGATAAAAGCTCTTCGAACTGACGAAATTTTGTCACCAAACTTCAACAAACCATTTTCAATAATTGGAAACAATTGTTCCGCTTTTTTAAAATCGCCATTGTTTGTCAACAAGCTCAACTCGATTGAATAAGTACTCGCAAACAACTTTATTTCCATGTCTTCATTCATTACTGAATTAAATTTGGAAGGGATTGCTTTTAAATCTACCAACAATCGTTTCGATTCATTGATAAGACCAAGTTTCTCAGCGACATATATTCCATTTGTCAACAACGAAAAATAGGTGTTTAAGTTTTGCTGTATGGCTTGATCCGTTTTTTCAAAATTTGCAAGGTTCAATTTAATGTGCGAAAAACTACTGTGTAGGTTTCCGATCGAAAAATAATACGCGCTATAAATATGGTGATACAAATAGTAATTATCGAAAATTTCTTCAGAAACTATTAAATTTTGCGGAATTTGTTGAATAATTGCATCAAATGCAGCACATTCTTCTTGGTTGCGTGCTTTTCCTTTTCGTGATAAATGAACAAACAAATCGCTTTTCACTTTCCATAATAAGTTGTAGCAATTCACTTCTTGCCAAATAAACTCATCATTTTTTGCAATTGATTCAAAATCTTCGTGCGTAAATGTAGAATAAGCATTGTTTTCAACCAACCTTTTATTTTTTCGTGAAATTTCGGCCAGTAAGGTATATCGCTTATTTTTTTCTGCCAATTTCTCTGCACTTCTTAATACTCGCGCACATTGATCATAGAGTGATTTATTGAAAAGTATATCCGCACTGTGTAACATTTTAAACAACTGAGCATCCACCGAGTTTGTTGCATGAAAAGCATCCAATGCACTTAAGACATGATCGTACAAACGTTTTTTGGTAATTGAAAAGCGGTGTAAAAATGCTTCATCTTTAAATTCAATGAAAATCGCGTCCTCATCATAAGCAGTTTGTTTGTCGATGAAATCAAACAATTTTACATAGTTATTTTCATCACCAATGGTGTGCCGTGAAGACAACAATTTAAAATAACGCTTTTCTGATTTAGAAAGTGATTTTATCAGCTCAAAAAGTGCTTCTTTAACCTTAGTAGACATGTATAAATAGTTTAATGTAGATTAGTTAAAAACTAAGGTAATAAAAGGGTTCTAATGAAATTTGATTATTATTTGAAGTGTATAAATAATTGAGTAAAGTGTAAATTATAGAAACAAAAAAAAGTCCCACAATTGCGGGACTTTAAATACTATTAAATCGTAAGCTTAATGTTTCTTACGGATGTTTTCGTCTTTGTCGCTATTTGGATCAGTAATCGCGCCGTCTGATGTAATGACATCATCTCCAGCATTTTCTTCTGTTGAAGTAGATGCCGCTGGTGCTGCAGATTTCCATACTGGTAAAGCCGTAGTTTCTTCTGAATTAGGCTTGATGTTTTGCTTAGAACAAGACACAGTAAACAACCCTGCTCCAACCAACGCTATGTAAATAACTTTTTTCATCTCTGTACCTTTAAGTAAACAAACTTATGACATTAATTCTAATTATCCAAATTTTCTATCTGAAATTTGAGTGTAACGCGTGTTCCATTGATTAAACTGTCATTTTTTGCCACTTGATAGGGTCCAATCAATTCGAAATTTCGGTTAGAAAGTTTTTTCAATAACTCAATTCGCTTGGTGGTAATTTCCATTCCTTGCGAACGATGATCGCCGTCATAATTGGATTTACTTTGAATACTATTATCGATACCCACTCCATTATCTTCGATATCAATCGTTAATAAATCTCCTGTCAATGAAATATGAACTGTTATCAATCCTTTTTTCGATTCATCAGGCAAAATACCATGAATAATACTATTCTCAATAAACGGCTGAAGCATCATTGCTGGAATGATCACTGATTCGGTATCGATTGACTCATCACAAACAATTTTATAATCAAATCGATCTTTGAAACGCATTGCTTCGAGTGACAAATACAACTCCAGACGCTCTAATTCTTGACTTAAAGGGACCAAATTTCCATCGTCTGAAGAATCTAAATTCTTGCGTATCAGTTTGGCAAAATTCGTTAAAAACTTATTAGCAGCTAAACGATCTTGAGTATTGATAAAATATTGAATGGAGTTCAAAGAATTAAAGATGAAATGTCGATTCATACTAGCATTCAACGATTTTTGCTCGAGAGCCAACAAACGCGATTTAAATTCTAATTTCTCTTTTTCATTTTTCTCTCTTTCGCGTTTCAATCTGAATCTAAAAATGCGCAAGACAAAAAATCCTGACAGCAACAAAATTAACCCAATGAACCACCATGTTTTGTAGAATGCTTGTTTAATCGTAAAGGCAAAATGAATTTCCTTTGATATTGAACCTCTCGAATCAATACATCGCGCATGAAGAATATACGTACCAGCAGCTAAGCCACTAAATGAAATGGTTGTATTCGCATTAACCGGTGACCAACCTTCATCTTGACCTTCCAAGAAAAATTGAAATTTCATGCCTGGATAATTTGCCAATGAAATCCCATCCATTTCGAAGGTTACGTTGTTTTTCGTGTACGGTAAACGCAAGTTAATTGGCCAACCATTCGCTGACAAACCATCTGAGTATTTAGTAAAATCAATCGTTTGGTAGTTGATCAAAATATTCTTTAACACTAAATCAGGAGATGAAAATTGATCTCCATTGTTTTCTGAACGGAAGCAAACCAAACCAGAAGCTGTTCCAAACCAAAGTTGTCCTTTTGCATCAAACAAACTCGAATTAATATTCGTCTCAAGGTTTACAACTCCTTCTGCGATTCCATAATTGATGATTTTTTTATCCTTTTTATCAAGATTGCTAATCACAAATAAACCATTGTTTGTTCCCACAAATAATTTCCCTTCCTTGAAATTCAGAAAATTAACGATGTTAGAGGATGGCGTGTTTGAAATAGTAAGTTGGATAAATTGTGTATCTTTCAAGTAATACAATCCTTCTTCTGTACCAATCCACAAATTTCCTAAGTGGTCTTTTTCCAGAGAGAAAATAGGCTTGTTGAATTTGCCAACGCGCTCCAAACGATTTCCTTCGATGCGGTACAAGCCACGATCTGATGCACAATAAATCACACCACTGACATCACAAAAATCACGAATGGTGGACAATTCATCCATTTTCAACTCACGAATTTTACCTTTATCGTACATTGAAACACCATCACTTCCTCCTACATAAAAACGTGAATTTGAAACGCGGTGCAATGCTGTAATCTTATCACCTGGCAAACCATCTTCCGTGTAAAATACCTTGGCAACTTTATAATTCTTTATTGCAACTAGTCCTGAACTTGTACCAAACCAATTAAACCCATCAACATTGAGCATCGTGGACCAAACCGTACTGTTATTTTCCAATTCAATGGAAACTACCGTTTTGTCCTTTTTTTGAACCATTACACCTTTATCATAGGTACCAATCCAATAATTTCCAGCGTAATCTTGATCAATGGAAAGAATTAAATCTGAACTTAAGCCAGTTGATTCATTGTAATAAACGAATTGTTCACCTGGAAAACGTAATAATCCCTTTCCTTCGCTACCTAGCCAAATATCACCATGCTGATCTTCAAAAACACAGCGAATACTTTCCATCGGAAGACCATTCATGTGGTTTAAATGAAGGTTGATTTTTCCATCCTTTAAACGATAAACTCCATCGCTTGTATTCACCCAAAGAAATCCATTGCCATCCACATTACAACCTCTCAAGGTCAACAAGGTGTCAATTCCAGGAATTTGTCGCACCGTTTGTTTCGTTAGATTATAATTCAACAATCCCTCACTGAAGGTCGAAATATAAAAGCTGTTTTTATGTTTGGCAATTCCCGAAACATTGTACAAATCAAGTTTTCTTACACGCGTAAAAATGCTTAAATCCTTCGTTTTGATTACTCCGCCTCGCGTTCCAATATACAATAAACCATTGTCAACAAACAAATCGCGAATACGTAAATCATCTTCATTGGTAATCGTCACATTCGTTTTATTCGAAGAACCAATTTTTAGGGTATTCTTGCCTTCTGTCGAAATCGAAACGAGCTTGTTGTTTTTTAACTCAAACAATCCACCACCATTTGTTGCTATTAATATTCGATTGTTAAATTTCAAGATTTCAGAAACGGCGGTAGTTTTATTCTCTTTTCCAAAGCTCCATTTAACAATTTTTCCTTTTACAATTTTTGAGACACCACCTTCATGTCCAACCCAAATGGCATTGTCAATCAAGCATAAAAATGATATCCGGTTATTGAGTAAACCGTTGTCAGTTGAAATCGTATGAAAATCTTTTCCATTAAACTTGGCTAAACCTCCAAGTGTTCCGACCCATAAATAACCGTCTTGATCTTGTGCAATGGCACGCACTTGCGATTGAGGTAAACCTTGTGCTGAATTATACGCCAAAAACGAATAACGTTGAGCACTCAACCCAAAACATAGAAGTGTCGTAAAAAAGAAAAGGATGTAACGAATCATTATACGTCTTTGAGCATTTTAACAAATTCAGCTACACGATTTCTTGCTACTGGAATACGCAAACCATTTTTCAGAATCGCAAAATGACCATCTTCATTGATGTATTCAGCCAATAAATCTAAATTAATGATATGAGATTTGTGTACTCGAAAGAATTTAATTGGATCTAAGATTATCTCATAGGTTTTCAACGTACGTGTATCCAAATAACGCGTTCCATCTTTGAAATAAATTGTTGTACAGTTACCACTTGCCTCTAGATGTGAAATGGTATCATCTTCAACAATTTTCAATCCTTTGGTATGCGAAATGGCAATGCGATTATTCGGTTTGTTTCTCAACAATGTATCCGACAAATTGCGTAACGAATTAAAATAGGTATTGAAGTTTTGTGGTTCATTGTTGAAGATCTGCTTAGTTTCCTTCAATTTTTCCACCGCTGTTTGAAGCTCTTCAATATCAATTGGTTTCAATAAGTAATAAACAGCACTTGCGTTGAATGCTTTAATTGCATAGTCTTTAAACGCCGTCACAAAAACAACCAAAAAATCCTTTTCTTCTAGTTCATCCAACAACTCAAACCCTTCTGCACCAGATGGCATACGAATATCTAAGAAGACAACATCTGGTTTAGATGATTCAATAATTGCTTTCGCTTGACTTTTTCGGGAAGCTTCTCCAATCACTTCGATATCTGGACAATATTCTTCCAACAACATAACAAGGTTTTTTCTCGCAAATTCCTCGTCATCAACAACAATGGCTCTTAACTTCATATGTAGTAATTTTTGTCTGCAATGCACGCAAGGCAGGTAGTTTTTTGTTCAGTTGATTTGACTTTTTACCAGCAAATTAAACTGTTTTCTGTTTTAGCTAACGTAGTATTTTCAACTACTTATTTCGAATATACATTATTATCCGAAAGTAACTTCCACATTTAACGAGTTTAAAGTTACAAATTGCTCACTTAACATTCAAATTACACCCGTTTAATAAATTGGAAATACACTTAGCATTTTAAAAAAAAATCAAAAGGAATCTTACAATACATTAGTGGTAGTTGATTGAATTAAAATTCTTGCTTATGATTCAAATTGTACTTTCTACCCGCCAGCAAAGCTGGATTTTTAATGATAACGGAAACTAAGGTTTCCGTTTTTTATGCTAAAAAGTGACGAAGTGCTTCAACTGCCGCTTCTGGGTTTTCGAATTGCGACATGTGACCAGTAGCATCAAGAACTACTAATTGCTCACTGAAATCTGCAAAATCCAATTGCATTTGTTCACATGAAATCAATGGATCATATTTTCCCTGAATGACAAAAATTTGCTTCGGAAAATTCTTAAATAGTTGAAAAGTGTCTTTTCGCTCGCGCATTGCCAAAGCTGCGTAGGCGATTGCTTGTCCTTCCATTTGTTTTGCTTCTGCAATCAACTGTTGTACCAACTCATGGTCTTTTTCAAATCGATAAAATAAGCCAGGAATTGCTTCTTGAATAAACAAATTTTTCGATTGTAGCGCCAAATCAGCAACTCGGATTCGGTCGCGTTTTTTTTGTTCAGCATCTTCTTTATAGGTTGAATTTAGCAAAACAACTTTCTCGCAATTCGCATCACTCTCCTTCAACACCATCGCAACATAACCTCCCATTGAATGTCCAACAACGTGGTATTTTTCTACACCCAAATATTGAAGAACATGTTGAACTTCGCTCGCCATGAAGTTAAGTGAAGGTACTTCGTTTGAATCCCAAAGATCTGAATTCCCGTGCCCTGGCAAATCAATCACAATGCATTGAAAAGGAAAATTGCTCGATTCAATGAAATCCCACATGGAAATAGACTCCATGAAACCGTGTAAAAAAACAACAGGATGTCCGTTTCCAAACACCCTGTAATTCAATAATTCTTGTTGCATCCTATGCATTCATTAAATCCTCGATTTCTTCGGCTTCAAGTGGAATATCTTTCATCAAATTGAAAGGTGCGCCAGAAGATTGAACCACTAAGTCATCCTCCAAACGAATTCCTAAACCTTCTTCAGGAATGTAAATACCTGGTTCGCACGTAAACACCATTCCAGCTTGAATTGGTTCATGCCAAATTCCAACATCGTGTGTGTCCAATCCTAAGAAATGAGACGTTCCGTGCATGAAATATTTTTTATATGCTGGCCAATCTGGATTTTGATTTTTAATATCGGTTTGATCAATTAAGCCAAGACTCAACAATTGTCCTTCCATAATTCGACCAACTTCCTTGTGGTATTCTGCCATGATCGTTCCTGGAACTAATAATTTCTCCGCTTCTTTTTTCACGTGAAGTACAGCATTGTAAACCTGACGTTGACGATCTGTAAATCGTCCACTAACTGGAATACAACGCGTTAAATCGGATGAATAATTTGCATATTCTGCACCAACATCCAATAAAATCACATCGCCCGCTTTACATTCTTGGTTGTTTTCTATATAATGTAAGACGCACGCATTTTTACCAGAAGCGATAATTGGCGTATAAGCAAATCCTTTCGAACGGTTGCGTAAAAATTCGTGAGCTAATTCTGCTTCGATTTCATATTCCCAAACTCCCGGTTTTACAAAACCAAGAACGCGGCGAACACCGGCTTCTGTAATTTTACAAGCGCGTTGCATCAAATCCAATTCAATTTGATCTTTTACAGAACGAATGCGGTGCATGATTGGCGCACTTTTACGCACTTGATGTGCTGGATAATCAACTTTCACTTGCTTAATAAAACGATCCTCACGTGTTTCAACTTCCGTATTCGCGCGCAAATGCTCATTGGTGTTTAAATAAATCGCAGCAGCTTCTGCCATCATTTGTTTGAATATCACTGGAAATTGATTCAACCAATAAACCGTTTTGATCCCTGAAACTTCAAAAGCTTGTTCTTTCGTCAATTTCTCACCTTCCCAAACTGCAATCAAATCACTTGTTTCTTTCAAAAACAATACTTCACGGTGATTTTCATTTTTTGCATGCGGAAAAAGAACGAGGATGCTCTCTTCTTGATCAACTCCTGATAAAAACAAGATATCGCGGTGCTGTGCAAAAGGCAACGTACTGTCTGCACTTACAGGATAAATATCATTTGAATTAAAAACTGCCAAGGCATTTGCCTCCATTTGAGCAGTAAAATTTTTACGGTTTTTTATATACAGTTGTTTATCAATTCGATCGTATTTCATGACAATAATATTAGGTGCTGAAATTACAATTTTTAATGGAGAATGTAATTTTTTCAATAAAAAAAGAAGAACGTAAGTAGTTTACGTTCTACTACCCAATCTTTGTATCATCAAATTTAAAAAACGGACAAATGGCAACTTCAATTTTAAACATCAAAGAAATCACTTTATTGACTTCTACAAATGAAATTACCTTGATTGCAGGAATGCAACGTGACAATTTAAGTTATGAAACAAAGATTGGATTGAGTTCAACACAATTAAATTTGATTATCAATCAACTTCAGAAATTAAATCCTGATTTTGAAGTAGCAGAATTGTTTGTTGAAGAGCAGGTTGATTACCAAACTTCGATGTACAGTTTACTTGGAAATAAGCTAGAAAACACGCTGATTCCAATGGATTGTTTTGAATTGAATTACCCATTAAAACAAATTCGAGCTTAGAAACAGCTGAATATCTTTTACCTCAGGCAACCTAATTTATTTTTTTTCGTATATTCGTTGTAACATTTTGTAGTAGATAACTGTTTAAGACTACTACACAGCACGTTGAAACTATGAAAAAAATTAAATTTACCATTGCCGCATTTGTAGCTTTATCTTTAGGATTGAGCTCTTGTATTGAACATGAAGTGATTCCAGCACCGGTGCCAATGGTTGATCTATCTTGCCATTTCCAAGGAACAATCAATGGAACAGACATTGAATTGACTGAAAACGTACTTGGTTATTATTGCAATACATCTAAAGCAAAAATCTTATTGCCGCCACCGAGTTTATCGAGTGCAGTATATTATTCAGAAATTCTTTCTGCTCAAACACCTATGTCTGTTAAAGTTGGTTTAGGAAGTGTTATGTGGGATATGTCAACAGCATCCGATCCAACATTAGCCTTGTTCAATGGTTTCCATACAGCAAATACAACTCCAGTTTTCTCAACAGCTGCAGCAAGTGGATTTGAAGTTACTTATAAAGATGCAACTGGAACTTCATGGGTTTCAAAACAAAATTCAACGAATTTTCAAGATGTAACGTTCTCAGCAATTTCTCAGGAATCAGATACAGCAGGTGATTACTCTAAATTCACTTGTAGTTTCGATTGTTATGTTTATCATACGAATCCGACAACATTGGTTGAAGATTCTGTCAGAATTCAAGCTGCAACATTTAAAGGTTGGTTTAAACGTTAAAAATAGTATTAGTCCCGCACTTGCGGGACTTTTTTATTTACCATAACCACGCGATGAGTCACGCAATCAAGATAGCTATCATTGGAGATTATAATTTCACGTATAACTCTCATCAAGCGACAAATCTTGCTATTGATCATTCTGGTCGCTTCCTAGAAATAGATATCAATTATTATTGGATTAAAATTACGGAGGCTGCCCAATACAAACCTCAACAATTTGAACAGTTTGATGGTATCTGGGTTGCTCCAGGTCCGTTCCAAAACATCTTCTTTTTAAACGGAATCATTCGCACCATCAGTTCACTTTCAATTCCTGTCCTAATGACTGGTGAAAGTTGTAAAAGCTTGATTGAAGTATTGATCAATTCCTATCAATTGAACCCAAATGGCGAAAAGCTAATTTCAGACAACTTGGTTGATGGAAACACCTTTGAACGTCTTCATATTTATCCGCATTCGAAAGAATTTATTCAACTTTATGAAAATCACAGTAACGTTGAATTAACTTCTTCACGTTACAGTTTGTATCCACAATTGATACAAGCCCTGACAAACGAAATAATTGATATTGAAGCGTACAATCAATTTGAAGAACCAGAGGTATTAAGTTTAAAAAACCATCCTTTCTTCGTTAGCTGTGGATATTGTCCCCAAATTTCATCAACGCGCGAAATACCGCATCCATTAATTTACACCTTCATAAAAGCTGCACATGCCATGGCAGCAATGGGCCGAGAAATCGCTTAAAGCAATTTTTCCTGTTCTTGATTCGCTTCAAAGACCGCGTCAATCAAATGCGGTGGATTTTCTGCGGCTGTAACCGCCAATAAATCACAGCGCTCATTTTCTGGGTGACCAGCATGTCCTTTTACCCAATGAAAGGTTAAATTGAACTTTGGATGAAGTGCCAAATAACGCAACCAGAGATCCGCATTCTTTTTTCCTTTGAATCCTTTTGCTTTCCAACCAAAAACCCAACCCTTGTCAATCGCATCAATGACATACTTGGAATCTGAATAAACATCTACAGGAATTTTGTTTGTTTTTAAACTTTCCAAAGCAACGATTAAGGCTAACAATTCCATTCGATTATTTGTAGTCAATCGATAACCTTGAGACATTTCCTTCACTTGATCCTTGTATTTCAAGACAATACCATATCCACCAGGACCAGGATTACCTTTTGCAGAGCCGTCTGTATATATTCTTACTTTCAATTGTGAAGCTTTTCAACGAAGTTAAACATATTAAATAGGAATACCAAAAGCTCTCAAAAAACATCAGCTTACTGCAAGAATACCAGCAGTTTAGTCAAAAAATTAAAATAGCGTGAAATTTACTCACTTATTAAACCTGTTCTGCAATTACTTAATTATAAATAACTTACAAGAACTATATTCATCGACAATTTTGTTTTATTTGTCGAATAAATCATTTTTTATTTAATGTTAGGATTCCAAGCTTCAAACGAGTCGAAATTCTATGAATTTACATTTTTCACCCATGAATTATCAAAATAAGACAATGACTATAAAATAATACAATACTATGCAGGCACAGTAAGTTAGGGCATTCAAAGATTCACACTTTTTTAGTTTTGCAACAATTTAGAACTCGTCTAAATTTGTGTCATAAATAAGTCGGAAATAATATATCAATATATATAGAAGTCTTTTTCAGTGAATAGTGGTTAGGTTAGGTTAGAAAAACAGTTCGGTTCTCGAACTGTTTTTTTTTGCCTTCTATTTTCTACACAATCTTAATGCTTTACACTAGACAACCAGCGATCCATTTCATCGAATGACAAACCTTTACGTTGAGAAATATCTTTTATTTGCTCTTCTGTAATTTTACCTAAACCGAAGTATTTAGCCTGTGGATGCGCGAAATACCAACCCGAAACAGCGGCAGTTGGATACATCGCTAAACTTTCTGTCAAGCTCACACCGCTAAGCTCTGTTGCATTTAAAATTCTAAACAAATCAATTTTCTCTGTGTGATCCGGACAAGCTGGATACCCCGGTGCCGGGCGAATTCCACGGTACGTTTCTTTGATCAATTCATCATTCGATAAGGCTTCATCTACTGCGTAGCCCCAAAGATCTTTTCGCACAACTTCGTGCATTTTTTCTGCAAATGCTTCTGCTAATCGATCTGCTAAGGCTTTCAACAAGATAGAATGGTAATCATCATGGTCTTTTTCGAAACGTTCGATATGTGCTTCAATTCCGTGTCCTGTTGTTACAACAAAGCCTCCAATGTAATCTTTTATACCAGATGATTTCGGTGCCACAAAATCTGCCAATGCTAGATTTGGCTGACCATCAGCTTTGGTCGTTTGTTGACGCAAGGCATGTTGCACAGAAAGAACCGTTTTACGCGTTTCATCCGTGTAAATTTCAATATCATCTCCCACCGAATTTGCTGGGAACAAGCCAACAACTGCACGAGCTTCCAACCATTTTTCAGCAATGATTTGTTGCAACATTGCTTGTGCATCAGCATACAATTTTGTTGCTTCTACACCCACAACCTCATCGGTTAATATCGCAGGAAACTTGCCGTGCAACTCCCATGTTTGAAAGAAGGGCGTCCAATCAATGTAATCGACTAAATCTTGCAGAGGAAAATCCACAAATTGTTTCACTCCTAATTCATTTGGAACTGCGCAATCTTCTTGTTTAAAGTCAATTTTCAATGCATTCTTGCGAGCGTCCTCTAAACTTAACAATTGTTTAGCTCCACGGTGTTTTTCGTGATGTTCACGCACACGCGCATATTCTTGTTTCAAGTCAGATACAAACAACTCTTTCTTTGGTCCAAGCATACTCTCAACAACGGTTACCGCTCTCGAAGCATCCAAGACATGGATGGTTTGACCTTTTGTATAATGTTGATCTATTTTTACGGCCGTATGAACTTTCGAAGTTGTTGCTCCACCAATCAATAATGGAATCGATAAATTGGCACGTTCCATTTCTTTTGCAACGGTAACCATTTCGTCCAAAGAAGGCGTGATCAAGCCACTTAAACCAATTACATCTACCTTTTCATCGATCGCTGTTTGTATAATTTTTTCGAATGGAACCATAACGCCCATGTCGATGACTTCGTAGTTGTTACAGCCTAAAACAACGCCAACAATGTTTTTTCCAATATCGTGTACATCACCTTTCACCGTTGCCATTAAGACTTTTCCAGACGAAGAGCGAACACCATCCTTTTCAGCCTCAATAAATGGAAGTAAATACGCCACTGCTTTTTTCATTACACGCGCCGATTTTACCACTTGCGGCAAGAACATTTTACCACTTCCAAACAAATCACCAACGATGTTCATTCCATCCATCAATGGTCCTTCAATCACTTCAATTGGACGTTTATACTGTTGACGACATTCTTCAACATCTTCATCAATAAATTCAACGATTCCTTTCACCAAAGCATGCGATAAACGTTGGTTCACAGGTACATTTCTCCACGATAAATCAACTTCTTTTTTCTTGCCGTCTCCCTTTACTGTTTCAGCGTATTCGAGCAAACGTTCAGTTGCATCTTCTCTTCGATTCAACAAGACATCCTCGACATACACCAGTAATTCAGGTTCAATATCAGAATATACTTCAAGCATTGTTGGATTCACGATTCCCATGTCCATACCATTCTGAATAGCATGGTACAAAAACGCGGCATGCATCGCCTCACGCACTTTATCATTTCCACGAAACGAGAACGAAACATTGGAAACTCCCCCACTAACGTGTGCACCTGGTAAATTTTCACGGATCCATTTTGTGGCGCGGAAAAAATCCAAGGCATTGTTATTGTGCTCTTCCATTCCTGTTGCCACAGGGAAAATATTTGGGTCGAAAATGATATCGTTCTTCGGAAAACCTACTTGATTTACCAAAATATCATACGAACGCTTACAAATTTCGATTCGACGTTCGTAGCTATCTGCTTGCCCGTCCTCGTCAAAAGCCATTACAATTACAGCTGCTCCGTAACGTTTGATTTTCGTCGCTTGCGCAATAAAATTCGCCTCGCCCTCTTTCAAGGAAATTGAATTCACAACGCCTTTCCCTTGAATGCATTTCAATCCAGCTTCAATGATTTCCCATTTCGAGCTATCAATCATAATCGGAACGCGCGCAATATCTGGTTCAGATGCTATCAAGTTTAAAAACTTCACCATCGCTTCCTTTCCATCAATCATCCCTTCATCCATATTGATGTCGATGATTTGCGCTCCTCCTTCAACTTGATCTCGTGCAACCGCCAATGCCGCTTCAAAATCTCCTTCTTTAATCATGCGCAAAAAGGCACGCGAACCGGTTACGTTTGTTCGTTCACCAACATTCACAAAATTGCTCTGCGGCGTAACAATTAATGGTTCAAGTCCCGATAATTTTAAACTTGCTTTCGTTTCTTCTGACATTGTATTTCGTGTAATTTCTATTTGTCTTTGGGAATTTTTCAAATAATCAAATGTTCAAGCGTTCAAATGTTCAAGTGATCAAATGTTCAAATAATTTAATTCACTTGTTTGACCTCTCGTGGCTTGTAATTCTTCGCCATGTCTGCAATTGCTTTGATGTGATCTGGTGTCGTTCCACAACAACCTCCGATGATGTTGACCAAGCCTTCATCTAAGAATTCTTTTATTTGAACAGCCATTAATTCTGGCGTTTCATCGTACTTTCCGAATTCATTTGGAAGTCCAGCATTTGGATGCGCACTCACACCAAAAGGCGCTTTTTGATCCAATACTTGCAAGTAAGGACGCATCATTGAAGCTCCCAAGGCACAATTCAATCCGATAGTTAATAAAGGCATGTGAGAAACAGAAATCAAGAAAGCTTCTGTTGTTTGACCCGTTAATGTTCTACCACTTTGATCGGTAATCGTACCCGAAACCATGATTGGCAATTTCGTTCCGCGTTCCGTGTAAACCTCATCAATCGCGAACAAAGCTGCTTTTGCATTTAAGGTATCAAAGACCGTTTCAACAAGTAAAATATCAACACCTCCATCCATCAAGGCATTCACCTGTTCTTTGTAAGCATTCACCAATTCATCGAAAGTGATTCCTCTAAATCCAGGATCATTCACATCGGGAGAAATGGAAGCTGTTCGGTTTGTAGGTCCGATTGAACCAGCCACAAAACGTGGTTTATCTGGATTTGCAGCTGTAAATTCATCCGCCACTTCTTTTGCAATCTTGGCTGAATGGTAATTAATATCGTACACAAACTTCTCTAAGCCATAATCTGCTTGAGCGATCCACGTTCCTGAGAAGGTATTGGTTTCAGCGATATCTGCACCCGCCTCGAAATATTTGCGGTGAATGTCTTTGATAATTTCTGGACGCGTCAAGGACAATAAATCGTTGTTTCCCTTCAAAGGCTTATCATGGTTTTCAAACCATCCTTTACGGAAATCTTCTTCTTCCAGTTTATGGCGTTGAATCATCGTTCCCATTGCGCCATCTAGCACGAGAATACGATCTTTTAAAATTGTTTCTATTGACATCATAGTATTAATACAATAAACTATGAACAAAGAGAAGTACGAATGTACACCAACTTATCTTTACCCGAATGACTTCGAGATTGGATTTGGCACCTTCTCTTGAGCGAGGGTTGCCAAGGTTTCATCGGGCCTAATCCCTCCACCTTTCTTCATAAGTTTATTTAAATGAACTGGCACAAAATTACTTCGAATTTTAGACAAAGCAAACTTTTCATTGAATCATTTATTTTTTTTGTAACTTTCCCTTGTAAATACTACTCATGAAGCAAATAATTACCCTTTTTTCAATCCTATTTACTGGATTTTATAGTTTGGCGCAAGTCAATTTAACCTCATCGAATCTGCCAATTGTCGTAATCACCCAACCGAGTGGACAAACGATCAATGATGCAGCGCGAATTGTCTGCGATATGGGAATTATCTACAACGGAATCGGAGCAACGAACCTCATCAACAATCCTTACAACAATTACAATGGGAAAATTGCGATTGAAGTACGTGGTTCAACATCACAGCAATACCCAAAAAAAAGTTACGGTTTCGAAACGCAAGATGCTTTAGGAGCGAACAACAATGTTTCTCTTTTAGGTTTGCCTGCTGAAAACGATTGGATTCTATACGGTCCATATCCCGACAAAACGCTTTTGCGTGATGTACTTACCTACGATTTATCCAAGAAATTTGGTCATTACGCATCTAATTGGAAACACTGTGAATTGATTATTGATGGGCAATATATGGGCGTTTACATCTTGTTGGAACGTATAAAACGCGATCACGACCGTGTGAATATTGCACACCTAGACCCAGATGATTTAGCTGGTGATTCGTTAACGGGTGGTTACATTGTAAAAGTGGATAAATTGACAGGAGAAGTTGGTTATTCGTGGACATCTAACTACAACAACGAAGTCGTTTTTCAATTCCACGATCCTGAGTACGATGAATTGAATCCGATTCAATCGAGTTATATGGAAAACTTCATCGGCGAATTTGAAGATGCTGTTTGGGGGCCACAATTCGATGATCCAACGGTTGGTTATTCAGCCTACATTGAAAAAACATCCTTTTACGATTTTTTCATTTTGCAAGAATTGGGAAGAACTGTTGATGGCTATCGCTCAAGTTCCTTCATGCACAAGGACAAAACAAGTGGCGCTTGGAATGGGAAATTAGTTGCAGGTCCGATGTGGGATTTTAACCTTTCTTACGGAAATGCTGATTATTGCGACGCTGATTTAACAACTGGTTGGCAATACAACTTTGATGAAATATGCGATTTCACTTCTGCCATCCCTTTTTGGTGGGAAAAATTGTTGTCGTCCCCAAGTTACCGTAACGGTTTGCGTTGTCGTTGGGATGAATTGCGTTCTGGACCGTTACACACGGATTCAGTGAATTATTTCATCGATTCAATGGCGAATTATTTGACAGATGCGCGCATTCGAAACTTTACAAAATGGCCGATTATTGGTCAATACGTGAATTGGAACGCATTCGTAGGCGCAACCTATGAGGAAGATCTTAATTTCTTGAAACAATACATTGAGACGCGCTCTTTATGGATGGATGCCAACATTCCAGGAATCTGTGATTTAGCCGTTGAAGAACAAGCATTCGTTCCTCAATACTGCAAAGTATGGCCTAATCCAATGAGCGATGTTGGATACATTGGATTCACTTTATTCAAAAACGACGCGATTCAATTGGAATTGTATGATTTAACGGGGCGCGTTGTGCTCACTGAAGATTTTGGAAAATTGGTAGCTGGTGAACATGCGTTTGAACTTTCGACAGATGAATTAGTGTCTGGCAACTACATTTACAAAGTAAAAGGAACTTCAGAGCAATTGTTCACGGGCAAAATTGTCATTAAGTAATGATCAAATTTTTTAAAGGGTTTGGATTTGCTTTTGCTGGAATCTGGCAAATGCTCTTGCAAGAGCGCAATTTCAAAGTACATGTATTGGCGCTGTTGGCTGTAATTTCAGCTGGACTGTATTTTCACATCACAACTCAGGAATGGATCAACATTCTGCTCGTTTCTGCATTGGTTTTATCATTGGAAGCAATCAATACGGCCATTGAAAAACTGTGCGACATGCACACCAAAGAAATTCATCCACAAATCAAACTGATTAAAGATGTGGCTGCAGGCGCAGTGCTAATTGCTGCTATTTTTGCACTTGTAATTGCATTCCTTATTTTTACAAAATATCTAGTCAAATGAAACTACTTTTTCTTTTTATAATGCTGAGCACGATCGGATTCGGGCAACAAACCATTAACGGTTCAATCACACATGACGGTTTAACACGCACGTATATCTTGTACGTTCCTGCGAGTTATTCACCTGGCACGCCTGTTCCATTGGTGTTCAATTTTCATGGATATACGAGTAATTCAACAGAACAGATGTTGTATGGCGATTTTCGTCCAATTGCAGACACAGCCAATTTCATCCTCGTTCACCCAATGGGAACTTTAGATGGTTCGAACCAACCGTATTGGAACGCTGGATTTGGTGGTTCGGTTGACGACCTTGGATTTACAAGTGCGTTGATTGATTCCATTTCTGCTGATTACTCAATAAATCCGAATAGAATTTACAGTACCGGCATGTCGAACGGTGGAATTATGAGTTATTACTTAGCATGTGAATTAAGCAACCGTTTCGCAGCAATTGCATCCGTAACAGGAACAATGATTACCGGGTCACAATTAACGTGCAGCGCGCAACATCCAACACCTGTCATGGAAATTCATGGAACAGCTGATGCAACCGTTCCTTACACCGGAAACACTACAATGATTGCCATTCCGAATGTGTTAAATTATTGGGTAAATTATAACAATTGCTCAACAACACCAACAGTTACACCAGTCACTAACACATCTACAACAGATGGCTGCACTGCAGAACATTCCGTTTGGACAGGTGGCGACAATGGCGTGGAAGTGGAACATTACAAAATCATTGGAGGCGGACATACGTGGCCGGGAGCGCCTGTTGCCATTGGCGTAACGAATTACGACATCAATGCATCAAAACTAATCTGGATTTTCTTCTCGAAATATGACTTAAATGGAGCGATTGGTCCAGTTGGTGTAAATGAGATTCAAGGACAAAAACTAACAGTTTACCCGAATCCAAGTAGTGATTTCTTAACGATTGAAGGAGTAGAAGATTTGAGTTCGATTGAAGTAGTTTCTATGACCGGAAGAAAAGTTGTTTGTGGATTTGAAAATTCCAAAATCGACATTCGTTCACTTGAAAATGGTGTTTACTTTTTATCGATTGACGGGAAGGTAGTTCGTTTTGTGAAGATGTAAACATAATTTTAAACCAATATCAACATGAATAACAAATATGCACTCATTTCATTCCATGCACTTGTGTGGATTCTTGTGCTCTTTGTGCCGTTGGTTTCTGTTTATCAAATGCTCGATTCCTTTTTGCCAAAATCGAGTATTGCGCCATTCATCCCAGTCATTCTTTTGAGTTTAATGCTGATATCACTCTTCTACATTAACTATTTACTATTAATTCCAAAGTTATTTCACACGAAGAAATACCTGTTCTATGCTATTGCACTTGTCAGTCTGATCACAGCTGCAATTTTATTTTCAAGAGTGGTTTTGTATTACATCAACTTTGGACCTGATAGTTTGCGCTTGTATAATCCAATTTTAACGAAGGTTGTTCCAATTGCGCGTTTAAATGCCTTTTTAATGCTTCTTTTCGTGTTGGTCGGTTCTATTTTACTTTCTATTCACAACCGTTTAAAAGAGATTGAACAAGAAAAAATCAGTGCACAACTAGCTTCATTACAATCCCAAATTAATCCTCATTTTCTTTTCAACACCTTGAATAACATTTACGCTACTGCAATTGATTCTTCGCCACAAACCGCTGAAATGATCGGAAAATTATCGCAGATGATGCGCTACACAATGAGGGAAACACAAAAAGACTTAGTGAGTCTACTAGATGAAATTGATTATGTTGATTGCTTTATTGAATTGCAAAGGTTGCGACTTGATTCGAATGTGAAGTTACATTTCGAACATGAAGGGAATTTTTCTGACTATCAAATAGCTCCAATGCTTTTAATTCCTTTTGTTGAAAACGCATTTAAACATGGCGTCAATTCAGAAGAACATTCGCATATTCATGTCGAAGCACGAATGACTTCAAATCAATTCGTATTTAAGGTTCAGAACAATAAGGTTCACAAACAATTAGACATTAACGAACACAGCGGAATTGGTATTTCGAACACAAAAAAAAGGCTGGAATTACTTTACGGTAACAATCAATCCTTAACAATTAACGAAACAGAACACGATTTTAAGGTTGAATTAACCATCGAACTACAATGATACACGCGATAGCACTTGACGACGAGCCTTTGGCTTTAAAAGTAATTGAATCATTTTGCGCTTCAAATGACTATATCATTCTTGAAAAAACGTTTACAAAACCCTCAGAAGCACGCGACTATTTAGCCTCGAATGAAATTCACTTAATCTTTTGCGATGTTCAAATGCCATCAATTACTGGAATCAACTTTGTTCGTGAACTAGCATCAAAACCAATGGTTATTTTCACAACCGCTTTTAGTGAATATGCTGCGGTGAGTTATGAGTTAAATGCAATTGATTATTTACTAAAACCCATCAACAAAGCCCGATTCGACCAAGCTGTATCTAAAGCCAATGATTTTTTTCTACACCTTCAGTCTAAAGAAGCAACGAGTCAACAATTTCTATATGTTCGGGCGGAATACAGTTTAGTAAAAATTCCACTTTCGGACATTTTTTATTTTGAAACGATGGATGACTATATCAAGATTCATCTGAAAGATAAAAAGCCAATTCTAACATTAATGAGCATGAAAAAAATGTTGGAACGCTTGCCAAAAAATCAATTTGTTCGTGTCCATCGGTCGTATATTGTTCCTTTTGAAAAAATTTCTTCCGTACGTGGTAAAAGTCTGTTTTTGGAAACACAGGAAATTCCAATCGGTGAAAGCTACAAGAAAGATTTTTTTGAAAATTATCACGTTTAAATCTCCAAACTCCGATACAATTCTCGGAAAACCCGATATCTTTTTTCTAAATAAAAACTAAATGGCTCCTTTGTGTTAAACAAACAGCCGTTATGATAGTTTCAAAAAAGTTCAGCAGTATTCTTTTTATTAGTTTGCTAACCTTTTCTGGATGTGAAAGTTCAACAAACAACACCGAAATAGCATCAAAAAAGGAAAACACACATCACCATTCTGAAGAGGATATCCAGCTAAATAATGGCGAAAAATGGCTTGTTGAACCATCCATGCTTTTAATAATTCACAAAATGGAAAAGGAAGTCAATCAGTTTGACCAGCAAAGTTTCTCGCAACTTGGCAAGCAATTAACGATTGATATAGAGGAATTAACATCTAATTGCACCATGACTGGTCAAGCGCATGATGAATTACACAAATGGCTTTTACCCTATATCGATATAGTGGATCACTTAGTTCAAACAAATAATCAAAAAGAAGCAAAAGCAGTTTATCTACAAATCAAACAGTCATTTCACACATTTAATCAGTATTTCAAATGAACATTCAGACAATTCACCCCAAAGACAAAGCTGTTTCTGCAGTTTCAATTTTTAAAAGTGACGCAGGAAATACAACAGCCATACAATTATTAAAGTTTGAAACCTTAAAAGAACACATCACCAAGACACCAGCGCTACTGGTTTGTGTAATGGGTGAAATAATTTTTGAAAATGAAAAAGGTGATAAATCAACCTTAAAAACCGGTGATTTCATCCATATAGAAAAAGACATTAAACATTGGCTGATTGCGATTATGGAAAGCCAATTGATTCTGATTAAATAAGACTTTTAATGAAAAATACACTAAAATTATTCTTTGCTCTTTTTACCCTTTTTGTCGGAAAGCAAACTGTTTTAAGTCAAGAATGGACATTAAAACAATGTATTGACACAGCTTTGGTAAAAAACAAAACGATTCAGCTAAGTAAGAACAACAATGCTATCAGTGAGGAACGTTGGTTAGAAACGAAAGCATCCTTACTTCCGAAACTTAGTTTGAACGCAGAATATAAATACTTCACAGATTTACCAACCCAATTGATGCCTTTGTCAACCTTTAACCCCAGTGCGCCTGAAGGTCAGTTCAAAGAAGCACAGTTTGGCGTACCTCATAATATCAATGCTAATTTTCAGCTACTTGTTCCATTGTACAATCCTCAACTCTATGGTGCAATCAAATCCACGGAACTCGCTAACCAACTCAGTCAATTGCAAACAACTAAAGTGGAAGAACAATTGAGTTTTGACATTGCAAACATATTTTACAGTGCTCAAATCATTCATTCTCAGCTTCAATTTATTGACAGTAATTTACTAAATAGTCTAAAAGTGCTTACAAGGGTTCAAAAGCTTCACGAACAATTGTTATCCAAAGGAACGGATGTTCAAAAAATCGAATTGCAAATTCAACAACTTTCAAGTCAAAAACATCAACTTGAAGCAAACTATTTACAACTTCTCAACGCGCTAAAATTTGCAATCGGAATACCATTAGACTCAAATCTTCAACTTAAGCACACCATTGAATACAGCACGAGCATTGAATTGGAAAGTAAACCAATTATTGAGTTAAAAATGAATGCCCTGCAGTATGAATTGCAAAAAAACGAGCTAAAAACGTTAAACCATTCGCGCTTTCTTCCAAGTCTAAATTTAATGGCGAATTACGGAACAATGGGCTTAGGATATGATCAACAGCCATCCAACTTCTTGAATTTTTATCCAATAGGATTTGCTGCAGTACAGTTTTCTTATCCTATTTTCTCTGGTACGCAGACCTTAAGAAAAATCAATCAAAAACAATTTGAGCTACAAAACTCACAATTGCAACGTGTTATTCTTGAGGAACAAAATGCAATGCAAATTCGCAATGCAAACCAACAACGCTCGAACGCTTTGGAAACAATTGCAACAAGCAAGGATCAAATTTCCTTCGCACAAATCATTTATCAGCAAACTCAACTTCACTATTCTTTAGGGAGTGCTAGTTTGACCGATGTTTTACTGTCTGATAATGCCTTGAGAGAAGCACAACAAACGCAATTATCGGCAATCATCAGCTATCTAAAAGCAACTTTGGAACTAACAAAACTCACTGGGAATACCCCCCTGTCAAATCAATAACATCATGAAAAACAATTCATCCATTTTGAAAAAAATCGTGTACATTATTGTACCAATTTTACTGATTTTACTTGTCTTCATTCGATTAAAAAACAATAAAGAAACAAGTCAAAACAAGGTATATCAATTTGATAAAAATCAACCTATTTATGTTTCAAGTAAAACAATTCAACTTGAAGAAACAAGCGCTACCTTATCATTTCCAGGAACTTTTGAAGCGCAAAAAGAGACAAAATTAAGCGCAGAATCACAAGGGAAAATTAACCAAATTTCCGTAGAAGTTGGTAGCCATGTTAGAAAAGGACAATTGTTAATTCAATTGGATAATTCCTTATTGAAATTACAGCTCGAATCAGCTGATGTTCAAATTGAACAATTACAAGCTGACGTGAACCGATTTATCATCCTTGCAGATGCAGATGCTATCCAAAAGATTCAATTAGAAAAGGCTCAATTTGCCTTGAAAGCGGCAAAAATTCAACGTTCAACACTGATAGAACAACTCAACAAAACGAGCATTAAGGCACCTTTCGATGGTATTATCACTGCTAAACTAACCGAAGTTGGAGCGTTTGCAGCACCTGGAGTACCTTTACTTCAACTTTCTGATATTGCAACATTACGCTTTACGGTAAATGTTTCTGAACGTGATCTTTCCCATTTTATCGAAAGTAAAGTTTACAAAGTTTCAGCTGATGCTTTTCCATCACTATCTCTCTCCGGAAAAACCATACTGATTGGAAGTAAGGCAACAATGGGAAGCAGCTTCCCTGTTCAATTGGAAGTAAAAAACACTGCCAACTTCAACATAAAATCAGGAATGTTTGGAAAAGCCATCATTCACACAGGTGACCAAAAAATGGGAATACTTATTCCAAGTTCTGCAATCGTTGGTACATCCACTAAACGTCAAGTTTATGTAATCAAAAACGCCAAAGCAACGCTACAAACTATAAAAATTGATCATTACATCAACAACAAAGCAGTTGTATTATCTGGTTTATCGAGCGGCGATCAAATTGTTACAAAAGGATTGCATAATCTTTACAACGGAGCAAAGGTAAAAATTAATAATTGAAGGTATGAATCTTACAGAAATCTCCATTAAACGACCTTCACTAATAATCGTATTATTTAGTGTTCTAACCCTTCTTGGCGTTATCGGTTATAAGAATTTGAGCTACGAATTAATGCCTGATTTCAATCAGCCAGTAGTTGTAATTAAAACCATTTATCCAGGAGCTGAACCGACAGAAGTAGAATCATCGGTATCACGCAAAATTGAAGACGCTTTGTCCAACTTAGAAGGCATCGATTATTTGGTAACAAAATCACTTCCGAATGCTTCCATCATCATTGCCAATTTGAAATATGGAACAAATTTGGACAAAACGATGCAAGATGCTCAGCGTTTTATCGACAACATAAAAAAAGATTTACCAAAAGACATTCAGAGCCCAGTCATGAGTAAAGTCTCTCCGAATGATCTTCCAATCATGTCGATTAGTGTTACGAGTGATTTATCAGCAAGTGAACTGCATACTTTGTTAACCAATGAACTCCTTCCGCAAATCCAACAAATTAAAGGTGTTGCTGAAATAACATTATTGGGTGGTGAAGAACGTGAAATACAAGTCAATGTTTTACCCGACAAATTGAAGCTTTACAAAATACCATTATCGCAAGTGGTAGAAGCAATTAACCGTTCAGGACTCGATATTCCCGCAGGTCAAGTGAAATCAAATGGGGAAAACAACTCTGTTCGTTTAATCGGAAAATACAAAGATCTTCAAGGAATTAAAGACGTTCAGGTGGCACTGCCATTGCCTGGAAATCCGATTTATGTGAAAGATCTTGCAGAAGTCAAAGACGGAATTAAAGAAATCAGCTCAGTTAGTCGCTTCAATGGGAAAACAGGAATTGGTTTACTACTCAAAAAACAGGGAGACGGAAATGCGGTAGACGTTTCAAGCGCCGTTCGAAAAAAATTCAAAGACATCGAAGAGCAATATCGATCTGAAAATGTTCGATTCATTATTTCCGACGACAGCACCGACAACACGATTGCAGCTGTTGAAGGGGTTGTTGAAGATTTATTATTAGCCGTTGTTTTGGTTTCCATTATCATGCTCTTATTTCTGCGCAGTTATCGCAATTCCCTAATTGTACTTTTAGCCATTCCGACATCATTAATCACTGCATTCGGAGTCATGTGGATGCTGGGATACACGCTGAATTTAATGACACTTTTAGCTATGTCATTGGTCATTGGGATTCTTGTGGATGATGCAACAGTGGTGCTAGAGAATATTCAAAAACACCTTGACAGAAACAAAGACAAACGCACCGCGGCCATGGACGGACGAATGGAAATCGGTTTTTCAGCATTGTCAATTACGCTTGTTGATATTGTTGTATTTGTGCCCATACTTTTCTTGCAAGTGTTTGTTGCGGACATGCTTAAACAATTCTCGGTTGTTGTAATCACTTCTACCCTAAGCAGTCTTTTGGTCAGTTTTACATTGACACCTTGGCTGGCTTCGCGCTTGGGTAAAAAAGAAGATTTACAAGCAAGCAACTTCTTCAATCGTTTTCTTCTATGGTTTGAACACCTGCTCGATCGATTTATTGAATGGTATGGAAAACAATTGCAATGGGTATTGAAGCATAAACTCATCTTCACGGGAATTGTATTAGGTTTATTTGTCATGACAGGCCTTATGCTAAACCAAGGAATTATCGGAAAGGAACTTATGACGACTGGAGATCAAGGAAAATTTAGACTAACGCTCGAATTTGACAAAAACATCACAGTCGAAGAAAACAATCGTATTTCAGAAAAAATTGAATCATTTATTCTGAAAAAACCAGAAATAAAAACGTTATTCAGCAATGTTGGCGGACCAAGTACAGGCATTGGAAGTCTTGGAATGGGTTCACCCAATATTTCAGAATACACTATCCAATTAAAGTCCAAAGATGAACGCGGTAATGTTTCTACGGAAACCTATATGCGAGAATTAAGGGAAGAATTGAAAATCAAATTTCCAGGAATCAACTATTCAATGGCGGCGCTTGGTTTAATTCCGAAAACGGCTCCAATTGAAATAACGTTAAGTGGGAGCAGTGAGGAAATTGTCATGAAACAAGCAAAAGAATTGAAAGCTGTCATTGAACTCATTCCTGGTGCTGATAATGTGCGTTTATCTGTTCAAGACGGAAGTCCTGAGTTTCAAGTGATTCCCGATAAAAATAAAATGCAACGACTTGGACTCACAACCGCATTTTTAGGCTTGAATACGCGAACTGCATTTGCAGGAAACGATGATGCCTCACTTACTGAAAATGGGATTGAATATCCAGTTCATATTCGCTTAGATGCCTTTAATCGCAGAAACATTAGTGATGTTGAACAATTAACAATTTTAAATCCAATGGGAATTCCAATTCAAGTAAAAGAATTTGCGGTTGTTTCACAAGACAAATCACCCTCTTTACTCGAACGAAAAGACAGACAACCAGCGGTTACGTTAACTGCTGATGCATTGGGTAGACCTTCTGGAACAGTTGCTGACGATGTATTAGCCTATTTGGCCCACAATCCATTACCAAAGAACATTCAGCTTACTTGGGGAAGCGATATTAAACGTCAACAAGACAGTTTTGGAGCATTGGGCTCTGTTTTATTGATTTCATTGATCTTGATTTACCTCATTATGGTTGCGCTTTACGACAGTTTTATTTACCCTTTTGTCGTACTCTTTGCAATACCATTGGCAATCATTGGAGCTTTTCTTGCCTTGAATCTATCCCTCAATAACATCAGTTTGTTTGCCATGTTGGGATTAATCATGCTCATGGGACTTGTTGTGAAAAATGCTATTCTGATTGTTGATTTTACAAATCAATTAAAAGCAGACGGAATGCATTACAAAGAAGCTTTAGTGAAAGCCGGAAAAGAACGAATGCGACCAATATTAATGACAACGCTTGCAATGGTCATCGGAATGTTGCCTATTGCTCTTGCATCTGGAACTGCCAGTGAATGGAAAAATGGTTTGGCCTGGGTTATAATTGGCGGGTTATTATCATCTCTAATTCTTACCGTATATTTGGTGCCATTGATTTACGATACCGTTGACGGAATTAAAGAACGCTATTTGAAAACAAACCACCAAAAGTGATTGGCAAACGAATTATAACACGCATTATTAATTATGAGCAAACCGTAATGGAATGTTTGCCCGTGTTTTTTGATGCGCATAAATTTATCATTCACAATAAGTTCAGAAGATATTTACTCATTTCGGGACTTCTATTCCTGATCTTTTTTTCCCTGATTATTCAAGGCGCATTGTATGGTGTAAATGCAATTCAAGAACCAATTTCAAATTGGGCTTTGCCTTATTTAGATCAATTTTTAACCTTTAAAAAGGAAGAAATTGAAAAAGGGTTATCTGCCGTGTTTTGGTTAATTAAAAAAGCAATTGAAAGCAACAAAGATGCTATTTTCAGTGTTATCTTTATGATTATCGGGACACCTTTCTTCTCATTTATCAGTTCGAAAACCGAAGAAATAGTTTCTGGTACGAAATATACGTTTCAGCTAAAAACTTTTCTTAAAGAAATCAAACGTGGAGTCGTTTTGTCGATTCGAAACTCCGTTAAACAAGTTGGATTAATCATCGTGATTTCGCTAATTGCAATGATTCCAATTGTTGGCATTATCGCACCGCTGCTCACCTTCATTGTTCAAGCTTATTTCAATGGTTTGCTGATGACAGATTACACCCTCGAGCGCCAAGGATATTCTGTAAAAGAAAGTCAAACCTACTACAAACAACATAAACCAGAACTCTTTTCGATTGGACTTGGCTTTATGTTCCTGTTGTTAATTCCTGTGATTGGTTGGTTTTTGGCTCCTACGTATGCGCTGGTTGCGGCATATTTGAATTTCGAAAAGCGTAAAATTTAAGTAGAAACCTGTGGCAATTATGCAAGGACAGGTTTTGAAAACCCACGGACAGGTCGCGCCTGTCCGTACGATATCAATTTATTTATTCCCTGAAATCAATCGTTGTGTTAATTCTGGGTAGCGTAAAATCGCAGCTATTGAAATCACAATTTCGAAACCGATAACTGTTCCAATTGGTTCGTGACTAAACACATGGGTTGCAATTGCTCCACCGAAATACGCTGCCAACAAAACTGTCCCAACAATTCCTGTTCGTGGAATAACGAATAAAATCACTGAAAGCAATTCAACGATTCCGATGATGCGAAATGTTGATGGTTCAACGCCCGCCTTTGCAGCGTTTTCTAAAACCATTTCGTTTAATGAGATTTTCATAAATGCACTCATAATCAATGCTGCGGCAATTAAGCCTGTTAAAACCCATCCTGTAATTTTAATTCCTTTTGAATTTTTCATGTGTGTTAATTTTTGATTTGTTTTGAATTATTTTGGCGAAAATAAGTTAACTCGGTATATATTTGTAACTACTTACACAAAGAATACCAGTTACATTTAGGATACTATGGAAATCGTTGAAACAGAACACAGTTGTAAAAAAGCCCATTTAGCTATTCAAGACACCTTGGATATCGTTGGTGGAAAATGGAAATTAATCTTGATCTCCATCCTTCGAAATGGTCCTTACCGTTTCAAAGAACTTTCACGTGAAGCAGGAATTACACCGCGCATTCTATCCAAAGAATTAAAAGAACTTGAAATGAATGGACTCGTGACACGTACCGTTTGCGATACACGACCTATTACGGTCCAATATGCACTTACACCCTACAGCGAAACCTTATCAGAAGTGATCACAGCCATGCACAAATGGGGAACAGAACACAGAGAACGCATTAAGAAAGAATGGTGATCACCAAAAAAAACTGATCAAAACAAAAAAGGGACGAGCCAAAGCTCATCCCAACTCAGGAAAACTAATTTTCCCTAACCACATATTACTTAACCAATCAACCAATCACGATTTTACTATGTGGAGTGTTTTTGTGCGCAAATCTTTCGTAGTACATTTTAAAAAATATACACCATTTGCCAAGGCACTTAAATCTATTTGCTCAATACCATTCGAAGAGAATTGCATCAATTGTTCACCTCTCAATGATACAACTTGAACGGTCATTTCTTCATCACTTTTTAATGTGATGGTGTTTTCAAATGGATTTGGCGAAACCGATAAATTCTCAATTTCAGTTTCCGAAATACTCAAAGGCTCTGTGCTCAAACGGTACGTGATATATGCAAAAGAAACTGTGTCAATTCCGTATCCTGCAATGTAATGTCCATCTGGCGACATGCAATTTGCTGAATAAATCACGTTTGTTCCCAAATCCAATTGAAGCGAGTTGGTTGCGAAATCGTTTAAATTTTGAATTCCTCCAGCTGGTGTCCAAATGAAAGGTAATTCTGGATCCCAAGGCCCTTGCTGGAAACGTCCAATCGCCATTGTTCCATCTTGGTTAATTGCCGCTACATATCCTGTTGCGCCAGCTGCCAAGGTTCCCAAATCAATCATTCCAGTTGCTTGACTCCAAATCCAAGGATTTCCATTCGTTGCAAAATCTCCGTAACCACCAATCCAATTTCCATCTGCAGAAACAGCAGTGCATTCGCCCAATTGATTGAACTCATCATTCGGATTTCCTGCATTGTCAACCAACAAATATTCGTTCACATAATAGCCGCCCATTGGATCTTTTCTCCAAACAGCCGATTTCCATGGACCATTAAAATCTTGCCAACCAACGACCACTGCACCATTCGCACTCACCGCATTTGCGCGTGTACTTTTCCCTGGAAAAAGCGTTCCTAAATCCATGATTCCTTCTGCTTGCGTCCACGCTATTGCCGTTGTATAAGCCAAACCACCGGTGGTATCCGCCCACGCATTACCAACAACTGTTGCGCCATCACCTGAAATGGAATAGCCATTGCTCAAGGTATTATCGACCGAAAAACCTAAACTTCCCACTACCGACCATGTTCCTAAGGCCTGATAGTAAAGTGCCATTTCTGGTCCAAAAGGTCCATTGTCTGTTCCTGAAATTTTCATGCCATCTGCCGAAAACATAGCGCGACCTCCAACGCCATTTCCCGGAGCTAGTCCGTAAATTGTATCATTTGTTTGAGTCTCAGGAAACCAAAGCGAATAGGGTCCAGCCCACGTTGTATAACCAACAACAACTCCTTGATTTGATACATCCGTTGTTTCATAGTACGAATCTTTCACGATAAATTGGGCAGAACTAATCGCCGACGTTCCAACAACAACAAGAATTGAGAATAGTATTTTTTTCATCATCCGTTTACTTAGTAGTTTAATCAACCATTTACGATGCAGTACACAATAAACTGGGTCCATCAAAATGGTTGGAACGAATATACAAATGTTTGATGAAATCGCAGTACAGATTGGTCGCTTGAAGTACGGACAGGTCGCGACCTGTCCCTACGCGCCAATCCCCAAACGCATCAAAAAATCATTCTGAAAATATTAGAGCATGGAACATGGAGCATAGAACATGGTATGTTTCATTAAATCAACTTATTCAACTACAATCCCATGAATACCTAAAAAACAAAACGATGTCCAATGAACTTCTCAATGTTCAATGCTCCATGTTCTATTTTCCCTTCTATCTTTATTTCTCTTATCTTAGCCCTCATGAAAAACATCGAAGTAGTAGCAGCCATCATCATCCACGAGGGAAAGATCTTGTGCGTGCAGCGCGGACCAGCGAAATACGACTACATTTCTGCTAAATGGGAATTTCCCGGAGGAAAAGTTGAAGCAGGGGAAACGAAAAAAGCGGCTATTGTGCGCGAGATCAAGGAAGAATTGCACATGGACATCACGGTCGATACCTTCTTCACGACGGTGCAACACACCTACCCCGATTTTCACCTCACAATGCACAGTTTCCTATGTTCCTGCGCCACCGACGAACTCACACTCACGGAACACACCGACTTCAAATGGTTAAGCAAACATGAATTGAAAGACTTGGATTGGGCGGGGGCGGATGAAGAGATTGTAGAAAAATTGGTAGATTAGCCGTGTATAACTACACTAAACATCATCCCATTCCTTTCTGAAATTAACTAAGGTTGAGTTAACTATAAAAAGAGATCTTCTTAATATTGAACTATAGGTAAATTCATTAAAATAGTTAATACCCACGGATAATGAAGTGTTTGAAGGGATTTTTATCCAATTATCATCTTGATATTTTTCTTTCTTATATTCAAAAGTGTTATGGCCAGTATCACAATTAGTACCAGCATGTAAAACCCACTTATTACCAATAAATTCTAATAGTGAATTTGAATTTCTGTATGGCGCAGTTTGGTATTCCTTTAGTTCAAAATCCTCTAAATCTTTTATTTCAGCAATCAATTTTGATAAATCAATTTTTTCATATTCCTCTTTAGGTAAACTAAGTAAATACATAATGACATCATCTTTACTGTAAACGCTATTACTCCAGTTTTTCATCCATGCAACCGGCATTAAGTGATCTAAATGTGATTTCTTATATTGGTCAGAATTGCCCGAAATCAAAGAATTGTAATTAGTTAAATACGTGAAAATATAAATCATAAATGACGCCTCATCATTATTAGAATTTTTAAATAATGACATACTTGTTTTTAACTCAATTTCGGCAATCGGTTCATGTAAAAAATTCAATAAATTCGTTTTGTCTTTGTGAATATTCTTTACAATTCCCATATAGATTATTCTTATCGCATTGGATTTTTGTGTTAAATAAATTTCATTGTGATAAACAACCCTAATAATATTCCATAATCCAATAACAATGATATTGTTCGTACTGTTGAAGTCAATATTATTCCTTATCAAGGAGAAGACTAAAACTCTTGAATTAGCTGATGTTTTTATACATCTCTTTAAAACTTCGAATAAAGCTTTTACTTTATCTGCAGTTTTTGAATTATTAAAAAGTTTAATAAAATCATTTTTAGAATCTAATGATTTAATCACGTAGTTAAAAAACTCAATCAATTTTAAAACCTCTTGCAAAAAAAGGTCAATACTGCTATCAGATTTTAAATATGTGCTTTCAAATAAATGCAAAAACTCTTCCTCTTTCGTAAAATCATCCCCTTTAATTGAATTAAAAAAAACTTTAAAGAAATCATCTTCGCTTTTTATAAATGATTCATCATGCAACAATTCGAGCCCTGAATAAATTTTCTTCCATTTAAATCGAATATCATCTCTTGTTTCAGAATTTGATGCCGCAACAATAGTTTTAAATCTTAACTTATCAACTAAACTCAATTGTTTTCCACGATTATTTATCGATTCAAATATTTGGATTGAATGATCATGATGTTGCAGCGGAATTTCAATTAGCCAACACTTCCATAATAGCGTATCCAAAAAAGATTTTATATTAATTAGAGATTCTTTATTGCTTTTTGTCTTTAAATTTTTGTCAAAGAAAACATTTACTTCTTTAATTGCATCTTCTATCTTTCCGGCTGTTTTCGAACCAATAACTCTTTCTTTTTCAAAAATATCAGACCATTTCTTGTGATTTAATTTATAATCATCATTTGATTTGATATTGCTAAAATCTAAAATATATGATGTAAAAAATTTCTCAATAGTGCTTTCAGTTTTAAATAAAGGAAAACTCGTTCCTTGTTTTCTCCTTATAAGACAATTTTTACAATCATTTAAAGTCTCCTGTAAACTCTGAAATTCAGAAAGACAATCTGAAAAATCTTCACCCTCATGTCTAAATTGATAAACCATTGCCTCCCTCAATATTATTTGAATGGTGGTTACGCGTTGTTGTCCATCAAGTAAATCAGAATAGGATGTGTCTTCAGGATTTAAAACTTGAAATATTGGCCCAAGGAACCAAGACCCTTTTTCTGAATTACTCTCACTTATTTTTAAAATATCCTGCATTAAATCATTTCTATTACTTTCAGTCCAAGAATATGGCCGCTGATAGTCTGGAATTCTTTTAAAAGTTGCAGACTCACAGAAAAAATCATGAATGTTTTTTGGTTCAATTAAATATGTTGATTTTTCACCGTGATCGACTCTAGAAAGTATATCCCAATATATTGGTTTAATGTTCATTTGAATGTATTTTAGTATAATTACCTACGGTCTCCAATCTGAATTTGGTAAACCCTTTAAGCTCAATTATAGTGATTTGTAAATTTTTATGAATTAAACTAAACACTGAAAAAAATGATTGCAATTCCGCTAATAATTCATCAATTCGAATAAAACTTTTGTCAACTAATCTGGAGTTTATTCCAAACTCATTTTCTAAAATAAATAGATAAACTTCATTATTAGCATATTTAATAGCAACATCTACAAAATTCTTTATAAAAGCTCTTTTATTTTCTGTTAATTTTATTAGAACTATATTATTCGAAACATTATTAAAAAGACATGAAATAATCTCATTGTACCTTATCTCATTACCCAAAGATTTTATTCCTAGTTTTTCATGTTGCTTCTTAAAAAACTCTTTTCCAATTTCGTCTTCCAGTATATCAATCTTTTCTTTAACTTCAATAGGTAAAAGACTTTTTTCTAATTGTTCAACCGTAACATTGGTATTCCAATTCAATTGGTAGCAATTATAGTTCATAATTTCTTTTACTTAATTCTTTGCCAATTCTTTCCACAACTCCAACAACTAATGCATTTCCCATAAAAAAGGCTCGTTTAGCATCCGTGATTCCATCCATTACTGTATGTCTGGGTGGAAACATA
>JALQYQ010000029.1 GCA_023262855.1 Crocinitomicaceae bacterium
AGCTGAAATTGTTTCATTGTGCAGAAATTGAAATGTGGTTTCAAAGATAACAATTGATTTGTTTCAATGGTTTTTGCAAATCATTAGAAATCCAAACTTCTACAAGAAGAAATAGCAAGTCCTTCAAAAAGACGCGAATCATTAAATCATCAAATAGTTGAATCGCTAATTAACCAAATCTTTTCAATTCAGCGCCACTTCAATCTATGTATTCCACTCGAATAATTATCTTTGTGCAAAATTTTGTAGAATGGCTTTAAAATGTGGAATTGTTGGACTTCCAAATGTTGGGAAATCGACTCTTTTTAATTGTTTATCAAATGCGAAAGCGCAATCAGCGAATTTCCCATTTTGTACAATCGAACCAAATATTGGTGTAATTACTGTTCCAGACCCACGTTTGGAGAAATTGGAAGCGTTAGCAAAACCACAAAAAGTATTGCCAACAACGATGGAAATTGTTGATATCGCTGGTTTGGTGAAAGGAGCATCTAAAGGTGAAGGATTGGGAAATCAATTTCTTGCTAACATTCGTGAAACAGACGCAATTATTCATGTTTTACGTTGTTTTGACGATGGAAACATTATCCACGTAGATGGAAGTGTAAACCCGATTCGTGATAAAGAAATTATCGATATTGAATTACAATTAAAAGATTTGGAAACGATTGAAAAACGCATTGCTTCACTTGCACGTGTGTTGAAATCTGGTGACAAAGACATCGTAAAAGAAAACGAAGTTGCACAAAAAATTAAATTGGGTCTTGAACAAGGGAAATCTGTTCGTGCCTTGGATTTTGATGAAAAAGAAATTGAAATCGTTAAGAAGTTTCAATTAATTACTTCAAAACCAGTTTTGTATTTATGCAATGTTGATGAAGCTTCTGTGAAAACAGGAAATAAATACGTTGATATTGTCAAAGAAGCGGTGAAAGATGAAGATGCTCAAGTTCTTGTAATTGGTGCGAAAATCGAATCTGATATTGCTGAATTAGAAACGTACGAAGAGCGTCAAATGTTCCTAGATGAACTTGGACTTGAAGAACCAGGCGTGAACCGTTTGATTATTTCTGCCTATTCTTTATTAAATCTTCAAACGTATTTTACGGTTGGAGTGAAAGAGGTGCGTGCTTGGACAATCACAAAAGGAATGACAGCTCCGCAAGCTGCAGGTGTTATCCACTCTGATTTTGAAAAAGGCTTCATCCGTGCAGAAGTAATGAAATATGAAGATTACACAACTTTAGGTTCTGAAGCAGCTGTAAAAGATGCTGGAAAATTCAAAGTTGAAGGAAAAGAATATGTTGTTGAAGATGGCGACATTATGCATTTCCGTTTTAATGTTTAATTGATTAGATTAGTCTAGAAAAAAATAAAGTATGAGTATCGCTGCGAATAATCCAAACTTGAAATCATGGGTCGAAGTACCTGCGAATTCTGACTTTCCAATTCAAAATTTACCATTTGGTATTTTTAAAACGAGCCAATTAAAGCCGCGTGTAGGGGTTAGAATTGGTGATTTTGTGTTGGATTTAAAAGCATTGTTTGTTTTAGGTTACTTAGAAAACTTGCCTTTCGAAGGAAGTGATTTTGATTGTAATTATTTGAATTGCTTGATGCGTAAAGGGAAAAAAGCAACTCGAGAATTGCGTAACCGTATTTCAAAGTTGTTGGACGCCAATCAACAAGATTTGCAAAAGAACTTGCACCATTTGGAACAAGTTTTAATTCCAATTGATCAAGTTGAAATGTGTATGCCAGTTCAAATTGGAGATTACACTGATTTCTATTCTTCGCGCGAGCATGCAACAAACGTTGGGATGATGTTCCGTGATCCAGCGAATGCATTATTACCAAACTGGTTATGGATTCCAGTTGGATATCACGGACGTGCAAGTTCTGTTATTTTGTCTGGAGAAGCTATTCATCGTCCAAAAGGACAAATCAAACCAGATCCAGCGGCAGATCCAATTTTTGCACCTTGTAGAAACTTGGATTTTGAATTGGAAACCGCGTTTATTACATACGATGGTAAGCCACTTGGTGATTCGATTTCAACCGAAGAAGCGGAAGATTTTATTTTTGGAATGGTTTTATTCAATGATTGGTCAGCGCGCGATATTCAAACATGGGAATATGTTCCACTTGGACCTTTCTTAGCGAAGAACTTTGCATCTTCCATTTCTGCTTGGATTGTAACTTTGGACGCTCTTGAACCATTTAAAGTTGCAACGCCAGCGCAGGAGCCTGAAGTATTGAGTTACCTTAAATATGAAGGATTAAAATCGTATGATATCAATCTTGAAGTGGCAATTCTTCCAGAAAATAGTGTTGAAACGGTGATTAGTCGCTCAAATTTCAAATACATGTATTGGAACATGGCTCAACAATTGGCACATCACACAGTCAATGGATGTAATGTTCGTTGCGGCGATTTAATGGGTTCTGGAACAATTTCAGGTCCAACAGAAGATTCTTATGGTTCAATGTTGGAGCTAGCATGGAAAGGTACAAAGCCATTGAAAATGAATGATGGCTCCGAACGTAAATTTATCCAAGACAATGACACGGTTATCATGCGAGGATTTAGTTCCAAAGATGGTGTTCGAATTGGTTTTGGCGAAGTTTCTTCTAAGGTTTTACCTGCGAAATAATAGAAATGTCACAATCTAAAAAGGTTTTCACAGAAGCGGAATTAGAACAAGAACGCAAAGAAATTTTAAATGCGTTCAAAGGTTTACTGCGTGCAGCAAAAAATCGTTCGCGTGAAGATACACGAATGATTCGTAAGGCATTTGATGTTGCTGTTGAAGCACACAAAGACATGCGACGCAAATCTGGAGAACCTTATATTTACCATCCGATAGCCGTTGCGCGAATTTGTGCCGAAGAAATGGGCTTGGGTGCAACCGCGATTACATGCGCTTTGTTGCATGATACGGTTGAAGACACACACATAACTTTACAAGATGTTGAAGATTTATTCGGACCAAAAGTTCGATTAATCATTGATGGCTTAACGAAGATTCCTGAAGTTTTTGATGAAAATGCATCGATTCAAGCTGAGAATTTCCGTAAAATGATTTTGACAATTTCGGACGATATTCGAGTTGTCTTAATCAAATTGGCTGATCGCTTGCACAACATGCGTACGCTTGGAAGTATGCGTGCAGACAAACAATTGAAAATTGCTTCGGAAACGAAATTTTTATACGCACCACTAGCACATCGTTTAGGATTGTACTCGATTAAAAGCGAGTTGGAAGACCTAGCAATGATGTACAGTGAATCGGAGGTTTACAAAAAAATCGAAACGAATTTGAAGTCGACACAAGATGTTCGAAATCGTTTTATTCGTCGATTTGTTGCTCCGATTAAAGACGCTCTAATGCATGAAGGTTATGTGTTTGATATTAAAGCACGTACAAAATCGATTTCTTCGATTTGGCGAAAAATGCATACAAAAGACATTCCTTTTGAGGAAGTTTATGATGTTTTTGCTATCCGAATTATTGTCGACACGCCTCAAGAATTGGAAAAGCCTGATTGTTGGAGAATTTACAGTATTGTAACTGATTTCTATCAGCCAAGTCCCGATCGTTTGCGCGATTGGATTTCGACTCCTCGTGCAAATGGCTATGAATCCTTGCATACTACGGTAATGTCACCAAGTGGTAAATGGGTAGAAGTTCAAATCCGCTCGAAACGCATGGATGAAATTGCGGAGAAAGGTCTAGCTGCACATTATAAATACAAAGAATCAAATTCTGAAGAAAGTAAATTTGATCGATGGATAGCTGAAATTCGTGATTTATTGGAGAATCCAGATGCCAATGCGATGGATTTTGTGAATGAATTTAAAGCGAATTTATTTTCAGAAGAAATTTATGTTTTTACGCCAAAAGGAGAATTAAGAGTCTTGCCAAATGGGTCGACAATTCTAGATTTTGCGTACGATATCCATACAGATATTGGGGATAAATGCATTGGTGCAAAGGTGAATAACCGCTTGGTTCCTTTGAGTTATCAATTGTTAAATGGTGATCAATTAGAGATTATTACTTCATCTAAGCAAAAGCCGAACGAAGAATGGTTGCGTTTTGTCATTTCAGCGCGTGCCAAACAAAAAATTAAATCTTCCTTGAATGAAGAGCGCAAAGCTATCGCACAAGATGGACGTGAGATTTTGGAACGCAAATTCAAGCAACATAACATTCGATTTACTTCAGACAATATTGCTTTTCTTGAGAAATTCTACGGAATGCCTTCAGGAACTGAATTGTATTTCAGAATTGCAAAAGGAAAGATTGATTTAGCCAAATTACGTGACATTGAGTGTGTTCATGGTATCCTTCAAACTGAGAAAAAAGCGGTCGCAGCAAAAATGGATAAACATGAAAAAGATGTTTATAAAAAAGTCGACAAGAAGGAAGATGTAATCATTATTGGAGAAGATTTTAAAAATATCCAATACCAGATGGCGCGTTGTTGTAATCCAATTCCTGGAGATGAGGTTTTCGGATTTATTACAATTAATGAAGGAATCAAAATTCACCGAAACAATTGCCCGAATGCCGAACATTTGATGTCTAAAATGAATTATCGTTGCATCAAGGCGCGTTGGCAATCAAAAAAATTGGAAGAACGTATTGCTGCCATTCGCATCAATGGAATTGACAACATTGGTTTGGTGAATCGTTTAACCGAAATTATCTCGAAACAACACAATGTGAATATGAAATCTATTTCGTTTGAAACGGAAGATGGGATATTTGAAGGACGAATCAAAGTGTTGGTTTACGATACAGAACACCTTGAACAATTGATGAGTAAATTCGAACAAGTTGAAGGTGTACAACGTGTCACTCGCTGGGATACTGAAGAGGAAGTTGCTAATTAATGAACAATATCCATCCACGTTTTTGGACGTAAAAATGGATTCCATTCAAAATTGGAAATAAACTGTTCTTCTTTATTGATCTTGCTCATTGGATAAAAAACGCCATCAGGTTTATCAAAGTAAGTAACGCCGGTAACTTCGCCACTGTCAAGGTAAACACGTAAATCACTTGCGTATAAGCGATTCATTCCAAGGCGTTTGATGGTAAAACTAGTATCCGTTTTTTCTTCGTCTTGAGGATAGAAAATGGTTTTAGCAGTTCCACTGACATCTGAACGAACCAATTCATTGTCTTTCATGTAAGCAGTCATTTCTTTTCCCGCAATTTGATTGTAATAGTTTCCTGAATCAATTTCCATGATCGCAGTTGCATTTTCCTCGATAAAGACGTGGTCAATGATTGAATCAATTACATATACGGTCATTTTTTTTCCTTTCAATTCGGAATTCTTTGCCCAAATAATAGGAGAGTAGTACATTTCCATGATTCCGGTAGGTTCAACAAAATGCAAACTGTCACATTGGGCTTGAATGTCATTGTGAAAGATTCTTACGTTTTTCGAACCACGCACAAACAACGCATTTCCAAGTGAATCATTTTGATTAAACAATGTATCTGCATGAATGTAAATTGTATCCTTATTTTGAATGCGCTTAGCTAAAGCGTGACCCGTTAAATATGAATAATTATTGGTGTCTGAATTAATGGCATAATCACCATAAAATTCCAGTGATTGGGTTGTATCTTTGAAATAAACATGGCCTTTCCCAATTGATTGACCTTTCTTGGGTTGATATAAAAGTGTGTCTCCTTTTATGGTTTTACTATCCTGATAAATTTCAGCATTTCGAATTAAACTTCCTTCTTCCGTCACAACATTGTACCAGCCACGTTCACAAAACATAATCGTTTTTCCACGCACTATTTTCGTTGGACCATAAAAATAGGTTGTTTGCTTTGAATACGTGTATTGCAAGGTGTCTGTGGTCATGGATAACTCGTCATTCTTGTATTTTACCTTTCCACTAAAGAAAAAACTGCGTGATTGCGGGTAGAAATACCCAACACGACTTGTTAAAATTTCATTGGATAGAATACTTTCAATTTTTCCACCGTGACGGTAAATTCCTTGCGCTTTTTTAGCGTCGTATTCAAGTGTATCCGTTGTTAGTTTATACTCAGAGTCGCGCACTCGAACATGGCCCCATAATTTTGCTTTTCGGGTTTTACCGTTGTAGTAAAGTGAGTCACAAAACAAATTGATGTCATCTTTGGTAATGTGTACATTTCCATATGCACGAACTTCATTTGTTTTGTCAAAGTAATGCGCTGAATCGCAGTACATCGTGTTTCCTTGATAAATAAAATTAACAGAACCTGTTAAACGATGTGCGCCAGTTCTTGCGTCATAACCCAATTTATCTGCTCCTGGCAATAATTCAAGAACACTTTTTTGCGCATTACTTAGCAATGGCATCAAAAAAAATGCGCTTATGAAAAGCGCAATTTTTAGTATCTTCTTGTGTTGAATCAACTTATTTTTTATTGCTTAATGTTTGCGTTCTATCTGGACCAACAGACACAACTGTAATTGGAACTTCCAAATTTCGTTCCAAATAGCTAACATAGTTTTTCAATGCTTGTGGCGCATCGTCATAACTTGTTAATTGCGTTAAATCACAATTCCAGCCTTCGATTTCTTCGTAAACTGGCGTTAAATTAATCCCATCTACATCGAATGGGAAATAATCAACACGCTCACCATCAATGATGTAATGTGTACAAACTTTGATTTTCTCAAAACAGCTTAAAACGTCTGCTTTCATCATCGATAATTCGGTAACTCCATTGATCATGATGGCATATTTCATTTGAGGCAAATCGACCCATCCACATCTTCTTGGACGACCAGTTGTAGCACCAAATTCACGGCCTTCTTGACGAATTAATTCACCAACTTCATCATTCAATTCTGTTGGGAATGGTCCGCTACCAACACGTGTACAATATGCTTTGAAAATACCGATAACATTTCCAATTTTTGTTGGAGCAACTCCTAAACCTGTACAAGTTCCTGCTGTAACAGTATTTGAAGATGTCACAAATGGATAAGTTCCGAAGTCTATGTCTAACATTGTTCCTTGAGCTCCTTCAGCTAAAACACGTTTTCCTGCTTTAAATGCTTCATTTAAGTATTGTTCAGAATCAACGGCTGTCAATCCTTTCAATACTTCAATTCCTTCCATGAAAGGTGCTTCTAATTCAGAAAGATCGTATTCGAAACCGTCGTAATGATTTAACATTCCAACGTGTTTTTCAACTAAAGCATCGTATTTTTCTTGGAAGTTTGACATGAAAATATCACCAACTCTCAAACCATTACGACCTGTTTTGTCCATGTAAGTAGGTCCGATTCCTTTTAAGGTTGAACCAATTTTATTTTTACCTTTTGCTGCTTCAGAAGCCGCATCTAACAAACGATGCGTTGGCAAAATTAAATGTGCTTTTTTCGACAATAAAAGTCGTTTCTTAAAATCAATATTGAAAGGAGCCAATTTTTCCAATTCTTTTTGGAAAACTACCGGATCAATTACAACACCATTTCCAACTAAGTTCACAACATCGTCTCTGAAAATTCCAGAAGGGATTGTGTGAAGAACGTGTTTAATGCCATTGAATTCCAATGTGTGACCGGCATTTGGTCCACCTTGAAAACGAGCAATAATGTCATATTGAGGAGTTAATACATCGACGATTTTTCCTTTTCCTTCGTCACCCCATTGTAAACCCAATAGTACGTCTACTTTCATTTGTTAATTCTTAAAATGATTGATTGCATCTGAAACAGTCTCATAAATCGAGAAAATATCATCGATTTTAGCCATTTCAAATAAGGTTTTAACTGTTCCACCAACGGAACAAAGTACTAAATCGCCACTGTTGATACGCGTTTTAGTTAATGATTTTATGATGAAGTTGATTCCAGAAGAATTAATGTGTGTTAATTCACTAAAATCAAAAACACGATTTGCAGCTAATTTCGAATCTTCTAATTCAGTTAGTAAGTTCTGAATATCTGCGTCCGAAATGATTTTTCCTTTAAAAGAAACAACAGTAACAGCATCAGCTGTAGAAATTTTAAAGTCTAAACTCATACTATTATTTTTTATCGGAATTTTCTTTTTTCACGCCATAGAAATAAAGCGAATGATGCTGAACTTCAACACCAAAAACTTCTTCAATAGTCGCTTTAATTGCTTGAATACGTGGGTCACAAAATTCAATTACTTCACCAGAATCGGTAATAACGATATGGTCGTGTTGTTTTGAACCATGTGATTTTTCGAATTGCGCAATGTTCTTTCCGAATTGATGTTTACGAACTAAATTACAAGCTAACAATAACTCAATTGTGTTATACAATGTAGCTCTTGAAACACGATAATTTTGATTTTTCATTTTGATATACAGCGATTCGATATCAAAATGGCCTTGGTAATTATAAATTTCAGCAAGTATAGCGAAGCGTTCGGGTGTCTTACGATGTCCGTTCTGCTCCAAATAAGCGGAAAATATGTTTTTTACTGTTGTTTGTAATTCCTGATTCGACATATTCTTATCGGAAAAGGGCAAATTTAGACAATAAATTTGGTTCTTATTTTAAATAAAAGGGTCGATTTATTATCGTTTTTCAACAATTTATCGTGTTTGGTTGAAAAGTCACTAAAATCAAGGGTTTATTCGCTTGAATTTTACTTAGTCAATGTGTGTTTCTATGAAATCAATTAATGAATGGATGACTTTAATATGTATCTCTTGAGCGCGATCAGCATATTCGGAAAAAGGAGCACGAATTTCTACGTCACATAAATCAGCCATCGCTCCTCCTGTTTTTCCAGTAAGTCCAATGACTTTCATTCCTTTTTCTTTCGCAGTTTTAATTGCGTTTAAAACGTTTTTAGAATTTCCAGAAGTTGAAATTGCCAACAAAACATCTCCTTGATTTCCTAATGCTTCAAGATAGCGAGAGAAAACAAAATCATAACCGTAATCATTTCCAACACAGCTCATGTGGCTCGGATCTGAAATTGACAATGCAGGAATTGCTTTGCGATCATTTTTATAACGACCAGTTAATTCTTCAGCGAAATGCATAGCATCGCACATGGAACCACCATTCCCGCAAGAAATTATTTTCCCGCCATTTTTCAAAGATGTAACCATTGTTTCCCCCGCCGTTTTTATCAACGAATGATTTGTTGGATTGTTAAATTTTTGCAAAATTTCCAAAGCTTCGGAAAAATGGTCTGCTATTTGTTTTGTGCTCATCGCAATTGAATTTTGTCAAAAATAAATAATTTCAAACGATTTGATTAAATTCATTCAAACTTGTTATATTTGAAACCTGGGGTCACCCAATAAAACAACAACATTATGAAGAAAGGCTTACTATTCTTATCATCTGTGATTTTGTCTTTTACGCTGTCGGCGCAGGCAACTGATGACTGCTATAAAAAATTGGAAGAAGCATTTGCAAAAAGAGGTGCTTATACTGTAGCAGATGATATACACCGTAATGTGATCATTAGTTATTTTGAAAAAGATGGTACCACTTGCGTTTCAGGAAAAGCACGTGTTGAAAATGGTCAGATTACGTCAATTTTTATACAGTATGACGACAATACCTTCGAATTATTAGAAACAAAATATTACAACGAGAAAAAAGCTCCACCCACGATTACAAACGGAATTTCTGAAATGATTTTCACGGCAGATGGTCAAAAATTTAAAATAATTTTCATTGAAAAATTGAAGCCGAAACAAAAAAATGTAAAAACAGTTACAATTCCAGATGATTTGTAATTAAGAAATAAAGTAATTTTAATCCCAACTTTTAACGGTTGGGATTTTTTTTGATACATGGGATATTTAACGAACAAGATTGTATGGATTACGGGTGCTTCTTCGGGCATCGGTGAGGAAATGGTGCGCCAAGCAGCAAAAGCTGGTGCAAGTGTTGTTTTGTCTGCAAGAAATACGGCAGCATTGGAGAAAATAAAAGCTGATTTGCCAAATGCTTCAAACCATTTATGTCTTGGGTTGGATTTAGAACATTCGGAGAATTTTCCTGAATTGGCTAAAAAAGTGATTGATCAATATGGTAGAATTGATGTTTTAATCAATAATGGAGGATTGAGTCAACGTTCAACCGCAGCGGAAACAAGCTTGGAAATTGATCGTCGAATAATGGAAATAAACTACTTTGGAAACATCGCATTGACAAAAGCAGTTCTACCGTACATGCAAGCGCAGAAAAGTGGTCATATTGTTGTGATTTCATCAATTTCAGGAAAGTTCGGCTTCTTTTTACGATCAGCATACAGTGCTTCAAAACATGCTTTATTCGGATTTTACGAAAGTTTGTTGTTAGAGGAAGAGCACAATAACATTCATGTGACCATGGTTTGTCCAGGTAAAATTAATACCAATATTTCCTTAAATGCATTAAACGGTGAAGGAAATTCACATGGAGTAATGGATCACAACCAAGAAACTGGAATGTCAGCTGAAGAATGTGTGCGACAAATGTATACGGCTGTAGAAAAGAAAAAGAAAGAAGTGTTGATTGGAAACAAAGAAATATTGGCGGTTAAAATTAAACGTCTTTTACCTCGTTTGTTTTGGAAAATAATCAAAAAACAATCGGCCACTTAATTTTCCAATTTCACATTTATTGCAGGATTTTTTTCTAGTAAAAGTGCAATAAATTCTGCTTCTCGTTCTGGAGATATATAAATGTCATTATAGCCTTTGTAGGTAATAATGATCCCTTTACTTGCAGCTGCTAATTTCCATCCAGCATATAAAGTAGTGCCGCGTTCAATTTTTAATATTTCCTTGTAGTCAATTTTCTTTTTGAATATCCAAGAACGACACATTAAGAATTTTTCTTCAAAGGTGTAGTCTGTTTTCTTCCCAAGAATAAACAACAGAATATTCAAGCATAGAATAAACAGTAAAAATGTACTCGAAGGGAAAATTGAGTTTTCTTTTTGGTCAAAATATATTCCGATAGCACCAATCAGTCCAACGATAAAAACTACGAGTAAAGCAATTTTAAACGTCCAGTCGATTCGAGATTTGAACACCATGTTTTAGATAATTAAAAAAGGCAGATGTAAACACCTGCCTTTCGTTTTATTACCATTGAAATAATGGTCGATTGCCCATTAAGTCATTTACTTCTTTTCGAACAGCTTCTATTGTTGCTTCATTTGTAATATCGCTTAAAACACGATCAATTAATTCAACAATTTTTGCGATTTCATTTTCCTTAACACCTCTTGTTGTGATAGCAGGTGTTCCAACTCGAATTCCAGATGTAACAAATGGAGATTCCGTGTCAAAAGGTACCATGTTTTTATTAACCGTGATGTCAGCTCTTACAAGTGTGTTTTCAGCGTCTTTACCTGTAACACCTTTTGAACGAAGGTCGATCAGCATCGAATGATTGTTTGTTCCTCCAGAGATGATTTTATACCCTCTTTTTGTGAATTCATCCGCCATAACCGCAGCGTTCTTTTGAACTTGCGCCATGTAGTTTTTATAATTATCTGTCAACGCTTCTCCAAAAGCCACTGCTTTAGCAGCAATTACATGCTCTAAAGGTCCACCTTGAATTCCTGGGAACACAGCAGCATCCAAAAGTGCAGCCATTGATTTAGGATTTCCATTGTTCCATTTCAATCCGAACGGATTATCAAAATTATGACGCATCATAATAACACCGCCTCTTGGTCCACGCAATGTTTTGTGCGTTGTAGTTGTAACAATATGACAGTGATCTAAAGGATCCGATAACAATCCTGCAGCAATTAATCCTGCTGGGTGAGAAATATCTGCCAAAATAATTGCTCCAACTTCGTCAGCAACTTTACGAATACGTGCATAATCCCAGTCGCGGCTATAAGCAGAAGCTCCACAAATAATCATTTTTGGTTTTTCACGACGAGCCACTTCTTCTAATACATCATAATCAACTTGGCCAGTAGCTTCGTTAACTCCATAAAAGAAAGGTTTATACAATTTACCAGAGAAATTTACTGGTGAACCGTGTGTTAAGTGACCTCCATGTGATAAATCAAAACCTAAAATTTTATCACCTGGTTGCAAACATGCAAGAAATACAGCAGCATTTGCTTGCGCTCCAGAATGTGGTTGAACGTTCGCCCAAGTTGCTCCAAAAAGTTTGCAAAGACGATCGATAGCCAATTGTTCTACTTTGTCAACAACTTCACATCCACCGTAATAGCGTTTTCCTGGTAGGCCTTCAGCATATTTGTTAGTAAGAACACTTCCCATTGCTTGCATAACTTCGTCACTAACAAAGTTTTCAGATGCAATCAATTCGATTCCATGCAATTGACGGTTTTTTTCGTCTTCAATTAATCCGAAAATTTCTTGATCTCTGTTCATTCGTAGAGCGTATTAATGATTGTAATTTTGATTATAAATTAACTCTAACCCTTCTTGAAGGGAAGTTTGTGGTTTAAAATTCGTTAAGCCCATCAATTTGTCAGAACTTCCAACGCGACGTTCAACTTCGTAATCGTAGCGTTTTTTCGGTGCTTCCAAGTAAATAATTTCAGAACTTGATTTGGTAATTTCTTTAATCTTAACGGCAAGTTCAGCAATTGTCCATTCTGCCTCATTGGCAATATTAATAATGTGACAACCTTGAATATCCATCAATTTCACACATGATTCAACAGTGTCATCAATGTAAGTGAAATCACGTGTTTGTTTTCCTGTTCCGAAAACGGTGATTGGTTCATTCGCAATTGCTTGTTCAAAGAACAAAGGAACTACCATGCGAGTATCTTGATTTCCTCCGTAAACATTGAAGAAACGCAACGAAACAACGTTTAATCCTTTTTCTTGGTGATGTGATGCCAAGTAAATTTCATTGTAACGTTTCGCCATAGCATATGAAGTGCGTGGATCAACAAGAACTTCTTCTGTAAGCACATTTTCAAATGCGGAATGCCCGTAGATTCCACTTGTTGAAGCGTACATTACTTTTTTTACATTATTAATGTTTGCTGCTTCAATCATATTGCGGGTTCCAATGACTTCCACATCCATCGTTTCAACAGGATTGTCTGCAACGATATCAACACCAAGAACTGCTGCAAAATGGAATATTAAATCACAGTTTTTACTCGCTGTAATCATCAAATCTAAATCACGCACATCACCTTTGATAAAATGAACTTTAGCAAAAGTATCTTTGTCTAATTTGTTTCCGCGAAGTAAAGAGTCTAAAACTACGACTTCGTGACCATCGTTAACAAGTCTTTTTGCCAAGTTACTTCCAATAAATCCAGCTCCTCCAGTGATTAATATTTTCATGTTTATTTTTTTAATTCCTACAAAAATGCCTATCGTTTTCAAAGTGGTTTAAGATATTGAAGAATGGCAAATTCATATTTTGTATGCGAATATCGTTATTATTTTTTGTTTGCACTTACATGCGACGAATAGAATGTAAGTGATGAGTCAGTTCGCCTGTTTTGTTATGGATAATTCCTTGATTGTTGAAAAGATCCATTCGCACGCAACCTGAAGCATGGATGATTGCTCCATTTCCATCCAAAAAGCCAACGTGAATTACTTTTCCATCGGCATTTGAGAAAAAGGCCAGATCGCCACGCTGTAGATCTTCAAAATCGACTGCTTGACCGAATTCTGCTTGTTGAGATGCATCACGCGGAATGTTTAGATCAAAGAAACGCAATATTACTTGGGTTAATCCTGAACAATCGATTCCGAATGGACTTTTTCCTCCCCACAAATACGGTGAATTAAGGTATTCTTTTGCGAAATCAATAACATCATTTGCTTGAAAATCAGAAAATTCATCAATATAAGTGAATTGATCTTCACCAATGTTAAAAGTTTGTGTGTCGCCAAAAGGAACAAAAGATCCTCTGAAAATTTGCTGTCTTCCCCAAGGAGTTTCTAACGTTCGGATCAATTGCTTTTGATAACTTAAACCATCTTGCCAACGTTTTGCTTCTTTATCGGAAAGAACTCGAATGTGCTTGCTGTCAACAAATCCGGCATAATTATCCGAATAGGTTACAAGTTCACACCATGGCGATTGAATATCTTTGATTGTTACCAATTCACCAAAGAATAGTTGACTTACCATTTCTGATGCATCACGCTTTTCGGCTCTTAAAGGCGAAAGTGAAACGGCACAATAACCCAATTTTTCAGTCATTATTTTTTTGGAAATTTTGAATGAGACAAAATGGATAATGCTTGATACATGTGTCGCTCATTATGATAGACAACAAACAACAAGGCGTCACCAAGTTTTAGTCGAACAATCTTCGAAATCGAAATTGGAATTTTCACTTTACGCAGATTAACTGCAGCTGCCTCATCAATAATCGACATTAAGTCAGTTTGATAACTGTTGAACTGTTCAATTGAATTTTCTTTTACCAATTCAGGATGCAAACTTGGGTTATAGGATCGTTGAGCTTTAAATTTTCGCTTCACATTCTTGGCATTTCCCAATTTCATGGATTTCCATGCTGAACGACCAAGAGGTGAGGAAATAAAAACGTCTTTTGGATCTCTAAATCGTGTACGAGCAATTTTAGAACTAAATGCCTGATGGTAATAAGCAGCGTATTCATTCAAATGGGCAAAAACTTCATTAATACTCCATGAATCAGCGTCTTTACGCCAATTTTTTTGTTCATCGTTTAAATGAGAAAATTTCTTTTTGATAAAGTCAATGTTCCCTTGTGTGATACTTTTTAATTCGTGTATTAATTCTAATGTTGTCATTCTCCTAAAGATACCAATCAAAAGTAACATGAATAAACTAAAATTCAACCATTTTCTTTAATATTATTTCGCGATTTCATTTGATGACTTTCGGTCAATATTCGTTACTTTCGCAAACCATTGAATTAAGACAAAAGAAAATGAGACCTTTAATATTTATCACCAATGATGATGGGATTTCAGCAAAAGGAATCAAATCGCTAGTAGAAGTAGCGGTGGAATTTGGTGATGTCTTAATTATTGCTCCAGATAAACCTCAATCAGGAATGGGACATGCGATAACGGTGAATCATCCATTGCGACTTGATGCATCACGTTTATTTCGAGGTTTGAATGCTTACACGTGCACAGGAACTCCAGTGGATTGTGTGAAATTGGGGATTTATGAAGTCATGCATCAAACACCAGATTTGATACTATCTGGGATTAATCATGGTGAAAATACATCAACAAATGTGTTGTATTCTGGAACGATGTCAGCGGCGGTTGAAGGAGCGATGGAAAATATACCATCAATAGGTTTTTCGTTGGCAAGTTTTGATGCTGATGCTGATTTTTCTGGCGCACAGACGATTGTGAAAAAAGTGATTGAAATGGCATTGGAAAAGTCGTTCCCAGATCATGTGTGTTTAAATGTCAATATTCCTGATTTGCCTTCGGAGCAGATTAAAGGAATTAAACTATGTAGACAAGCTCATGCGTTTTGGGCAGATCGATTTGATAAGCGTTTGGATCAGTTTGGAAAGCCGTACTATTGGTTGACAGGTGAATTTTCAAATGAAGACAAAGGGGAAGATACAGATTTATTAGCCCTAGAACAAGGTTATGCGAGTATTGTTCCTACTCAATTTGACATGACAGCTTACAAATCAATGGAACATTTTAAAAATTGGATAAAATGAATTTAAGAAATTGGACAAGTGCACATACAAAAGGATTAATTGTTGGGATTCTTTCTCCGCTGATTTTTATTCCAATTGTAATTATTTTGTTGGGTTGGGCTCAAAACTTTGATTTTTCAAGGCTTTGGTCAAAATTCACACACGATCAAATGGTGCGTAGTAAGATGATGTCTTTGGCAATTATTTCAAATTTAATTTGGTTTTATCTTTCGTTAAACCGTGAAAAATATGGATTTGCCATGGGAATCATTCTTGGCTCAATCTGTTTTTTACCCTACATTTTATATGTAAATTTCTTTGCTTAAATGATGCAAGAAAAAAAGCTAAAACTTTATGTGATCGCTGGTGAAGCATCGGGAGATTTACACGGTAGTAATCTGATAAAAGCCTTGAGTACTGAAACGAGCAATTTGGAATTCAGAAGTTGGGGTGGAGATAAAATGCAAGCTGAAGGTGGAAATGTTGTAAAACATATTCGCGACTTGGCTTTCATGGGATTTGTTGAAGTGATTGCGAATATCCGTACGATTTTACGAAATATCAAAGAGTGTAAAGCTGATATTGAGGTGTTTAAACCCGATGCAATAATATTGATTGATTATCCAGGATTTAATTTGCGCATTGCTGAATGGGCCAAAGAAAAAGGAATCAAAGTCATTTACTATATCTCTCCGCAAGTTTGGGCGTGGAAACAATCTCGGGTCCACAAAATCAAACGTTGGGTTGATCACATGTACGTAATTCTTCCATTTGAAAAGGAGTTTTATGCTAAATTCGACTATGACGTAGAATATCTTGGGCACCCGTTGTTGGATGCGATCGATAATTTCAAAAAGGATCAACAACCGAAGGATGCGTTTTATAAAGAGCATGGATTAAATCAACAACCAATTATTGCAATTTTACCGGGGAGCAGAAAACAAGAAGTTTCAGTGAAGCTTCCAATCATGTTGGAAGCTGTAAAAAACTATAGCAATTATCAGATTGTTGTAGCAGGGGCACCAAGTTTAGATGTTGATTTTTATGCTTCTTTGGTAAATGATGAGGTGAAAATAATTCATGGTAAAACTTATGATTTATTATCGAATTCGGAAGCTGCAATTGTAACTTCAGGAACAGCAACTCTTGAAACCGCATTACTTGGAATTCCTGAAGTTGTTTGTTACAAAGGCTCAGAAATTTCTTATCGCATTGCGAAGCGTTTAATTAAAATCAACTACATTTCTTTGGTTAATTTAATAATGGATCGAGAGGTTGTGAAGGAACTCATTCAACATGAGTGCAATGCAAACGCTATTCGTGAGGAATTAAATAAAATCGTTGAAGGCGGGAGTTCGCGTCAGGAAATGTTATCAGATTTTACAGAATTAAGAACTAAATTAGGAGCGGGTGGTGCTAGTAAAAATGTTGCACAATCCTTGTTGAAAACTATTCGATAAGAGGTCGAATATCCTTTTTTTAACAATTAATTTTGTACTGTGAGGTATGCAGTCACATTTCTTTTTTTTACGCTCTTTTGGACAATTTCTGCCCAGCAACTGCGTATTGGCGTGTTGCGCGATTATTCTGTTAAACGTATATCCTTCTCATACAACGACGGTAGTTATTCAATTATCGCCGATACGAATGATTTTGGAGCTATCCTTCCAAATGAATTTGTTGATTTACTTTATGAAGGAGGAAAAGTAAAACTTAAAAAAGGAGTTACTGAACTAGGTTTGTTTGACAAGGTTTATTTGATCCAAACAACTCCTTCAACTTCAATAGTTTTAAATGCTAAAACTCCTGTCGTAAAAGCAAGAAAGTACGAGGACGATTTTGAAATCTCAGCAAATTCAAAAGATTTGACCATTGTGAATTTGGTCGACATTGACAATTATTTGGCAGGCGTTGTTGAATCAGAAGGTGGAGGAGGTCGACACATTGAATACTACAAAGTTCAAGCGTTGATGAGTCGTACCTATGTTTTAAAATACCTTGGTAAACATAAAAAAGAAGGATTCGATTTGTGTGACCGCGTACATTGCCAGGCTTATCATAGCATGATGCGTTTGACACCAATCATTGATAGCGCAGTTCATCAAACACATGATATTGTGATGGTTGATGCGAAAGGTAACTTAATTGATTCTTATTTTCATGCAAATTGTGGAGGACAAACATGTGAGCCTCAGTATATTTGGAATGAAGAAATTAACTATTTAAGCACTTTCAAGGATACATTTTGTATTTACACGAAACAGGCAACATGGGAAAAACGCGTTAGCCAAGAAGCCTGGAAGAAATTTTTGGTTCAGAAATATGATTATCCGATTCAAGATAGTGCTTTTGCTTCCATGATTTATACATTTGACCAGTCGGAAAGAAAAGCCTTTTACATTCATCCTGTTTTCGGTATTCCGCTGAGAGATTTACGTGAAGAATTTGATTTGAAATCCACTTTTTTTAGTTGTCGACCAGAAGGAGATGAAGTTGTTATATCTGGAAGAGGATTTGGTCATGGGGTAGGACTCTGTCAAGAAGGCGCAATGAAAATGGCAAAATCAGGTTTTAGCTACGAACAAATTGCCTTGTTTTATTTCCCAGGAATTCATTTAGTGAATCAAGCGGAAGAGCGCTACTTTAAACAACAAGGAAGCGGACTTTAATCGTTTTACTCGTAGGAAATAATAAAAATATCTTCGTCATCCTTTTTGAATAGTTTCTCTTCGCGAGCATAACTTTCCAAGTTACTTGAATATCGCAATTCTTTTAAAATTCCTTTTGTTTGATTCAGTTTTTGAGAAATTTCAATTTTCGATTCTTCCAAATGGCTTAATTTTCGATTTTGATTGATGATGGTAAAAATATCTACATCATCCAAAAAAAGGATGTAAACGAAAAATAAACAAGTTGTTAGAATGAATTTATTCTTGAAGTATTTTGCATATTTTCTCATATGTCAAATGTAGAAGAAACTTGTTTTCAAAAATAAAAAAGTGCTCTTTAGTTATTAGAAGGGAGATGTTCAAAAAAAAATCCCGCTTTCGCGGGACTTTTTTTAATTGATGATTTCATCATATTTTGTTTTAAAATCTTCGTCCTCTTCATACCAAGGCGCGATTTTATTCAGTAGTGTTTTTGCTTTATCAATTTGTTTTGAAGCGATGTAGCATTCAGCTGTTTGTAAAGCACCAATTTTTAAAAGTTCGATGTCTGCTTTTGACCATCCTTCCAAAGAAGTGATTTTTGCTAACAAACCATCGCATTCTTTCCAAAGTGTATTCGCTCCTCCTTTATCAGATTTGCGGTATTTTGTTGCACCATCCAAGTATTTTGCTCCTAGTGGATTTCTTGTCACTTTGTAGTATTTTATTACCCATCCAGAAGCTTTGCTGTAATCCTTTGCACCTAAGTCATTGTTGATCATCTCAACCATTGAACCTTGGAATTCGTCAATGAAATCTTGAAAATCAGCCAATCCAGTACCGTCTTTATCGTTTTTAATAGCTTTACCTACTGCAGCAATTGCATCTTTATAGGCGTTTTTATATTTTTCATCTGCTGAACCCGATAATGAAATTTTGTATAGACCTTTTCCTAACCAAATAAACGGAAGTGGGTCTTTTTTCAATTCATCCTTTAACGTATAATTCTCAGCCACTTTCACTAATTTTTCATAATTAGCATCCGCATAAAGAATCTTTAAATCATCAAAATCTGGTGCTTGTGCCTTTGCAGTGAATACACTTAGCAACAAAATGAATACCCCAATTATCTTTTTCATATTTTTCGTTTTTGTTTTTAGCCTATTTCAATAACTATGCCGAATGTAATAAACTATTTCATTAAGCGCAATTCTGAACTGTAAAATGTTGATTATTCAATACTTTTAATTAATAAATTCAAGATCTCTTGAGCTGCTTTCGATATTTTTGTTCCTGGTCCAAATACGCCAAATACGCCAGCTTTGTACAAGAAATCATAATCTTGTTGAGGAATAACGCCTCCAGCAATTACCATAATATCTTCTCTTCCAAGTTTTTTTAATTCTTCAATAACCTGAGGGACAAGCGTTTTGTGTCCTGCCGCTAACGATGATACTCCTAGTATGTGTACATCATTTTCAACTGCTTGTTTTGCGGCTTCAGATGGAGTTTGGAACAAGGGTCCAATGTCCACATCAAAACCGATGTCAGCGAAAGATGAAGCAATTACTTTAGCCCCGCGATCATGACCATCTTGCCCCATTTTAGCAATCATTATACGAGGTCTGCGTCCTTCCAATTTGCTGAATTTTTCAGTAAGATCTTTTGCTAAAATAAAATCCTTGTCTTCCATAGCTTCATGCGAATATACACCACTTATTGATCGGATTGTTGCTTGGTAACGTCCAAATGCTTTTTCCATCGCATCAGAAATTTCACCAAGTGAAGCGCGTTTACGAGCACAACGAATGGCAATTTCTAAAAGATTACCTGTGTTTGTTTTTGCAGCTTTTTCTAATTCAGAAAGCAGATCTTTTACTTCTTGTTCGTTACGGTTAGAACGAAGATCATTCAAACGATTTAGTTGAGCTTCGCGCACTTTAGTGTTATCAACTTCAAGAATATCAATTTGATTTTCACCTGTATTTTCTACCTGATATCTGTTAACACCGACAATTACATCTTTTCCAGAATCAATACGTGCTTGTTTTCGAGCAGCTGCTTCTTCAATGCGCATTTTTGGCAATCCAGTTTCAATTGCTTTAGCCATTCCGCCAAGTTCTTCTACCTCCTCAATTAATTTCCATGCTTCATTGACAAGTTCTTCTGTAAGTTTTTCAACGTAATAACTTCCGCCCATTGGGTCAATAAAGGAAGTGATTCCCGTTTCAGCTTGTAAATAAATTTGTGTATTACGAGCAATTCGTGCTGAGAAATCGGTTGGCAAAGCAATCGCTTCATCCAAAGCGTTGGTATGTAATGATTGTGTACCTCCAAGTGCTGCTCCAAGCGCTTCGATACATGTTCGAGCAACATTGTTAAAAGGATCTTGTTCGGTTAAACTCCAACCGGAAGTTTGACAATGCGTCCGCAAGGCAAGTGATTTTGAGTTTTTTGGATCAAATTGATTGACCAACTTCGCCCAAATTAATCGTCCCGCACGCATTTTGGCTATTTCCATATGGTGATTCATTCCGATAGCCCAAAAGAAACTTAAACGTGGAGCGAACTCATCAACATTCATTCCTGCTGCTATTCCTGCACGTAAATATTCCAATCCATCAGCTAATGTATATGCTAACTCAATAGCCGCAGTTGCACCAGCTTCTTGCATGTGGTAACCAGAAATCGAAATTGAATTGAATTTCGGCATATTTTTCGACGTGTAATCAAAAATATCCGAAATGATGCGCATCGATGGAAGTGGCGGATAAATATAGGTGTTGCGCACCATGAATTCTTTCAGAATATCATTTTGAATAGTTCCAGCTAACTTATCTTGAGAAACTCCTTGTTCTTCAGCAGCAACAATGTAAAAGGCCATGATTGGAATAACAGCGCCGTTCATTGTCATTGACACTGACATTTCATCCAAAGGAATCTGATCGAACAAAATTTTCATATCCAAAATGGAATCAATGGCAACACCCGCCTTTCCAACGTCACCAACAACTCGTTCATGATCGGAATCGTATCCACGATGTGTTGCTAAATCGAATGCGACTGAAAGTCCTTTTTGTCCAGCAGCTAAATTTCGACGGTAAAATGCATTTGATTCTTCAGCTGTCGAAAATCCAGCGTATTGACGAATTGTCCATGGGCGAATTGCATACATGGATGAATAAGGACCTCTGAGGTAAGGGGCAATTCCTGCTACATATCCAAGATGTTCGCTTGCAGCGATATCTTTTGCTTGGTAATACTTCTTCAGTACTATTTTTTCAGCTGTTTCAAATGTTTGTTCAGCTGATGATTCTGAATTAACTAACTGTTCAGAATATGGAATTTCACTAAAGTTTATTCGTTTCATTGTACAGCATTTAATTCAGTTTCAAAATTGATTGACTTTAAGCCAAACGGACAAGTAGTTGATTCGAATGAATTAGGACTTACCGTATCAGGATTTGGAAATTTATTGACGCCGATTAGTATTTTCGAACCATTTTTTAATTCTTCCAAACGCATTGCTGCTTTTTGTTGGATTTCATCTGAAAAACCTTTTTTTGTTTCCAACTTATCGAATCCACCATTTTTTTCGAATTGCTGAAATAATGCCCAACTTTTCTTAGCAATTTTTGCGGTTAAATCTTCTATTGCATAGCTTCCACCAAGAGGATCGATGACTTGATTGAAATAACTTTCATCTTTCAATATCAACGATAAATTTAAGGCCATGCGTTCAGATAAACTACTACTTCCATTGCTTGAACAAGCGTCGTACGGATGCGTGATGATAGCATTTGCACCACCAGAAGCTGCAGACATTGTTTCAGTAGTTTGACGCAATAAATTGGTATAGGGGTCTTTTAATGATTTATTCATAAAACCAATCTGAGCCGTTATTTCACAATTGTAAGAACAGTTATGATGTGGTTGATAGGCTTTTATGATTGTTGCCCAATTTTGTTTTAAGGCTCTCAATTTTGCAACTTCAAAGAAGTAATTACTACCAATTCCAACCGAGAAATGGATGCATGCAGCTGCTTCATCTACATTTAATCCATTTTCCATTAAAGCGATTAACGTATCATGACCTTCACTTAGGCAAAATGCGATTTCTTGCCATGTAGTTCCACCGGCTTGTTGAATTCCAAAACCATTTACTTGTATAGCAAAACGCTGATTTTCTTTTAATTCAGTAACGAGTTGTACTAAAAAACTTTCATCATTTCTAATTTCGTACGAATCTTGAATGAACGAAATCGTTTCAGGAATGACTTCATTAAAATACGACTTCAAAGCACCCATTTGAGCTGAATTTGCCAACAAAAGTTGTGTTTTGATATATTCAAATTGAATGTCTTGAAACAGATTATCAAAGTTTACTTCTTTTAAGTTCGACAGATCAAAAACAAGTAAATCGCACCCTTTCATTAAAATTTCCAATGCTTTCGCATTTGATTCTTTTTCAGAATTTACAGTCAATACGAATCCATTCGACCATTCATTGTTTTTTGTGTTTAAGCCGCGTGTAAACGGAAAATGACCGGGACTTTGTTCCGCAATTTCACCACTTTCAGCATGTTGAAAAGTCGAGTATTCAATTTCTTCGATCTTATCGTTTCGTAAAAGAACTGAAAAGTCTTCTCCTCTTAAATCCTTTTTTAATTGATCAATCCACTCTTCTAAGGAACTGGATTGAAATTCATTTTTTAGTCCTATCATTCGTTTCTTGTTTATTTAAAATATAAACATATGTTGCTAAAATTGTTGTTAAAACTGGCGCGACAATGATGCCAATGTTTGGAAAAATACTTAAAAATGAGAATGACAAAGATCCCACAAAAAAGCTACCAATTTTGTATAAAATTAAGAAGAATGCGCCGGTTAGTGAAACGAGAAGAATATTTGAGAAAGCATATTTAAGACTTCCAATCACACCAATTTGATCACGTTCTAAACTATAGTCAAAAAATGCAAAACCATAGAAGAAAGAAGAAATGATAAAATAGACAGCTTCATCAAAAATTCCTAACCCTAATATCGACGAGATAACGAAATAAACTAGGAAAAAAAATAGTTGTAAAATGATTGCTATTGTCACAATAAAAATCATTCTAACAATATCGCTCAGCAAACGTTCAAAATCAAATTTGTGTTTTATTCCAGTTAAATCGAAAGCTACCTTTTCAGAAAGCAGCGTGTTAAAGGGCGAGAGTAATGTTAGTACGAAAAAAATAAAAAGTTGAGTAACAATGAATTTGATAATCCCAAATGCACCACCTAAAACGTACTCTAAAATTGATCCGATAAGCGGAATGTCATTCAAAAAGGAAACGGAAGATTCTGCTGTTCCAAGAATAACAAATACGTGCCAAAAAATAAAAGCGACTAAAATTCCAGGAACAAAATATTGAAGATATTTTCCTTTACTAAGATTATTAAATGTCTTAGTTAATCCAATTATGTGCAACTGTAACGGCTTCATTTGACAATTACGAAGTTACGAAAGATTAAAGAAAAAATTTAAGGAACATAAAAGAAATGGTAGAGAAGGCAAAAATTCCCAAAATCAAGACTGTTATTGATGTATATCCTTGTTTTCTGAAATAAATGTAATTTAAAATACCGAGAAGTAATCCAATTGAAAATGAATAGAATAAAAGCATGTTTTTGTTTATGGCATATTATTTGAATGTTGGAAATTAATTAAAAAACTAAAGATATGAAACGAGTTAGAAATCTATTTTTAATGTTAACATTGGTATTTGTTTCTCAATTGAGTTTTGGTCAGGTTGTTAAACTTGAAAATCATCAAAAAGAGAAAGTAAAATTAACATGTAAGCGTTTTGATAATTTTGAAAAGCGAAATGCAAACAAAAATGTAAAGTCGTCAATTGAACCTTTTAACTCAAAAATGGTTAAGCGCGAAGAAATAATAATAATTGATTCTGATAAATAAAAAAAAGAGGCGATAAGCCTCTTTTTTTATGCGTCTATTCCAAATTGTTCGAAATGATGCTTTAAATGTTTTGCATGTAATTTGCACCATTGTGTATAGTTCAATGGGCCGTAATAGGGGTGAACTTCAGTTCTATTTTCATCCGTTGAATAATGCTCTTCAAAATCAATCCACTCTAATAGGAATTCATCTATCGCTAATTCAATTTCTTCATTTCTTAATTCTTCGGATTTCTTAGCGAAACTGACTTCGATGTTTCGAGCCATTGGTTTGTCAGAATCTAAAAAACCTAGCATTTTTTCAAGTTTATCTTCTGGAACTACCAAGGGGAATTTTTCCTTTCCTGAAGCAATTTTTATGGTGTCAGATAAATGTTCAACCATTCGTTGAGCTGACATTTCTCCCCAAAGTGGTTTGCTGTCTGCTTTCAGGGTGTCAAGTTTCTGAATAATTTCAGAAATGTCTAAATCTTTGTAATCCATTTTATTTCTTACCAATTAATATGTTCAAACTTTTTGGTACAACCTGAATATTCAATTCATTTCTAACGTCGAAAGGTTCACCATCGTAGTGAGCAATGTTTTGAGATAGTTGAATTCGCGCCTTTTGGAATGAAATCACCTCTGAAAATTTTGATTTGTGTGAAGTGCGTTTGAAAAATCTATAAACTACAGCTGGTGCCGACCAAATCGAGAATGGTTTTAAAATACAAAGTTCAATTTTACCATCTGTAACATCTGAAGTGGGAGAAACAACAAAGCCATTTCCGAACTCAGAAGCGTTTGCAATTGTACAAAGAACAACGGGCATGCTTTTAATTTCACCATTCAAATCAACAGAAACATTGATTGGATTGTATCGCATGAATTCTTTCATGACCAATTTAACGTAACTCCAAAAGCCTCGTTTGTGATAATTATCAAATTTTTTAGCGATAATGGCATCAAATCCGTATCCGCCAATTCCTAAAAATGGTTTATCGTTCACCAAAACAGTATCCATTCGAATAGTATCGTCTTGGTTAATGCACTCAATCGCCTTTGCTATATTCATCGGAATTTCCAAATGTCTCGCAAGTCCATTTCCTGAGCCACAAGGAATAATTGCTAATTTTGTTTGTGTTCCAATTAACGAAGTACCAACTTCGTGAACACTTCCATCTCCACCAACAGCACACACAATATCAATTCCTTCCAAAGAAGCTTCATATGCAATTTTTTTGGCATGCTTTTTATATTCAGTAATTGCGATGTCGTATTCGAACTTACTGTGGTCTAAGTGTTCCTCAATGATCTGAGGTAAATCGCCTTTCTTTCCGACACCGGAAATTGGGTTGATAATAAATCGGATCTTTTGTTTCATTCAACTACAGTTTTGTTATGAATCAAGTCACGATTGTAGCGCTGAATTATAGCTTTTATGCGTCTTTCAACAACTTTACTTTCGTTTTTATAATACGAAAGTGAGTCATTCGTGTACTCTTTTCGAATGGTGAAATCAAGCAAATTTCGTGCCTTTTCATTCGAGAAAGTGTACATGTGGTGGTTTTTAAAGTAATAATAAGAGCCCTCAATGTATGTAATTGCTTCTCTATCAGATTTTTGAAAGTAAGATTTTCCGTACGAATAAAATTTTGTTTTGATGTTCAAAAGGTCCAAAATTGTTGGCATAATATCCATCTGTTGAAAGATTTCAGGATCGCGCTTTGCGATAATTTTCTTCCCTGGATGATAAAAAACAATTGGAATTTGATACATGAACCTTCGTTGACTGTACATTTTGTCTTCTGTAGCAGGAGTGTGATCGGCCACCAAAACAAAGATTGTATTATCGTACCAAGGTTGTTTGCGTGCTTCTTCGAAAAAACGTCTGAGTGCGTAATCACCATAGTTGATTGATGCGCAAATTGGGTGTGGACCTTTTTTAACTTTATTCCGCATATGAGGAGGAACGTAATACGGATGATGAGAAGAAAGCGTGAATAAGGTCCCGAAAAATGGTTGTTTTAATTCACTTAATTTTTTAGCTGTCCAAGGATTGAAATATTCATCCAAAATACCCCAAGTTTTGTCAAAATGTGCATCGTTGTTGTACTCGTAACGACCAAAATAATGATCGAAACCAGCTTGCGCTGCGAAACCATCAAAGCGCATAGAACCATTTGTTGCTCCGTGGTAAAAACCGGTTTCATACCCGTGTTTTTTCAGAATACTTGCCAATGATTCAATCTTATTGTTTCCGTAGGGAGAAGAGATGTAAGGATTATCCATTAAACTAGGAATGGAGGCAACAATGGCTGGAACGGCTTCAATCGATTTTTTTCCATTTGCAAACCCATGTTCAAACGTCAACGATTGCCCAATGAGCGAGTCGAAAAATGGAGTGTAACTAACTCCGTGATTAAATGCGCCCACGTATTCGTTTCCAAAGCTTTCTAGCATAATGATTACAACATTGGTTCCATCCGGAAGTATGTGTTGTGGATGACTAACTTGAACAGGATTGAAAATGGATCTTTCTTCTTGCTCGGAGAAATAATGCTTGATTTCAAGTCGTTCCTTTCCGTATGATTTTAACATTGTGAAAGGCGTATTCAGTACAAAAGCAGAATTCTCGGGATTTGTATATTGTGAAGCTTCCATGATTCCTATGGGCTTCAATTGAAATCCTCCGCGGGCAACAATTACAAAAATTGGAGCGATTAAAAGTAAATTAAAAGCTAATGTTTTGATTGAAAAAGAAGGTGTAGACTTAAAACGTTTTGTTTTTCGGTATAACCATTCAGAAAGAATAAGGAACAAAATCAAAAAGATAATCAATATCCAAAAATCCTTTATAAAAGTTGTTGCTAATTGCGCGAAATCGCTTCCAGCTCCCAAAATTGCAAAAAGGTCGAAAGTACTGCGTTTACTTGTGTATTTAAAATATTCGATATCCATTAAATTCATTGCAACCATGAGAGAATTGGCAACATGAAAATAGATTTTCAGTAGAATTTCCTTCCAACGATCGGAGCGCGCATTCAATGGGATCAGTGAAAGCAGAATAAAGGGGGAAAAATAAAGTGCAATTGTTATACAGTCGAACCATGCTGCAACGAGAAAATCGAAAAAGCCAACATTTCCGAAACTGTCTAGATTGAAACTGTAGAAAAGAATTCGAGCAATAGTCATCATCGCAAAAACGATTGACAAGCGCGTCAATAATAGCTTTAAGCTTGAGAAAATAATCGAATTTTGTCTCATAGAATGACTCAAAATTAAACATTATTCCGCTTAAGTTTGTACATTGCGCATTACATTAACAAAAATTCAAGGTTATGAAGCAATTGATTTCGTTTCTTCTGTTTTCGTTTTTGATATTTACTGCTACTGCTCAAAAAGATGGTGCGT
>JALQYQ010000009.1 GCA_023262855.1 Crocinitomicaceae bacterium
TCAAATTCTTCTCTAAAATGACGAATAGCTGCGGCTACCGGCCAAGAAGCAGCATCACCTAATGGACAAATTGTGTTCCCTTCGATTTTGCTTTGAATACTTAATAATAATTCGATGTCTTCTTCGCGACCGTGTCCGTTCTCAATACGGTGTAATACTTTTTCTAACCAACCAGTTCCTTCACGACAAGGTGTACATTGTCCACAACTTTCATGGTGATAGAATCTAGAGAAATTCCATGTATTTCTAACAATACATGTTGTATCGTTATACACAATAAACCCTCCAGAACCTAACATAGAACCTGTTGCAAATCCACCATCAGATAATGATTCGTAAGTCATTAAACGATCGTTTCCTGCAGCTGTTTTATAAATTAAATGTGCTGGTAAAATTGGCACTGATGAACCTCCAGGAACTAAAGCCTTTAAAGGTCTGTCGTCTATCATACCACCACAATATTCATCTGAATTTATGAATTCTTCAACTGAAACGCCTAATTCAATTTCATAAACACCTGGATTTTTAATATGTCCAGATGCAGAAATTAATTTAGTTCCTGTTGAGCGTTCAATCCCAATTTTTGCATATTCAGTACCTGTATTTAATACAATCCATGGCACTGACGCAATAGATTCCACATTATTAACTACAGTAGGGTTTTGCCACAATCCTTTAACAGCTGGAAAAGGTGGTTTTAAACGTGGATTTCCTCGTTTACCTTCTAATGATTCGATTAAAGCTGTTTCTTCTCCACATATATATGCTCCAGCACCGCAGTGTACGTGCAGGTCTAAATCATATCCAGAACCTTGTATGTTTTTACCTAACCAACCTGCTGCATAAGCTTCTTTGATAGCTCTTTCTAAGGTTTTATATACCCACATATATTCACCTCTAATGTATATGTATGATAAGTTTGCTCCTAAAGCATAACTTGATGTAATCATACCTTCAATTAAAAGATGTGGAATATATTCCATCAAATAACGGTCTTTGAATGTTCCTGGCTCACTCTCATCCGCGTTACACAAAAGGTATCTTGGAACACCTTCTGGTTTTGCTAAAAACGACCATTTCATTCCTGTAGGGAAACCAGCTCCACCACGACCTCTTAAGCCTGATTTTTGAACTTCCTCAACAACTTGTTCAGGAGACATTGTTTTCAATGCTTTTTCTACAGAACGATATCCACCCAGTTTACGATAAACTTCAAACGTCTCAATTCCTGGTACATCATCATGCTCTAAAAGTAACTTTCTCGCCATGCTCTATTCATTATTTAGGCAACTCACCTGAACGGTAAGCGGCAATAATTTCATCAACTCTTTCTTTTGTAAGGTGCTCATGGTATTTTTTACCACATTGCAACATCGGAGCGTAACCACAAGCGCCTAAACACTCTGCAGTTTTCAATGTAAACATTCCGTCTTTTGTTGTTTCACCTACTTTGATATCCAATTTTTGTTGAATGTATTCCATGATGTTGTCGCTTCCACTGATCATACAAGGACCTGTGTGACATACTTCAAATACATGTTTTCCAACTGGATCAAGATTGAACATTGTATAGAATGTTGCAACCTCGTATACTTCGATTGGTTGAATGTTCAAAATCTCAGCAACGTAATCCATTGTTTCGATACTTAACCATCCGCCAAATTCTTCCTCTGCGATATGCAAAATACGAATCAACGCACTTTTGCTTTTTCCTTCTGGATAAGACGCAATCAAAGCTTGAACTTCCGCCATTTTTTCGGGACTGAAGGTTGGCTTTTCGCTGTGTCTTTTGCTTAAATCTACGTGTGTATTACTCATAACTTATGCGTCTAATTCACCGGCAATAACATTCATACTACTCAAAGTCAATACAGCATCACTGATATTTTGACCGGTAATCATTTCAGGATATGCTTGGTAGTAAATAAAACAAGGTCTTCTAAATTGTAAACGGTAAGGTGAACGTCCACCATCAGAAATTAGGTAATAACCCAATTCACCGTTTCCACCTTCCACACTGTGATAAACCTCACCAGCCGGAATTGGTGTTTCTCCCATTACAATTTTGAAGTGATAAATCAAGGCTTCCATGTTATTGTAAACCTCTTCTTTCGGAGGTAAATAGAACTCAGGAATATCTGCTTTATAACTTCCTTCTGGAAGATTTTTGTATGCTTGTTCAATAATGCGAAGACTTTGACGAATTTCTTCTTGTCTCACTTGGAAACGATCGTAGGTATCACCTTGCGTTCCGACTGGTACAATGAAATCGAAATCTTCGTAAGACGAATATGGATTCATTACACGTACATCGTAATCAACACCTGCAGCACGCAAGTTTGGACCTACAAACGAATAATCTAAAGCACGTTGAGCAGAAATAGGACCTGCTCCAATCGTACGATCCATGAAAATTCTATTACGCGATAAAAGTGAATCAAACTCGTTGAACACTTTCGGGAACGTTTTTAAGAAATTGTCTAATTTTTTATAGAATGTCGGAGAGAAATCTCTTTCGAAACCACCGATACGACCAATGTTTGTTGTAAGACGTGCACCACACACTTCTTCGTACAATTCATAGATTTTCTCACGCTCTTGGAATACATACGTAAATCCAGTTAAGGCTCCAGTATCAACACCAATTACCGAGTTACATACCAAGTGGTCTGCAATGCGCGCTAATTCCATGATGATTACACGCATGTACTCAACACGTTTTGGAATCTCAGCACCAATCAATTTTTCAACCGTCATTTCCCAACCCATATTGTTGATTGGCGATGAACAATAGTTCAAACGATCAGTGATTGGCGTAATTTGGTTATAAGGTCTTCTTTCCGCTAATTTTTCAAATGCACGGTGAATGTATCCAACTGTTTGTTCAGAAGAAAGGATTTTTTCTCCATCTACTTTCAATACATTTTGGAAAATACCGTGGGTTGCAGGGTGCGTTGGCCCAAGATTCAATGTTGCTATATCGCCATCGATTGTCTCAGTTGATTTCTCTATGTGACCTGAATCGTGCAATTTTTCTTCCATCCAATTACTCATAACTCTGCAATTTTATCTACCGAAGAAACGGTCGTCTTTATCTTCACGGGTTGCATCTTCCAAATGGTATTCTTTACGCATTGGGAAGTAATCCATTGAATCTTCATTTAAAATTCTTCTCATGTCTGGGTGACCATTGAATGTGATTCCGTAAAAATCAAATGTTTCACGTTCCATCCAATTTGCTCCAGCATAGATATCTACGATTGAATCTACTTCAGTATTTTCTTTCGAAACGAATGCTTTTAAACGTAATCTGAAATTGTTCACCATACTTTGTAAGTGATAAACAATAGCAAACTCGCGCCCTTCGCTATCTGGATAGTGAACACCGCCTAAATTCGTTAAAAACGAAATTTGCAATTCGCTATCTGTTTTCAACCAAAAAATGATATCGTATAATTTAGCAGCATCCACTTCGATTGTCAAGAAATCATATGGCGTTTCCACCGATTTGATGTGCTCACCAAACTGTTTTTGTAAACGTTCAGCTACTTGCTCGTTGGTTAAATTACTCTTCATTGTTTTCAATATTGTATGAATTCAACAATGATTTATATTCATCTGAATATCTTCTTCGTAGCGATTCATGTTTCACCATTTCGTGAATCTTCATGATACCGTCGATGATTTGTTCTGGTCGCGGTGGACATCCTGGAACGTAAACATCGACTGGAATTACGCGATCGATACCTTGCAATACTGAATACGTATCGAAAATCCCACCTGAACTTGCACAAGCACCAACAGAAAGCACCCATTTCGGTTCAGCCATTTGTTCGTACACTTGTTTCAATACTGGTGCTAATTTTTTCGAGATTGTACCAGCTACGATTAATAAATCTGCTTGACGAGGTGAGAAGGACATACGTTCCATTCCAAATCGCGCTAAATCGTAGTTACTTCCCATTGTTGCCATGTATTCAATACCACAACAAGAAGTTGCAAACGGCAAAGGCCAAACTGAATTGGCACGTGCACTTGCTACAACTTTTTCAAGTGATGAAAGCTGATATCCTTCACCATTTATCACTTGTAAATCTTCTATTTTTCCCATTCTAATGCTCCTTTTTTAAGTACATAGAAAAAGCCAATTAAGAAAAAGGCTACAAATAGTATAACAGCCAAAAGGCCTTCTAGTTCTAAAGCTTTAAAATTAACTGCGTAAGGATAGAAGAAAATCACCTCCACGTCAAACAAAACGAATAAGATCGCCGTCATGAAATAACGGATAGAAACAGGAAAACGCGCATCTCCTTTCGATTCTACACCACATTCCCAGTTCGCATCTTTTTTCTTTGATTTTAGGCGTGGCCCAAGATAGTGCGTAATGAACAATACAAACGCAACAAAACCACCTACCACTCCAATTTGAAGTAATATTGGTAAATAATCGATTCCTGTTGATTTCATTTCTTAATCAATTTAATCCTCTAAAAATGTCCGTCTTTTCTACTTACGTTACATTCAGAATTGCAATAATTCTTAAAGAACGTTAAAAAAACACGTGCAAATTTATTCTTTCCTTTCGTCTTTGCGACCAAAAAAGTGAGATAATTTTAAAAAAAACTGATTCTTTTATGAACAGCGTATTAACTCATTGAAAATGAATTGAATTAGCGAACGATTTTTTTCGAATGAAATTCAAGGGTTGCTTCAATGTAACTTGGCGAATAATTGCCGTCTTCGTTGCGAATTAGGAAGACTTCCTTCTTAACATTCGAAGCGATTTTTTTGAAACACGCAACCATTCGTGTCGGACGATTTGGCTTTCCTTGAATTTCAACTAATTGAGACGGAAACAGCCCTATTTCACTTGCTTTTGACTCCACAAACGAATGTGTTTCGCAGGGATAGATTAACCAAAAGGAGCCATCTAATAAAAGTAGCTGATTTACGCGGTTAAAAAGTGAGTCAAAATTCAATCCATTTGAATGTTTTGCTGTATTATTTCGTTCATCTAAACTTACTAAACCATCCACGTAAAAAGGTGGATTCGAAACTATAAGATCGTATTTATTCGTGAAGGAATGCGTTAAAAAATCACCTTCAATCAAAGACAAGCGATCTTTCCATTTTGAGTTCTCAAAGTTGAGATTTGCATCGAGACAAGAAGCTGCATCAATCTCAATAGCATCGATCGTCAATGTTGCATTTTTCTGAGCTAACATTAAGGCCAAAACACCAGTTCCAGTTCCAATATCTAATGCAGATTTTTCGTTCGTGGTTTCTATTAAAGCACCGAGAACCATGGCATCCGTTCCAACTTTAAGTGCTGAATTGGATTGAGAAATGGAAAAATGTTTGAATTGGAAAACTTGTGATTTGGGATTCATAATTGATGATTTCTGGGATATTGCATTCAACAAACCAGATTCTACCCTAAATACAACTCTATCAGCCCAGCTGGAGCATTGATAGTCATTGTTTTTTTCTTGCGATCAACTTCCTGAACGATGCCATCGATAAGTGGAATAAGTACCTCTTTTGAACCGTTCATGATTTGCAACAATGGATTCACAGACAAATCAATTACCGACTCCATTACTCCTACTTTACCGAAGTTAACATCAATTACGGTGAACCCAACAACTTCGTGATCATAGAAGTTTTTACCAGAAAGTTTTGGAAGAATTTGAGCCGGTAGGAACAAATTTTTGCGCAACAAGATACGCGCGTCATTTTCTGAATCAACACCTTCAAACTTTACAGCGGCAAAGCCTTTGTTTTTCAATTTAAAGGAAGAAACGAAAAAGGGTGATAATTGCCCGTTAATTTCAATAAACAAGGCATCTAGCGTTTCGTAATCTTCTGGATTCGTAACGTCTAAAAACAGCGAAACTTCACCTTTAAATCCGTGAAGTTTCGCTACATATCCTAAATGAAAGCAGTCTGCTTTATTCATTCAATGTCAATTTTTACTCTGCAGATGCTTCTGCTTCTCCTGCTTCTTCAGCTGGAGCTTCAGTTGCTTCTTCAGATGCTTCTGGAGCCGCTTCTTCTGTTGCTTCAACTTCAGCAACTTCTTCTGCTACTTCTTCAACAGCTGGAGTGTTTTTAGCTTCGATTGCCGCTGCTTTCGCTGCGTTTGCATCTGCCTCAGCTTTCAAACGAGCTGCTTTGTCAGCATCTGCATTTTTAGCTAATCCGCTTACTTTTCCTGCAATTTTAGCATCTTTCTCAGCTAACCAAGCTGCAAATTTAGCTTCAACTTGATCAGCAGTCAACGCACCTTTTTTAACACCATTCAACAAGTGGTTTTTGTACAAAACACCTTTGTATGATAAAATAGCGCGAGCTGTATCTGACATTTCAGCACCAACTTGCACCCAGTTCAACGTACGATCAAAATTGATGTCGATTGTCGCTGGATTTGTGTTTGGGTTGTAAACACCCAATTTTTCGATGAATTTACCATCTCTTTTCGCTCTGCTGTCTGCAGCTACGATGTGGAAGAAAGCTTTTCCTTTCTTACCATGTCTTTGCAATCTAATACGAGTTGCCATAGTTGTTTTACAATGTGAGGTACGAAACCTCGATTTATAAATTAATTTATTTAAGGGTGCAAAGATAGAGAATAATTCGTTTGTTCAGCCATAGGATTGATTTTTTCTACTTAGTTGGTGTATTTTTTCTATTTTTAACTATCATTACGCTTATGAAACAAGACATTCAAACTACCCTATTCCAGCTACTCAAGCAAAAAATTGCAGGAGAAGACTCTATTGGAAATGCTTTATCAGACATTTTGAGTATTAGTCCGGATGCCGTTTATCGTCGTTACCGCAATGAAACGCCGCTTACCATTCAAGAGGTGAAAAAAATATGTGGTCATTACAATATTTCATTCGATGCATTGTGCGAATTTGGCAATGGAAAAGTTGTTTTTTCATATCCACCGTTAGACACGTTTGATTTCAGTCTTGAATCGTATTTAGAAGGAATTTTACAAGCCTTTCAAAAGCTAAAAACATTATCTTCTCCAGAAATAGTTTTATCCGTCAATAATATACAGTTGTTTCAATTGTTGAATTTCCCACAATTGGTTCGCTTTAAATTGTATTTCTGGGCTAAAACGCATTTACAAATTAGCGCTTATAAGGACATGCCTTTTAAGCACGAAAAAACGAGTGATTCGGCATTTTCATTGGGGAAAGAGATTTTACAGATTTACAACTCCATCCCGTCACAAGAAATATACGATCCTGAATTCATGCGTGGCTTCTTGCGTCAAATCCATTATTATTACAATGCGCATTTATTTGAAGATCCAGAATATGCAGTTTTCTTGTATGATCGTGTTTTGATGCTTTCTTCCCATTTGCGTGAACAGGCAAACATCGGAAAGAAGTTCATGTTTGGCACACAAGCACCAGCTGGAGGGAATGATTTTAAAATGTATTTGAATGAAACCATTAATTCGGATGCAACATTCTTCTATCAAAGTAAAGAATTGCAAGGATTGTATTTGACACACAACATCATGAATTATTTGGAAACAACCAATGAAAATTATGTCAATGATTCAAAATTGATCATCGACAAACAATTGGCCAATTCAAGTTTGATTAGTATTGTCAATGAGAAAGAACGCAATAATTTCTTCTTCGAATTTGAACGCACAATCAATTCGTTTAAAAAGAAAATTGAAGCAGATTTAAGTTTTTAGCAACACATTTTTAGTTCATTATTTGCGACTTACACAACAAAAATTTCATCAGCTTTTGTTTTCCGCATTTAAAAGGTCATTCTATCAAATAGTGTTTTGACTAATTTGCATTTCACGCAAGGTCTTCGCAAGCTGTTTTAAAAATCAATTTCACGTCTTGGTCGATAAACTCAAATTTTGACAAAAAGTCAAAATGAGAGAAAAAGTACTTGTTACAGGGGCTGATGGAATGCTTGGAGCTTCTATTTGCAGAGAATTAATAAAGCAACATTATTCAGTTGTAGCATTTGTGCTACCTCAGAGTAAATCAACTGTTTTAGATGGTCTTGAATTAGAAATTAGGCATGGCAATATTCTAAACCAAGAAGAAGTTCTATCAGCTATGAAGGATTGCCAGTTTTTAATTCATGCAGCCGCATCAACAGCTGTTTGGCCAAGAAAATCAGACGCAATAACGAATGTAAATTTTCAAGGCACAAAAATCGTTTCGCGCTGTGCAGAAATTTCAGGAATTAAGCGCATGATTCACATTGGAACCGCAAGTTCTTTTGGAAATGGAACATTAGCAAAACCGGGTAATGAAACCTTCACATTTAACAGTGGCCATTTTAAAATGGATTATATGTTGAGTAAATACAATGCTCAGAACTATTTGTTGGATCGACACAAAAATGTAGATTTTCCAATCATCATCATCAATCCAACATTTATGATCGGACCGTATGATTCAGGTCCATCTTCGGGAAAGATGCTACTTGCGTTGTATAAAGGAAAATTACCAGCTTATACAAAAGGAGGTAAAAACTTTGTTTACTCTGTCGATGTTGCAACCGCTGCCGTGAACGCTTTAAAACTGGGAAAACTCGGTGAATGTTACATTACTGGTAATGCTAACATGAGTTACAAAGATTTTTTATCCACTGCATGCTCGCTTCGAAACAAGGAATTCAAATTAATTAAATCTCCGCATGTTGTTTCCTTAAGCGTTGGCTTTATAAGTTCTTTAATGGCGAGAATCACAAAAAAACCGCCTCAAATCAGCTATACGATGGCGAGAGTAGCTGCCATTAATCAGTTTTATGAAGCGAAAAAAGCGGTTCAAGAACTGAATATGCCACAAACACCCATTGAAAAAGCTATAGAACATTGTACAAATTGGTACGAAGAAAATGGTTATTTGTAATTAATACTTTTTTATCATGATTCAACATTTATTCAATCATCATCACTTTGCTTTTAACGCTGACGATCAATCTGTTTTATTCACCGTTCTCTTAGCAACGTTGGCATTTATTGCTTTTTGGTTTATCACACAGTCAGAGAAATTGAAACTAAAACTATGGAATAAACAATCATTTGACGAGCAATCCATCAATCATTTTCTATTTAGTAAAGTAAGTGGATTTTTTATTCTCGGTATTTTCCCAGGACTCTCAATGCTACTATTTCACAACAATTGGGATTTAAGACTGATCGGTTTATACATTAATTATGACACTTTATTATTAAGTTTAGAATGGATTTTTTTGTTGATTTGTTTAGTCGTTCCTTTGGTACATTTCTCTGCTAAACAACCGAAAAATTTAATCAACTATCCACAAATCAGGGCAACACTTTGGACACGGAAAACGTTCATTTTAAATTTAACAGGTTGGGCAATTTATTTATTTGGGTATGAATTGTTGTTTAGAGGAATTTTATTTTTTCCGTTAATTGATACATTGGGTATTTGGCCAACAATCGCTATCAATTTGGCTCTCTATTCGACCACACATATTCCCAAAGGTTTGGACGAGACAATTGGTGCATTAATCCTTGGATTGGTACTGTGTATCTTAACGTTTGTTACAGGAACAATTTGGATTGCGTTTTTAGTGCATGTTGCAATGGCGTGGACAAACAGTCTAACTGCTTTAAAATATCACCCTGAAATTCATTATTCAAAATGGAAAAAGAAATAAACATCTATCTACTAAGAGGATTATCGCGTGAATCTGAACATTGGGGAAATTTTGGAGAATATTTAAACACTAATTTTCCAAAAAGTTCTATCCACTATATTGATATGCCTGGGGCTGGAATTTATCACCAATCCAAATCTCCGACCAGTATTCCTTCAATTGTAGAAACATTACGTTCAAAGGAATTAGTTCAAACAACAAACAATCTACTGATTGCTTCCTCATTGGGAGGAATGGTTGCTTTGGAATGGATCAGTAAGTATCCAAATGATTTTCAATTTGCAACAACAATTTGCTCTAGCTACAAAGGAATTTGTAATCCTCGGGAACGATTTAATTTAAAATTCACATTTCCAATACTCACATTTCTACTCTCAAGCAATGTTCGACGAAGAGAAAAAATAATTTTACGAATTAACAGTAATCATGAGACGATTCGAAAAGAACTCATTGAACAGTGGGTTGACATTCAACACAAGCGAAAACTTAGCAAACTCAATTTTATGCGGCAAGTGCTTGCAGGTATGCGGTACGCACCTGTGAATCCGTCAATTTCAATCCCACTACTTATCATAGGGTCTAAAAAAGACGATCTTGTAAAACCAAACTGCATTGTAAAAACACACGAACAATTTGGCGGAACATTAAAATGGCATGAAACAGCTGGGCATTGCGTTCCAATAGATGAACCCAAATGGCTTTCAGACACAATTTATGAATGGCTTAAAACGATTGATGTATGACAAAAATATTTATTACGGGTGCAACAAGTAGTATCGGAGCACACCTCGTTAAATTTCTACTACTTGAAGATACAGTGCTTCATTTGTTGGTTCGAAAGAATCCGGGTTTTGAATTATTCAATGATCCTCGTATTGTAATATTTAAGGGAGATCTTTCTTCAGAAGAAACACTTTTAAAGGCGATGGAAGGCTGTTCTCAAGTTTATCATCTCGCTGCGAATGCAAGTGTTTGGCAAAAAGATCCTAAAGTCTATTTTGACACCAATGTTCGTGGAACAAAAGCCATTTTAGACGCAGCAATAAAACGTAAAATTAATCGCGTTGTTGTCACAAGTTCTGCTGGTGTCTTGGGACCATCGATAACGAGTATCATTTCTGAAACAAAAGCTCGCGAACTTGATTTTTTCAATGAATATGAAAGTTCCAAGGCCTTGTCTGAATTATTGATTAATAATTATATCAGTGAAAAAGGATTGGATGTTGTTATCGTCTCTCCTACCAGAGTTTACGGTCCAATTTTAATCGGTCCAATTTCGTCAACCACTTTACTTATTGACAAATTCGTCAACGGAAAGTGGAGGATCTATCCAGGAACAGGAAAGGAAATAGGCAATTACGCATATATTGAAGATGTAGCAATGGGACATGTACTGGCAATGAAAAACGGAATTAAGGGCGACACTTACATTTTGGGAGGAACAAATTGTACTTATATCGAATTTTACGGACTGTTGGGTAAACTTTCTGGCATAAAAAGACGCATGTTTGTTGTTCCTAAATTCATGCAGAAGCTGTTTGCATCAATACAACTCATTAATGCTCAATTGTTTGGAATGAAACCTGCAATTACTCCAAAATGGCTTGCGAAAGGATATTACAATTGGGAAGTTTCATCTGACAAAGCTATTTCTACCATCGGTTATCGTATTACACCATTGGAAAAAGGTATTAACAACACACTACAATCAATTTCTAAAAATTAATTTTCAAAAATAAGTACCATAATTTGTGAAATACGCAATTGACTAAATAGTCTATTTTGATTTTCGCAACAAATTATTTTAATCATGTTTTTTTAACCAATTAATTTACGTTAATCACATTTTTACAGATCGTGTTTTCAAAATTCGATTATGAGAAGGCCTTGAGAATGTGAAATATTTGTTCAACTAAAAATTGAATAATTATGAAAACATCTATTTCTCTAATCGTATTATTTTTCTGTGTTTCATTCCTTGGAATGAGTCAAGAATCCTTACCAACAATAGCTGTTGCGAATCCAAATATTAACAGTTTAGAAACTCGACCTGAAATTGCAGCTAAAATGATGCGCCTTGAGCTCATTAAAATGGCGAAATACAAAGTATATGATGAATTTGACATGGCTGATGCAATGAAAGCAAATGCTGAATTCAAAACTGATTGTTACGGTCAAAATTGCTTGGTTAAACTTGGAAAAGAACTGAATGTGGATTACGTCCTATGTGGTAGCATCGATGGATTGGGTAATAAAATTGCTGTAACTATGAAAATTGTGGACGTAAAAAACCACACCATATACATGTCCTCAGTTAAAGAATTTGATGATCAAGAAATTGAATTGCAGCGCATGATCGAAATTCTTTTGAAGGAAATGCACAAAGTTGAAGTTCAAAAAGAAGTTGCTGATCGCTTAGAATTTAAAAATGAGTTGATTACTTCAAACAATGTTGGAAAAATCAACAATACTGGACCACGAATTGGAGGTGCGTATTTGACAGGAGCAATGAATGAATTTGCCATGCGTCCTGAGTCTCAAGGAGGATTAGGAATTGTTCCTGTAGTAAGCATGATTGGTTTTCAAGTTGAAGGACAATATGTCGGAACTGAAAATTTTTCAGCATTGGTTGAGGGAATCTTTAATGTTTCTGGTTTAGAGCAAGGACAATTTATCCCTTCTATTACGATCATGAATGGGTTCCGTTTTGGAAAATCAGGTTGGGAATTGGCGTTTGGTCCTGGATTCAGTGTGAAAAAGACCTCAAGAGGTTTCTTTGATACAGAGAACTTGTTTAGCGATAATCATCAATATTTTTCACAAGATGATTGGGATTCGTACGCCTTGCGTGAATTTGAAAATGATCCACAATACAACACAACAGGAACGTTTATTGCTCCAACTCCGATGGATTTCAATCATACGTACAATTTTGACAAGCGCTATGGCGATACACGTGGAGACCTTGCTATCAATACTATGTTCGTGTTTGCTTTTGGTAGAACATTCCGTGCAGGTTCATTAAACATTCCCGTAAATGCATTTTATTCATCACAAAAAGGAGGAGGAATGGTTGGATTGAATGTTGGATTTAACGTTCAAAAGAACAAACGACCGATACACAATTGATTTGTGATTCCCTGTCTGTCGTAGCCTCCAGCGCAGACAGGGTAATTCGTGATTCGTAATTCGTGATTACTACTTCAATTTAACAACTAACCTAAAGGAAGACTTCATTTTCGGATGAGGTCTTTTTTATTTAACATAATTTTTTTCATGCATTCCTCATGCTCTTGCATGCACTATCCATGCTTTATCCATGCTTTATCTATGCCTTTGTTATGCTTTTGCCATTACTTATCCTTTTCTCGGACAATACAATCATCAGAAGATAAGAATACCAGTAATTAGAGGGATTTTCTATTTTTACAAAAAATTGTCATTATGCGTTGTTTATCACTTCTATTGAGTTTTCTTTTTGGTTCATTTGCCTTTTCACAAACATTTCCGAACAACTCTTCCTTGGTTTTAAAAGAAATCATGAAAGGAAATGAATTCATTGGTAATCAACCTGATAATATTCGATGGTCTGTAGATGGCAGTATGATTTATTTCGAATGGAATCCTACGAATGAGCCAGGCACGAGTACGTATTCCTATGCAGTGAATGCGAAAAATGCACAACCAACAAAAGCGGATCCAACATCTATTTTTGAATTTGATCGTTTACAACATGCTTTTTCGCTTAACTATTACAGCATTGATGGTGCTTTAGTTTCCTATGATAAAAAGGCTAAAAAAGCTAATATTGTCTATCAAACTGCTCAAGGTGTGTATTCAATTCAACGTGTTAATGCAGCTAATTTGGTTTACTTTCAACAAGGGATCAACTTGTTTCAATTCGACCAAACTTCGGGTAGTGTCAAACAAATCACCAACTTTAAAAACGGTAATGCTCCAGAAACGGGCACTGATTCCACTTTTTTAATGAAAGAGGAAAACCGACTGTTTGAATACATACAAGATCAAAATACGCGTAACGCTTGGTATGAAAAAAATGCTGTTACCCGTTATTCATTTCCAGCGGTCTTTTTTACAGGAAAGGAGCAATTGGAGAATCTTCAAATTTCTCCAGCATCAACTTTTGTAAGTTTTCGTTTATCGAATTATCCAAAAGAAATTGAAACACATGTAGATCATCACATTTCTGCAGACGGACACACCTACCCTGTTATTGCCCGTGCAAAAGTAAACGACGAGGATGCTTCACATCGTTTGGGAATCATGAATCTTAAAAATGACAGCATCTATTTTGTTGACTTTTCGAAATTAAGTGACATTCGTAAAAAACCTGCTTATCTGAATGATGCAACTCCTTATGATACTGATCGCAAAATCATCATGCATTCATTGAAATTTGCAACAAACTCAAATTTAGCAGTTTGTGATGTTCGCTCGTATGACAACAAAGATCGTTGGATCGTATTAATTGACCTGGAAAAAGGAACATTCACAGAAATAGATCACCAGCACGACGAGGCATGGATTGGAGGACCTGGGATTTCAAGTTGGAATGGTGAAGAAGGAACGTTGGGATGGTTAAAAGACTCAAAAACAGTTTACTTTCAGTCAGAAGCAACTGGCTATTCTCACCTTTACACCTTCAATGTAGATTCGAAGAAAAAAGAACAGCGAACTGAAGGTAATTGGGAAGTTTACAAGCTTGAATTATCGAATGATGGCAACTCATTTTATGTAATGTGTAACAAAACACATCCTGGTAATCGTGATTTCTATCGTTATGATATCGTTGTACGAAAAATGGTTCCAATCCTCACAAAACCTGGTTATCACGATGTAACGCTTTCTCCTGATGAGAAAACACTTGCTGTTCGATATTCATTCAAAAACAAACCGTGGGAATTGTATACCGCTGTGAATGTATCAAGCACACAATTGAAGCAAATCACTCACTCGACTACCAAACAATTTGACTCATACAAATGGCGGGAACCAGAAGTGATTACGTTCAAAGGTTCAGATGGGAAAGATGTGTATGCTCGTTTGTACAATCCTTCTGGAAACAACAACCAAGCTGCTGTAATCTTCGTGCATGGTGCTGGATATTTGCAAAATGCTCACAACTATTGGAGCAATTATTACCGTGAATACATGTTCCACAATTTATTGGTTGACAATGGATTTACAGTTTTAGATATCGATTATCGAGCTAGTGAAGGTTATGGAAGAGACTATCGAACAGCGATTTATCGTCACATGGGTGGACAGGATTTACAAGATCATTTGTCTGGTAAAGACTATTTGGTGAATCAACTGGGAATCGATTCAAACCGTGTTGGAATTTATGGCGGTTCGTATGGCGGTTTCATTACGTTAATGGCCATGTTGACGACTCCGGGAGAATTTCCATGTGGAGCCGCATTGCGTTCTGTTACCGATTGGGCACATTACAATCACGAATACACGAGCAATATTTTGAATTATCCAGGAACAGATCCAGAAGCATATCGCAAAAGTTCACCGATTTATTACGCCAACAATCTTGAAGGAAAGTTGTTAATGCTACATGGAATGGTGGATGACAATGTGCAATTTCAGGATGTTGTTCGATTGAGTCAACGATTTATTGAACTTGGAAAAGAAAATTGGGAATTAGCTGTATTTCCAGTTGAAGCGCATGGATTTAAAGAAGCCTATTCTTGGAACGATGAATACCGCAGAATTTATGAGTTATTCTACAATGAATTGATTTTAAACTACAAAAAATGATTGTTCGCGAATTAGAAGGAAAAGCTGAAATGCTAGCTCAATTGGAAGTGATGCAAGAATTATATCCAAGCCTGACAAAAGAGGCTTATGAACAGGATTTAGAAAACATGCTGCCAAACAATCGCTATGGTCAAGCAGCAGTGTTTGAAGGTGATAAATGTTTGGGAATTGCTGGATTTTGGATAGGAACCAAATTGTGGTGCGGTAAGTATTTGGAAATTGACAACTTGGTTGTTTCATCAAAATTCCGTTCAAAAGGTGCTGGAAAAGCCTTATTTAGCTATTTAAAAAACAAAGCAAATGATGAAGGATGTTCAATGATTGCACTGGACTCTTATACTTCCAATTTCAAAGCGCACAAATTTTTCTATAACGAAGAATTTGGTCCAAAAGGATTTCATTTCATACATGTAATCAAAGAGGAACAGCTTCGTTAAGTTTTTTGTTTCTAAGTTAGATTCACTACTTTAGTGTTCTTAAATCAAACTATGAAACATATTTTCTCTCTTCTTATTGCTGGAATTGCAACGTTTAGTGCTTTAGCACAAGATGAAAACTCGACATCTTGTTCGAATCGTTCCAAATTTCACGGACAATCCTTAAAAAGTAATTCACTTTCTGTTGCCCAAATAGCAGAAACAGAGCGTTACAATGTTCACTATTATGACTTGGATTTGTCTATGACGAATTTGAACACTTCTGTTTCTGGAACCGCAGAAATTCATGCAACTGCGAACGAAAACTTAGATTCAGCCTTATTTGAATTGTTTCACACATTTACTATTTCTGAAATTCGCGTGAATGGAACACCCGTCACTTATTCGCGTGTTAATTCAGCAATTAAAGCTCCGGTAAATGCTAATACAGGTGATGCTTTCATTATTGCAGTGGATTACAACGGAACTCCTCCAACAGCAGCAACGAATCCATTAGGTGGTTCTGGAATGACCAACGCTACATCACCTTCTTGGGGAAACAAAGTTACTTGGTCATTGTCTGAATCTTTTGCGGCATATGAATGGTGGCCGTGCAAACAATCGTTGACGGATAAAGCAGATAGTTCGGCTGTAAAATTGACAGTTCCAAACAATTGTAAAGGTGGATCAAACGGTATTTTAGAAAATGTTGTTCCGCTGGGAAATGGTACGACACGTTACGAATGGAAAAATCGCCACATGATTGATTATTACTTAATTTCTGTGGCAGTTGCAAAGTACATTGAATACAACGTATATGCGAATCCTGTGGGTGCTCCTGCCCCAATCTTGATTCAAAATTTCATTTACGATAATCCGGCTACCTTACCAAATTTCCAAGCAGAAATTGATGAAACCGTTGATTTTCTTGAATTGTATTCAGATTTGTTCGGATTGTATCCATTCGCTGATGAGAAATATGGACATTGTATGGCTCCTTTGAGCGGAGGAATGGAGCATCAAACGATGACGACCCAAGGATTTTTTGAAAAAAGTTTAACATCCCATGAATTGGCTCATCAATGGTTTGGTGATAATGTTACGTGCGCATCTTGGACAGATATTTGGGTAAATGAAGGATTTGCAGCCTATTCAGAATATTTGATGAAGGAACATTTGTACCCAGCAGAAACAACTCAACACCTGATTGATATTCATGCAAACATTATGTCACAACCGAATGGCGCTGTTTGGGTTTTAGATAGCCTCAATGAATCACGCATTTTTGATGGAAGATTGACCTATGACAAAGGTGCGGCGATTGTTCATACGTTCCGATTTATAATCAACAATGATTCTATCTTTTTTGCTGCTTTGAAAAATTATCAAACGAATTTTAAAGATAGTGTCGCTGTTGGAACAGATGTTCAAGCTGAATTGGAAGCAGCAAGTGGGATTGACTTTACAGAAGCATTCGACCAATGGTATTATGGTGAAGGTTATCCAACCTATTCAACACGATGGAATTCTGTGGGATCCGATTTACTATTGGAAATAACGCATACTGCGTCGGCTTCAAGCGTTACTCCAACATTTACAAATCCTTTGGAAATTAAATTTGCACGCAGCGGACAATCAGACACCACGATTCGTTTCGATATTTCTTCTAATTTGAATCAGTTTTTTGTACCGGCAATTGGAACTGTCACGAATATATCAGCAATTGACCCATCGAATTGGATCATCAACAAGGTTGGAACAACTAATCATGACGTGAATTTCCTTGCTGGTTTGGAAGAACAAATGAATGTTTCAAGTATCCAATTATTCCCAAATCCATCAAACTCTTTAATTACAATTCAAGCTTCTCAAAACTGTGAATTATCAATTTATTCAACGGAAGGAAAAACAATTGGGAATCACTTAGTGGATGGGAAGTTATCATTGGATATTTCAGCATATAGAAATGGCAACTATCTATTTGTCTTTAAAGCAAATGGTCGAATCATTGACATTGAAAACGTTGTGAAAAATTAAACTTATGAGATTAATTCTGCTAATAACTGCGCTTGTTTTTTCCTTTAATTCGATTGGTTATTGTCAAGAGGATGAAGTTCATTCATGCGCGTTGTCACATCAAGCAACAAAACAACTTTCAGGTCAAAAAACGCTTACTCCGACTCAAGAAAATGATGCCAACAAATACGATGTTCATTTCTATAAATTGGATTTAGCTATGTCAAATTTGGTTACTGCATTGAGTGGAACCGTTGATATGCATGCAACTTCTTTGGAACCAATGGATTCGATTGTTTTGGAATTGTACCCAAGCATGGTGATATCAGAATTGCGTTTAAATGGTACGGTTACACCTTATAACCGAACAGCATCTGTTTTAAAAGTTCCAATCAATTCAAATGCCAATGACAATTTTATTTTGTCGATTGATTATGCAGGGACGCCTCCAAATCCAGCAAATAATCCATTTGGTGGTAGCGGCGTAACAAATGCGCAAGTTGTGTCGATTGGGTCGCGTGTAACTTGGACTGTTTCTTGTCCCTTCTTGGCGCACGAATGGTTTCCGTGTAAGCAAATTTTGCGTGACAAAGTTGATAGTTCAGAAGTACATGTTACAGTTCCATCAACTTGTAAAGCAGGTTCGAATGGTGTTTTACAAAATGTTGTTAACCTAGGAAATGGAACAACACGTTACGAATGGTTTAACGATCGACCAATTCTTTATTACTTGATCAGTGTTGCAATTGCGCCTTATACAGAATACAATGTATACGCACATCCAACGCAACTTGCTGGAGATTCTGTACTGATCCAAAATTTCATTTACGGTTCTGCTTCTTCCCTTTCGACGATTCAAGGCCAATGTAATTTACTCCCTGGATTCTTAGAATTGTACTCTGATTTGTATGGCTTATATCCATTTCACGAGCAGAAATATGGTCAGTGTGTTGCTGCCTTGAGTGGTGGAATGGAGCATCAAACAATGACGACAATAGGCGTATTTGAGAAAAAAACAACAACGCACGAACTAGCGCACGAATGGTGGGGAGATCATGTTGGAATTGCTTCTTTTTCTGATGTTTGGTTAAGTGAAGGTTTTGCAACATATTCAGAATATTTAATGTTAGAGCATTTTTATCCGACGGAGAAAACAGCTTTGTTAAATGGTTGGCATACATCTGCTTATTCGCAACTGAATGGAAGTGTTTATAATCCAGACACTTTAAACATCAATCGCATTTATGACAGTCGTTTAACGTATAAAAAAGGAGGAGCGATTATTCATACCTTGAGAAACATCTTAGACAACGATTCCCTCTTTTTTCAAACATTACAAGATTTCCAAGTTGAGTTCCACGACAGTGTTGCTTATGCAATGGATTTGAAAAATAGTTTTGAACTTTCAACTGGCTTGGATTTAACGAACTTTTTCAATGAATGGTATTTTGGAGAAGGTTACCCAACCTACTCTGCTCGTTGGAATACTGTTGGGAATGATTTGTTAGTTGAAATAACGCATACAGCAAGTTATCCTTCTGTAACACCAACATTTACAAATCCTTTGGAAATTAGTTTTTCAAGAACAAGTTTGCCAGATACTACAATCCGATTCACAATAACGACGAATCAAAATCAATTTCTGTTACCAAATTTAGGTGATATAACGTCAATGAATACGATTGATCCTGAAAATTGGGTGATTAATAAGGTTGGTACGTTGGTTCACGATACGGCTTTTGTGGCTGGAATTAATGAAAGTAGTTTGAGTAAACTGAACATTTATCCAAATCCAACAAATGGCATCGTTTTAATTTCAGGTATTTCAGGAAATTACTCTGTTATCGTATTTGACAATACAGGTAAAGAATTAAAACGAATCCTTGACACTTCAGAGGTTGATTTGTCGCAATTTTCGGCTGGTCATTATCTTTTTAAGGTAATTGATGAAAATGGTAATTCAGTTGTAAAAAATATTGTAATTAGTGATTTATAATTTGTGATTCCCTGACTGTCGTAGCCTCCAGCGCAGACAGGGTAATTCGTGATTGGTAATTTGTAATTCGTAATTTGTGATTTGTGATTTAAAGTTACTTTTCAAGTAATCATAAATAGTTTTATATTTGCATTTCATAAATATGATTTACAAATGACAACATTCACTTCCACACTTCCAGATGATTTAATGAATCAATTGAATGAAAAGGCTCAATCGCTATCAATGCCGAAAAACAAACTGATTGAGAAAGCTTTGCGTATTTATCTTGACCAACTAAATAGAGCTGAATATGTTCGTTCATATAAACAACTAGCAGAAGACACAGATATCCTTTCGATTGCTGAAGAAAGTATGATTGATTACTGCAAAGATTTGGACGTATGAAACAAGGAGAAATCTGGTATGCAAATTTAAATCCAACGAAAGGAAGTGATCAAGCTGGGCATCGACCTGTTGTGATCATTAGTGGCGACTTGCTGAATGCCCATTTACCCATTGTGATTTGTTGTCCTTTAACAACTCAAATCAAAAACTATAAAGGAAATGTTGTATTGCAGCCAACCAGCAAAAATAAACTTGATAAACCTTCTGAAATTTTGACATTTCATATTCGGTCTTGCTCAAAAGATCGTTTATCTAAAAAGCTGGGAGTAATTAGCAAACAAGAGTTAAATGAAATTGTGACCGGTTTAAACGATTTACTGCGGTATTGAAAACACAGAGTCCATTCCGTGATGTTCAACCAATAAAAAAGCCCCGCAAATTCGGGGCTTTTATCTTGTTGTTTGTTTTGGTTTACATCCATTTAGATGCGAAAACGTTAAACTCTTCTCTAAGATCGTTAAAGTTCTTCTCAAAAGAATCTACTAAATCTTGCTCTTGTGCATGGTATTCCACTTTACGGTGGTCTACAGCTACTGGATTTGATTTAATCTCTTCAATCAAAGCTGCCTCATTTTCTTTTACAGCATGTAGAATCTCATCGATGTTATTGCGTTGAATGATCAATTGATTTTGAAATCTCTCCACTTCTGCCAACGCATCGTTACTCGAATTTTTAGAAGCAATTTCTTCCAATCTGCCTTTCAAAATTGAAACTTCATCTTTGTAGAAATTCAATTTGTTTGTCCATTCTGTGTTTTCCTCGTGTTGCTTGTAAATTGATTCGTTTGTGCTCATAATTCTCCAATTATTTAGTTGAACTTGTTTTTAAATTCTGGGTTAATCACTTTGCTAACCCTTCATTACAAACTTCGCAAAATCGAGCTCCAAAAAACATGAGATAGGTCATGGATGATGCTGATTGATGTCAACAATGAATTTGTGATTCGTGATTTATGATTCGTAATTAGTGAGTTATCTCTTTTCCTTTTCGTAACCGATTTGAGTGGCTTTTTTCAACAAGCTAGCATTTACGGCTGAACCAAAATCATCTTGCCCTTCAGGGAGTTTTTTCATTTCTTCATCAATGTATTTTTGTCGTTCAACAGCCAATTCATTGATTTTGTTTTGATAAGCTTCACGATCCTTACGTTTGGCATCCAAAAGAGCATTTTTCTCTTCATCAGTTTTACCTTGAAATTCAGCTGGCAATTGCGCTTCAGGGATTGATGCAACCCCTACTTTACCTTCGTCAACCGCGTCTATCAAATCCCAAGAACTATTCGTATACGAAGCCTTAGATTTTACAATTGCACGTTCCGTTTTAACCGATATAGCTTCAGATTGTGCATTCATATCTTGCATTAACTGATTAGATTTTTTTGAAACGCCCAAGGAACCATAACCGTAATAGGTTTTGTTCAATGAATCATTGTACGAATTAATTTGGGTATCGTAAGGTGTATCGATGTGCACTACTTGTTTGTTTGCATCGATGTTAAAGTAATCTCCTCCCGCTATTGTAGCACAATCTTTCCAAAATTCTCGAATTCCTTGATCGTAATTACCACAATAAATTGTATTCACGAAAATAGAACGACTACCTGCCGTTTTACAGACTTCATTGTAGGCAATTGAGCCTTGATTGAATGGTTCATTTCCTGCAATGTAGATCATCTTTAAATCCAATGGATTCGTTGACCATCCTAATTCTTGCATTGATTTTTGAATCACGGCTCCGCAATATTCGTCACCGCCATTTGTTGTTAAACCAAATAATTTTTCGGAGATTAAGTCCAAATCAGTTGTTAAAGCCGTTTGAAGGCGAATGTAATTATTGTCTAGAGACAAGGAGGAATTTCCATAGTCATACAATGCAATTTCTATACTTGGCATTTGTCCTTGATAGCGCAAAGCACTCAGTTCATTAATAATGCTCCAAATTCTGGTTTTTGCTTGATCTATCAAACCGTCCATGCTATTCGAAGTATCGAACAAAATGGCCACTTGGACTTTTCGTGGACTAGGTTGAATGATTGGTGTAATTTGTGCTAAGCCGGTAAAAGCCACAATAATTGAGGAACTTAAAGAGAGAATTACGTTTTTCATACTACAAGATTTGTTCTACTTTACACCTTGATTTTGAAAACGTTCAAAAGAAATTTATTTCTTCTTGTTTTGATGTTCTAGTATTGGATCATAACAACACTTCATCACCACATCCACTTTTTGATTGTTTTTGTTGAGATGAACTTCTTCCATTTTAGGAGAGATATAAGGAATGTCTAAATTCAATCCTCTGAGAATGATTAGCACTCCAACAAGTGTTAACATATAAGGAACAACTTTGGTTAATTTATTACGCAATTGCATGCTAATTTTGTTCGCTGCAAAACCGACGGCAATCATTGTGGCAAATGTTCCAACTCCAAAAGCTGCCATCGCATAAACACTTTTCAAGGGAGAACCAGCAACCAGGGCATTTGTCAATCCAATGTACACCATCCCGCAAGGCAACAATCCGTTCAACATGCCTAACAACGATAGTTTAAAGGGAATTTCAGAAGCAATTACCTTACCTAAGTTTCTACTTACAAAGCCTTGTAAACCGAATTTAGGTCCATCAAATGAAAGATGAATTACAAGCCATTTTCGCCATGCATAAACAATCATGAATACACCAGCGAGAATACTTACCCATTGTAAAAAACCAAATGTTTCAATTGTAATTCCTACACTGCCGATAATAAACCCGAGCCATGCGTAGGTTAAAATGCGTCCAATATTGTACTGAAATACACCCGCTAAAATCGTTAGCGAATTTGTTCTGTTAACAGGTACTGCCATGGCGATGGGTCCGCACATGCCTACACAATGTAAACTTGATGCGAGACCCAATACCAAACCCTTTAGCAATACATCATCCATTTTAAATGGTCACAGATTCTTTTTGTAAACATGGCTTATTGTCAACCATGTAGCTCAACTCAACCGTGTACAATCCTTTTTGAAGGTCTTTTTTATTAATTAAAAATGATTTCGTTCCTTCAATTTTGAATAATTTATCCATTTTTTGATCATTAGGACGCGCCAAATGCATTTCAATCTTAGTGAATTCACCCTCAGGAACTTTTACGATTACAAATTCTTCGTTTGAAATAATTTCAATTTTTGCATCCAATTTATTTGCGTTTTCTTGCGCAACTATTTCCTGTTGATAATTGATTTCACGCTTGTAGTAATCTTCACTTTCAAGGTCAACTCTGTTTGTCATAAGTCCCACCACCAAAAAGATGATAAACCCCATAAACGTTGCCATTCCAATTACTATTCCTTTTCCCCAATTCATATTTCAATTTTTATAACATTGGACCAATAAACTTGGTTTTAACGGTTTCTATCACCTCACCATTTCCGATGATTTGAACATGTAGAATCGTTTTACCGTGATCTATCTTTTCCATTGGCAATTTAATAATAAATCGCTCTTTTAAGTAGAATTCTTTTTTCAATTTGAATTTATCGACAACCATTTCGATTTCACCATCTGGATCATCCAATTTCAAGGTAACGACATAATCTTTGCTTGTTTTATTGGTCAAGTTAATTTCGAAAATGTTACTAACCATTCCATCATTCGTTAATTGATAAGTTGTTCCACGTTGGCGAATAATTGTAGTTTCAAAATCTTTTCGTGTTATTAATAAAACTAAAAGGATCGTAAACATTGCACCCAATAATACAGTGTATGATTTTACTCTTCTTGTCCATTGGAATGGAGTTCTATTTTTAATTCCATTTTCAGAAACGAATCGAATCAAACCTTTTTCCATACCAACAGAGTCCATGATGTTATCACAGGCATCCATACAAGCTGTACAATTGATACATTCTAACTGCGTACCGTTTCGAATATCAATTCCAGTTGGACAAACGTGCACACAATGTCCGCAGTCAATACAATCTCCTTTCCCTGCTGCGACACGGTCTTCACCTTTTTTAATTTTGGCTCTTCCCTCACCTCTTTTGTGATCATAGGCAACAACCATTGAATTTGGATCTAGTAAAACACCTTGTAAACGACCATAAGGACAAATTGTAGTACAAACTTGTTCCCTTAATTTTGCAAAAACGAGGTAAAAAACAGTTGTAAAAATGACGATTGCTATTAGTCCGCCAAAGTGTTTTCCAACTGGATCTGTTTGAATTTTCAACAATTGTTCACTTCCAATGATGTATGCAAGAAATGTATTTGCAATTAAGAACGAAATCAACCAAAAAATTAAATGTTTGGAAGTTTTCTTAAAGATTTTTTCTTTGGACCATGGAGCATCTTTCAATTTTTTCTGGTGCGTCCAATCGCCTTCAATCCAATATTCAATTCTGCGAAACACCATTTCCATAAAAATGGTTTGAGGACAGACCCAACCGCAGAAAAACCTTCCATATATGATCGTAAATAGGATCACAAAGACGATTCCAACGATTATTGACAATGCAAACAAATACATATCTTGCGGCCAGAATACTTTGCCGAAAAGTATGAATTTGCGTTCAAGTAAATTAAATAATAAAAGCTGGTGTCCTCCTATTTTAATCCAAGGAGCGGTGAATAGAAAAGCAAGCAAAAGATAGCTCACTATTTTTCGTTTGTTGTAATAAGGTCCTACTGGTTTTTTTGGAAAAACCCAAACACGTTTTCCCTTTTCATTCACTGTAGAAATGCGGTCTCTAAAACCTTCTTCATCTCTAAATTCATCTTCTTTCTCAATCATGATCTCTCAAATTTGTATACCGTTTAAAATGTTGTTTTCAGTTTTATTGAGCAGTGGTATACCGTCTTGTAATATTACGTTTAACGATAAAAAGCCGATGCAACTATTGTTACACCGGCTCTTATTGTTAACTTATTTTTTTGCTGGGTAAAGTTTCCCATCTGGGGCTTTACCTGGTGTATTTGGTAAGGATAACACAAAGGATGCAACTTGTTGTATTTGAACAGGATTCAATTTAGAAGCATGTTCAGGCATTCCGTTTGGTGTTCCCAATTTGATTGTTTTAAACAAGTCTTTGATATCAGGACCATAAATCCAATGGTCATCTGTTAAGTTCGGACCGATATTACCTTCACCTTTCGGGTTGTGACATACTACACAGTTCGATTCGAAGATTGCCTTTCCTGAAGAGATTGCAGCGTCGTCAGTTAAGAGAGTTGCATTTGTTTCATCGACATTCATTGCATGTTCTTCTTGGTATTTTTTCACATCCGCTTTCGCTTGAGCAATTTCTTTATCGTATGCTTTGATTTGTAAATCGCTTGTTTGGAAGATATGGTAATTGAATACATAAACTACTGCGAAGATAATTGTAGCGAAGAATCCCCAAACCCACCAAGGTGGTAAGTTGTTGTCCAACTCGCGAATTCCGTCGTATTCATGTTGCATTAAAATTGTATGTTCTTCTTCAATTGCAACAGCATCTGTTAAGATTACATTTATTTTCTTAATCGCTGTTTCCGGAGCAACTTCAGCTGCTTTTGGACGAGCCATTGCCATGAAGTCTCTGAACATTCTTCTTAAGTAGAACAATACACCTAATAAAATCACATTGATGACAACCATGAAATACAAATCCATGTTTTCAACCACTAACCAAGGTGTTCCTTTTTCAGCTTCTCCAGCTGCCATGAATGTTAAAGCGTGAGAGTTATTTCCAATTGTCATTGCACCAAATGCTCCGATGATAGCTAAAATAGAAGCTACAGGAGTTGAGTTCTCACCATTAGCTTTTGATTTTTCTTCCAATTTTTTCTTGAAGTAATCAGATTTCACCAAGGTTGTAATTGAAGTTGACATAATGATAATTGCAATTAACAATACAACGATACTTCCAAACAACCAATAGAACAATGTTAAGTTCTCATTGTAATCTGGAACGAAAGTTACGTTTGCGTTTGGATCTGTTACTCCTGCTGTTGCACCATCTGCTGGAGCTGCAGCAGAGGCTGCTGCCGGTGCGTACGTGTCAATGTAATTTAAGATTGCATCCAACTCTTCGTTTGTAACAACTTGTGGAGTCATGGCAGCAGGACTAAACCCTTTAATTTCGTTTGCCATTTTACTTTTTCCAGAAGCAATCAACGCTTCAGAGTTTTTAACCCATTCGTAGATTAATTCTCCTTCACCTGCATCGGTCCATTTTTGTTTTACACCTTTAAGGTTAGGTCCAGTAGAATTTTTATCTACCATGTGGCAGGTATTACACTTTGCCTTGAATAACTGCTCACCATCTTGAGCAATTGCTTGCTGCCCACCCAACCAAAGGGTGAAGACAGCTAAACTTATATTGAAATACTTTTTCATGACTTTCTTATTAAATGAACATCAATCGATTATTGTTTGTATTCACCAGCGGCATCCTTTTCAAAAGGGATATCGCTTAGTTCTGTTACCTCAGCCTTTGTCATTCGAATTACCATTGTGATAACAACAGCGAAGAAGATGACAAAGATTAACAAAGACAGTAATGGATAAAATTCAACACCATCGATATTTGTTAAGTTATGTTTGATAAATCGTAACATGTTCTTTGTTTTTTGATGTTATTTTTTAACTGTTTTTGTTTGTGCTTTGATGTCAGTACCCAAACGTTGTAAGTAAGCGATGATTGCAACTACTTCTTTCGATTTCATTTTCTCAACCTCCGCTTTTTTGTTGAACGTTTTCTGCATTTTCGGAGGTAAAGAATTGTACATTTCATCTACGATGTTTTCAGCGATTGCAAGTGCTTGTTTTTCTGCATCACCTTGTGCTTTTTTCTCGTATCCTTTTGCGTAAGGAACACCAAGCGTTTGCATTGCACTAATTTTCGCTTCGATCATTGATAAGTCAAGTGAATTTTCATCATCCATCCAAATGTAAGCTGGCATGATAGAACCTTGAGATACATCTTTCGGACGAATCATGTGTTGGTAGTGCCAGTAATTACTTCTTAAACCACCTTCACGAGCTAAATCTGGACCTGTACGTTTAGAACCCCATTGGAACGGGTGATCGTAAACAAATTCTCCTGATTTAGAATACTCACCGTAACGTGCAGTTTCAAAACGCAATGGACGAACCATTTGAGAGTGACAGTTGTAACATCCCTCACGGATATACATGTCACGTCCTTGTAATTCAAGTGGCGTATATGGTTTCACACTAGAGATTGTTGGAACGTTGCTTTTCACAATCATCGTTGGGATAATTTCAACCAAACCACCAATCGCAACAACAACGATACTAACAATCATGAAACGAATTGGACGTTTTTCAATACTTCTGTGCCAGTATTCTTTTCCTTCTTTCAGTTTAACATTTGCGTTTTTAGTCACTGTTGCCTCTGCTTCTTCGTTAGCCAAGAAGTTTCCTGCTTTAGCAGTTTTAATCAAGTTATAGAACATCATAACTGCACCAGCGATGAACAATAGACCACCAATAGAACGTAGGATGTAGTATGGGTGCAAAGCATCAACTGTTTTCAAGAAATCTGAATTTACCAACGTTCCATCTGGATTGAAATCTTGCCACATCAAACCTTGCATGAAACCAGCAATGTACATTGGAATTGCATACAATAAGATACCTAATGTTGCAATCCAGAAGTGTTGGTTCGCTAATTTTTTAGAGTATAATTCAACACGGAATAATTTAGGGAATAACCAGTATAACATACCAAATGTCATCATACCATTCCATCCTAAACCTCCAACGTGAACGTGAGCAATTGTCCAATCTGTAAAGTGAGACAACATGTTCACATTTTTCAATGATAACAATGGACCTTCAAAGGTTGCCATACCGTAACATGTTAAGGCAACAACCATGAATTTCAACATTACATCGTCACGAACACGGTCCCAAGCTCCACGCATTGTTAACAAACCGTTCAACATACCACCCCAAGATGGAGCAATCAACATCACAGAGAAAACAACCCCTAAACTTTGTGCCCAATCAGGAAGTGAAGTATATAATAAGTGGTGAGGTCCAGCCCAGATATAGATGAAGATCAATGCCCAAAAGTGGATAATTGATAAGCGGTATGAATAAACTGGACGTTGTGCAGCTTTCGGCACAAAGTAGTACATCAAACCTAAATAAGGAGTTGTTAAGAAGAATGCCACCGCATTATGTCCGTACCACCATTGTACAAGCGCATCTTGAACTCCAGCGTACCAAGAGTAACTTTTCAAGAAAGATACTGGTAATTCAAACGAGTTAAAGATGTGTAAGATAGCAACTGTTACAAATGTTGCGATGTAGAACCAAATTGCAACGTACAAGTGTTTTACACGTCTCGTTAAAATCGTTGCGAACATGTTGAATCCGAACACTACCCAAAGTAAGGTAATTAAGATATCGATCCACCACTCTAGTTCAGCGTATTCTTTACCTGAAGTGATACCAAAAGGCAAGGTTGCAACAGCACATAAAATGATAAACTGCCAACCCCAAAAGTTGATATTACTCAATTTATCACTCCACATTCTTGTTTTTAACAAGCGTTGTAACGAGTAATAAACCCCCATGAAAATTCCATTCCCTACGAATGCAAAAATCACTGCATTGGTATGCAATGGTCTTAATCTACCAAAGGACAAGAAACTGAATCCTAGGTAATCATTAAAAAATTCCGGAAAAGCTAATTGCAATGCAATTATTAATCCGACCAGCATACCCGTGATACCCCAAATAATTGTGGCCCAGGCAAAATTTCTTACGATCTTATTGTCGTAACTAAACTTCTGTACTTCCATCTGATTGTTTATTTGTTTTTTGATTTGTTTTTTGACTTATTTCGTCGTCGAAGAGAATTCTTACTGAAGGCGTGTAATCATCATCGAATTGCCCTGATTTTGTTGCCCAAAAGAACGACGCTAAAAAGAACAGCGCGACGATTAAACTTACGATTAGCATTATGTATATCATTCCCATAGTACAAATGTCATGAGATTGTCAAAAGAAAAGAATGATAGGTGTTAGTCTAAAAACTGATTTCTATCATGTTTTTCAAATAGTGGTTTCTCATTGAGCCAATGTAAGATAGAACTATTTTTTTAAATAAACTAAAAAAGTACTAATTAAAACAACTGTAATCGAGCTGATTGGCATTAAAATAGCGGCTATCAGCGGAGTTAAGTTTCCTGAAATTGCAAAGCTTAAACCGACAATATTGTATGAAACAGAAAAGGCTAAACAGACTTTTAATACTGTTTTTGAGAAATTAGAAATACTCAATAAACGATCCAATTGTGCCAATTTTGAAGCCTCAATAATTGCATCTGAAGAAGGTGTAAATCGAAATACATCTTCTGAAACAGCAATACCAACATCTGCTTTTCCTAATGCACCAGAATCATTTAATCCATCTCCAACCATCAAGACACTTTTTCCTTGTTTATTTAACGATTCAATGTAATCGAGTTTGTCTTTTGGTGTTTGTTGAAAAAGCAAAACACTATCCTTTGGAAATAATTTTTGCATGAGCGCTTTATCTTTGTCTTTGTCACCCGATAACACATGTAAACGATAGGATTTTAATGAATGAAGTAAATCTTCTATTCCAATTCTTAACTCTGAACTAAAGATAAAACGACCTGTTTTCCCATTACTCAAACGCACAAACGAAGATGTTTCGTTTTCATCAACTACACTTAAATCAGTAAAAAATGGATTTCCAATCTTAACATTTAAACCGTGAATTGAACCTGAAATTCCCTTTCCTGAAACCTCATCAAAATCTGCTATTTCGTCTGTGCTGGCAATGTTTTGGGCTTTCAAACAAGCAACAATTGCCCTAGAAAGTGGGTGCGTTGACGAATTTGCCAAACAATAAATTGCTTCCTTATCTTCCACTGATAATTCGTCCCCTACAAAATCTACTTTGTGCGTTGTACCAGTCGTTAAAGTTCCAGTTTTATCAAATACAATATCTGTGATTTCATTCATGCGTTCAATAACTCCGGTATTCTTCAAATACAACCCTTTTCTACCCAGTAAACGCATCACATTTCCAAACGTGAATGGAGCCGAAAGTGCCAAGGCACATGGACAGGCAACAATCAAAATAGAAACTACAATTTGCGTGATTCGCGTTGCATCGACAAAAGCCCATGCAATGGAAGAAACACCTGCAATAATCAAAATAATAATTAAGAAATAGAAGGACAAACGGTCTTGATACAAGAAACTTGTGCGTGTTTTTTTATCTGTTTGTACGTCGTTCCATAATTGCGTCAAATGACTTCTATTACTTTCCTTTTCAACTTGAAGCGTAATTCGTTGGCCTAATAACTTTCCTCCGGCATATATAAAATCTCCTTTCTTTTTATTGATCGGAACGGCTTCACCGGTAACAAAACTATAATCAATTTTTGCTGAGTCGGACAATAAAATACTGTCACAAGGAATCACTTCTTCGTTACGGATCAACACCGTATCTTGTACATTTAACTGCTCAATTTCAACAATTTCCTCTTTTCCATCAATTAATCGCGTAACGGCAACTGGAAAGTAGGATGTGTAATCACGCTCAAAGGAAAGGGTTTTATAAGTTTTATTTTGGAACCATTTCCCTATCAACAAGAAGAAAATAAATCCTGCAAAAGAATCCATGTATCCTGGACCGTAACCAGCCATAATGCTGTAAGAACTTTGTGCGTAAAGAGCGATAATACCAATTGTAATCGGCACATCTAAATTCAAACTTTTGTAGCGCAAAGCTTTGTACGCAGAAATAAAATACTCGGATGCAGAAAATAACAATACTGGAATAGAAACTGCGAAAGACAAGTAAGAGGTAAAATTTCTAAACTCTGGATTATCGCCTTCAATGCCCAGGTATTCAGGAAAACTCCAAAGCATAATGCTTCCAAATGCAAAACCAGCGACACCGAGTTTGTATAAAAATTTCTTATCTAGTTTTTTCTCTGTTTGATTTCTGTTTCCAAAATTAGGTGCATATCCAATTCGATCCAACAACAAGGCTAATTGCGCCAAACTCAAAACTGATTGGTCAAATACAATTGACGCTTCTCGTTTTGCAAAATTAACTTGGCAATTCAAAATGGCAGGTTCAATCTTGGCGATGTTTTCAAGTAAATAGATACATGAAGAACAGTGGATTTGTGGTAAAAAAAGTGTTACTCGAGCAGTCGTTTCATCCTCAAAATCAATGAATTTTGTTTTAATCGATTCAACTTCTAAAAAAGCATATTTGTGTTGGTTACTTTCTGAGGGCTTTGCACCAGCATTTGATTCCAAGGTGTAAAAATTGCCTAAATTATTATCTTTCAATAATTGATAAACAGTTTTACATCCGTTGCAACAGAAAGGTTTTTCGTCAAAAAAATAACCTTTTCCGATTACCTCATCTCCGCAGTGGTAACAAATTTTGTCCGTCATATTGTTTGAGAGAACATGCGTTCTAATTTTATATTTGGTTCCAAGTCTTGATCGAAAATCATGCAGCAATTTCGCACAAATGGTATTCCTTCTGTCGTGACTAGAACCTTATCTCCATCAAGTTGTACCAAGCCATCTGAAATCATTCCTTTAAGACGTTTTTTAATCAATTGATGTACTTCTTTGAATACTGAATCTGCTTTAAAAGTCGTTTCAAAATGACACATTAAATCCAAAATATACGTGCGGATTTCAACATCCAACTCACTCAACAAATGTCCACGAAAAACTGGTAATTGACCATTTTCAATTTGTTCCAAATAACCTTCAACTGATTTATCGTTTTGAGCAAATCCGAACCAACTATCTGAAATAGCTGACATTCCAAGTCCAATCATTAAATTGGTATCTTGAGTAGTGTAGCCCATGAAGTTACGGTGTAAATTTTTAGAATTAAAGGCGATTGCTAAATCGTCGTGTGCGAGTGCAAAGTGGTCCATTCCAATTTCCATGTATCCTTCAGCCTCCAACATTTCTTTGGCTTTTTCATACAAGGCACGTTTCACTTCACTTTTTGGTAAATCTGACTCATCGAATCCGCGTTGACCATTTCCTTTGATCCACGGAACATGTGCATAACTGTACAAAGAAATACGATCTGGACGCAATTCCAAGGTTTTTGTAACGGTATCGATAATATCTTCTAAGGTTTGTTTTGGTAGACCAAAAACCAAATCGTGACTAATCGATTTATACCCCATTTCACGTGCCGAAGTGTGAACAGCTTTCACTTGATCAAATGATTGGATGCGGTGAATTGCCTTTTGAACCACAGGACTGTAATCTTGAATTCCAAGGCTCAATCTTCTAAATCCGAAGTTATACAACTCTGTCAAGTGTTCATTGGTTGTATTGTTAGGATGAGCTTCAATACTCAACTCTACAAATTCTGGATCTACTTTTTCAGCCTTGAACAAGCCTTTCAATAAACGGATTAATTCACTTGGCGCAAAAAAAGTTGGGGTTCCTCCGCCGAAATGTAATTCTCGGATGTTTGGTTGAATGTTCAACTTCTCTTGATACATTTCCCATTCCTTCAAGACAGCATTGATGTAGGGAGATTCAACATCGTGATTTTTCGTAATTCTTTTGTGACAACCGCAGAAGGTGCACAAGCTTTCACAAAACGGCAGATGCACGTAAACACTGCAATCCTCTGAATTAAAAACAGTTAAATTGCGTTGAATCGTTGCTAGCCAATCAGCACTTGAAAGTGGATCATTTTTCCAAAACGGAACGGTTGGATAAGAAGTATAACGCGGTCCCGGAACATTGTATTTGTCAATTATTTGCTTATCCATGCTGAAAAAAATGTCTGACAAAGGTACGCACCACTCATTTTTAAAAAAAATGATATTTATCATCTTTGAAATAATAATAGGAATATTTTATCTTTACGGTGAGAAAACCGAATAGAATGTTGGATAAATCGCACAAACATGTGTCATGTGAAACCTGTGGAGCACGAAAAAGCTCACTTTTTGGTAGTTTTTGCGACCATGAAATTTCGCACGTTGACGAACAAAAATCATGTGCTTATTATAAAAAAGGTCAACCAATATTTATTGAAGGCAGCTTTCCACGTGGTGTTTTTTGCTTGAATCAAGGAAAAGTCAAAATTTTTACGCGAGGAGACGAAGGAAAGGAACAAATCATTCACATTGCAAAAGAGGGAGAAATCATAGGTTTCAGAGCTATGTTTAGTGGCGAACCCTATAAAGTTGCTGCTTCAACACTTGAAGAATGCAACATTTGTTTTATCGGCAAAGAGGATTTCTTGAATATGATTGATACCAATCCAACGTTGCGAAACGGTATCATGAAAGAATTGTCTAAGGAATTAGGTGATCGTGCGATTTTCATTACCAATATGGCACAAAAATCAGTTCGTGAACGTTTGGCGTTTGCCTTGTTAATTCTTGGAGATATTTATGGTGATGAACAAATCAATTTGACGCGAGAGGACATGGCGAACTTTGTAGGTACAGCCACTGAAACATTGATTCGTTTGTTAAAAGATTTCAAGGATGAGGGCATGATTGAAATTCACACCCGCAAACTTGAAATTATTGATGCTGATAAATTAATGCAATTGGCGGGAAGATAATCCTACCATTTTGCATCGGGATATTTACTCGGCAAAAACTGCATTTCGGTTAAAATAAACCCTAAATTTTCAGAGTGTTTACCTTGTTTACCTCCATTTAATTGGAATTGGTTTTCTGGAATTGACAAATGGGCCATGTAAAGAATTTCTCTTACTTTTTGGAACCATTGGTCTTTAACAACTTGTAAGTCTACCCCTACTCCAGCTATGATCATTGCTGATTCTGCTTCACTTGGAACAAAGAATTCTTGAGAATATCTCCACAAGGTATCCAAAGCAAATTGTGTTTTACCATTTGCTAATTCCGTTCCTGCTCCCAAACGAATCATCCATTCAGAACTGCGGCGCAAATGATAGGTAACTTGTTTGATTGCTTTAAATCCAATCGATTTCAAGAATTCATCCTTGCTCTTTATCATTTCTGAATAGAAATAAAAGTTAAAAGCATCTGTTAGGAACTGACGAACCATGATGAATGCAAAGTCGCGATTTGGTTGTTCCACTAGAAGACAATTGTAGAATTCATGTTCACCTCGGCGGTACGGAAAATCGTCACCGATTCTACCTTTTCCTTCGATACGTGCGCACTCGTTGTAAATTGATTCTGCGATTCCAATTAAATCTAAAGCCACATTTGTATTCGCCAAATCCTCTTCCAAAAAAGGTCCATGGCTTGAATATTCACTCAAACGATGACTAAGAATCAGTGCATTGTCTGCAATTTGCAGGTAATAGTTAATTTTCGTTTCCATCGTTGAAATTACATTTGTTTAACACCTTCTGGTAAATCGTAAAAAGTTGGATGACGGTAAATTTTCTCATCAATTGGCTCAAAGAAATATTCTGCTTCGTTGATTGTTACTGCAACGATTTCTTTACCTGGAACAACCCATAATCCAGTTCCTTCACCTCGACGCGTATAAATATCGCGTGCATTTTCAACTGCTAAATCTTTATCAAAAGCATGCACACTTCCTACGTGCTTATATGCTTGACCTGGTTTTGATTGGATGAATACCTCCCATAATTGTCCTTGTGATTCTGCTGCTTCCATTTTCTAATTTTTTAATTAATTTCTAAAATCTTGTAATCATTGCCAGCATGAGAAAAAGAATCCCCATTTCCTTTTCCTTTCATAGTTGGAAAAATTGGCGAATCAACTGAAATACCGACGATGTGTTTCCCTTCAAAATCGAAAGGCATGGTTGCATGTCCTACGAAAAAATGAAATTTCTCTGTAGCGACAAATGCGCCCGCTTCCACTAATGATTTTTGATCAACATTCAAGTTTTTAAGTTGATTTAATTCGACTTCTGCACGAAAAAGTTTTTTCTCGAACAATTGCTTCATTTCACCTGATTCCGTTTGATGGGATAAATCTTCAGGATCAATCGTATCTGTTTCATCGATATCGACCATTCCATTCGACGAAGCAATTTTTTCACGTAAGTCATGAATTATTTCTTCTTGACTTTTTATTAAATGCTGATGCAAAAGTTGTTTATTCATGTTTTTATTTTTGATTTAATCCAGCCACATAAGCTGTTTCTCTCACCCAAGCTCCATTGTCATGAGCGCGTTTATGATGTTCTAAGCGTTGTTGGTTGCAAGGTCCATTTCCTTTTACCACTTCCCAAAATTCATCCCAATTGATATCTCCGTGTTTATAAGTGCCATCTTCCAATAATTGAAGATTTGCATCAGGAACTTTCAATCCAATTAATTCAGCTTGAGGAATTGTTTTATTAATGAATTTCTCACGCAATTGATCGTTTGATTCACGTTTGATTTTCCATTTCATTGCATTGGAAGTATTAGCAGACTCATTGTCATGAGGTCCAAACATCATCAACGCAGGCCACCACCAGCGGTTCAATGCATCTTGCGCCATTTGTTGCTGATCTTTTGTACCTTCCATCATTTTCCACATGATTTCATAACCTTGTCGCTGATGGAACGATTCTTCTTTACAAATTTTCACCATTGCTCTTGAATACGGACCATAAGAAGTACGTTGCAAAGAAACTTGGTTTGTAATTGCAGCACCATCAACTAACCAACCTATTGCACCAATATCAGCCCAATTCAGTGCTGGATAATTAAACACTGATGAGTATTTTGCTTTCCCTTCGTGTAACCATTGAATATATTGTTCACGACTTACGCCAAGCGTTTCTGCTGCACTGTATAAATACAAGCCATGTCCACCTTCATCTTGAATTTTAGCTAATAGAATTTTTTTACTTCTTAAAGATGGGGCACGCGTAATCCAGTTTCCTTCTGGCTGCATACCAATAACCTCTGAATGTGCGTGTTGCGAAATTTGACGAATCAAGTGTTGACGGTATTCATCCGGCATCCAATCTCTTGGTTCGATTTTCATTTCAGCAGCTATTTTCGACTCAAACTCAGCAAGAAGCTGTTCTTTTGAAGGGGCGATAGTACTCATTTTTCAATTCGTTTTAAGTTAATGCTTGAATAGAATTCCCCTTCTGTTTGAGAGGGTTCTTCATTCTTGCAAAGGAAACGCAAACGAAGAGCTTGATAAATGATAAAATTCAAATGAAAACATGATAAATGTCATAAAAATCGAGTTGCTTGACATTCAAATTTGTACACAAAAAAAACAGGAATGCTGAATGCAACTTAGGTTGCAAAGCTAGATAAGAGTGGCTATTAACTTTGTGTTATAAATTGAGAGTTATGATTTTCGGAAAAGGTTCAAGACTATACAGTATTTTCAAAATGCGTTGTCCAAAATGCCAAGAAGGCGAATTTATGGTTTCACATCCATACGATTTATCGAAAGTTGGAGAAATACATGAACATTGTAATGTGTGCGGTTTAAAATATTCAAAAGAGCCAGGATTTTATTACGGAGCAATGTATGTTGCTTATGCGTTGGGAGTTGCTTTATTCGTTACCCTTTGGGTTTCATTCAATTTATTTTTCGACAATGTTCCAATCGGTTGGCAAATTGGCCTCATAATTTTTGCAACTATTCTTTTAGCTCCTTATCTTTATGCCTTGTCTAAAATTATTTGGGCAAATATGTTTATAAAGTATGACAAGGACGCAATTAAAAGAGAACAAGCATGATTATTTACATGACGCACTTGGTTATGTATTAGAAGAACCATTAATTGATGAGATCATTAAAATCTCACAAGTAAAGGAAGTTATTGCAGACGAGATAATTCTCAATGTTGGCGATTCGATGCAATACATTCCAATTGTATTGGAAGGTTCAATAAAAATTTCACGTGAAAATGATGAGGGAGATGAGCTCCTACTTTATTACATAGAAGGTGGTGATACCTGTGCTATGACTTTACAATGTTGTGTACGTCATACATCCAGTGAAATCAAAGCAACAAGCATGGAAGATTCTTTGTTATTAATGATTCCTGTTGAAATGATGGAAACATGGATGAACAAATATCGTTCATGGCGAGAATTTATCCTTCAGAGTTATCATACGCGATTAACGGAGTTGATGGAAACAGTAGACGCCATTGCTTTTATGCGCCTGGATGAGCGTTTATTAAAATACCTTACAGATCAAGCGAAACTACTAGGGAGTCTTGAAATTCATCACACCCATCAGCAAATTGCAGAAGATTTGCATTCTTCAAGAGTTGTCATTTCGCGTTTATTGAAACAACTTGAAATAAAGGGTAAAATAAAAATTCAACGCAACAAAATTATTTTAGACACAATTTAACATATCTATGTGGAATTAATTTTGTGTGTGTTTTTTTGAAAACTTTTTTTAATGTATATTTGACAACGTTTAACTTAATTTTATTAGAATATGAAAAAAATTTTACTTTCTCTTGGAGTTGTTTTGACTTCTATTGCAGCAAATGCACAAGTTGATACATTAACAGAGTTCTTTACAGGAACACCAACAATTTATGGTGCTCAAGGTGGAGGATATGTATCTGGGAACAATTCTTATGGTGATCTTGGTAAAGGAATGCGTTTCAACAATGCTAATGGTTTAACAAATGGTGGTTCTATTTCAAATGTATTACTTTGGGCTCCAATTAAAAGTGATAATGGAGGTTCTTTTATCGTGAAAATTCATGAATTTGGTACAACAACTACATTAGGACCAGTTTTAGGAAGTGTTACGATTCCTTTAAGTTCAGTGGATACTACATTAGCAACTGGTTATGCAATAGCTGGAGGTCTTCCATATAATGTAAACGCAACTTTTAGTTCTCCTGTAACAATTCCAGCTTCAAAAGATGTTGTAGTTATGGTATACTTACCTACAACTGCTGGCGATACAATTGCCATGGTATCAAATACTTCTGATGACTGGGCTAACGCAGGAACTCACACATTTGAAATTTGGAGTGACAATACTTTAAATGATTTTGCTACTGCTTGGCAAGGTGGGGTTAATGTTGCTTTAGCAATTTTCCCAGTTGTAAACTTTGTTCTTGGTGTTGACGAAAACGCAATTACTACATCAGTTTATCCAAACCCTGCAAACGACGTATTGAACATCAACTTAAGTGCTAACGCTACTTCAGTTTCAATCATTGGAATGGATGGAAAAGTTATCTCAACAGAAGCTATCAACGCTAACACTGCTGCAGTTAATGTTTCTAACTTAGTTGCTGGTGTATACTTCTACGAAATCGTTGCTGAAAACGGTACAGTAGTTCGTAACACTTTCGTTAAAAAATAATTAAGAATCTCTTAATATGAACGGGACTATTTTTAGTCCCGTTTTTTTTGCTCTATTATTTAACAAACTACTGGAACCACATTTCCTTCTTTGCTTTGATGCCTTTCATTTGGACACAAAAAAGCCCCATTCTGCGAATGAGGCTTTAAACTATAATAAAGAAATCTTAGTTAGTTCTTCCTGGATAAACCTTCAATGCTTCTTCCAAACATTTTACAGCTTTACGCAACGAATCTTGGTTTAAAACATAAGCAATTCGCGCTTCTTGTTGTCCAGCACCTTTTGTCGAATAGAATCCATTGGCTGGTGCCATCATTACAGTTTGACCTTCGTATTCGAAATCTTCCAATAACCATTGACAGAATTTTTCAGCGTCATCAACTGGAAATTTCGCAACTGCGTAAAATGCTCCACTAGGTTTTGGACAAAAAACGCCTGGAATCGCATTCAAACCGTCCACTGTAATGTTTCTGCGTTGCACATATTCAGCAACAACATCATCAAAATACGATTGTGGTGTATTCAACGCTGCTTCAGCTGCAATTTGATCAACAGTCGGCGGAGATAAACGTGCTTGTCCAAATTTCAAAGCGGCTGCCATGATTTCAGAATTCTTTGTAATTAATGCTCCGATTCGAGCTCCACACATTGAGTAGCGTTTCGAAACAGAATCAATCATAATCACATTGTTTTCCAAGCCTTCCAAATTCATCACTGAAAAAGGAATTGCTCCATCGTAACAAAACTCACGGTAAACCTCATCAGCGAACAAAATCAAATCGTGTTTCAATACAATATCTCGCAATTGCTCCAACTCTTCTTTTGAATACAAATATCCTGTTGGATTTCCTGGATTACAAATTACGATTGCTTTCGTTTTCGACGTGATTTTTTTCTCAAATTCCTCAACTGGAGGCAATGCAAAACCTGTTTCAATTGTTGAAGTTACAGGAACAACATTTAAACCTGCCGTTACAGCAAAACCATTGTAATTTGCGTAAAATGGCTCAGGAATAATCACCTCATCACCTGGGTCACATGTTGTCATGAAACCAAAAATCAAGGCCTCTGAACCACCAGTAGTGATTAGTATATCTTCTGGATTAACATTAATTCCTGTTTTCTTATAATACGCCGACAATCCATTACGGTAACTTTCAAAACCAGCCGAGTGACTGTATTCAATCACCTTACGATCCATGTTTTTAATTGCATTCAAAGCAACTTCTGGCGTTTCAATATCTGGTTGACCAATGTTCAAATGGTAAACAATTTTACCTTGCTTTTTAGCTGACTCTGCGTAAGGTACTAACTTACGAATCGGAGACGCTGGCATATCAATAGCCTTCTGTGATAATTTCGGCATAACTTTTCTGGTTTTTTGTTGCCGCAAATTTACGTCAAATGTTCAAATAGTTAGGCGCAATTGAATTCTTTTTCGAACTTTGAAGCATGAAGTTGTTAAATCTGTTCATACTTGCAATTCTACTCGTTTCTTGTTCTATGCAACAGGAACCAGAGAAATCTTCATCATTCAGAAAAACACAAGTCAATACAACAACTTCAACAGATAATGTAGTTGGCAAGGACTCATCAATTGATTCGGTACTTTCGTTAACAGATTTAGTGAATGTTCAATCAATCAACCCTTCCATTTTTGTAGACTTAAAATATAGTACGACTGATAATTTTATGAAAATGAAGTTGTATGAACGATTAAAAACGGCTTATTTACAAAAAGATGTTGCTGAACGTTTATCAAAATGTCAGGCTTATTTAAGTTCAATTGATTCGTCTTTGCATTTGCTTATTTACGATGCAGTTCGTCCTGTTAGTACTCAAGCTAAAATGTGGAAGGCACTAGATTCAATCCCAAGTAAAGAACGTGGAAAATACGTTTCGAATCCTGCCAATAAAAGCCTGCACAATTTTGGCGCTGCCGTTGATCTAACTATTTGTGACTCCAAAGGAAAAGCCTTAGATATGGGGGCTCAATTTGATGAATTCAATGAAATTGCTTATCCAACCATGGAAGCACATTTTCTTTCAAAAGGACTACTTACACAACAACAAATTAACAACCGCAAGCTACTTCGAAAGGTTATGAAGTCGCAAGGATTTCGGAATTTACCAACTGAATGGTGGCACTTCAATGCTTGTTCGCGAAATGATGCTTTGACTAAATATAAAATTCTTGACAAAGAACCTAAACTTTAATCCATGGAACCAATCGAACAAACATCTCCTCTGCTCTATTTAGAGAAACTAAAATTGCATTACATCGAATTATCTGGAGACACCCTAACCTTATTGAACGGAGGTGAAGAAAAAGGTAAATTCAATCAGCGCGTAATTGTAAAAATCAATCAACAAGTTGAATGGCAAGGAGGCGTTGTAGCTCTCGGGGAAGGCAAAGGATATGTAGCAGTTTCGAAAGCTCGCATGAAAGAACTGGACATTCATTTTGGTGATGAAGTGAGCATTGAATTCACAAAAGATTTTTCAGAATTTGGACATGAATTCCCGCTTGAATTAAATGAAGTATTGAAGCAAGATCCTGATGCGCATGAACGCTTTTATCAATTAACACCCGGCAAACAGCGAACCTTGATTTATTACATTCTTCAAATGAAAACTTCCGATAAACGCATTGAACGTTCCCTTCAATTTATGCACAATTTAAAGCGCTGTACACCCGGAAAAGAAACCATGCGCCAATTGTTCGGAAAGGAGTGAGACTAAACATTAATAAGTATCCAAGAATAAGGAGCAATTTCCCTTCCAGTTACGCAGCAAATAATTATCTTCGCGAAAACTTTATTCTATGCGCGTATATCTTGACAATGCTGCCACAACACCTATTGCTCCAGAAGTAGTTGAAGCAATGTTACCGGTTTTAAAAGACGGTTTTGGGAATCCTTCATCAACCCACTTTTATGGACGTCAAACAAAAGCATTGATTGAGACTTCGCGTAGAACAATTTCTAAACTGTTGAATTGCCAAGCATCTGAAATCATTTTCACTTCTGGAGGAACTGAAGCGGATAACATGGCTTTGTATTCAAGTGTTTATCAATTGGGTGTTAAACACATTATCACCTCTTCAATCGAACATCATGCAGTTGGACATACAGCAGAAGCTATTCAAGCAGAAGGACTAGCACGTGTGAGTTATGTAAAATTAGACGATAAAGGAACTGTTGATTTAGCAGATCTTGAACGCTTATTGAACACTGAGGATAAAACATTGGTTTCATTAATGCATGCCAACAATGAAATTGCGACTTTACTTCCTTTGAAAGAAGTTAGCGCTTTGTGCAGAAAATACAATGCTTATTTTCATTCAGATACTGTTCAAACAATGGGGCATTATGCCTTTGATTTGAAAGAATTGGATATTGATTTTATTACATGCGCTGCACACAAGTTTCATGGACCAAAAGGAATTGGCTTTTTGTATGTGAACAAAAATGTGAAAGCAGAAGCCTTAATTCATGGAGGCGCACAAGAGCGTGGTTTACGCGGAGGAACAGAAAATGTCTATGGAATTGTCGGATTAGCAAAAGCCATGGAATTAGCCTATGATGATGTAGAAGGACATCAGCAACATGTTCAAGGATTAAAATCATACATGATTGAACAATTGAAATCAATTTTTTCTGATATTTCTTTCCACGGCCAAACGGAACCTGCAAAAGCACTTTACACCGTATTGAATGTTTGTTTCCCACGAACTGAAAAAGCTGGAATGTTATTGTTCACGTTGGATTTGAAAGGCGTTGCTGTTAGTGGTGGATCGGCTTGTTCTTCAGGAGCTGCAAAAGGATCTCATGTACTTGAAGGAATCAATGCTGACATGACGCGACCAAATGTACGTTTCTCATTTTCACGTTTCACGACAAAAGAAGAAATTGATTTTGCCTTGGAGCAAGTGAAAGAGGTTTTTTCAAAAACATTGGCATAAGTTTATAAAGCCGTTTTTCATGCAAGCTGAAAGAAAACTAAATGTTCTAACTCTTTGTTCATGGTATCCCAACCGAACAAATTCAACCCTTGGAAACTTTGTTCAGAAACATGCAGAAGCAGCTGGCATTTATAACAACGTAACGGTAATAAGTCAATTTTCTGACCCACGTATTTCAACCGTTGAAGTCACGAAAAGTGTACAAAACGGTATAACGGAAATTATCGCTTACTACCCAAAAAGTTCATCATCCATTGGATTCATTCGAAAAGTAAGTAGCTTTTTGAATCATCGTAAGGCATTTCGTAAATCCTATCAACTGGCTTTAGAAACGATGGGGAAACCAGACATCGTTCATCTAAACATCATTTATCCAATGGGCACATGGGCATTGTGGTTAAAAATGCGCCATAAGATTCCTTTTGTCATAACTGAAAATTCTAGTGGATTGCATGTTGGAAGTGATCATGCTTACCCACCTGCAGCCATGAAATTATGCAAAAAAGCCTTGAACGAAGCTTCAGTATTGATGCCAGTGAGTTTGAATTTAAAGTCACACATGCAAAAACTAGCTCCTCAAGCAACATTTGAAATTATCTCCAACGTTGTGGATGAAGAAAAATTTGCTGTGAGCACGAAATCGAAAGAAGGTGTTGTTAAGTTAATACACATTTCGACTGGTGTTGATTCAATTAAGAATCTAACGGGAATGATTCACACCTTAAATCATTTGAGGTCAAAGCGTTCTGATTTTCATTTAGATATTGTAAGTGACGGTGATACTGAATATGCAAAGCAATTAGTGAATGAACTAAGTTGCCAATCTGTTGTTACTTTTCATTCTACTAAAACAACAATCGAAGTTGCACAAATGCTGAGTGAGAGTGATGCCCTTCTAATGTTTAGTAATTACGAGAATTTCCCTTGTGTCATTGCTGAATCTTTCATGACTGGTTTGCCAGTTATTTCGAGTAATGTGAATGGAATTCCTGAACATGTAAACGCCTCGAATGGACTGTTGGTTCAACCAAGAAACGAGGAAGAACTAGAGCGAGCGATTGAACAATTTTTGGATGGAACGGTAACATTTGATCGTAGTTCAATTCGTTCATATGCGGAGGAGCACTTTGGCTATCGCGCAGTTGGAAAATCATTTGATACTATTTACCGCAAGGTTTTAAAGCAATCTTAAATCCTAATGTTAGATTCTAGCTTCAAAATCAACTTACATCATGCACTTATTGCGGAAGTAGAAAAACGCAACAACAATCTTTTAGCTTCTCTCAACGATGCATTGGATTCAACAGCCAATGAAACAAAATCTACAGCTGGAGACAAGCATGAAACTGGTCGAGCAATGGCACAATTGGAACAAGAAAAAATTGGAAGTCAGCTTACCGAAATTGGCAAATTAAAAGAAATACTATTCCGTATTAACCCAGAAAAATCTTCCATTAAAATTGAATTGGGAAGTTTGGTCGAAACATCAACTGGTATTTTCTTCATTTCAATTGGAATTGGTGCATTTACCTTTGAAGGAAAAAGTGTGTTTTGCATTACACCGATGGCACCTGTTTGTCAACTACTATTAGGCAAACAAGCCGGAGATACTATTGAATGGCAAGGAAAGAAAATTGCAATTACATCCGTTTCTTGAAACTACAAAAGATGAAGTTCTGTATTGTGTCAAATGGTGTTTGATGATTTTCAAATTCGCACTGTAATTTTTCAAACCCTTTGAATTGGTTGATCATACTTGCCTCTGAGTACTGTTGAATTTCTAATCCACTACATTTTAGCGGCCCATCTTCAGAAAACGTTCCTATAACCATAAAATCGCTTACCGCTTCATTCACCATCTTCACATAACGTGCTTGCTCCTCAGCTGAAGTCAAGAAATGAAATGCTGCGCGATCATGCCAAATAGCATATTTCTTTGAAGGAACAAAATCATTGATATCCGATTCTATCCAGGTTACTTCTTTAGCTCGTTCACCTAATCGAATTTTAGCACGTTCAATGGCTTTTCCGGAAATATCCAGTACGGAAATATCTGAATATCCTTGATTGAGCAGAAAATCAACTAATTTGCTATCTCCACCTCCGATATCAATAATTGAAGCATCTTTATCCAAGCCGAAACCTTGAATAAACTGCAAAGAAATTTCTGGCTTTTCTTGTGTCCAACTTACCTGTTCAGGTGATTTTGTTTCGTAAACAGTTTCCCAATGTTGCTTTTTCGATTCCATTTCTTACTTTTTGTACAAAAAGACAACATTTCTTTTAAACAAAATGTGATAAAAGTTGCACTAGCGCACTAAATGAATAAACCCTTGGCCTTCAAACTCTTCGTTCTGAATACCTTTCGCTTTATAAATGTAGAAATAAACGCCTGGTTCGGCCTCTTTACCATTACTTTTTCCATTCCAACTAGCATTCACATCCGTTGTTGTAAACATAACATTTCCCCAACGGTTCAAAATTGTCAATTCAATTTCAACAATGTTCACCAATTGAAACTGATAAACGTCATTTGCACCATCATTGTTTGGTGTAAACACATTCGCCGTTTCCAAATCTACAGGTAAAATAACTGGTGGCTCTAAAACATTAATTGTTACATAAGCTGTATCAGAACAAGCTGAACTTCCCGCAACTAACATGACTGTGTAAACACCTGTTGTGTCATACACTTGCGTTTGACCATTCGTTGTTGTCTCATTTAATGTGTTTCCATTTCCAAAATCCCAATAAAACTGATTTGCATTTTGACTCGTGTTTTGGAAATTAACAGTCAAGGGATAATAACCTGTAATTGGTGTTGCAACTAAACCAGCTTGAGGTGGATTATTAGGTATAATTTCAACTGAATCATATTGGAAACATCCAGCAGATTCAACTTCAAGGTAATACCAACCAATTGGCAAATTCGTCCACACTGAGGCATTGATTTGATTTGGATTAGCTGCACCAGGACCAGACCATGTATAATTAGCTGGGTCATTAAATGTTCCTGATGTAATTGCAGAAACATATCCGTTATTCGCGCCACAATCAGTTGGACCCGATAAAACTTGACTTATCGTCCAATCAACTGGAATTATTGTCACTTGAGCTCCATCCATTCCAACACATCCATTTTGACTTGTTGCAACAACTTGATATAAGCCCGAAATATCTGGTACAACCGTAGGAACTGTTTGACCAGAACCCCATGACCAAGTTGCAATTGGAACATTTGAAGTAGCAGTTATTAATCCTGTTTCATTTTCGCAATATGTTAAATCTGGTCCAGCATCAATTATGACTTGTTCAACTTGAACATTAATAGAATCAGTAACTGTACAAATGGGAGCAAAGAAAATATCATCAATCGAAAAATCGTTTCCAGAAGACAAAATACTTTGATTAACAATCGAAAGCACAGCCGTTGAAGACGTTCCCGAATTCCAGAATCCTGTATTTTCCAACCAAGTACAAGCTGTTGTAGATGTAGGTATGATTCCAGAAATTGGCACATTGTTAATGTACAACTGAAGATTAGAAACCTCAACTGCATTCAAGGCATTGGCTTGCCAAAATGAAAACACATAATCAGATCCAGGAGTCACATTCACTGTTTGCGACCAAACAATTGTATTTGCTGTAGACGATCCATTTGCAATAAGCATATTACCTGTTCCGGTTGTATGATCTCCACAAACCGAAAAATTCGAATGAACTAAATTTGGAGAAGTAGAAATAGCATATTGCCCAGGATTCGAAAGAAGTCCCCAAGAACCACCCGTCCCAGGAATGTAAGACGATGTAAAATTATTCGCCGCAGCTGTTGTTCCGCCTTGAAAATTTCCATTTAATATAAGATTCGATCCCACAATACTTCCTGCTACAGAATATGTACCAGCCGCATTTACAGTAATATTATTGATCATAGAACCATTCGACCATAAGTAATAATCAAATCCAGACGGTGCATTCAATGTCAAACTTTGACCTAAACAAATTACGGTATCGTTTCCTAAATTAATTTGAGGTTCACTTCCATCACATTGAGCAAATGTATATGTTCCAACTAAAAGGGTAATTGCTAAAAAAATTGTTTTCATCAAATAATTCATTTGTAGTCACTACTATGACTATCATTTACAACAAAAAGTTGTCTGAGTGGTTCAATTAAATTAAGTCGTCAAAGGAATTAATTCCTAATTCTCGTTCAACGGTGAATCCTTCTGCATATTTTGCACCAATTGGTCGACCGTATTGCATCATTCTACCTTTAATGAAATCGAAAAATTCTTCACCAGAAATTGGAGTTACAGGCTCTTTCGAATTCGGATCGTAGAATTGTGTTTTATATGCTTTTATTGCTTCTATCTTTCGATCTACAAAAGCTGTAACATCGACACAAAAATCAGCTTTCAAATAATGATCTTGAATGTAATGGTAAACTGCTTTTGGGCGATGTGCACTTTGTGACTCTCCATCCCAGCTTGTTTCAATTTTTCTCAGGCCTGCTAAAAAACAAGCATCTGAAACCAGTTTAGCTGCACGTGCGTGGTCTGGATGTCTGTCTTCAATGGCATTCGCCAATACAATTCTTGGTTGAAAACGACGAATCTGTTCGATAATCAAGCGTTTGTTTTCTTCAGAATCAGTAAAAAATCCATCTTCCATTTTCAAATTAACGCGTGCGGAAATTCCCAAAATCTTTGAAGCCAATTCAGCTTCTTGATAACGCGTTTCAATTGTACCACGTGAGCCCAATTCACCTTGCGTCAAATCAACAATACCAACAGTTTTACCTTCTGCAATGTGTTTCATCAACGTCCCAGCTGCTGATAACTCAATATCATCTGGATGTGCCGCAAACGCTAAAATATCTAGTTTCATCTTTTCTCTTTTTAGACGTTTAAAATTCCCGTTCCAATTCAGCTTTCATTCTTTTGTTGTATTGATAATTGACAAAGACTGCCACCGCTGAAAAAGCTGCGAATCCTAAAATTATAAATACCAACCATTCTGGGAATTTCAAAATGCTATCTCCTTGTGCATATGAATGTAATCCTCCCAATACGAAATTCACTCCAAAGAATGTAAACAAAATTGAGGAGAAGCCCCATAAACTCACCATATTGAATGTGAATTTACTTTTCAAACCTGGAATGTATCGCAAGTGTAAAATTATCGCATACACTAAAACAGATACCAAGGCCCATGTTTCTTTCGCGTCCCAGCCCCAATATCTACCCCACGATTCATTCGCCCAAACACCACCAAGGAAGGTTCCAATGGTTAACATAAACAAACCAATCGTCATTGCCATTTCTGACACATATGTTATTTCATTGATATTCAAGGTTACAATTTCATTTCTTTTAGTACCTCTCGAAATGTATAATATCAAATTAATCAGTCCAAGCAAAGCACTCAAACCGAGAGGTGCATAGCTACCCGTAATTATAGCCACATGAATCATTAACCAATATGATTTTAAAACAGGTTGCAGAGGAGTGATTTCTGGATCCAATAAATTCATTTCAGACACAAAAATTAAAAAGAACGCAAACAAAGCAGCAGCCGCTATCACAACTGGATTTTTCTTTGCAAAAACAAAACCAGCAATCATCGCAACCCATGCAATAAATACAACCGCCTCATACCCGTTACTCCAAGGAGCATGACCTGAAATGTACCATCTAAATCCTAAACCTGTTCCGTGGTAAACGAATATCACAACTAACAATCCGACAAAAATACGTCCGATTCGTTTAAAGAATTTTTCTGTTCCAACCGTTGGTTTCGTGAAAATACGTGCGAAGAAAATGATCAATAAGACAAATCCAAACAATAAATAACTGTACATTGAATTTTTGAAAATTCCCATTTTGTTGTAACTGATTTCCACCTTCACTTTTGTTTCTGAAGGACAAATATCACCTGCCTCATTGCGTTGGAACTTTTTCAATTCAACCAATAAATCATCCACAACACCAAACTTGTTCAATTTCGCAGCTTCATCTAAACCTGCAATATAGCGTAAAGCCAACATTGAAGAATTAGAATCCAATTGCATTACTTCCTGAGACATTGGAACATACCATGTTTTCGTTTTATCCTTTTCAACAGGAAGGATTTTCATGTATTGCCAACTAAAAATGGCTTGAACCACCTCAAATTTCTCTACAACCTTTATCAATTTTTTATCAAACTCATCGCGCTGTTTGTCTAAACGCTGGTGAGCTTCGTTGTATTTTTTCATCAATTTGAATTCACCATTTAAATCTGCTAATTCTTTAAATGATGCATATTCACCAACATTCAATTCACCTCGAACAACAGCTGGAATCTGAATAACCTTTTGATCCATCCAGTAGCTTGGATACATGTGCATACTCATGATTGTTTGCACGGCATTGTATTCTTTGTACTTATTCGAACGAGAAATCTTTCGCAATAACTGATCACATAAAGTGTGAATTGGAATGATTCTTCCTTGAAAATCTTGTACCAACAAACTTGCTAATTCATCTGAATGCTCTTTTGAAATAACCCTGTAAATCACTTTTGCTGGAGCCGCAGCTTTCTGCTGATGATCTGCATGATTATGCTCTTGTGCTGAACCAATTGTTCCAAATCCAAGCGTAAAAGCTAGTACAAACAGACCTAACAAATTCTTGCGTTTTTCACGTGATTTTTTCAATAATCCGTTCAATTCTTTGAAGCGTCCAATTCGTGCAAAAAGCGACATTACCATTCCAATTGACATTAATAAATACCCAATGTATGTAATATTTGTTCCCCACCAATCGTGGTTCACACTCAAACGCGTACCTTTTTCGTCTTGATCATAGCTTGATTGGAAGAAACGATAACCACCATAATCCATCACATTGTTCATGAAAATATGTTGATCGTGTGTATGATTGTTTTTCTCATCGATTACTGTAACATCACTTGCAAATGAACTCGCTGCAGAAGATCCAGGATAGCGTTCCAATTGGAAGTCGCGACAAGCTACATAAAATGGTAGTTCAATTTTCATTGGACCGTATTCCATTTCATACGTTAACCCACCAAAGCTAAAAACCTCATGTGTTGGAATTGAACCTAAACCACCTTCCAATTGCACAATTTTCGATTGATTACCATCGGTGATTTTCAAGGTCAAATAGTCTGAACCAACATTTTTATTTCCAGAAGGCAATAACATTTTCTTCGCATGTTGCACGACACTTTTGAACACGATTTGCTGATTTCCGATTTGATATAAAGTTGTTGTTTGGAAAGGAACTAATGTATCCGCTGGAATTTCAACAAACAAGGAATCTGAAACTTGTTGTCCAGACTGACGTGCTTTTTGCATTTCTGCCATCGGCAAATAGCGCATTGGAACGGCTGATTTTACCATGATTTTATTTCCTTTACGGAATAAATGAACACCTGGCATCGCATCTTTTTTCTCGAATGAAATAGCCAAATCACCCGCCATTAAAAAACCACCTTGCGCTACATAATTGGATTGCATTCCATCGGTAACAATTTCAAGCGCAACAGTATTAAACTTTTTATCAATCACTAATGAATCAACCATTTTTTTGTCAAAACGAACATATTCAATGTTAATAGGCGTTTTGTGATTTGGGAACTCAACTGGAATTTCAAAGTAGTTATCCGTCTCTGTTGACATGTAGTGTTTTTCACTGAACGTATATTGCAATTTTCCATCATTGATTTTCATCCAGACATACGGCTCAGAAGAATAAATGAAATTACTTTTCTCCCCTTCTCGGATTAACATTAAGCCTTCAAAACTAAAATAGCGTGTTACTCCAGCACCAATTAAAATCACAATAAACGAAAGGTGAAACATGAACATCGCGATTTTTTCACGTTGATACATTTTGTATCTAAAAATATTCGCGATTAAGTTGATCCCCAAATAGAACAGCAACAATTCAAACCAGCCAGCATTGTAAACAATAATTTTAGCTGTTTGAGTATCATACATTGATTCTAAAAATGTTGCCCAACCTATAGCAACAAGAAATGCTAGCAAGCCCAAAGTCATTGCTCCAACCGAAAAAAATGCGCGTAGGAATTTATCCATAATTTGTCCGTCTAATTTTACGGGCAAAAATACGCATTGCCTCGTTGATACGGAAAAGAAAAACAATAAAACTACTTATTGAAAATCCAAAATTTCATAAAAAGCAAGCAATGATTTCTTTCAATATTCACCAATTGAAAGCAAAACCAAGGTACAAGCTTCCTCTGTTTCGATTTTTTTTGAAGCTAAAAGTGCTGCGAAATCTGCATTTTCAGTCCCTGGATTGAAAATTACCCGTTTAGGATGAAGCGCAATAATTTTGTCATAAAGCTCAACTTGTCGTTGCGGATTAACATACATTGTCACAGTGTCAATATCGGAATCAAAATCCCATTCTTTCTGAATGGCAACATCTGCAACTTCGCCTTCTTTTAAACCGAAGGCAAGAACTGGATGATCAGCATTTCTCAAGGCATTAATTGCTTTAAACGAATAACGATCAGGATTCAAACTAGCCCCAACAACCAAGGTCTTTTTCATGGAAAATTAAAGCGTTTTCAAGAAAGCTTCAACATTGGCTTGAATGCGTCCTTCAATATTAGAAGTATCTGCTTTTTCAAAGGCATTTCCTGTAATTCGTTCGTACAATTCGATATAGCGATCTGTCACTGTTTGAACAAATTCATCTGGCATTACTGGCATTGTTTGTCCGTCCAAGCCTTGAAAATTATTTTCAATTAACCATTGACGCACGAATTCTTTCGACAATTGCTTTTGAGGCTCGTTCTTATCTTGACGTTCCTGATATCCTTCAGCATAGAAATAACGCGATGAGTCTGGCGTGTGAATTTCATCAATCAACACCACTTCTCCGTTGCGGATTCCAAATTCATATTTTGTATCCACCAAGATTAATCCACGCTCTGCAGCCATTTCAGTTCCACGCTGAAAAAGTGCGCGTGTGTAGTTTTCCATTTGGACATAAATTGCTTCTGGAACAATATTTTGAGCAATGATTTCTTCACGTGAAATGTCTTCATCGTGTCCTTCTTCAGCTTTAGAAGCAGGCGTGATGATTGGCTCAGGAAATTTATCGTTCTCTTTCATACCTTCTGGCAGAGCAACGCCGCATAATTCGCGTTTTCCTAATTTATATTCACGTGCTGAGTGACCCGCTAAATAACCACGAATGACCATTTCAACGCGCACTGGCTCGCACGCATAACCAACTGCAACTGCAGGATCTGGCGTACCAATCAACCAATTCGGTACAATATCTTTTGTTGCATTTAAAAACATGGTCGCAACTTGATTTAAAACTTGTCCTTTGTGAGGAATTCCTTTTGGCAAGATGTGATCAAAAGCAGAAATACGATCGGAAGCCACCATTACAAGAATATCATTCTCTAAGGTATAAACATCACGTACTTTTCCTTTGTATACCGCTTTTTGGCCTGGGAAATTAAAATCTGTTTTAATAATTGCGTTGCTCATGTTATGCTTGTTTTAATCTATTTATTCGAATAAATCCAACAGGATTAATCTTGATTTTTTGCTTTTTGTTCTTTTTCGTATTTCGCTTGTTTTTCAGCTGCTTCAACAACATCAAATGCCTCAATGATACGCTTCACGAGGCTGTGACGAATAACATCGTTTTGTCCCAAACGCACAATGTCGATTCCTTCTACTTCCTTTAAAACATCTAAAGCGTATGCTAAACCAGAACGTTGTTTATGCGGTAAATCGACCTGAGACATATCACCTGTTATGACAAATTTAGCTGTCATCCCCATTCGGGTCAAGAACATTTTCATTTGCATTGAAGTTGTATTTTGCGCTTCATCCAGAATTACAAATGCTTTGTCCAACGTTCTTCCTCGCATGAATGCCAAAGGTGCAATTTCAATGATTCCGAATTCCAACATGTCAGCCAATTTTTCAGGTGGAATCATATCGCGCAAGGCATCGTACAAAGGCATTAAATAAGGATCTAATTTCTCCTTCAAATCACCTGGTAAGAAACCTAGATTCTCACCTGCTTCAACAGCTGGACGAGTTAATACAATTCGTTTTACTTCCTTCGCTTTCAATGCACGAACTGCCATCGCAACAGCCGTATACGTTTTTCCAGTTCCAGCAGGTCCAACCGCAAACACCATGTCGTGTGCTTTAATCGACTGAACAAGTTTCTTTTGATTTAGGGTTCTTGCTTTGATTTTTGTACCACCATTACCATGAACAATCGTTTCCGACCCATCGTCAAGAGAAATCATTTTGGAACCATCTTCCATCATCAAATTATCGATGTTATTTTCAGTCACCGCATTGAATTTGTGGTAATGTTGAACAATCAATTCAAACTTGCGTTCAAACTCATCCATTACTTCCTCATCCCCAGCGATGGTCAACACATTTCCACGTGCTACTACTTTTAATTTCGGGAAGAAACTTTTGATGTGTTTCAAATTTGCATTATTCACACCAAACAGTTCGACGGGATTAATCCCTTTGATTTCGATTATTTTCTCTTGCAATCTAACTAATTTGTGGTTTGTTTCATTAAAAATCGGTCAATTTACCTTATTTTTGCTTCAAAATTAGAAAATTATTCGGGACGAAATACGCCAGAATCGAAGCTTATGCAAATAATTACATTAACAACAGATATGGGAGTTCGCGATCATTACGTCGCAGCAATCAAAGGCGCAATTTATCGCCATTGTCCTTCCGCACACATTGTTGATGTTTCGCATACGGTTAAACCCTTTGATATTGCTGAAGCTGCCTTTTATGTTTCATCGTGTTTTGAAGAATTTCCTGAAGGAACTGTTCACGTTATTGGTGTTGACAGTGAGCCAATGGTTAACTTTTCAGGATCTGAAGGTTCATTTCCATCGATTATGAAGTTAAAAGGTCACTATTTTATTTCGAATGATAACGGTTTTTTCGGTGCATTTTTAAAAGACCAAGACCACGAAGGTTTCTATCGAATTGATGACGTTTTATCGCGTATGGATTTGTTTAAGTTTCCAACAAAAAACATGTTAGTTCCTGCCGCGTGTCGCATTTTAAATGGTGAATCGATTGATACCTTTGCGTCACCTTTTACTTCATTCAAAAAGGCTTTTGCCATCAATCCTGTTATTGAAACGAATCTCATCAAAGGATCTGTTCAACACATTGATAATTATGGCAATTTAATTACAAACGTACACGAAAGTTTATTTGAACGTTTTGGTAAGGACACACCTTTTACCATTTTCTATCGTAACAAAGATTATCACATCGACGAAATTTCTGCCACTTATAATTCTGTTCCAAATGGTGAAAAAGTTGCCATTTTCAACAACAATGGCTTATTGGAAATCGCTATCAATCGTGGCGCAAATTTGAGCAATGGCGGTGCTGAGCGTTTATTCGGTGTTCGAATTGGTGATGTTATCCGCATTGAATTCACACCTCGTGGATCAAGAGAAACCCTTCATTCCCTATTTTAATGATTATTCGCATCGTAAAACTTCACTTTCAAGCCGACAAAATTGATGGTTTTTTAGAATTCTTTGAAACCGTTAAACACAAAGTAAATGGCTTTCCAGGTTGTTTGGGGATGAAATTGCTTCGAGACATTAATGACCCAACTATCGTGATGACTTATAGTCATTGGGAAGATGAAAGTGATTTGGAAAATTACAGAACTTCTGAAACTTTCGGTGAAATTTGGCCGAAGATAAAACCGTGGTTTGCTGAAAAACCTCAAGCTTGGAGTGTGTCAGAACACTTCAATGGTTTTGATTTAAAAGCTTAATGCTTCTTTCTCCCAAAGTGTCTTAATGAATTCTATTTCAGAAATTTCAAAAAAAATCGCGCTAATTAAATTATAAGTATATCTTTAACAAAAATTAATACTAGTAATAATGAGTAAAGGAGTTGTAAAATTCTTCAATGAAACGAAAGGATTCGGTTTCATTATCGAGTCTGAGTCAAGTAAAGAGTACTTTGTACACGTTTCAGGTCTTGTTGACAAGGTAAAAGAAAACGACGAAGTTGAATTCGAACTTGAAGAAGGAAGAAAAGGATTGAATGCTGTGAATGTGAAGTTAGCGTAACTAATATATTTCATAAATTAATTCTGAAAAGTCTCGTTCAATTTTTGGACGGGACTTTTTTGATTTTCTTCTCCTTTTGAGATAAACTCAAAATTCTGAATAGAAAGAAGGTTATAAACAATTCCCTTTTAATCAATAATTGTCGCTATAAACTAAATCCCTATTGATGTTTCAAAAGGAAATCTTAATTTTGGGGACATTAACTAAATACATCGAATGAGAGCACTTTATTTCAAAGAAATAAAAAGTTTCCTAACCTCAATTATTGGGTACATTTTCATCCTAATATTTTTGATTGCTTCGGGTCTTTTGCATTGGGTAATGCCAAATAACAAATACTTGTATGCCAATTTGTTGGAAGGAACGGAATCGAACCTTATTCCATTTTTCGACATCGCACCTTTCATCTTGCTCATTTTAATTCCAGCAATTACGATGCGTATGATTGCAGAAGAACGTAGAACGGGGACGATTGAATTACTTTTTACACGACCAATTTCGGATCTGAACATTGTCTTAGCAAAATATTTTGCTGGAGTCACATTGGTTATTTTCTCTTTGATTCCTACAATTGTTTACTACATTTCCATGCATTACTTGGGAAGTCCAGTTGGTATTATGGATGACGGTGCAACAATTACCTCTTACATTGGATTGATTTTACTTGGGTCTGTTTTCGTTTCTATCGGGTTATTCGCCTCTTCCCTAACAAACAATCAAATTGTTGCTTTTATCATTGGCGTATTTTTATGTTTCTTGTTTTATTCAGGATTCACGCTACTTGGAAGCTTTGTACTTCTTGGAAATTTCGACTCAGTAATTCAATACGTTAGTTTATCCTATCACTATGATTCGATTATGAAAGGTGTTGTTGATACAAGTGACATTGTATATTTCATTTCGATTATTGGATTGTTCATTTTTGCTGCTTTGACAGTGATCAAAACCTTAAAAAAGTAACGCATGTCAGAAAAGAAAAAACTCACCAAAGGCTTATTCAATTGGACTTTTCTAGGAATTGTTGTTGTTGCATTGATTTTAATCAACATCATCAGTTCGTTTTTGTACACACGCATTGACATGACAGAAGATCAACGTTATTCGTTGACAGATGGAACAGTCGCATTTCTAGAAAACAAGGAGCAATTTAAAAACCGAGTAAGTATAAAAATTTACCTCGAAGGAAATTTACCTGCTGAAATCAAACACTTTCGAGATGAAATTGAAGCCAAGCTAGTTGAATTCAAGCAAATTGCTGGAGACCGCATTGAGTATCAGTTCTTAGATCCGAACGTTGGAACAGAAGGTGAAAAACAAGCGCTATTCGAACAATTGTACGCAAAAGGAAAAGGTATAATGCCGTTGGAAATTGTCTACATGAAAGACGGTTCTCAAAGTAAAATGATGTTGTGGCCAGGTGCAGTTATTGACTACGGCGGAACAACTGTTCAAACAATTCAATTTTTACCTGGAACGCCTGTTGAGCATCCTTATGTATTGGATGAATTAACAGATTTAATTGACAATTCAACAAAAAATTTAGAGTACATCCTTGTTAGTTCTTTGCGAAAAACAACGTTGATTAAAAAACCACGTGTTGCCTTTTTACAAGGACATGGCGAGTTAAATTTCCAGCAAACTCAGCGCGTGAGATCGTTGATTGCACCTTATTTTTCAATTGCAGATATTACAATCAATGATTCATTAGCTGCTTTGGATAATTTAGACGGATTAATCATTGCTCGACCAACTCAAAAATTCAGTGATAAAGATTTATTTGTTATTGATCAATTTGTCATGAAAGGTGGCCGTTTGATGTGTTTTATTGATGCGCTTTATTTGAACGAGGATACACTTAATCGCAATGGTACAACCCATACGATGCGCTACGACACTGGAATAGAACGCATGCTATTTGATTATGGATTAAAGCTGAACGATAATTATGTTGTCGATGTGAGTTGTGTTGACAAACCTGTTCCATTCGCTAATCAATCTAAGATTCCTTGGTTCTTCCATGTGTTAGCAACACCGACAAAACATCCTATTTCAAGAAATCTTGAGCCTGTTTCATTAAAATACACAAGTCAAGTTGATTCAGTTGGATCCGGAAACTACAAGTTTACACCAATCTTAACTTCTTCGACGAATGCAAGTGTTACTGGACTTGCGCCAATGGTTAGTTTAGCGATGCCGCTTAATTATGGTGACAATCCTGTTTTGGTTCCTAATCCATCGGATGAAAGTAACAAAGTGATTTTAGCTGCTTTGACTGAAGGTAAGTTTGAATCTCATTTTAGAAACCGCATTGTTGAAGAATATTCGAATAATCCATCTGCAAGGTATTTAGCTGAATCGAAAAAAGAAGGGAAAGTTTTGTTGATTGGAAATGGTCGTTTCATTGCAAACGCTTATGACTCAATGCCTGCTAGAAATGGCCAAGGTTACATGTACCGTCCAACTCAATTCAACGATTTACGAATGGATTTAGAAATGGCGAGCATTAACATTCCAGTCTATTTTGGAAATCAAGAATTTTTCCAAAACTTAGTTGATTACATGTTGGGCGACAATTCTGTTTTGGACATTCGCAGTCGTCAAATTGACATCCATGCAATAGACAAAGAGAAAGTCAAAGCAGATGCGACATTCTACAAACTGATCAACATTTTTATCCCTGTTCTTTTAGTGCTTCTTTTCGCTTTCATCATGAGCTATTTAAGAAGAAGAAAATACGTTCAAAAATAAACCTATGAAGAAACTAATTATTTTAATCGTTGCAGTTGGTGTTTTAGGCTTTTTAGCTTGGTTCACAATGGATTTAATGAAGGGAAAAGGAAAATCCGATACAGAGTTAATTGAATTCAATGTAACTGACACGAGCACAGTCGATAAAATAATTATAACAGATGCTTTTTCGAATAAAATTGAATTGGTTCGAAATGGTAAAACTTGGAATGAAGCAAGCGGTGATTGTATTTCTACTCCGAATGTCAATTTCATCCTTGAGACTTTCAAAAACATTGAATTCAAAGGGTATTTACCTGAAAATTCAATTGAGAAATTCACGAATTTAATGGCGTCACAGAGCACGAAAGTGGAAATTTTCCAAAATGGTGAATGGACAAAAACTTGGTACATCGGACCTGCATCGGCTGATCATTATGGACAAATCATGTTACTTGATTCTGACGAATATGGGAAAAGTGGTAAACCAGTTATCATGAAAATCAAAGGTGAAAATGGTATTATTGAACCCCGTTTTTTTGCTGATAAACGCAAATGGGCTTGTACCAATATTTTTGCGTTGGGAATCGACCAAATTTCGAAAGTTGACCTGAAAGTTTATGATGATCCTTCTTTGAGTTTCACAGTTACCAAAACTGGCAGTCGTGTTGATGTTTATCAGCAAGGCAGAAAACTACCAAACGTTGATACAGCAATGGTTTATCGTTATTTACAGAAGTATAAAAAAGTACATTTCGATCTTGCTAATTTTGAACTTTCAGACAAGCAAGTTGACAGTTTGAAGAAGACGATGCCGTTTGCCAAATTAACAGTTTCTGAAACATCTGGAAAAAAGACAGCTTTACGCATGTTCCGCATTAAAACGAATAATCAATCAGTGAACGAATTTGGTGAAATTGTTGATGTTGACATGGATCGTTTTTGGTGCCAATTGCCTTCAGGGGATTTAGTAAAATGTCAGTACTTTGTGTTTAATCCATTAATCATGGGGCATATTTATTTCCCAATGGATTTAAGCAAACGTAAAACTGCACCTTCACAAGGAAGCGCCGTGTACAATGCTCTGTAACTATTGTTACAAGTTTTAATTTCCATTTATCTTAGTTTCGTCAAATCAATTTTTTGAAATGAAACGAATCTTCTTGCTTTTTCTCGGCCTTGGAAATCTTGCGTACGGACAAAATCCACTTTTTATCCCAAGTACATTAAGTGGTAACACTATAAATCTGAGTCTTCAAAATGGAAGTGTAAACTTTTATCCTGGAAATGCGACTCAAACAATGGGCGTAAATGGAAATTTATTGGGTCCAACCATTCTTTTGGATCGTTATCAAACGGTTACGATGAATGTTACTAATAACCTTACCGATACAACAACAATTCATTGGCACGGAATGCATGTTGCACCACAAAACGATGGTGGTCCTCATACTGTTATCCCACCAGGAACAACTTGGTCACCTTCTTTTCCTGTCTTGGATTGGGCAACAACTAATTGGTATCATCCACATTTACACATGAAAACAAATGAACATGTGCAAAAAGGAATTGCTGGAATGATTATCGTTCGTGATGATATTGAAGCAGCTTTAGACCTGCCAAGAACCTACGGTGTTGATGATATCCCATTGGTAATTCAAACAAAAGCATTCGATGCTTCCAATCAAATAATTACGCTTGAAACAGCACTTGATACGTCTTTGATGATCAATGGAACAATTGATCCTATAAGCAATTTACCAGCCCAAGTGGTTCGATTGAGATTATTAAATGGTTCTTCAGAACGTGTGTACAACATTGGTTTTTCTTCAAATCAAACCTTTTATCAAATTGGATCAGACGGCGGTTTATTGACAGCACCAGTCGCTTTGACCCGTTTGCGAATTGCTCCTGGTGAACGCATGGAAATATTGGTTGATTTCACGGGCATGCAAGGTCAAAACACAGCATTAATGAGCTATGGAAGCGAACTGCCTTCTGCAATTTACGGTGCATCTCAACCGGGAATGGGAGCAGGACAAACAATCCCGAATTACACATTAAATCCACTGAACGGTGCCAATTTTCAGCTCCTAGGTATTTCAATCGGAGCACAAACGAGTAATCCAATTACAACGATACCAAGTTCATTGGTCGCGCATTCTCCTTGGCTTCAAGCAAATGCATCAACAACTCGAACTTTGACCTTTTCGCCACAAACAATGGGTCCAACAGCCATTCAAGGTCCTTTTTTAATCAACATGATGCCTTTCGACATGATGATGATCAACCAATATATTCCGTTTGAGAACACAGAAATATGGACATTGACAAACAATACTCCAATTGCACATCCATTTCACATTCATGATGTTCAATTTTACGTTTTGGACATCAATGGCGTTGCGCCACCTGCCAATCAACAAGGGAGAAAAGATGTGATTTTAGTTCCAGCTGGTGGTGGAGTCGTTCGATTCATTACAAAATTTGAAGATTTTTACAACGACACCATTCCTTACATGTACCACTGTCATATGTTAACGCATGAAGATGGAGGAATGATGGGCCAATTTATTGTGAATTCTCCAATTGTCGGGCTGAATGAAAGCCAAACAAGCATGGAATCGTTCGTTTATCCAAATCCTGTTATTGATTTTCTAACAATTGACACACCGATTGGTTCTAGACTTGTTCTTTATGACAATACTGGTCGATTCATCTGGGGAGAAACAACGGACAAAATGAATCAAAAAATTGATTTTTCTGGTTTAAAAACTGGGGTTTATTTCTTAAATCAGGTGGAGAATGAACAAACTCGGGTGATTAAAATTTTCAAAAATTAAGGAATTAAAATTCAATTTTGCGATTGTTAATAAAAAGTTTAAAAAAACACTTTGAACGTGTGATTTAAAGGCGTTCGATGAATAAATTTGTTATAAATTTCAGAGAAATGAATTTTATAATATCAAGTACAACATTACTTCGTCACTTACAAAGTATTTCTGGTGTTTTAAGCACTAGCAACACTTTACCAATTCTAGATAACTTTTTATTCGAAATAGTTGACGGACAGCTGACAGTTTCTGCTTCAGATTTGGAAACAACAATGCGCACTTCCTTGGAAGTTGAAGCGAATGAAGCTGGAAAAATTGCTATTCCTGCAAAATTATTGTTGGATGTTTTAAAAAATCTTCCAGATCAACCTTGTACTTTCTTAGTTGACAAAACAAACTTCTCTGTTGAGATTGCTTACGACAATGGAAAGTCGAAAATGGTTGGTTACAACGGTGAAGATTTCCCACGCACTCCTGCAATTGAAAACAGTAGTAAAACAAAAGTTTCAGGTGAAATCATTTCAAAAGCAATTAATAAAACATTATTTGCTACTGGAAATGATGATTTACGTCCTGTAATGAGTGGTGTTTTTTGTCAGTTTAGTCCACAAGACATTACATTCGTTGCCACGGATGCTCACAAATTGGTACGTTACAGAAGAACGGATTCTACAGCAACTGGAAGTTCATCTTTCATTCTTCCAAAAAAACCATTGAATTTGTTAAAATCAAATTTAAGTGGCGCTGAAGAAGTATTGTTGGAATACAATGAATCAAACGCCATTTTTACGTTCAACGACATTGTATTAGTTTGCCGTTTAATCGACGGAAAATATCCGAATTATGAAGCCGTAATTCCGAAAGAGAATCCAAATGTATTGATCATTGATCGTGCACAATTCTTAAGTTCAATTAAGCGCGTTTCGATTTTTGCGAATAAAACAACGCATCAAATTAAATTGAAATTAGCTGGTTCAGAATTATCATTATCTGCTGAAGATATTGACTTCTCAAATGAAGCGAACGAGCGTTTGACATGTAATTATGATGGTGATGATATGGAAATTGGTTTCAATTCACGATTCTTAATGGAAATGTTGAACAACCTTGACACAACGGAAGTGAAACTTGAAATGAGCGAACCTTCTCGTGCTGGTTTATTGATGCCTGCTGTAAAAGACAATGAAGACGAAGACATACTGATGCTTGTAATGCCAGTGATGTTGAATCGTTAATCAACAAAAACATATGAAAATCCATCCTTAGTGATGGATTTTTTTTTGCTTTAACTAATTTATAGATTTCAATTTAGTAAATTTGAACATAAGCTAAACTCGTTGCATGGTTCGAATTCTTTTCTTTTCATTGTTTCTGTTTTCACTTGGATCATGTGGATTGAAGTATATTCCAGTTGAATCTCCGGTGGCATTTGAACAGCGTCGTCATGATACGATTGAAAGTTATTTATCGAGAACTTTTCATTCAAGCACAAACAATTATAAATCAATCGCTTTTGGTGAAACACAGACGATAAAACCACTTAGTTATCAAAAATTGGATTCGCTTTTTGGCGTCAAATATGCAAATGAAAAAAACGGTGTTAACGACAAAGAATTGGATAATTTGATCCAAAATCAACGCATGATTGCGCTCAATGACACAAATAAGGTCATTTACATTGAAAACCACATTTTTGCCTTAGTTCAGGGTGATTCCTTGGAAATTTATGACGGAAACTTCAGGCTTTCAAACGATTTAGTTGTTGAAGATATGCACTTAAATGAAAGCGTCTATCTCCCTAAGAAATTTGAAGAAATGTACAAGGTTTATTTGTTTGAAGAAGCATTTATTACAGCTGGATTCCCTCCTACTGAAGCCGAAAAACAATTTTACAGCTTGTATAAATCTGAAAGTAACCAGCGAAAAGGAAGTGATCGCGATAATTTCATCAAAAACACATTGCTTGTAATGGATTACGCTTCAAAATCGCATACCCTGGATGTAGAAACCTTGATCAAATATGCCGTATTAAAAAATCTACACGGCAATAGTTACGTCAATCATTTGGACAAGTTTTCTCAATTAGAACAGCTTATTGAAATTGATAACAATCAGCAACAAGCACTTATTGGATATACAATTACTTGCACTTACATCGATAAAAATGAAGCAGGTGTTCAATTCTCAAAATCAGTCAAATTTGTTTTTGATTCCTTCCTACAATTAACAGAAAAAGAAGTTCTGAATTAAAGACTTGAGCGATAGGCTCCTTTTGACAACTCGATTGCGTTTACATCTTCCAAATAAGGCATTGCAATTTCAATTCCTTTTAAATTAGATTCTTGCTCATACCCTGTTCGTATAGCATACGCCGAGTCGTTCACCATTATTTGCCAATCTCTGCCTTTTATCTCCGTTTTAATTAAAAAATCTGTGGATTGAATGTGGTAATTATGTTTTGACAAATCAAAATACTGAGCTTTTGCGGGATAAATTTTACTGTAAGCCTCAACTAGATTTTCAACTTTATCAAAGTCCTCCCCTTTTGCTTTGTAAAAACAAAACAAATCTTGCTCCTTTTTAACAACAAAGACCAATTGTTTCGAATTGAATACACACAATTCATTTTTACTCACATTCTGATAGCGTTCAACAACTATAAACGCCAGCAAACAAAAGCCAAATCCCAAACCAATATACATGTGGCTTCGTTTGCGGATGATTAAAAATAGCACCAACACTAATAAGGTAAATCCAATCACGGTAACCATAGAAAGTGTAAAACCATAAGCCACTCCACCCGGTAAATGTTCTACCCATTCAATGAAGGCCAGGGACAAAAAGATAATCCAAGTCAACACAATTCCTGTGATTTTTGAGAGCGCTTTCCACCAACTCGTTGCAAACAAAAATATTCCTGCACCTAAAATCAGTCCAGACGAAGCCATTAAGCCAATATTGGTAAGAATAAAGTAATTTGGAAATTGATGAAAATAATACAGTGACAGTGGAGTTGTAATAAGTTGAGCAGCGAAACCAATTGCCGTACCTTCCCACACTTTGTGCAACCATTTGTTTTTGATGTAAACCAAGCTACCAATTGGTTTATAAAACAAAAAGATGCCCAACATGGCTAAAAAGGACAATTGAAATCCGATGTCATACAAAACGAAAGGATCCGCTAAACAAAGTGAAAAACCAGTAAAAAAAAGCGCATTCATCGTGCTGTATTGCCTTCCCGCTAATTGTGCAATCACTAATACTGAAAACATAAAAACGGCACGAACAACCGAAGGCGACATTCCCGTGATGAAGGCATAAATCCACATGACAATTAGCACAAGTGTTAAGGCCTTTTTACGACTTATGATTTTTGGAAAATAGCCCAACACAACCATCAAAATCTGCATGATGATTCCGATATGAAGACCTGAAACGGCTAAAACGTGCATTGCTCCAGTATTCGTAAAACTATTCTTTACTTCCTGATCTAGCAGACTTTTATCTCCTAAAATCAACGCTTGTGCGATTGCCAATTCTTTGCCTTTTAAATTTTCCGAAAGCGACTCACTTAAGTAAATCCTGCAGTTTTCCATTGATTGAATCACCCAATTGGATGGTTGATGCTCGATTAATTTATAATCCTCCTCACCAACAAAAGCCGTGTAAAATATTCCTTTTTTAGCCCAATAATTTTCAGCATCAAATTCACCCGGATTGCCATTGTTCTTAATTCGATTCAACTTAGACGCAAGGAGAATAACATCCCCTTTCAAGAGAATATCACCTTCATTTTTAAGGTAAAAAACAATGTTTTCATTGACTTCAATTTTCTGATTATGACGATGAATCAATGACGCTTTTCCAACAACTTTCACCCAAGCACTCGTTGTAGATCCAACTTCAGATATTTCTACTTGCAAAGGATCAAAATCTCGATAGGCTGACTCCAATTTATTCTGATTGAAACTCCCTAAATGCTCAAGGACTGAAACTGCACCCAACGAGAAAAAGGTAAAAAAGCTTGCTAATAAAAATGTTTTGGAAGTTGATACTTTTAAGAAAAGCAGCGAAATCAGAACTATAATTGAACTACAAAGCAGTGCAACAAAAAAAGTTGATAACAATTGAAATTCGAATCCTGTGAGAATTCCACCGCAAAAAGCCAAGCAAATTGGCACAAATGGGGCAGAGAAAAATTGCAGCTTCAAGGTCGTTAATGGTTTCAAAATCAGTTGCAAATGAACACTTTTTTTTGAAAAATTAAAAATTATCAACGAATAAGTTGAATCCTTCCCTTTTGGTAGCTTTTAAATTCAGCCGAATCATTATCTTTGTTAGCAAAATTGAATTGAAACATGATTAACGTAACTCTTCCGGATGGATCAGTAAGACAATGTGAAAACGGTACAACTTCGTTGGATATCGCAAAAAGCATTTCTGAAGGTCTTGCTAGAAATGTACTTGCCGCTAAGGTAGACGGACAAGTGATTGATGCTACTCGCCCATTGAACAATGACTGCACCTTGCAATTATTGACGTGGAACGATACGGAAGGAAAATCGACCATGTGGCATTCATCTGCTCACTTGATGGCAGAAGCTTTAGAATTTTTTTTCCCAGGAATTAAATTGGCGATTGGACCTCCGATTGCGAATGGTTTCTACTATGATGTTGACTTCATGGAATACACGATTTCCGAGAAAGATTTGGAAAAAGTTGAGCAAAAAATGAAGGAATTAGCGAAAGAGAAAAATCCTTACATCCGTAAAGAAGTTTCGAAAGCTGATGCATTGGCTTATTTTACTGAAAAACAAGATCCCTATAAATTGGAGTTAATCGAAGGTTTAGAAGATGGAAACATTACGTTCTATACACAAGGTAACTTTACTGATTTATGTCGTGGACCACATATTCCTGATACAGGATTCATTAAAGCTGTTAAATTAACTTCTATTGCTGGAGCCTACTGGAAAGGTGATGAAAACAACAAACAATTAACGCGTATCTACGGAATCACGTTCCAAAAAAATACCGATTTAACTGAATACTTAGAGAAAGTTGAAGAAGCGAAACGTCGCGATCACCGAAAATTAGGGAAAGAATTGGAGTTGTTTACCTTCTCTCAAAAAGTGGGTCAAGGACTACCAATGTGGTTACCAAAAGGAGCAGCATTGCGTGAGCGTCTTGAGAATTTTTTGAAAAAAGCACAACGTAAAGCAGGTTACCAACAGGTAATTACGCCGCACATCGGAAACAAAGAATTATATGTGACTTCTGGTCACTACGAGAAATATGGTGCTGATTCGTTCCAACCAATTAGAACTCCAGATCCAAATGAGGAGTTTTATTTGAAACCAATGAACTGTCCACACCACTGTGAGATTTTCAAATCAAAACCTCGTTCGTACAAAGATTTACCTGCTCGTTTTGCTGAATTCGGTACGGTTTACCGTTATGAGCAATCAGGTGAGTTACATGGTTTGACTCGTGTTCGTGGATTTACGCAAGATGATGCGCATATTTTCTGTACGCAAGATCAAGTGAAAGATGAGTTCAAAAAAGTAATTGACATTGTTCTATACGTTTTGAAAACATTGGATTTCCAAAATTTCAAAGCACAAATTTCGTTGCGTGACCAAGTTGATCGCAAAAAATACATTGGTGCAGAGGAAAATTGGGTGAAAGCTGAAACTGCAATTATTGAAGCAGCAGCTGAGAAAAATCTACCAACGGTCGTTGAATATGGTGAAGCAGCGTTCTATGGTCCAAAATTGGATTTCATGGTTCAAGATGCCTTGGGAAGAGAATGGCAATTGGGAACGATTCAGGTTGACTACAACTTACCAGAGCGTTTTGAATTGGAATACACTGGAGCTGATAACCAAAAACACAGACCTGTAATGATTCACCGTGCACCGTTTGGTTCTATGGAACGATTCGTAGCTGTGTTGTTGGAACATTGTGCTGGAGACTTCCCATTATGGTTGGCTGTTGAACAATTTGCTATTTTACCAATTTCGGATAAATATAACGACTACGCAGAAAAAGTTTCAGAATTGCTAAATAATTACGATATTCGCGGCTTCGTTGATGATCGTAACGAAAAGATTGGCAAGAAGATACGCGACGCTGAGTTGAAAAAAGTACCGTTTATGCTTATTGTTGGTGAGAAAGAGGCTGAAAACAATGAAGTTTCTGTTCGCCAAAGAGGTGATGGTGATAAAGGCTCAATGAACGTTGAAAAATTTGCTGAGTTAGTACAAAAATCGATTGAAGATGAGTTATCATCTAATGTTTAATTAATTAAATGAGAAAAAACACAAAAAAACCTTTTGTAAAAAGAGAGGAAGCAGACCAACACAAAATCAACGAGAAAATTACAGCTCGCGAGATTCGTTTGGTAATTGAAGGTGAAGAACCAAAAGTTATGTCAACATCTGAAGCTATTCGCATGGCTGAGGAAGAAGAATTGGACTTGGTTGAAATTTCTCCGAATGCGGTTCCTCCGGTGTGTAAGATTATGGATTACCGTAAATTCTTATACAATCAAAAAAGAAAACAAAAAGAGTTGAAAGCGAAACAAAGTAAAGTTGTTTTGAAAGAAATTCGTTTTGGTCCCAACACAGACGACCATGATTTCCAATTTAAATTGGCGCATGCGCGTAAATTCTTGGAAGAAGGTTCGAAAGTGAAGGCATATGTGTTTTTCCGTGGTCGTACGATTGTTTTCAAAGACCGAGGTGAAATTTTATTGTTGAAGTTCGCTCAAGAATTAGCGGATATCGGTGCAGTAGAACAATTACCGAAATTGGAAGGGAAACGAATGATCATTATGATCAACCCGAAAAAGAAATAGCGAAGCTATTGAAAAGATATAATTAGGAATCAAGAATCACAAATTATGAATCGCGAATCCTTAAAAGAAGCTATATAGAGGTAACCTTTAAAAACGAAGAGAGATGCCAAAAATGAAAACTAAATCTAGTGCTAAGAAGAGATTCACGGTAACTGGAAGCGGTAAAATTAAAAGAAAACACGCGTTTAAAAGTCACATCTTAACTAAGAAGTCGACAAAACGTAAGAGAAATTTGACAGCAGCTGGTTTAGTTGATAAATCAGATTTGTCGAACATTAAAGTACAATTGTGTATCTGATCATCTTAGGATGATTCGAGAACATGATTAGGTTTTATTATTGTTAACCCGGTAACGAGTAACTAAGTTAGCTGAAACAAAGCTGCACTCTTTATCAAAAAACTAGAAATTATGCCAAGATCAGTAAATCACGTAGCATCAAGAGCTCGTAGAAAAAACTTGATGAAGCTTGCCAAAGGATACTTTGGACGCAGAAAAAACGTTTGGACAGTTGCGAAAAACGCAGTTGAAAAAGGTTTAAATTACGCCTATGAAGGTCGTAAACAAAAGAAAAGACACTTCCGTTCTTTGTGGATCGCGCGTATCAACGCAGGTGCACGTCAGCATGGAATGAGCTATTCTCAATTCATTGGAGCTGTTCACAAAAGTGGAATCGAATTGAACCGTAAAGTTCTTGCAGATTTAGCGATGAACCACCCTGAAGCTTTCAAGGCGGTTGTAGATGCAGTGAAAAAATAAAAAGTACAATACTCTATATAGTGAAATCCCGATCCGTTCAACGGCATCGGGATTTTTTTTGAACCAAACTTATTAGCACAAAAAAAGGCCAACCGAAGTTGACCTTTCCAGCTCACAGAGCTCTTATTTATTTCTTCAAAAGCGAATAACCGTAATAGGCTCCTCCGCCTAAAATTACAGCTCCACCAAGGATGTAATATCCAGGTGATTTTTTCTCTTTGTACGAATTAACTGTCATTTTTGAAGTTGAAGTCCCATTGAAATCAATGAATGAAACAGATACATCGTAAATTCCACGACCACTGCTTAATTCTGCTTTGTTTGCCGTTACGGCTTCTTCATAGCCCTTTGAATACACAGACATGAATTTCAAATTTTCACCCTTCAAGAATACTTGACCATTCTCTAGTTTTTTCGAAGCAGTATATGTGAAAACATCCTTCGTAAACATAAACACACCTTTTTCTTTGTATTCATCAAATGAAATGTAGTTTAAGCTTTTCAGGATTTCTTCGTTTAATGGTGAATTTCCATCGATACTAACAGCCATTTTACCAGTTGTATCAACATTTACTACAACTTTTATTTGCAAGTTAACATCAGAAGTGTTTTTAGCTAATGCATTGTAAACAGCTCCTTCAACAGCTTTTTCAACTTTCAAAAACTCTGCATTGCTTACCTCTTTCAACGCAAATACGGTTGACGATCTTCTTTTATTGAACGCGTTACGTTCTTCACGCTCCTTAATCAACTTTTTAGACAATGCTGTTTTGAACTTAGAGAAGTCTTTAATTTCTTTATTCGTAACATCAATCCAAAATAACTGATCACGTTTTACCTTGTCGTATTTTGTTTGCACTGAAATATTATCCTGCAAAAATGTATGCGACATTACTTCTCCAGAATTCGTCATTTTAGCATCGATTGTTGGTAACCAAAAAGCTCCATAAAACTCACCAATGTAATCTTGTAATCCTTCAAATCGTGCTGAAATAACAACTCTTTCTCCTTCAATAGTAGCAGTTGTATAATTCACTTGAATGTAACGACGTTCTGGGGCAATATCATCGTTGTACTTGTTTTTGTATTTTCTAGAATACACTTCAAAATCACCTTTCTTCGAAACTTTGAATTCTTCAAACGGAACAAATGGAAGTTCATCTGTTAAACATGCATGAACGCTATTGTTCACGAAATTGAACCCATAATATGACATTTGAGTCACATTAGGAGATCCTTTTTGATTATTAACCAATGTTCGAGTAGCCTCGATTCCATTTTCATAATAATACGATAACTGAGCGGTGGTTTCATTTGAAATAAGCAGGTATAGACAAAATAGTAAGCTAATTTTAATTTTTTTCATGACCTGAATGTTTTGTTCGAGCGCAAAGAAAATGATTCAATTTCATTCAAACGCAATTTCATCAAAACTTTTTTATCAACTCGTATTAGCAATCTTTAGATTTCGATTACATTTGCTCAAATTTTAGATATGTCCATTAGTACACACAAGGCATCGCTTGCCGGAGTCCTTATTACAATTGGTATCGTTTTCGGTGACATCGGTACTTCCCCACTTTACGTTTTTCAGGCCATTACTGGCAATGGTAAAAACTTTGATCATGATTTAATTTATGGTGGATTATCTGCTGTTATTTGGACATTGATTCTTTTGGCAACAATCAAGTACATTTATTTTGCTTTAAATGCTGATAACAAAGGAGAAGGTGGAATTTTTGCTTTGTTTGCACTACTAAAAGCAAAACGTGTAAAATGGATAATTATTCCAGCATTAATTGGTTGTGCAACGCTATTAGCTGACGGATTTATTACTCCAGCAATTTCTATTTCTTCAGCAGTTGAAGGTATCAATAATGTCAATCCAGACTTCCCGGTCTATCAAGTAATTGTAGGAATAATCATTGCTCTATTTACCATTCAACAATTTGGAACTTCAGCGATTGGTAAGGCTTTTGGTCCGGTTATGTTGATTTGGTTTGCTTTTCTAGCGTATTTAGGGTTCATAAACATTTCGAAAAATCCTGAAATATTGCATGCTTTAAACCCTTATTACGCATACAACTTAGTAGCCAATGTTGATGGTGGATTTTGGGTTTTAGGAGCTGTATTCCTATGCACTACAGGTGCTGAAGCATTGTATTCTGATTTGGGGCATTGCGGAAAGCACAACATTCGAATCAGTTGGACAATAATGAGTGTTATTCTTGTTATTAATTACCTTGGTCAAGCAGCGCTTTGTTTAACTCCAGGTTTCGAATTGGCACCAAAACAAACGGTTTTCTATGCTATGGTTCCTCAAGACATGTTATATTTCGCAATTGGAATTGCTACTGCAGCAACTATCATTGCATCGCAAGCATTAATCACTGGAGTATTTACCTTAATGAATGAGGCTATTAAATTAAACCTTTGGACTAACTTAAAAGTAAAATATCCAACAGATCACCAAGGTCAAATTTACATTCCGTTTATCAATTGGTTTTTGATGGCTGGATGTTTATTAGTGATTGCTATCTTCAAAAAAGCCGAAGCGATGGAAGCGTCGTACGGTTTAGCGATTACAATTAACATGGTCATGACTTCCTTCTTGTTATGCTATCTATTGATTTTGAGAACACCGAAATTACGCATGTTATACATTGGAATTTTTACAGTTTTTGTGATTATTGAAGGGATATTCTTGTTATCCAATTTAGGGAAAATTATGCATGGTGGAGCATTTACATTAGTGCTTTCTATCGGGTTCTTTATTCTATTGTTCTTGTATTACAAAGCAAGACAATTACGCAAAAGCATTACCGAATATATCTCAATGAAACAGGTAATTCCTTTGTTAATCGCCACGAAAAACGACCCAAATTTACAGTACGAAGCATCAAATATTGTTTACCCAACGCGCAGTAACAATCCAAACCGATTGGATGCAACTGTTTTCTTTTCATTGTTTAAAAAGCGTCCAAGAAAAGCGGGAGTTGTTTGGTTCTTACACCTAGACATTTTGAGCGATCCTTGGGGAGTTCATTATACCGTAAATGAAGTCATCGATAAATCATGTTACTATGTGAACCTTCAATTAGGATTTAAAGAAGAACACCGAATTGAATACATGATGCGTAAAATTGAACGCAAAATGGTTGAAAAAGGTGAATTAACTGGCGAAAGTGTTTTTGACAGTGTCAAAGGTAAATTCGAAGAAGCTGACTTTAAATTCATCGTATTGAATTCACGCGTTGCAACTGACAATAAATTAACTGCTTTCGAATCTATCTGCGTGAAAGCGTATCGTTTTGTTAAAGCAACGGGATTAAAACCAGCTGAAGATTTTGGTTTAGATAAAACAAATGTCGTTGTTGAATACATTCCAATCAGTGTAACAAAACAATATGATCAAGAATTAGTTGAAGATTACGAAGACTATTCGTTGAAAAAAGGAAATGTCAAATTAACGAGAGGAGAAGATATTAATCCTCAAGTTTCAGAATAACAAAAGCCCCGCATTAACGGGGCTTTTTTGATTGGTTGTAACAGGTAAGTTCAACTTAAGATTCGTAAGAACTTAATCTTGATTAAAGTTAAAAACAGTTCTAAGATTTTATCATTTTCTAAAACCAAGTTTTGAAAAAACTATACAAGTCAAAACTCAATCTGTAATAATTACTTTTCGGGTTATTTTACCTGTGATAGTTTCAAATTCAAACAAATAGACACCTTGAGTCAAATTCAATTCAACACTTTTTTCGAATGATTGATTCGAAACTGCTTGAATTAACCTTCCATGGAAATCGTAAATGGACAAATCATAATCAATTGGGCTTTCAATAAACACGTTCCCTGTTGATGGATTGGGATAAATGGAAAAATCGTTCTCAATTATTTCTTTCGTTTCAGCGGTTACTTGATTGCAGTTGTAAGTTACTTGATCGATGTAAAATTGTTTAACTGAATCTGCTGTTTCCATTAAAGATTGCACGTTTTGAAGATTTGTACCACCAGAACGCGAATAAATAACTGCCATATCATAACAACTCATTTCATCAGGAAAGATAGACGTTGTTTGCATAACCATGATCCCACGGCGATCTCCCATTGGATTATTATTCGTTACTTCTGACCATGCTACCCCCGTCAAAGGATTCCCATCAAACATAAAATTCGTTGGTGAATTACTGCCTCCTGTAGACGACGGATAGCCTAAGCCACCATAAGTCCAAGGTGAACCATTGGCCCACTGTGCACTCATGAAATTCCAATACTGTGAGGCTGTTTGGGGGTCAGAATAAGGAAAATTGCCAGTACTTGTGAAAAAGCCAGATGCTGTCATTGGTTTAGAAAGACTCACAACACCAACAGCTGGTGGATTTAAACCATATCCTACCTTGCCTCCATCACTTTCATCATTCATGTCACCATTGTAAAAATACATCATGTCTTTATTCGGTGCGCAACCAAAATAATCATCTGCATAGTTCCCAATGTCTCCATCCATAAACAAGCCAAATTTCACATTGGAATATAATTGTACCCCGCGATTAAAAACACGTATATTTAAAAAAGTTGTTGAATCCAAAAAATCAGTGCTTGCATATTGTGATGCCATGATATGAACTTCAATGCCTAAAGGCTCACCATTCGTTTCTGTATGTATTCCTTTTGAGTCATTTAAAATGATATACGCTGCCTCATCTCCTCGCACATCTGGATAATCTCCATCCAACGGGTTATTGATATTATCAGAATTCATATCAACAAAGGGCGCTAAATTGGATACAACACCCAAACTTACATCTCCATTTCCTGGCCAATTTGCAATGGATGGAACTGGAACATATCCAGGAGTCCAATAATTTGCCATGTGAAAATTGATTTCTGCTCGTGTCACCGCCCAAATCGATTGATCGTATTTTTGCAAATACAGTGAATCATTGTAGGAATTATTGGTCGAATATGGCCCAGAGAAAAAATCTTCACCAGAAGCATAGCGCAAAGCTGCCATGTGCAAATTTCCTTGCAAATCGGTGGCTCCTATCCAAATACTACTGCTAAAAATAACTGTCGTAAGACTGTCTTTGGGTACTGAATATGCTGCTGTTCCAGAACTAACATTTTGGAAAAGCATTCCATTGTCCATTAATCTTGCTGCGACACTGTTGTGATCCAATATATAAGTTGAATCTTGGGAAAAGCACTGAAATGCTAACAGGCTTAGAAGGGTAAAGTAGATTTTCATAATAAGTAGTTTTCATCGAAGCTAAACAGAATTACTTTTTGCAGTAGAATCGTTTCGACTTGATTTATTCAAAACTATACAAGTCAAAAAAAAAGCCCCGCACTTGCGGGGCTTTTTTTCTTTAATTAGTCGCCTAATTACTTCTTTTCATCTACTTCTTCGAAGTCAACATCTGTAACTTCATCGGTTGGATTACCAGCGTTCTCTTGAGAGCCACCAGCTTCCGCTCCACCGTTAGCAGCGTTGTACATATCTTGAGATGCTGCTTGGAAAACATTGTTCAATTTCTCCATTGCTGCTTCTAAGTTTTGTGTGTTTTTCGCTTCGAATTCTGCTTTCAATTCAGCCAATGCATCTTCGATTGGTTGTTTTTTGTCAGCTGGAATTTTATCACCGTATTCTTTCAATTGTCTTTCCGTTTGGAAAATTGTAGAATCCGCTTTGTTGATCAATTCAACCTCATCGCGACGTTTTTTGTCCGCTTCAGCATTTGCTTCAGCATCCGCTTTCATACGTTGGATTTCTTCGTCTGACAAACCTGAAGAAGCTTCAATCTTAATTGATTGTTGTTTTCCAGTTCCTTTGTCTTTCGCTGAAATATTCATGATACCATTCGCATCAATATCAAATGTTACTTCGATTTGAGGAACTCCTCTTGGTGCTGGTGGAATATCTGTCAATTGGAAACGTCCTAATGATTTGTTATCTGAAGCCATTGAACGCTCACCTTGCAAAACGTGAATATCAACTGAAGGTTGGTTGTCTGAAGCTGTTGAGAACACTTCTGATTTTTTAGAAGGAATTGTTGTGTTCGCTTCAATCAATTTAGTGAAAACACCACCCATTGTTTCAATACCAACTGATAAAGGAATAACGTCTAATAACAATACGTCTTTCACCTCACCTGTTAAAACTCCACCTTGGATTGCTGCTCCTACTGCTACAACTTCGTCTGGATTTACTCCTTTTGAAGGTGCTTTTCCGAAGAAACGCTCAACTGCATCTTGAATGATAGGAATACGTGTTGAACCACCAACCAAAATAACTTCATTGATATCACTGTTTGTCAAACCAGCGTTTTTCATTGCTGAACGACAAGGAGCGATAGTTCTTTCAACGATTTCTGCAATCAATTGCTCAAATTTTGCACGACTCAACGTTCTAACCAAGTGTTTTGGAATACCATTAACTGGCATGATGTACGGCAAGTTGATCTCAGAAGAAGTTGTAGAAGAAAGCTCAATTTTTGCTTTTTCAGCTGCTTCTTTCAAAGGAGTGTTAGCAGCATTC
>JALQYQ010000008.1 GCA_023262855.1 Crocinitomicaceae bacterium
AACGTTGGTTTGGGCAAATGACAATAAAACAGTTTTCTATGTGCGGAAAGATCCACAAACTTTGCGAGAATATCAAATTTATAAACATGTTTTGGGCACTAAAAACACAGAAGATCAACTAGTCTATCAAGAAGATGATGAGCGTTTTTCGGTTCAATTAGCAAAAACGTTAACCGACAATTATATTCTTATTTATTCATTTAGTTCAACTACTTCTGAAGCAAGTTTAATTGATGCAAACAATCCTTCTGGTAAACCTGTTGTGTTTTTAAAGCGCGAACAAGGTCATTTATACAGTGTATTCCATCATACAAATGGCTTTTATATTTTATCCAACAAAAACGCAAAAAATAATCAGCTTTTATATTCTATTGAGATTCCTAATAAACTTGATGATTGTTCGGTAATTATTGCACATAATGATGTTGTTTTAATTGAAAATTGTTTGATTTTAGCATCTAAAATTGTTGCTGAAACACGTGTAAACGGATTGAAAAAAATCAATTTGTTTGCATTGGATGGAAAGTCTGAAGGAGCAATTGAATTTAAAGAAGAAACGTATTACACGGGACTAGCTTTGAATGATGACTTCTCGGCTAATAAGCTTTATTTTGTTTACAATTCATTGACTACTCCTTCTTCAGTATACACGTATGATTTGGCTTCAAAAGAGCAAACTTTGTTTTTTAGAAGAGAATTGTTAGACAAAAATTTCACGCCGGATAATTATGTTTCAGAGCGCATTTGGGCAACAGCAAACGATGGTTCAAAAATTCCAATTTCAATCGTGTATAAAAAAGGATTGGATTTAAGTTCAGCACCACTTTTATTGTATGCTTATGGTTCGTATGGTTACACAACGCCAGATGTGTTTAGCGCAACCCGTTTAAGTTTATTAGATCGTGGAGTTGTATTCGCAATTGCCCATATTCGTGGAAGTAAATACATGGGTGAAAAATGGTATGAAGACGGAAAAATGATGAAAAAAGTAAATACGTTTACTGATTTTATCAACGCAGCAGAATATTTGGGAATGAAAGGCTATTGTGATAAAAATCGCATTTATGCACAAGGTGGAAGCGCTGGAGGTCTGTTGATGGGAGCTGTCACCAACATGGCTCCATATCTGTGGAAAGGTGTGATTGCCCAAGTACCTTTTGTAGATGTTGTAACTACTATGTTGGATGAGTCGATTCCGTTAACCGTTGGAGAATATGAAGAATGGGGGAATCCAAATGAAGAAGAAGCATATTTTTATATGTTGAATTATTCGCCGTACGACAATGTTCATCGAATGGATTACCCAGCTTTGTTTATTACAACTGGCTATCATGATTCACAAGTACAATATTGGGAGCCAATGAAATGGGTAGCGAAATTGCGAGAATACCGTACAAATGACAACCCTTTGTTGTTTGATTGTAACATGGACGCAGGTCATGGTGGTGGTTCCGGAAGGACAAATGAGCGCAAGGAAATTGCTAAAGAATATGCTTTTATTTTACATTTGGAAAACATTGAAAAATAGGATTTTATATATTTTTATTTTAAGTTCAACTTTAATTTTTGGACAGTCAGATACAAGTGCATATACTTCGTTTAAAAACAAGGTTGTTTTGTATGCTGATTTGGGTTATACCACTGCTCCATTTTCTGTTCATTATAAGTTTAGTCCTGAAGTAGATAAGTTAAAATACCGCAATAATTTTCGAACGGTTTTAGGAATTGGAATTTCATATAAATGGTTTGCCTTGCGTTTAGGGATTCCGTTACCTGGAAATGTTCGTCCAATTAGCCGATTTGGAAGCACTGTTCATTATGATTTAGGAGTTGATTTCACTGTAAAGAAGACATTTTGTGATATTGATATTCGAAATTATAAAGGTTACGCAATAAAAAATGCGACTTCTTGGAATGATACTTTAAATGATCTGCATCCAAATGATATTCGTCCTGCCACGAATGCCGTTAGTTTTTCCGCAAACGTTTGGTATTTCCATGATCACAATTTCAAGATGACTGCTTTGAAAGGTAAAACAGCGCATTACAATCGAGAGGTGAAAACATGGTACATTAAAAGTTCCTTGAATATTTTTGGTGTAGGAAATGGAAATAACTCGTTGGTTCCGGTTGAATTAATAGATACGCTCAATACTAAAACGGGCACTAATGTTATTTCCTCAATCGATCTTGGTTTTATTCCTGGTTATGCATATGTCAATAAGATTAATAATTGGCAATTTTCTGCAATAGCAGGACTTGGAGCAGCAATTCAAGGCAAGTTTTACAACGTTGATAATGTTACAAGAGGATTTTTAGGTCTTGCTCCTCGCTATGACATTAAACTTATCGGAGGCTACAGTAAGCCAAATTATTTCTTGTTCATCGTTACAGATTTCGATAATAAGTCCATTCGATTTTCAGATTTCGTTTACCGACAATCCTTTTATTCCGTTAAATTGGTTGGTGGATGGCGTTTGGACGTTAAAGAAAAAGAGAAAAAGAAACGCAAAAATTAAATCATTGCAGATTCTTGAACTGGCACAATCCAATTCGTTCGCATTTCACCTAAAGTTTTAACCATTGGATTGAATAAATTCCAATTTGTATATTCTGATAAATCACTGAAGTGAACGCGTTTGAATTCACCATCTTTTTCAATAAGAACGTAAAGTCGATTAAAAAAGTCAATTTTCAACTTACTTCCAATTTCTTTAATGAAACGAACAGAACTGTCAATTGAACAACCTGAAGCTTTAGTTGAAGATTCATCCGCAACCAGCACGATAAAGTTATTCAATAAAATTGTAGCACTCGCTTTGATTTCAGCACCATGAGCTGCCCAATCTGCCGTAAATTCATTCAATGCTTCTTGAACCAGCGCTTCCTCTTCTGGAGTAAAGAAACGATTGGCACCATAAATCCAAACTTGACTATGATCTGGGAATGCAGAAAAATGTTCCATTATAAATCAGCAGCATTTGCAATTAACTCAGCAACATCTAAGACTTGAATAGAATCTTCTTTTTCAAAGTTTTTCACGCCATCTGTCATCATTGTATTACAGAAAGGACAACCAGTAGCGATGATTTGAGCATTTGTTTCCAATGCATGCTCAGTGCGCTCAACGTTAATCTCTTTGTTTCCTTTTTCCGCTTCTTTGAACATTTGAGCTCCGCCTGCACCACAACACAACCCGTTTGTTTTGCAACGTTTCATTTC
>JALQYQ010000048.1 GCA_023262855.1 Crocinitomicaceae bacterium
ATCAAGGTGCACATAGGTGTACGGCGCAACAATGCTGCCTGCGTTACTTTTGATGACACCCGTTCCAAACGAGCCACCAATGATGTCCGTTGATCCCCGGTACAGCGTCAGATTTGAATTGGCATTTGTTGCTGTTACAGAAACGTTTCCGGAAGTTGAACAGAAAGTTATTGTCGCACTTGTTGTTCCTTGTCCTGCTGTGATTGTTGCCCCTGCTGGAACTGTCCACGTATAAGACGTTGCTCCTGCTACCGCCGCTATTGAATAAACATTTCCAGTCGAACCAGTACAAGCTGTTGCTGTTCCTGTAATTGTTCCAGGTGTTGCTGGCGCTGAATTAAGTGTTACAGCTAAAGTTGATGCTGCAGATGTTCCACAAGAATTTGTTGCTGTTACAGAAACGTTTCCAGATGTCGAACCAAAAGTTATTGTCGCACTTGTTGTTCCTTGTCCTGCTGTGATTGTTGCTCCCGCTGGAACTGTCCATGTATAAGAAGTTGCTCCTGCTATTGCCGCAATTGAATAAACATTTCCTGTTGATCCGTTACAAGCCGTTGTAGAGCCAGTAACTGTTCCTGGTGTCGCCGGTGCTGCATTTACCGTAATATAATTTGTTTGTGTTGATGTATTAGAACCGTTCGCATTTGTTGCAGTTAAAGCTACGGTGTAAGTTCCCGCTGTAGCATATGTAACTGTTGGATTGGCAGCAGTTGAAGTTGCAGGCGTTCCACCTGTAAATGTCCAAGCATAAGAAGTTGGTGCTCCTGTTGATGTATTTGTAAATGTTACTGTTTGACCAGTACAAACCGTTGTTGGGGCACCTGTAAAACTTGCTGTTGGAGGCGTGGCTGCCACAACTCCTGTTAAGTTAATGTTGTCAACAAACAATCTATTTCCATAATTTGACAAGTTTCGGAAAGCGACAATCACTTTTGGATTACCAACATAAGCAGTTAAATTAACTGTCTCTGTTCTCCATTGTGCCGCTGTTGGAGTAAATGCAGTTGTTTGTGCGGCTGCAGTTGGTAAATTACCTGCAGCAACAGTAGCTCCCGTTTTATTATAAACCGAAGTAAATGTTAAACCACAATCGGTAGAAACTAAAACTTGCAAACCATCGAAACTTGTAGTACTGTAAGCAGCATATGCAACATCAAATTGTAATTGTGCAGAAGACAATCCTGAGAAACTAGCTCCTGGTAATCTTACTTCATCATCATCACCATCGCTATAACTGAAGTTGTCAAACATCATCGAATTTCCAGTTGTTGGCGCATTACCTGCCAAAGTTGTTCGAACCCAAGTTGTTGGGGAAGAATTCGCATTAACGAGTGACCAATTGGTTGGAACAAAAGTGGTTGCAGTAAATCCTTCTGAAATTGGAAGAGCCACACCTGTTGAACTTAAAATTGTCACATAGTTGATTTTTGTTTCAACATCCGACCCAAATGCATTTGTCGCTGTTAAAGTAATTGTATTTGTACCTGCTGTATTAAAAGTTACAGTTGGGTTTTGCGCTATTGATGTCGCCGGAGTTGCTCCTGCACCAAAGTTCCATGACCAACTTGTAGCGTTTGTTGAAAGATCTGTAAATGTAACAGTTGATCCCGCACAAATCGTTAAAGGTGTTCCAGAGAAATTCGCCACAGGAGGAGTGGCAATAGCTGTGGCGTTCAATTGGAAATTGTATGTTCCTTCGTCACAATCATTTGTAGCAAAGGAAACATTTCCTGTAAATGTTCCCGCTGTCGCAGAATTAAATATAACACTAAAGGTTGTTGTTGCTCCAGCAGCGACAGTAGTTGTTCCAAAAGAAGATCCTAATGTGAAATTTGTTCCTGTAACCGTGATTGGAGCAGTTAATGTTAAATTGGAAGTTCCAGTATTAGTAATTGTAAATGTTGCTGTCGTAGGTGCTCCAGCTAACACAGAGCCATAATTATAATAACCACCATCCAATACATCAGTCGTTCCTTGCGTTAATTCTATTTCGCCTGGTGTTGTCGCATTGAATTTGAAATTATCAATAAAAATATTATTTCCATTCGCTGCAACAGCTCTAAATCTAAATTTAATATTCGAAGAAGTTCCTGTTACAAATGAAAGTAAACTTACCGTTTCCGTTCTCCAATCAGCGGCAGCCGTTGGATACCAATCAGTTGTAGTCAATGTCGTACTTGTCGCTAGTGTAGCACCACTTTTATTAAAAATTGGAGTAGCATTCCAAGTTGCTCCACAATCTGTAGATATATCCACAAATAATTGCTCATTTGTTCCAGTTGTTCTTCTTCTATATGCTACGTCAAATTGAATATTTGCTGCTGTCGCGTTACATGGCAATATGAATATTGGCGAAATTAAAGATTCTGTTTGTGCGCTTGAATTACCAAAACAAGGTACTTCTGCAATATTATTAGCAAATACACCAGTTGAAGATACTCCTGAAGCTCCTATCCAATAAAAGCAATCATTTCCACCATTTGCAACTTCCCATCTAACATCTGGCGGGAACGTTTGTCCATCAAAATTTTCAGTAAACGGTGCCATTTCACCATTTGAAATAACAAAGTCAATTGCCGATGTATCATAAGCTGTTGCTGGATCAGCGATACCGTTTGGCAAAGTTGACCATGCTTTAAAGTTGTGCACTCCTAAGGTAGAGGTAAATGCAGGCACTGTAACGTTTGCTGTTGATCCTGGAGTAATTGTTCCTGTCCAGCTAAATGTTGTTACAGCTCCGTTATCTATTTTATATGATATTGTTGCAGAAGTTAAATTGTTCGAACCTCTATTTTTTAGTACAACAGTTGGTATTAAACTTCCTGGACAATTATCACCTTTCGGGTTAACAATATCTACTACAGATGCATCTGAAGGATTTGGAGGTGTACAAGCATCTGAATTTATTAAATTTGCACGTAATGGACTATTTTCCAATACTGTACGCATACGCATTTTTTGATCGTACGTAAAAATATTCATACAGGCATCATCCGTATAATCCATGTAATTTTCAATCATGTCCAAACCTGCATCAGGAGCTGCTGTGCACGAATTCGTGCCTGCCGGACAACCGAAATTTGCAGCAGCAGCTTCTGGAGTATCATTACAATAGTCATCAACAGTACATCCACCATCACCCCAAATATGGCGCAAACCTAGCCAGTGACCAATTTCATGAGTAGCAGTTCTACCTTCATTATATGGGCCAGGGAATCCAGTAACTGAACTTTTTCCGATTGAGTTATATAAGAAAACCACACCATCTGTTGCAGTCGCGGGAGCAGCACATCCCATACCTCCAAGAGGTGACTGAGGAAATTGAGCATACCCTAATATACCTCCTGAGATATTACACAACCAAATGTTCATGTATTTATTTGGATCCCAACCTCTTGTAGCTGTTGGAACACCACCGTTATATGTCCATGGCTTTATAGTTGAATTAATAAAAGCAGTAGTGAAAGGAGGAGCCGTAGCTGTAATTGTTGTAGATAGAATTCGGTTTACTCCAGGCTCACCAGCTGCGAAAGCTGACCCGTCTGGTCTTCTTTGTGCTAAACAAAATTCGATTTTCGTATCTGCACCAACAGGGTTAGTATTCCAGCCATTGGTTCCAAGCATTTTTCGAAAATCTTCATTTAATACATCAATTTGTGATTGAATTGCAGCAAAAGAAACATTCGTTCCTGTACCAACTGCCTCACCACTATGAATTACGTGCACAACAACCGGAATGTAATAAACACCTCCAATAATTTTAGATTGTGCATTATTAGCAACTTGATCATTTAACCAAAGATCAAATTCCTCTCTCGTTGGCATACCAGGAGTATTTGCACGTAAAACAGAATCCATTTCCATTGTGTAACAACGAATTGGAGCTTGAGCAAATGAAAATTGATATGAAAAAGTAAATAACAAGAAAAGATAGAAGGTCACCCTTCCAATCGTAGTCGTTCGTCTCATAATTTTATAATTTAGCAAGCCGAACTTACAAAAAAACAAAACGTATCAAACAAAAAATGTTATTTTTTTTACAAATTTTCGGTGAATCAATTAAAATTATCGACAAAACCATATCGATATTCAATTGTTACCTAGGAAAATAAAGAATCTACAAACTCGTTTCGATCGAACAATTGCAAATCATTCATTCCTTCACCAACACCGATGTATTTAACGGGAATTTTCATTTGATCTGAGATTCCAATAACTACTCCACCTTTAGCTGTACCATCCAATTTAGTAATAGCCAAAGCATTAATATCAGTTGCTAGCGAAAACTGTTTTGCCTGCTCGTAGGCATTTTGACCAGTTGAACCGTCTAACACAAGTAAAATTTCATGCGGTGCTCCTGGAATAACTTTTTCCATTACACGTTTAATTTTACTTAACTCATTCATCAAATTCACTTTATTGTGCAAACGACCAGCAGTATCGATTATTACCACATCTGCATTTTGCGCTTTGGCTGATTGCAAGGTGTCAAATGCTACAGATGCCGGATCTGCCCCCATTCCTTGTTGAACAATTGGAACACCTACACGTTCTGACCAAATGATTAGCTGATCTACCGCTGCAGCTCTAAACGTATCTGCTGCACCTAAAACCACTTTCTTACCTGCTTCTTTAAATTGATGGGATAATTTACCAATGGTTGTCGTCTTTCCTACTCCATTAACACCAACCACCATAATTACATATGGCTCACCATTTACTTTATCAACAGAAAATTTGGTTGAATCACCAGAATTGTTTTCCGACAACAATCCTGCAATTTCTTCCTTTAAAATGGTGTTGAGTTCGTTTGTACCCAATACTTTGTCACGCGATACACGTGTTTCGATGCGTTCAATAATTTTCAATGTTGTATCAACACCAACATCCGAAGTAATCAATACTTCTTCCAAATTATCCAAAACTTCGTCATCAACTCTGGATTTCCCAACAATTGTGCGCGCAAGCTTTGAGAGGAAACTTTGTTTTGTTTTCTCTAAACCTTTGTCAAGGCTTTCTTTTTTCTCTTTTGAAAATAAACCGAAAAATGCCATAATGGGTAAAAATAACGAAAGCCCCGACTATTCGGGGCTTAAAATATTTAGAATAAGATAAAGATTAGTTCTTATCGAACCACTCCTTTACTTTATCGTTGTGTACGATCTCTTCTTTGAAAGTGTATGATCCAGTTTTTTCAGACTTAACCATTTTAATTACTTTCGTATGCTCTTTTCCGCCACCTTTTTGTAACGATGCTACTACTTTCTTTGCCATGACTCAATATTATTTAATCTCCTTATGAACCGTCATACGTTTCAAAATAGGATTGAATTTTTTAATCTCCATACGTTCAGGCGTATTCTTTCTATTCTTCGTTGTAATGTAACGAGAAGTTCCAGCCATCCCAGACTCTTTGTGCTCTGTGCACTCAAGAATTACTTGAATTCTATTTCCTTTTGCTTTCTTAGCCATTTCTATACTTTTTTAAGTCTACCATTTCACAACGGGTAGAACAAGGATTATTTTAGATAACCTTTCTCACGTGCCTCTTTGACGCAAGCCGAAATACCTTTCTTGTTAATATTTCTTAACGCTGAAGTCGAAATCTTCAATGTTACGAAGCAATCTTCCTCTGGAAGATAAAATTTCTTTGAAATTAAATTCGGGTAGAATTTACGCTTCGTTTTGCGGTTTGAGTGAGAAACATTGTTCCCGACCATTACCGATTTACCCGTAAGTTGACAAACTCGTGACATCTTTTTATTTTTTATCCTTATTCTAAAATGGGGTGCAAAGTAACCACTTTTTTCCTAAAAGAACAAGTAAATGTTATTTTTTTTCAATTAAAATTCCCAAAATTTCGCATCTCACTAGATTTAAGGCAGTTAAAACAGTCATTTGAATGTTCCTTTCTCTGTGATCACCGAATTGAAATTTTTTCGCAATTACTTTCTCTTTTGTCGCAATACCAATCCAAATTGTTCCTACTGGCAATTCTTCCGTTCCTCCATCTGGACCAGCAACTCCTGAAGTTGAAATGCACAAATCAACACCAAGCTTTTCTCGTCCGTTCTGAGCCATTTGCTCAACCACTTCCTTGCTCACAGCCCCAAGTGTCTCCAAATCATCTTTAGAAACATCAACTAGTCGATTTTTTAACTCGTTTGTATAAGTCAAAAAACTTCCCTGGAAATAATCCGATGCTCCTGGGACAGAAACGAGTGTTTGGGCCAATGACCCTCCCGTACAACTTTCAACTGTTCCTATAGTCATATACTTTTCGCGCAACAAACGTCCCAACACAAGTTGTATCGGCTCATCTTCCTTTCCGTAAACGTAATTCGGAAAACGCTCCTCCAATTGTTTGAAATATTCGTCAATCTCACTCGCCCTACTTTCGCCTTCATAAGATGTTAAGCGCAATTTCACCATTCCAGGAGAAGGTAAATACGCCAATCCTAACCCTTTATCACGCACTTCATTTTCCCAATCTTGAATTTGATCAGCCAAAAATGACTCACCAATCCCTTGTGTCATCAATGTTTTATGGAAAAGAGCTTTTAAGGCAAACTTTTCTTTCAATCGCGGAAAAGCTTGATCAATCATGATGCCTTTCATCTCATAAGGAACACCTGGCATGCTGATTAGAATTTTTCCATTCTTCTCAAACCACATTCCTGCGGCTGTTCCATTTACATTTTCAAGTATGGTACATTTTTTTGGCAACTCTGCTTGGCGAATATTCACTTCTAACATCGGGCGATTACGTTTACTGAAAAACGCTTCAATTCGCTGCAATGTAGGTAAATGAATCTCCAATTCTGAATCGAAATACTCCGCTAATGTATATTTGGTGATATCATCTTTTGTTGGCCCCAAACCGCCGGTTACAAGAACAAGGTCTGCTCGTGTAAAAGCATCATCTACAGCATCTTTAATCAATTGCTTTTCATCTGAAATCGTTGTAACGTGAACAATGCGAATGCCCAATTTTGAACATTCTTGCCCCAACCAACTTGCATTCGTATTAACTGTTTGACCAATCAACAACTCATCTCCAATTGATAAAATTTCTGCACGCATTTATGATCTCTTTTTGAATTTTGCAATTGATTCAATGTGTCCAGTATGCGGAAATTGATCCACGAAAGAAATTTTCTCTAAGGTGTAACCTGCTTTTTCAAGCGTTTCTGCATCTCTCGCCTGCGTTGATGGATTACACGAAATATATACGATGTTTTCCGCGCCCAAATCAATTGTTTTTAATAAAGTCTTCGGAGCGATTCCAGCTCTTGGCGGATCCAAAATAATCGTTGAAATATTTCCAATGTATTCAGGATGTTCTTTTAAAAATTTCCCAACATCAGCTGCGTAAAATTTGATTCCTTCAATTCCATTTCGCTGTGCGTTGCGCTTTGCATCTTCAATTGCTTCTGGAACAATATCAACGCCCACAATTTCCACATCACTTTTTCGCGTTGACAAAATTTGACCGATCGTTCCAGTTCCGCAGAATAAATCCATCACAACTTTTCCAGTTGGAATTTCTTCTTCAAAAACATAATCCAAGGCTTTTGTATACAGTTTTTCAGCACTCTTAGGATTCGTCTGAAAGAAGCTTTCCATTGAAATTTCGAAATTCAAATTCAATAATTTCTCTACCACAATTGGTTGTCCGTAAACTAATTTCCAATAGCCATTCTCAATCTTTGCACGATCCGCAACGTTATCATTAACGGTATGCTGAAAACCTGCCAATCGATTTCCTAATTTCTCTTTCAAGAATACCGCAAATGCCTCAACATCAAATTGATCAATATTGGTTGAAGAGGTTACCAAGTTCAACAATAATTGATCTTGGTCAAATGATTTACGTACAACAATGTGACGAAAAAAACCTTCTTTCTTTGGCGGATGCCAAGCAGGCAAACCTGTTTTAAATAAGAATTCGCGTACATCTTTCAGGATCGTTTCCCATTGTTCATCAAACAAACCACTCGGTTTATTTAAACTTTCAACTTTCCACCATGTACCACGACGCTTAAATCCAAGGGCAAACGCATCATCTTTTTCTTCATTGGTTTCCAAATCATGTTCAATACACGAAAAGGAATACTCCATTTTGTTACGGTAGAAAAAATGATTTGGAGAAGCAATGAATTCATCAAAACGCGCATCTAAATCACGCATATTCGCAATTCGTCCAAAAACTTCTAAGGTTGATTTCTTTTTGTACTCTTCTTGTAATTCAATCGGAACATAAATGTAGGGTCCTCCAGAAATTTCCTGAAAAGTAAGATTTACCTCATCTTTTGAGCGACGTACAACTTCCAAAAATTTCGCTTCTGCATGTCGTTTTCTTTTCTTCTCGATACGCGCACGTACCAATTGTCCTGGAAACGTGTTATCAACGAAAACAACGTAAAAACCTTCTTCTGTCGGTACTTTTGCAATTCCTCTACCACCAAATGCATAATCGGTGATTTCTAATTCAACTACTTCTGCTCTATGAAACACTATGTAATAGATTTAAAACCAATAAAATTGAGCTAAAACTGTAATTCAGCTGCTATTTCGATCTAAATATCTTAGATCATTCCGCGAATAATGCCTTTATCTGAAGAATCAATAAAATCCAAAATTAGCGATCTAACTTCAGATTCTTTAATTGTCTCTTTTACAGCAGCAACTCCTTTAGAAATATTATTGTTTTGAACGTAAATCAAACGGTAAATATCTTCAATATCACGCACTTCGTCATCGGAATAACCTCTTCTTCTCAAGCCAACAGAATTCACTCCGGCAAAAGTTAATGGTTCGCGTGCAGCTTTAATATACGGTGGAACATCTTTTCGAACAAGTGACGCACCGCCAATGAAAGTATGCGCACCGATGTGAACAAACTGCTGCGCTACAACAGTTCCTTCTAAAATGGCAAAATCATCAATGACAACATGTCCAGAAAGCCCAACATAACTAGCTAAAATCACATTGTTTCCAATTTGACAATCATGCGCAACATGTACATATGTCATCAATAAGCAATTGTCACCAATACTCGTTTTCCATTTGTCTTTTGTACCTCTGTGAATGGTTACACATTCTCTAATCTTCGTGTTATTTCCAATTTCAACAGTTGTGTACTCGCCTTCAAACTTTAAATCTTGGGGAATAACACCAATCACTGCACCAGGAAACACTTCACAATCTTCGCCAATGCGCGTACCTGGATAAATCGTTACGTTCGGATGAATTCTTGTTCTAGCACCGATTATAACATCTTCATAAATTGTTGAAAATGCTTCAACTACAACACCTTCACCAAGTGTTGCTTCTGCTGATACCAATGCTAAGTTACTAATCATACTTATTCTTTATCCTTAATGACTTGCGCCAACATTTCTGCTTCCATTACTAACTTACCATTTACGTAAGCTTTTCCGCCCATTTCAACTAAACCGCGTCTAATCGGCGAAAGTAAATATAATTCGAATACAATTGTATCTCCTGGAATTACTTTTTGCTTGAATTTGACATTGTCAATTTTCATGAAATACGTTGAATACAAATGTGGATCTTCAACTTTACTTAAGGCAAAAATTCCACCTACTTGAGCCATTGCTTCAATCTGTAAGACTCCTGGGAAAACTGGATTTCCTGGGAAGTGACCTGTGAAGATTGGCTCATTCATTGTTATATTTTTCACCCCAATGATGGATTCTTCTTGAATTTCCATGATTTTATCAACCATCAAGAATGGGAAACGATGAGGAAGCATGCGCTCAATATCATTGATATTGTACATCGGTTCTTTCGTTAAATCGAATTTTTTGCCTTCTTTCTCTTGTTTTTTAATTTGCTCTTTCAACACTTTCGCAAAACGAACATTTCCAGAGTGTCCTGGACGAGCACCTAAAATATGCGCTTTGATTGGTTTTCCAACTAATGCAAGGTCACCAACAATATCTAATAATTTATGACGAGCTGGCTCATTTTCGTACTGCAATTTTGTGCTATTCAACACACCAATTCCGTCAATTGAAATTTTCAAATCTTCTTTTCCAAGCAATTTCGCCAAGCGATTCAATTCCTCTTGACTTACATCGGTGCGATCAACCAAGACAATTGCATTGTCAAGATCACCACCTTTAATCAAGTTATTGGTTGCAAGGAATTCTAACTCACGCAAGAAAACGAACGTACGACATGCAGCAATTTCTTTGTTGAATTCACTAATGTTATACATTGAAGCATGTTGTGTTCCCAAAACTGGCGATTTGTAATCAACCATTACAGTGATACGGTAATTGGTATCTGGAACTGCCAAAAACTCAATTCCTTTTTCAACGTCTTCCCAAGGAATGTTTTCTGTTAATTCGAAATATTCTCTATCTGCAGCTTGATCTTCATAACCAACAGCCTCAAATGCATTCACAAAAAGCATTGAACTTCCATCCATAATTGGAACTTCTGGGCCATCCAATTTAATCAATGCATTATCAACTTGACAACCGTAAAGTGCCGCCAAAATATGTTCTGTTGTATAAACACGTGCACCTTTGTATTCCAAAGTTGTTCCACGATCTGTTGCAACGACTAAATCACAATCTGCTTTAATGATTGGTTGTCCTTCCAAATCAACACGTTGGAATTTATAACCATGATTATCTGGAGCTGGGCAAATTTCTAGATTTACTTTTTCTCCTGTATGAAGTCCAACACCTTGTAAATGGACAGCGCTTTTCAGTGTGCGTTGCTTTTCAGCCATCTATGTTTATTCTTTAGTTAATTCTTTTATTTTCTTATCCAATTCTTGCAACTTCGTTAAGATATACGGAAGTTTTCTGAATCCGAAATATGATTTTTTGAAATCGTCCATTGGAATTCCCGGTGACCCCATCAATGTATCAGCTTTTTTAACGGTTGACGGAATACCTGATTGCGCAACGATTTTTGTACCATCAGCAATGTGTAGATGTCCGCTAATTCCAGCCTGCCCTCCAATCATCACTTGCTCTCCAATTTTTGCAGAACCCGCAATTCCAACTTGTGCAGCCATTGCTGTATTTCTTCCAACTTCAACATTGTGTGCAATTTGACACAAGTTATCGATTTTCACACCTCTTCGAATAATTGTTGAACCCATTGTCGCACGATCGATTGTCGTATTCGAACCAACTTCAACATTATCTTCTAAAATGACATTTCCAATTTGAGGAACTTTTTGGTATTCACCATTTTCGTCTGGCGCAAAACCAAAACCATCAGCTCCAATAATTACTCCTGCGTGAATGATACAATTCGAACCAACCTTACATTCTGCATAAATTGTAGCACCTGGATGAACAACAGTACCATCGCCGATAACCACGTTTTCCCCAATGTAAGCATTCGGGTAAATCGAAACATTATTACCAATTTTCGCATTATCACCGATATAAGCAAAAGCACCTAAATACAACCCTTCTCCAATTGTTGCCGAATCAGAAACAAAAGACGGCTGCTCAATTTTCGGTTGCTTTTTATTCATTTGGCTGTAAACTTCCAACAACTTTGCAAAACACGCATAAGCATCTTCCACCTTTACCAAAGTCAAAGTCTCTGGTAATACTTTAGAAGGCTCAAACGTTTTATTAACGATACAAACACTTGATCCTGTTGTGTAAATGTATTCTTCGTATTTAGGATTCGATAAAAACGATAAGGCTCCTGAATGACCTTCTTCAATTTTAGCCAATCCATTTACAGTGACTTGTGCGTTTCCGACAATTTCACCGTTAAGAATACCTGCAATTTGTTCTGCTGAAAATTCCATGCTCAAAAATAAAAAAACAAACTATGTTAAATTTGTTTCAACGAGTGATTTATTAACAAGGTTGGTTGAATAGCGAAAAGTGGTCTTAGTTGACAAACTCGAATGATGAAATATCGATCTTATTTTTGTACCAAACAGCTCTTGCGCCGATTCTTCTTCCTTTATTATCTTTAAAAATAATCAAATGTTCTGGTTTCGGAGTTGCTTTCAAATTCGTTGCTTCGAAATCAATCATACCATTTAATTTGATCAAACGTAAAATTTGTTTTGTATCCTTCAATTCAGCTTTTTTCAATAGACTTTGACTATCAACAAAGACCAAATCATTGTCTTTTGGAAAATGGATGATTTCTCCTAATCCTTCTGTTGTATTATCAACATCCTTTGCTGATTTTTCGGAGAAATGAATTTCTGAAATAAAACTTTCTTTGGGCAACGAAAAATAGAATTTCAACTTTCCTTTTCCTTTGAATTCTTTCTCCATTGAATAAACTTGTGGATTTCCTTCTTTTTTACTTTCAGTAAAATTCACTTCACCATCGTTCAACACCTGAACCAAGTCTTTCTCTGTCAACCCTTTTGCCTTCAACACGTCCATTTCATCAACTGGCACGACGATCAAACGGTCAAGGAAACTGTTTTTTACTCGATTGGAAGGAAGCCATGAACAACCTCGGTTTTGAAAGAAAACGAAAACGAAAATTAAGCCGATTCCAAAGCCAATTCCATAATATTTTAGACGTCGTACAAATGACTCCATGATGAATTTTTGTGCAAAGTTAATACAAAAAAAGTCCCGACATCAATCGGGACTCTTCAATTCTTATATGTTATTCTATTTTGGCAAATTTTGCCTGAAAGAATTACAAAATAGCATCTAATTTTGCTGTCAATTGTGCTTTAGGAACTGCTCCTACTACTTTGTCAGCGATTTCACCATTTTTGATGAATAAAATTGTTGGAATGTTACGAACACCAAACTGAGCAGAAACTCCTGGATTAACGTCAACATTTACTTTCCCAATGATTGCTTTTCCTTCGTACTCGTTGTATATTTCTTCTACTACTGGTCCGATCATTCGACATGGTCCACACCATTCTGCCCAAAAATCAACTAATACTGGTTTGTCTGATTTTAATACTACTTCTTCGAAGTTTGCATCTGTAATTTCTACTGCCATAATCTTGTAAATTTTAATAATTATCGTCTTTCGACTTGGGTAAAATTAATTCTAATATTCTTTTTGTCAACTATTTTGCCAATCTTTTTTTCATGTCAACTTGACATCCTAACGATTTTCAACATACATCTTTTTCATTGTTTTTTGATTCTCTGAACGCAAACAATAGTAGTAATACCCATTTGCTAAAACTGTCGAATCAAAACGCACAATGTGTCCACCTTGCGTAACATCTCGTTGCGTGATTTCTCTGTTAAATGAAAAATCTTCATTCAATAATTCAATCGTAACTGACTTTGGGGTTTCAGTAGTGAAATAAATTTCTAATTCACCTGAAGCTACTTCACCTTCTAAACTATATAACACACAATAATCAGCCTTATTTGGATTCCCTTTCCCGAAATACGCCAACAACTTTTTGTAAGCAATCACTAAGATTAACAAGGTAATTGAAGTCAACAAAATTCCGATTAATAATTTCGAAATTGAATAGGTCATTAAAATCATCATAAGGCAATTAATCCGTTTATTTTGGCTGCTTGTTCGTATTTCTCAAGAATTGAATCAACATCCAACATCAATTCTTTCGCACTCACACTAATGTATTTTCCTGTTTTCGAAGGATGCATAACAATATCTGTACTCTCATTGAAAAGTGCTGTAACCAATGCTAAGCGCTCAGAATCATTCGGCACAATAAATTTAAACATGTAAACATCTGGCCATTCTTGTAATTCCAATTGTGCTTTCAAACGCACTAAGACTTCATCCATTCCTTCACTTTTTGATGTAACATAAACAAGCGTTTTGATTCTTCCGCAACACAAGTGCTTTGACCAGTCAACTTTTCTGCCAAATCCGTAAATGTTACAATTCCCGACAAATTTACGCTTTTAATCCCCGAAAGCAAGTCCATTGGATCTGGTTCTTTAGACAAAATGACAGTCGACAAAACAAATTCAATATCTGGCCAAAGCGATGCATAGGTTGTATGGGAATTTAAAAGAGAATTGATGATTATTTCTAACTCTTGACAAGTGGTAGCGCGATTAATCGCCAAAAAACAAGCGTTTCGAACCTCCTGAAAACCTTGAAATGCATCTAAAATTAGTTCGGTCGATTGAAAAACAGGCAAATTCACTGAACTCATTTTTTCTGAACCACCCAAACAAGCAATTGCCTCTTTAACTTTCGCCAACTTTTCCAAACGCGCTGTGAAGGTTGACCAAATAATTGGTTTTGAAAGGAAAAACTGCTTGAACTCAAACAATTTATCTTCAATCACATCCTCCAACTCATCATCAGGCTCGTATCCTAAAAAAATACGTGCTTCTGCTTCTGTCATTTTTCTAATCCTTGATTTTTACGCATTCGAATGTTCAAGAATTCAACAGCTAATGAGAACATCATCGCAAAATAGATGTAGCCTTTCGGAATTTCTTGACCAAATGCTTCCGCTACCAAAATCACCCCAATTGTCACCAAGAAACTCAAGGCAATCATTTTAATTGTTGGACGATTATTAATAAAATCACTGATTTGTTTCGAGAAAATCAACATCACAATCATGGAAATAATTACGGCAACATAAATAATTACTATTGGATTTCCACCAGTTTCTTTCGCTATACCGTTTGTCATACCAATCGCTGAAATAATTGAATCAAAACTAAAGACTATGTCAATCATCACAATTTGTGTGATTACAGCTGATAAACCTCCTTTTTTCGGAGCATGTACTTCTTCGTGACCTTTAATACTTGAATGCATTTCGATTGTACTTTTGTAGATTAAGAACAATCCTCCCGCCAATAAAACAATACTTTGTCCAGAAAATTCTTTTAAAAATTCAATCGAAGTATTTGGAAATAACGGAGCCACCATAGACATTACCCACGCAACAATGCTCAACAAGAACAATCGAACCACTAAAGCCAAAGTCAAACCAATATTTCTCGCTTTACGTTTTTGCTCTTTCGGTAATTTATCGGTTACAATACTGATGAAAATGATGTTGTCGATTCCCAACACAATTTCCAATAAGGACAAAATGACCAAATAAACCAATCCATCCCACGTAAACAATACACTTAAATCAAAATCCATTTTTGTTCTGTTTTATTTTAATTCCTGAAAAAATGCTTCCAATTGCAAATGGTTGCTATCTCCAGGTGTTTTTATTTCTAATAATTTCGCTTTTCCGTCGTCCTCTATCGTATAGAAATCCAACATCAAACTTTCTATTTCTTCCATCGTTTCCGCTGAATAATAGCGAACTCCAAACGCCTCACTCAACAATTTAGCGTCTTGCGTGTGCTGCGCTTCGAAATACTTCGTCAATTGATTTGTTGAAGCAGGACCAGGAATAATCTTAAAAATTCCGCCTCCTCCGTTGTTGATCAAAATAATTCTAAAATTAGCTGGCAAATAGGCATTCCACAACGCGTTGCTATCGTAAAAGAACGAAACATCGCCTGTAATCAACAAATGGCAATCATTCTGGCTTGCAACCGCAGCACCCAAAGCCGTACTCGTACTTCCATCAATTCCACTTGTTCCACGATTGCTCCAATACTTGATGGAAGGAATTGGGTCAAACAATTGACAATAGCGTACAACCGAACTATTTGCCATGTGTAACTGAGAATTCTCTGGTAAATAATCCAACAAGGCTTCAAACACTTTTACATCCGAATAGGGAACTTTGTGGAAAAACGCTGGCATTTTTTCTTGTACTAAGAAATCTGTTTGTTTCCATTTTGCACCAAAGTTGGAAATACTTCGATCGTAATTCAATTGATTCATTTCATGGAAAAACAAACTTGGTTCTACCTGAAATGAATGCGTCATACTTTGGTACGTATCCATGTATGGGAATTCAAAACCAACTTTCCAATGGTATTTCGGTTTGAATTTTCGAATAAATGCTTTAATTTTTTTCGAAACTACTGCTCCACCAATTGTGATCAACACATCCGGAGCATAGTTCGCTAATTCTTCGTCTGAAATGGCGTTCAACGTTCTATCAATACATTGCACAAAACGCAAATCACTTAAATTCGAAGTATTTTCCACTAATATGGCAACTGAAGAATCATTTGCAAAACGCTTCAATTCCTCCAACAAAACAGCATCTGGTTGCAATTGACCACAAATCACCATTTTCTTTGGTAAACTCATGGCTTTGATACATTCCGTTGCATTGCGGTTCGAAAAATGAAAAGTTCCGCGTACTAATTCAATCGAACGCTTCTCCCCTTTTTCGATTTCCGTTTGTCCGTATAGGGGTTCGTTTAAGGCTACATTGATATGAATTGGTCCTTTCCAAACCGTCGTTCCTTCCGAAAAAGCAACCGCCAATTCACGTTCCATGTACCAACGCTCATCTGCCGTTTCCACTTTTTCTGAAAATTGACACGAATAGCGAATGTGATTTTTGTACACTTCACGCTGAACAATTGTTTGTCCATCACCTTGATCAACCCATTCTGCAGGACGATCAGCCGTTATCACCACCAAAGGAATACACTGATAATAGGCTTCAGCCACGGCAGGATAGTAATTCAAAGCTGCAGATCCAGAAGTACAAACAACACCAACAGGTTCATTCAATTGTTGCGCTAAACCAAGTGCAAAAAAGGCTGCGCTTCGTTCATCGTGAATGATATATGTCTCAATTTCAGGATGTTCATCAAAAGCAATCGAAAATGGAGCATTGCGTGATCCAGGCGAACACACAACATGCTTCATTCCATGTGCGAGACATTGCTCCACAATCACTTGAACTCCTATTTTGTTACTTGAAATCATTTGAACATCAAAACTACAGATTTTGTAGGATGTTTAGCAAGGTTTTGCTTTTATTTTCTGTTTCTTCCCATTCTTCTTTTGGATTCGAATCGATTGTGAATCCACCACCCAAATACAAATAGGCTTTCTTTTCTTGAATTTGACAACAACGCAAGTTCACAAACAAGCGACTTTTGCCCTCTTCAACCCATCCGATACAACCTGTGTAGAATCCACGATCGTGTTTTTCAGAACTTGAAATCAACTTCAACGCTGCTTTTCTCGGTAAACCACTTACAGCAGGCGTTGGATGCAACACTTGTGCGATTTTCAAACCGTTCAATTCAGTAGAAGAAAACGAAACATCTGTTCTTAAATGCTTCACTGGTCCAGCGGTAAACGTGTAAGGTCCATTTTGCGCAATTTCACCAACGTTCAATTCACGCAATTCGTTTACAATAAAATCTGTCACATAAGCTTGTTCCAAGGTTTCCTTCTCGCGCCAAGGTGTTTCGTCAGCAGCTTTTTTTGTTCCCGCGAGCGACATCGTTTTAAAATTAGAGCCATCAACTTCAATCAGTATCTCAGGAGTAGCTCCAACCCACGTTCCAAACAATTCACTCGAAACGAAATAAACAAAGGCTGATGGATAGGCTTCACATAATTTATTGAATAAATCAAGTGCTTTTTCACCTTCAAAATCAATTGCTTTAATCCGTGAAAAAACGGCTTTACTCAATTTTTGAGTTGCGATTTCCTGAATAAAATCAGCCGCTTGAGCTAAATAAGTTGTTTCATCAATCACAAAAGGTACTTCAGAAGAAAACGAAATTGTGCCTTCTTCTTCGTTTGGTTTAAATCCAAAAATGCGTGTTTGATTGAAATCTGTAAGGACAAAACCTTCCGCTTCCACCAATGAATTTAATTCAAAAAAAGCACCGGTTTGTTCGATAACAATTTCAGTTGGAATGCGGTATTTGAGCAGATCAGCCACTAAGAACGAGGAATGATCATTACAGTTAAACGTCCAGTACAAACAAGACGATTCGTTGTTCCGTCAAAAATATCCACTTGCCACAAATGTGTGCGTTTTCCAGCGTGAACAATTTTACCAATTGCTTTCACGTATCCTTCTTTCACGCCGCCTACATGATTCGCGTTTACTTCCAATCCAACAGGATATTCTTTTGTCAAATCAATCAACAAAGTAGAACCCATTGAACCAATACTTTCGATTAATGCAGCACTTGCGCCACCGTGCAACAAGCCCATTGGTTGGTGCGTACGATGATCAACTGGCATGGTAGAAACGATAAAATCGGAACCCACTTCCACGCATTCAATTCCCAAGACTTCCATCAAAGTATTCTTGTTGAAGGCGTTAATTTGTTCGAGCGAAACTTCTTTAAATTGCATGGTACAAATATAAACAGAACATGGAACATAGAGCATGGAGCATGGAATTGTAACAAATCATTTTGCTGCGGAATCTGTCTGCGGCTGCTAGTGCGGCGTTTGTTTTTTACCTTCAATTGCTTGCTCTTTAAAGCGAGGCAAGCGTTTCAGGATGAAAAAACAACAACTTTCAGCTATTCACCTCCGCCAGCGCAGTATTCTTTCAAAGAAATTAAATCAAACTAAACTACTTTTTCTATTTTTACCCTATGATTTCACAAAACCAAAATCTCAAGCCGTTCAATACTTTTGGTATTTCGGTGAATGCGAGCTATTTTTCGACTTTTTCGAATGTTGAGGAATTACAAAACTCACTTGCACAATTTCCAAACGAAGAATTATTGATTCTTGGAGGCGGAAGCAATGTCTTGTTTACAAAAGACTTCAATGGTTTGGTGTTGCGCAATGAAATCAAAGGATTTGAGGTTATCGAAGAAACAGCTGAGAGCGTAATCGTAAAATCAGGTGCTGGAGAAGTTTGGCATGAATTCGTTTTGAAATGTATCGATTTGGGCTATGCTGGTTTAGAAAACTTGAGTTTGATTCCTGGAAGTGTTGGAGCTAGTCCAATGCAAAACATCGGTGCTTACGGTGTTGAAATTAAAGATGTGTTCCATTCATTGGAAGCGTATCACATCGCAACTGGTGAAATTCATTCGTTCGACGCAAAAAGTTGCGAATTTGGTTACCGAGAAAGTGTTTTCAAACGCAAATTCAAAGGACAATATGTGATTGTTTCGGTTTCATTTCAATTGTCAAAGAATCCGAATTTAAATACAAGTTACGGCGCCATTGAAAGTGAACTAACAAAAATGGGAATTGCAAACCCGACAATTAAAGATATAAGTAACGCCGTAATCGCTATTCGTTCTTCGAAATTACCAAATCCTAAAGAAATTGGTAACGCTGGAAGCTTTTTCAAAAATCCTGTTGTCGACCAAGCGGTTGTTGATGCAATTTTGGTCAATCATCCGGACGCACCGAACTACCCAGCTGAACCTGGAAAACGAAAATTAGCTGCTGGTTGGCTCATTGAACAAGCGGGCTGGAAAGGAAAAACGGTAGATAATTATGGTGTTCACAAATTACAAGCGTTGGTCTTGGTGAATTACGGTGGTGCAACAGGTCAACAGATTTGGGATTTGTCAGGTGAAATCATCGCTTCAATTGAAGAAAAGTTTGGCGTGACGCTGGAGCGTGAGGTGAATATTTTGTAGGAATAGTGTGCTTCTTCTAAATATTTAAATTTTTAAAACTGTAAATATTCAAATTTTTAGAAATCAATAAATGAACACAAACATCAAGCAAATAGAACACTATTTCAGCTTACTTGGAATTCCCAAAACGGCTTCGCTTGATGAACTAAAAAAAGCCTTTCGCAATAAAGCAAAGAAGATCCATCCTGACAGAAATCCATCCCTAACTGCTCACAGCGATTTTCTTGAACTGAATGAAGCTTTCGATTTTCTCGCCTCTTTTCTAAAAGAAAATAAGCAGTTCGGTTCGGATGAATCTACTATTGTAAATTCTTATGACAACTGGGAGAAAACAGTGAAAGAAAATGTGCGCAAAAAAGTCAAAGAGCAAGCGCGTATGAGTTTTCAGGCTTACATGAATTCGGAGCACTTTCGTTCAGATACGCTTATCGAATCCTTTTTCACACACCTCATCTTTTTATTTACCGTATTCAATTTATTCATTCTACCAATCGTCTTGGCGTATCATTATGCATGGATTGGCTTATCAATGGCCTTAATTGAAAACGTATTGATGATTCTTTTCACGACGAGCGCCGTTCGAAATTTAGATAAATTAAATTGGCGACAATTTGCTGAAGCAAGTTTGTTTGTCCTTAAAACTAGATTGGGGATTGGAATTCTGTTATTCGCTTTAAACACCTACATTTTTATCACTATCGGTCTTTACACCTTGATTCCATTAAGTTCTTTGATTGCAATTTATTTTATGCTAGGCATTTTTGGAGCTGGATACGGGGCTATTCTCCACTTTCGTCAAACAAAAACACTTCATTCTTCCCTACTCTATTTTCATGGATTAAGCTTTTTCCCAACGATTGTCAGTTTATTTCTTGTGTTGAACTTTGTATTTTCAAGCGAACCAATCAATGAGAAATATGTCTTTCAATCAACCGAACAGATTTCGAAGCATGGTGATCGTTACATTTTACGAAAAACAGGATTGATTGAATTGGAAAACAATGCCTATCAGAATTTCACATCCTTACGTTCATTTTCGAATCACACTAATTTATTAGATAAAGGAAAGATTCATTTTACCTTTGAAAACGGATTGTTCGGAATTAAAGTATTGAAAGAATATCGCTTTGAACAGTAGCTTTTACCATTCATCTTCTGTTCCATCTTCCTTGTTCGCAAGATCAATTAGTTTCTTCCAGTTGTTCGATCCATCGTCGCTATCGTTCAAAATATCCAAATAATCATCTTTGTGAATTTCATAGCGCTCGATTTCCTCACCTGTATATTCCTCAATGGCGGTCAATAATTCCATTTCAGATTCGCTACAAAATGACAATGCTTGTCCACGTTTGTTTCCACGCCCAGTTCTACCACAACGGTGAACATAATTTTCAGCATCGTCTGGCAAATCGTAATTAATGACATAATCCATTGTCGGAATATCAATTCCACGAGCGGCAACATCTGTTGTAATCAACACATTATTTTCACCAGAACGGAAACGTTCAAAAATGGCAAAACGATCTTTTTGATCTATTCCACCGTGCATTGCTTCCGTTTTCACATTTACGCGTTCCATTGCAGCAACAATTCGCTCCACACGCACTTTTGTTCGAGCAAATACGATGAATTTCTTGTCTTCGTATTCTTTTAGAATGTTTTCTAAGAAAAAGCGTTTATCATCCATTTCCACGAAGGCAACGGCATGATCAATGTTCTTTGCAACAGGATTTTTAGGCGAAATTTGAATACGAATCGCATCGCGCACAACTGAGTAGGCCAAGGTTTTAATTTTCTTGGAAATCGTTGCTGTGAAAAATAAAGTCTGGCGTTTATTTGGAATGTGTTTGATGACATCTTGAATATCTTTCATGAATCCTAAGTCAAGCATCAAATCGGCTTCGTCCAACACCAAAAACTCCAATTTCGAAATATCTAAATGTCCTTGAGAAATCAAATCGAACATACGTCCTGGGGTTGTAACCAACACGTCAATTCCGTTGTTCAAGGTTCGAATTTGTTGTTCTTGTTCAACTCCTCCAAATAAACCAAAGGTTTTAACAGAAGTACGTTTAGCAATTTCCTGAAAAACTCCCGCAATTTGTTTTGCTAATTCTCTTGTAGGAACCATCACCAAGCAACGCACACCTTTGTATCCTTTGCGGTTGCGTGATTCTAGTTTGTCAACTACTGGAATTGCAAATGCAGCCGTTTTTCCTGTTCCCGTTTGTGCAACAGCCATCACATCTTCCCCTTCAAGAATATGCTTAATGGCTTTGAATTGGATATCTGTAGGTTTATTGAAACCCATAACTTCCAATTGTTGTTTAATCAACGGAGAAATTTTATAATCGCTAAACTTCATACCTTAAATGTAAAAAAATAGGGCGGAATATTTTCCGCCCTACAAACTTATTTCGTGCGGAACAAATCCGCAGCTTGCTTATGCTTCTGCTTCCTCAGTTGGAACCAAGATACGTCCACAGTGCTCACACACTAAAACTTTCTTTTTAGATTGGATATCTAATTGACGTTGAGGTGGAATTTTGTTGAAACAACCTCCACAAGAATCGCGGTCAACTGGAACTACAGCCAAACCATTTTTCGCGTTTTCTCTCAAACGGTTGTAAGCAAATACTAAACGATCGTCAATTTTAGATTTCGCTTCTTCTGATTTTTTCACCAAAGCATCTTCGTCTTTTTGTGTTTCAGAAACGATTTCATCCAACTCAGCTTGTTTCGTTTTCAAATCACCTTTACGGAATTCAAAACGCTCTTTCGCTTCGTCTAAAATTTCTTTTTTGTTCGCAATTTTCAATTTCGCTTCTTTGCTCTTTTTGTCGTGCAATTTAATTTCCAATTCTTGGAACTCAATTTCTTTCGACAACGATTCGTATTCACGATTGTTACGTACGTTATTTTGTTGATCTTTATATTTAGCGATCGCCGTTTCTGCATCTTTTGTTGCATTTTTGCGCTCTAATACTTCTGTCTCAAGATCTTTAATTTCTTCTTGAATCTTGTTGATACGAGTTTCTAAGCCTTCCAACTCATCCTCTAAATCTTGAACCTCAAGAGGTAACTCACCACGAATAGTGCGTATTCTATCGATCTCAGAATCAATTCTTTGTAATTCATAAAGGGCGTCTAATTTGTCCGCCACAGATGTTTCTTTTTTAACCGCAGTTGCTGCCATGTGCTAAAAATAATTTATAGGATTCGTATTAATTCCCGTCAAATGAACGGCAAAGGTAGTAAATTTTTTCTTCAAAATGTCAGCAATTAAATTTGATGTGAATTGTTCGCTTTCATAATGACCAATATCAGCAATTAAAATCTGATTTTCCGCATCGAAAAATTCATGATATTTAAAGTCGCCAGTGATGTAAACATCTGCTTTTTGGCGCATAGCTGTCGAAAGTAAAAAACTTCCTGAGCCGCCACAAAATGCAACCGTTTTTATTTTTCTGTTCAACAAATTCGTATGTCGAATTACTCCAGAATTAAACGTTGATTTCAAATGCTTCAAAAACGAAATCTCGTCCATTTCTGTTTCCAATTCACCAATCATTCCACTTCCTTCGGTTTGATTCTCATTCAATAAAGGAATGATGTCATACGCAACTTCTTCATACGAATGAGCCTGTTTAACAGCAGCCAACACTTTACTAATCAAGTGTATGCTCACCAAAAACTCCAATCTTGATTCAGGAACTGAGCTTCTTTTCCCCACTTCCCCATCAAAAGGATTTGCACTTTCATTCGGTTTAAAAGTGCCCGTTCCATTTAATTCAAAATGACATTCATTATAATTTCCAATTGAACCTGCTCCTGCGTTAAAGGCCGCTTCACGAACTTGTTCCAAACACGTTTCTGGCGTAAAAACAATCAATTTCGCCAAAACATTGCTTTTCGGTTGAAGTACACGCAAATTTTTCAAGCCAATGCGCTGACCTATTTCATAATTCACTCCTTTTGAATAATTATCCAAATTGGTATGAATTGCATACAACGCAATGCCGTTTTTGATACACGCCAATATTGTTCGTTCAATGTAATTGGCACCCGTCAACGATTTTAATCCTTTGAAAATTACTGGGTGATGTGCAATAATTAGGTTACATCCTTTCGCTAGTGCATCAGCCACAACTTCTTCCGTACAGTCTAAACTAATGAGTGCCGAAGTAACTTCCGCATTTCGATCACCAACCAATAATCCACAGTTATCATAGGATTCCTGACTAGATCGTGGCGCTAGGGATTCTAAATAATTTGTAATTTCAACAACCTTCATCTTATAAATGTCTTACCAAACCAAATGTAACGCCATATGCTCTTCCTTTGTGGATGTATGCATCTTGTTTCATATAACTTGAATTTAATTGAAAACGGGCTTCAGGTGAAACAAGTAATGACCAACCATTATTGAAATTCACCATCATTCCGACATTCATTACAGCGCTAATCACAAAAGAATTGTATCCGTTTTTCGATTTAATTGTTTCTGTTTCATCTGAATTATCAGCTCGCGTCCACTGACGTTCTTGCTTGTAGCCCATGAACATTTGAGGAATTAATCCAGCACCAGCATAGAATTTAAAATCTTTTCCGTAAACATAATTCACACGCAACGGCATTGTGATATAACTATAAGTCGTTTGATATGAATAAGCTGTATCTGTTCCTAAAAATGAGTATGATTCGCCATTTCTCATAAAACTAATTCCACCATCCCACATGAAATGTTTTGCAAACTCATTTTGAAACCCAAGACCGAATGACCATGTGTTTAAACCAATTTCATTTGCTCTTTCTCCAAGTGGTTCACCAAACAAATCGCCATTTTCAAATAAACTACGGTTCGTTGCGGACCAATTGGTAACAAAATAAATGGAAGTTCCAGATGGTTCTTTTTTCGCTTTTAGTGTATCCGAAACACTTTTTTTATCCTTTTTCTTGTTTTCTGATTTAGCATTTGGTTGCGGCTCACCTATTAAAATTTGTGAAAATCCAAGCGAATTGAAACACAAAAGAGCGAACATTAGAATAAATGACTTCATATTTTCGTTAAATTTACCATTCGAAAAAATCGAATAAAGCAAATATCGTAAAATTAGAACACCTGAAGAGCATGAAATCCAAAGAAAAAAAGAAAAAAAGCCTTTTGAGAAGAATCATCAAATGGACTTCAATCAGTTTGCTAACATTGATTATCATCCTAGTTTCGATTCCAATTATTTTCAAGGATGAAATAAAAGAAATGGTGATTGACGAAGTAAATACATCATTGAATGCTAAACTTTCAATGGGAGATTTTGATCTTACCTTTTTAAGTACGTTTCCGAATATGACCATTCAATTGAACGATACAAAATTGGAAGGAATCGGCAAGTTCAAAGGTGTGGAATTGGCAAATATCAAGCAATTTACGGCTCATGTCGGTTTATGGAGTGTGATTTCAGGAGATCAAGTGGAAATCGATGAAATTCATTTAGATCAACCGACTTTTGATGTACGTATTTTGAGCGATGGGACAGCAAATTACGATATTGTTAAACCTGATTCAGTTAAAACGCCACAACAAAAAGAGGAACCGTCGAATTTCAAATTGTCTTTGAAAGAATATAGCATCACAAAAGCCAATGTAAAATACGATGACCAATCTTCAGATATGTTCATGGAGATTAAAAACTTAAATCATACCGGGACAGGTGATTTGACTGCTGATATTGTTGATTTTGCGACAACTACAACGATGGACCAAATGACATTTGACATGGACGGTGTTTCATATTTAACGGAAGTAAAAACGGATGTTATTGCCAATATTAAAATGGAATTCACAGAAAAATCATCAAAATTCACTTTGCAAGAAAACGAATTTAAGTTGAATGCATTGACTTTTAAAGTAGATGGTTTTTATGAAATGTTAGAAGGTTACGATAACATGGATTTGAAATTAAATGCTTCAAAAGCAACATTCAAAGATTTCTTATCGCTAATTCCAGCATTCTATCAATCTGGCTATGAAAAAATGGTTACGAAAGGAAATTTAGAAATGGGCGGAGAAGTGAAAGGTCGCATGGATGACAAAAACATGCCAGGCTGGGACTTCAAGTTAAACGTAGACAACGCGTCGATTTCTTACCCAGATCTTCCAGGAAAAATCAATAACATCGTTGTTAAAGCTGGGTCAAAATTTAAAGGAGGAGAAAATACAGATTTAATGACTGTAGATGTCGATAAGTTTCACGCAGATTTTGTTGGAAACACGATTGATGCGAACTTAAAAATGCGCAATCCGGAAACCGACCCATTACTCGTTTCTAAAATCAAGGCAAATGTGAATTTGGCAACTTTGAAAAAAGTAATACCAATGGCTGATGGTGAATCGTACAATGGTAAATTAAAGGCAAATGTTGACATCAATGGTCGCATGAGTGCTTTGGATCGTGGAGATTATGAAGCTTTCAAAGCTGCAGGAACTGTTGAAATCATGGACATGGTTTATGCGACCAAAGATTTGAACGACAAGGTTTCGATTGCTGATTTAATTTTACGTTTTTCTCCAAAAAACCTTTCATTAGAAAAATTGGTTGCTACAACAGGTAAATCAGATTTTGAAATGAATGGTTCAATTGATAACTACATGGGTTACATGTTCCGCGATGAATTGTTGAAAGGTAATTTCACGTTCAATTCGCGCAATTTGGACCTGGATCAATTAATGAATTTGGTTCCTGCATCAGAAACTGCTCCAGCGGAGACAAAAGAAGCTGAAGCGACAAGTACAGAGCCAACGTTAATTCCAGATAACATTGACTTTTTATTAAATACAAACATCGCCAATTTACGTTACAATGGAATGAACATTAAAAACGTTAAAGGTGCTGTAAAAATGAAAGAGGAAGTCGCTTCGTTGGAAAACCTTACAATGAACACGATGGGCGGAACAGTCGGTTTAAAAGGAAGTTATGACACGAAAGATCATGCAAAACCGAAAATTGATTTTGCGTATGATTTAAAGGAAATCGATATTCATGAATTAGCAACAAACTTTGTTACAGTAGGTAAATTGGCTCCAATCGCTAAATATGCACAAGGTAAAATCTCGTCGAATCTTGAAATGAAATCCTTACTGAACGCTAATTTGGAACCAATTTATTCAAGCTTAACTGGCTTAGGTGATTTCACAACAAATAGCTTAACAATTTCAGGTTTCAAGCCAATGGAAAAAATGGCTGAAGCATTGAGTATTAAAAAACTTTCAAATCAAACTGTGAAAGATGTGAAAGCGAAATTCTCGTTTGCTGATGGAAAAGTGACTGTGAAGCCATTTGATGTGAACATGGGCAAAATTAAAACCAACATTTCGGGAACTACTTCTTTCGAACAAGCGATTGATTACGATATCAAAATGATGATACCAAAAGAAGAAATTCCAGCGGCAATGATCAAAACTGTTGAACAAGCAATTTCAAAAGTCAATTCGTTAGCACCAAAATTGGATGTTAAAACAATTCCAGATATTATTCCTGTAAAAGTTGGAATGGGAGGAACAGTCATGAGTCCTAAAATCACAACTAATTTCAAAGAAGCACTACTTGAAGCAACAGGAAATTTGAAAGACAACATGATTAATAGCGTGAAAGACGCAGTTAAAGACACGGTTAAAGCGGTGATTGATCAAAAAGTCAACGAAGTAAAAGAGGATTTGAATGCGAAGAAGCAAGAAATTCTAGCGGATGCTCAAAAACAAGCTGACAAGGTGAAAGCTGATGCGAAAAAAGCCGCAGATGCGATTCGTGCTCAAGCAGACAAAGAAGCTGCAGAATTGATGAAACAAGCTGGATCTAATCCTTTAAAACAAAAAGGTGCTGAAGTCGCAGGTAAAAAATTGAAAAAAGAAGCTGAAGAGAAAGCCCAAAAAGTAGAAAGTGAGGCAGATAAAAAAGCGGATCAAATCATGGCCACTGCGCGACAAAAAGCGGATCAAATCAAATAAAGAGTAGAATTATGATACAGGTCATTTTTCACCATGGTGTAGACCGTAACTTTGTAAAAAATTTAAAACATGAAAACAATTAAATTCATCGGATTATCACTTTGTTTTGTGCTAATTGCAGCATTTACAACAACAGCTTCAGCTCAATCAAAATTTGATGCTTGGCCACAATTAAAAGATTTTCACAAAGTAATGTCGCAGACTTTTCATCCTGTGGAGGAAGGAAACTTTGAACCAATTAAAACACGCATTGGTGAAATGGTTGAAAAAGCAAATGCCTTGGTTTCAAATCCAATTCCTGCTGAATTCAACAGTAAAAAAGTAAAAAAAGCATGCGCTAAACTTGCAAAGGACAGTAAAAAACTTCAAGCACAAATTGCTGCCGGTGCAACAGATGAAGAAATTAAAACATCCTTATCAGCTTTGCATGATGTATTTCATACGATTGTCGGTTTATGTTCCGACGAAGACAAACACTAGAAAACAAAAAAGCTCAATCAATCGATTGAGCTTTTTTGTTTCATGTTAAAATCAATACGTTCGTGTCATACTTTCTGGAACACAAATAATATAATCTGCCCTACCTAAATGCTCTTTATCCAATTTCCCAATTTGTTCTTGCGTTACAGTTGAAATTGTCACTATGGATGCTGCAGGTTGAGCTTGTTGTATATACCACATAATTCCTTGATGAAAGTCAGAGTGATACGAACCGTTTAAATGGAAAACTACATTGTTTTCTTTCTTGTATTTCAACATGAAATAAGCCATTGTTGCATCTTTAAAAGCTTGTGCTTCCATCAAATGACTTCCGACCATGTGCTGCTCCATACTTGAAAGAGCAGAATATTGAGATAACGAAGTGTCAATTTTGAAATCCAATGGTGCCATGAACATTTTATCAAAATCACTCAAACTATCCAATGCTGGTCGACCATTGCGAAACAATATATTCGCATATTTTCTTGGCACATTTGAGGCTAAACAAAATAATTTGTTCTCTTTGGCATATTGAATCAAAGGTTTATAATCCGTTTTATAATTCGGCCACAAACGACATGAATCCTCAAAATTCTTGTCCGAAATCACACCTGAAAGAAAATCGTTCAGCAATAATTGTTGATCGTACTCAAACATTTCGAAAGCCACTTGTAAGTTTGAACCATACAAACCATTCAATTCTTTCAACAATTCTAATTCTAACCAATGCGAAATTGGGTTATCATGATGCTCACCAAAAAAGACATAATCCTTTTCCTTCAGCGACTTTTGCAGTTTTTTATAACTTACTTTTTTTCCCTTTGCATTGTAAATGACAAACGCACCATCTTTTTGAGCAGTAGCAGTAAATATCAAAAACGAAAACAGAAGAAACGAAATCAATTGCTTCATAACCTTGAATTTTTGTTAATGTAATGCGCAATGTACAAACTTAAGCGGAATAATGTTTAATTTTGAGT
>JALQYQ010000021.1 GCA_023262855.1 Crocinitomicaceae bacterium
ATAACCATGATGATGATTGAAATCAATGTTGAAATGAAGTAGTAGTAACTTAAACCTGCAGAGTAACTGTTGAAGAAGAAAATCATCATAACAGGGAAAATGTACATGATCACTTTCATATTTGGCATCCCAGGTTGTTGCTGTTGCTGCATGTTACCGCTGTTTAAATACGTGTAAACAAGCGTTGTAACAGCCATCAATAAAGCAAACAATGACATGTGATCTCCATAGAACCAAATGTTTACACCGAAATCCCAAACAGAATCATACGATGATAAATCCTCAGCCCATAAGAATGGTTTTTGACGTAATTCAAAAGCAGAAGGGAAGAAGCGGAAAACCGCAAGTAAGATTGGCATTTGAATCAACATTGGAACACAACCAGCGAGCGGACTAGCGCCAGATTCGCGATAAAGCGCCATCATTTCCATTTGTTTTTTCATAGCATCCTCTTTGTTTGGATACTTCGCGTTCAATTCATCGATTTCTGGTTTCAAAATCCGCATTTTAGCAGAAGATGTAAACATTTTCCACTGAACTGGCATCAAAATGAATTTCAAAATGATCGTTAACATCAAGATGGCAATACCCATTCCCATACCTGTACTTGAAAGGAAAGTGAACAATGGTTGTACCGCATAAAGGTTGATCCAACGGAACAATCCCCATCCGAAGTTCAAGATATCATCGTAGCCTTGATCGTATGCGTGCAATGTTTCGTAGTCGTTCGGACCAAAATACCAGTTCATTTTTACTGAACCACCATTCACATTATCAATGTTCAAATTTGCAGTTGCAGCGTAGTATTTAATGTGTGTCCAACGTTTTTCGTCTTCCAATTCAATTTTTCGAATGTTGAATTTTGTTCCTTCTTTCAAGAACTCTTTTTCAGGTCTCAAAATAGAAGAGAAATAACTTTGTTTAAATGCGATCCATTGAATGTCTTCTTCAGCGTCTGCATTGTCATCGGCAATTTCGTTCAGATAATCCAAACCTTCTTCTTTACCATTGAAACAAACTGTTGAAACACGACTTTGTTCAGAAAGTAATCGTTCTGTTTTACGGAATGCTGTTTTCCAATTGAAGAGTACATTTTTCGGATTAACAGATGTTCCAAAACCATTCATTTTCACCGTATAGTCCAAATCGAAAGCATTGTCTTTCAGTGCATATTGGTTTTCAATCGTTTTTCCATCTCCCAAATCCAATTCGAAGACAATGGAATTTTTTGATTTCGATTTTACTGTAAATAATCGATTTCCAGTTCTAACTTTTTTACCATTCATGGTAAATTGAAGCTCGTTAACCGCATCACCATCAGTGAATAAATTCAACGGGGTAATCTTACCATCTTTTTTAGCGAAATCATTGTAAGATTCGTATTCTTTCAAATATACAGCAGCAACTTTCCCACCTTTTGTAGAGAAATCAATAATTAATTTGTCTGTTTCTAAACGCGTTAATTCTCCTTTTACTTCTTTCGCAACAGGAGCAGATTCTTTTGAAGGTTTAACAGCGATTACGGTATCTTCTTTCGTTTTTGAATTAACGTAAACTAAACCTTTATCTGTTTTAATTTGCTGACCTTTTGCATCTTTTTTAGGAACTAAGTTTTTATCAACTGAAACGGTCGCAACAGCAGTTTTTTTGTCTTTTGTTGATTCCTTTTTCTTAGCTTCCTCTTTCGCTTTAAGGGCTAATTCCTTTTTTTGCTGTTCTTTAATTTCTTGCTCTGATGGTTGATTCACAATTGTGAAAACCGATAGAATAATTCCAATTAAAACCAGTCCAATGACGGTATTTCTATCCATTTCTATTTTGTTTTATTTGCAATAGCTGCGTTAATGAAAGCTACAAACAGTGGGTGAGGGTTTGCAACTGTACTTTTATATTCTGGGTGGAATTGTGCACCAACAAACCACGGGTGGTCTTTGATTTCAACAACTTCAACAAGCCCAGTTTCCGGATTTCTTCCTGTTGGAATCATTCCAGCATTTTCAAATTCTTTTAAATAATCATTGTTGAATTCATAGCGGTGACGGTGACGCTCAGAAATTGTATCTGTATTGTAAGCCGCTTGAACGTGTGAACCAGGTTTTAACTGACATTTGTATGCTCCCAAACGCATTGTTCCACCAAGATTCGAAATTGTTTTTTGCTCTTCCATCATACTGATCACAGGATATTTTGAGTCCTCAGCGATTTCTGTTGTATGAGCATCTGCGTATCCCAAGACGTGACGCGCAAATTCAATTACTGCACATTGCATTCCCAAACAGATTCCAAAGAAAGGAACTTTGTTTTCTCGCGCGTAACGAACTGATTCGATTTTTCCGGAAATTCCGCGGGAACCAAATCCTGGAGCCACTAAAATCCCATCCAAGCCTTTCAATTCTTCTTCTATGTTTGATTTTGATAATTTCTCTGAATGAATCCATTTCACATTTACACGCGCTTCATTTGCAACACCTGCATGTATGAAGGCTTCTGAAATCGATTTATATGAATCTTTCAATTCAACATATTTACCAACCAATCCAATGTTCACTTCTGTTTTTGGATTTTTCAAACGATCCAAGAAGTTTTTCCAACTTTCTAAATTAGGCGTTGATTTAGATGGTAAGCCTAGTTTTTCCAATACTACTTTGTCCAATTCTTCTGCTTGCATCAACAAAGGAACATCGTAAATAGAAGAGGCATCACGTGATTCAATTACAGCGTTCATGCTTACGTTACAGAACTTAGCAATTTTCTTACGAAGTGTTAAATCTAATTCGTGTTCAGTTCTACAACAAAGAATATCAGGTTGAACACCTAATTCCAATAATTGCTTAACGGAATGTTGTGTTGGTTTTGTCTTTAATTCACCCGCTGCAGCCAAATAAGGTACAAGTGTTAAGTGAATTACGATACAATCATTTTCAAATTCCCACATCATTTGGCGTACTGCCTCAACATATGGAAGCGATTCGATGTCTCCAACTGTTCCACCGATTTCAGTAATTACAATATCGTAAGTTCCTTTTTTACCAAGAATTTGAATGCGATCTTTGATTTCGTCTGTGATGTGAGGAATTACTTGAACCGTTTTTCCTAAAAACTCACCACGACGTTCTTTCTCAATTACAGATTGATAAATACGTCCAGTTGTAACGTTATTTGCTTGAGAAGTAGGAACATTTAAGAAACGCTCGTAATGTCCAAGATCCAAATCTGTTTCAGCTCCGTCATCTGTAACGAAACATTCTCCATGCTCATACGGATTCAGTGTTCCTGGATCGATGTTGATGTACGGATCTAATTTTTGAATCGTGGTTGAATAACCTCTTGCTTGAAGCAATTTTGCTAGAGATGCTGAAATAATCCCTTTACCCAGTGAAGATGTTACTCCCCCTGTTACAAATACGTATTTTGTTGAATTTGACATGTATCTATGAAATGTAACTACGGGGCGCAAAGTTAGTACATTCCTTTTAATACCGAAGGATAAAATGTTAATAGAATTAAAATAATATTAACAATTTGAAGGCTCGGGGAGAAAAGTGATTGAAAGTTGAAGAACTAAATAATATTCTAAGTTAGAAAATTATGAATCATGAATCACAAATCACGAATCACAAATCACAAATCACAAATTCTCGAATCCTTAACCTCCCCACGTTTCATTCAAGCCCTGCTCGAAATAAAAACGATCTTTTCGAACGGATGATTTTTCAAAAACTGGACAACCAGATTCGTCTAAACGCGGATAATGCGGCGTGTTGCGCTCCACTTTCTTCGGTAAGAAAATTAAATCATGAATCAATCGGTTTTGTACTGCATGACGCAAATGTTCACTGTCGATTCCTAGTTTGAAATGAACATTTTGACCATAACCCAAATTGTAATAAACGCCTCCATAAGCAATTCCGTGACTCGTTCTACCATAAGGCAAGTCTTCCAAAACGCGAAATCCACTTGGTTGGTGTTTCATTGGAATTTTTTCCCATTTGGAATTTTTTGTTTCACCGGTCCAAATGAACATTCCACTGATGAATTTTAGGTTTTGTGTTCGGTAACTGATAGCAAAATGACCTGTTCTGAAACGATCTTTTGCTTGACCTCCGAAAACATCATTTTCAAATAGGAGAGAGGTGTTTTTTAAATGAAGCGCCCAACCTCCTGAAAGTTGAGAAGTTCCAGCATTATCCTTATAAATCAAATAATTGAATCCAAGTCCGTAGTTGTAATTGGTATTATGAAACAAGCCGTTCAATTGGAAGTCTGGCAAAGAATTTCGTTTTCCAGCCAATAAATGTAATGCGACAGAGGAACGTGATTCCCAAAAATTCGAACGTTTTCCATAGCTCGTTGCATTGAAAGTGATAGATTGTCCTAGATTGAATTGATAAAAATAATCGGTGTAATAGGCATTTACGGTGGCTCCGATGTTGTTTATATGTGTGCCAACATTGAATGTTAATCCGAGTGAAATACCAAAATTCTTATTGCTGAACGTTTGTCCAAACAAAATGCTTGGAAGAACAACAACAAGAAAAAGGATGATGCGCATTGCTTCTTTTGAATTATAAAATCTGACCAATTACTCAAAAAACATTCCAATTTAATTGAAAAAACAAGTAAACTAGCAATTTGCGTAAGGAATTCTGTTGATGGATAATTTTAGATCTGTCCTTACTGCATTTAATACCGAAAAAAATCCAACAATCAGCACTCATTACCAATTATACATATAAACTAGGAATAACTGATTATGCGTTTATTTTTGTAGTATGACAACAAGCAAACGTCTTTATTGGTTAGCACAGGTTATTGGTTGGACTTCATATGTAGCCTTACTGATGTTGGCTACTTATGCGAATAATCCAGAAAAATTGGATTTGAAATTGGTTGCTAACTTGTTCTCGTTGATTTTCTTTGGAATTACGTGCACACACATCATGCGTATTTTTTATTTCAGAATGCATTGGTTGGAATTACGTTTAGCTCCCTTATTACCGCGCGTTTTGTTGGGTGCGTTGGTGACTTCGTTGGCTATTTCCGCTACAACTACTACTTTTTCTGTAATGATTGATGCGAAGGAGATTGAAACATTGACCTTTTTGAACATTGTTATTCATGTCTTTTCGATCTTGGTGTTGGTTGTTTTCTGGAATTCCATTTATTTCACCTATCATTTCTTCCAGAAATCACGCAAGCAAGAATTGAATAATGTGACACTTGAGGCAAGTCGAAATGAAATCGAATTAAAGAATTTACGTTCCCAATTAAATCCGCATTTCTTGTTTAATTCGTTGAATAGTATTCGTGCTTTGATTGACTTAGAGCCAGCAAAAGCAAAAGTTTCAGTTACGACTTTATCCAATTTATTACGTAAATCATTAATTCTCGGGAAAGAAAACTTAGTTGATTTAAACGAAGAATTAGAAATGGTTTCAAATTACTTGGAGCTAGAAAAAATTCGGTTTGAAGAGCGCTTGGAAGTGAAATGGAATTTAGATGATACTCTTGGAGATTTTCAAATCCCACCATTTTCGATGCAAATGTTGGTGGAGAATGCCATTAAACATGGGATTTCCAATTTGGTCGAGGGCGGAATTATAACCATAGAAACAAAACGTTTGGAAGGGCAAGTGTTCATTGCTGTTTCCAACACAGGTGAATTGAGCACGGATTTCAATTCTGATGAAACTGGGGCTGGGATTGGTCTTGAAAATACCAGACGAAGATTAGCCTTACAGTTCAAAGGAGCAGCTGCTTTCGAGTTGATTCAGAGAAATAATGAGGTTGTTGCTCAATTACTATTCAATCATTAATGAAATTGATTTATGAAAACATTTAAAACAATACTAGTTGAAGATGAGCGTCTTGCGCGTGAAGAATTAAAGTCTTTATTGAAAGATTATTTGGAAATTGATATCATAGGTGAAGCAAAGAACGGAGAAGAAGGAATCGCTTTAATTAAGGAGCAAAAGCCAGATTTGGTTTTCTTGGATATCAATATGCCAGGGATGAATGGTTTTGAAATGTTGAAGCATTTGGAGGAAATTCCACGCGTAATATTTGTTACTGCTTATGATGAATACGCGCTGAAAGCGTTTGAAGTGAATGCTTTGGATTACATTTTAAAGCCTGTTGATCCAGAACGTTTGCGTGAAGCCATTCAAAAATTGTCTTCAGAGGATGATTTCGTTTCTGTTCAGTCTGCTGGAATTGCACGAAAAGATCGTTTTTTAACAGTAAATGACCGCGTTTTCATCAAAGACGGTGAAAAATGTTGGTTTGTTGAATTAAGTAAAGTGCGCATGTTGGAATCAGACGGAAACTATGTAAAAGTTTATTTTGATAATTTCCGACCATTGATTTTACGTTCCTTAAACAGTTTTGAAGAACGTTTGGATCCAGAACATTTTTTCCGCGCAAATAGAAAATTCATTATTAACCTTCAATGGGTTTCTTCAATTGAAAACTGGTTCAATGGTGGTTTACAGGTTGAATTACGTGAAGGTGAAAAAGTTGAAATTTCACGTCGTCAAGCGATTCGTTTTAAAGAGTTGATGAGTTTGTGACACTATTTTAATCCGCAAAGTGTTTCTATTGCCGCGTCAATCACTTTTGCCATTCGATTTAAGTCCAATGTTTCCATCGTATCGGTATTCTGATGATAGTTTTTGTTTCTGTAAAATGCAGTGTCTGTTAACATTAAGGCGCTAAAATTGAAACGCCAATAGTTTAGATGATCTGAAAAATCGACACCTGGAAGAACTTTTGGGCCATTGAATTTTTTCGAACGAATGTGTTTTGTTTGTTTAAATTTCTTTGTGAATTTGCGTGAAAATTTTCCTTTCCCAAATTTATTGACCAAAGTAATGTAGTTTCCTTTGCTACCATAAAAAAGACGCATTAATCCAATTGGATAATCTTGACTTTTCTTTTCGTCTTTGAAATAACCAATCATTTCAAGTGAAACCATTCCGTAAACAGTCTTTTTTGAATCTGACAAAGCTTTGGCATGAACGAAACTTCCCATGTTTTCTGTTCTGAAATAGGGTGGTTCTTCTAGAGTATAGGCTACTAATTCTATTGGATGAGAGAATTGCTTTCCTTTCAATTGACGGGCGATTTCCAATAAACCTACAACACCGCTAGCATTGTCATCAGCACCTTCTTGCATGCCACACGCATCGTAATGTGCTCCAATAACGACTAATTCTGAATTAGAAGACCCAAAGGAATTGATCAATGTTGGCTTGAAAAGGCAAACAACATTTTTATAAGTAATTCCATTGACTTGATATTCCTGAAAATAGGAAGTGTCAGCGTACTTTTTGAATTCTGAAGCAATGAAATCAGCGGTTTTGTTGAGCAATTCCACATTCATGAAATGGCGATAACCTTTGGTTTTGGTTAATTGTTCTAAATGCGATTTAATAAGTAGTGTATCTGATTGTGCTGTTGCATTTTGAGCAACAATCAACAATAGAATCAAAAAGAATTTACTCAGTAACTTGACTTTCATTGCTCAATTCTATTGAATTTGGATGAATCACAATGCGTCTAGCTTTGTATAATTTTCCAATCGCTTGTTTGAATGTTTTTTTACTCATTCCTGCAATTTCGCGGATTTCGTCCGGATCACTTTTATCAGAAAGATGAATGACTTTTTTGTCAATCAACATGTTTAAAATACGTTCAGCAGCTTCATCAAATTTTTCAAATCCAGCCTTTTCTAAGCGAACATCCAAACGACCATCTTCACGGATGTTGTAAACATAACCAACATCCCTGAACCCGCGATTGATTTTTCTACTAATGTCATTTCGGTAAATAATTCCAGGATAACGATTGTTTACAATGACTTTAATTCCTAATTCTGTTGTGTCACACACCAAAATGTCTGATTCAACATTGAGGATGCTTTCATCTGTACATTCTTCTAGGTAACGATTAACTTTCATAGAAGCAAACAAACGATCTGTCGCATAATCGTACTGAAGGGTCACCAAATAATATTTGCCTTCTTCCATCAATTGATTTTGCTCCTTGAATGGAACCATTAAGTCTTTTTCAAGTCCCCAATTTAAAAACGCTCCAAACGCATTTACTTCAATCACTTTTAAATAGGCAAATTCCCCAAGTTGAATTAACGGGGTTTCAGTTGTTGCAACTATTCGGTCTTCGGAATCTTTGTATAGGAAAACGGAAATAACATCGCCAACTTCCATGTCGTCAGTTGTGTATTTTCCTGGTAAAAGTACGTCATTATCCTCATCGTCACCTAAATAGGCACCGGGAGCTGTGAAACGTAAAATTGTTAAATCGTTGTATTGACCAATATTCATCTGCTAGAAATAGAGTGCAGATGCTAGTTTTGAATTGAGCACCATACACGGTAATTTTTTGTCATTTGTAATTAATGACTGTGCAAAGGTATCAAATTGTGGCAATAAACTCTCAGAATGATAAGCAATGGCAATCATATCGATTGATTTTTCTGCGCAATATGTAAGAACTTTCTTCTGATATGAACCACTTCCTTTCATAAATTCAACAGAACAATGAACTTTTCGTTCGTCGTACTGATTTTTAATGATCAAAATACGATTTTTCATTTGCTGGCTTAACAATTCATCGTTTTGTTTTTCTCCAACCACGTGAACTGTTGCCCCAAATATATTCGCTAAATCACCAGCATTATTAACGATTTGAAGACTTTCTTTTGTTAAATCAATTGGTACGATGATGTTCTTAATTTCTTTTGGAACAGTGTCTTTTTGCACAATTAAAAAAGGAACTTCAGAGCTGGTAACTACCTTCATTGCATTACTTCCAAATAATTTTTGAAAGCCTGTAGCCCCGTGCGTTCCCATGATAATTAACTGAGCACCTTCTTGATGCGCAATTTTACCAATGTCTTCAAAAATAGAGCCTTCACGAACTAATTTCGTTAGGGTAATTCCTTCTGGAGCATCAAAACGAGCAATTACTTCATCCAATTTCTGATTCGCTTTCACAGCTTCTGCTTTAGAATTTGCTAAATGCAACAATTGAATTTCAGTGTGAACATATTTACCTAAATGCAAGGCATATTTTAATGCTGAGTCACCAACTGCGGTGAAATCATGCGGTACGATATATAAATTCTTGCTCATAATTGTTTGATTTGAATCAAAAGTAGCGAAAAATCTAGTTGAAACAACTGTTTTTAATCACCAATGAATATACAACGTATCTCATTGAAAATTAGTTTGTAAATGACTTAAGATTTTCTTCTTTTTTTCTTTTTCATTCCACCAGTAACCGAACTCATGTTACTTGGATCTCGTTTGTCTCTTTTAGAAGCTTTCGTATCTAATTTATCTTTTTGAGCTTCTGGATTTTGTAAGTCGTCTTCAGGTGTAACAGCTACATGGGGAATCCCTCCAGCAGGTGCACCGTTATCCTCTGGGTTTTGCCATTTGTTCTTTACTTCCTTTTTTTCAACTTTATTCGTTTTACTGTTTAATACATAAACATCGGTTTCGTCTTTCTTTTCAGGGTTAATGCCAATCACATCTTCTTTAAAAACCCATTTGTTTCCTGTTAACACAAAAGCATCAAGCGATAAATCAGGAACATAAAAAGAGTAGAAGCCTTTTAAATTTGGGCTTTCGGGCATTAAGTGGTCGAAAATAATTCGCTTGTATTGCTCTTCGTATTTCAAGGACATTGTTGCTTTTTCAGAATGTTCATAGAAAATACGTTTGAAAGTTCCTTCTGTGGTTTTGAAAATTGGACTACCTAGTTTGGGAGAATTACCAGAAAAATAGAGCACATCAATAAGTTTTATATTGCTGCTTGCCGTATTTCCGTCCCAACCTAGTACCGTGTAAACAGTCTTAGCACCTTTGTCAACAGGAATTATTTTGTAGTAAAGTGCGCCGTACCATTGATTTGCTTCCAATATTTCGCTTGGACGTGGATTAAAAGGATCTGAATTATCCACCAATTCAGACAATTCAACATTCTTTTTTTTCTCATCTAAATGCATCAAGAAGCAATAGTATTTTTGGGTTTGATCATCTTGTTCAACATTCCAATTGATAATGCGCAACTGACCATCAGGACTATCAATAAATCCAACTGTCTTTAGGGATGAAAAAGAGTAGGAGTAGGCTCCGTCAAGTTGCAAAGTCTCAAACAAATAGGTTTTGAATTCAGTATTTTTTTCTTCTTTTTGAAGATCATCTTTTGCGGCTCGCAAACTATCCAATAACACAACTAATTTCTTTTCTCGATTGACGAATGTTGAATCTTCAACAGCTGATACTGAAAAGGAATTAAGAAGAACAAGAAGATAAATTACATTTTTCATACTCTGCATAACGTGTTTTACATGCGAAAGTTACTTCGGTTCAATTACTGCGCCAAATTTAGCGGTAAGTTATAAAATTAAACGAAGGAGCAGTTAGATTATTTTGCTTTAAATCCATCACAATTTGTGCACGATGATAATTGGAATGATTTAATATGTGATACAAAATATCGATGATTGGTTTTGAGTATTCAACACCTTCCGATGAATGGTAATTAATTTTGTTTTCTAATTCAAATTTCTCAATAAAATCAATCGTCTCTGAATAATTTTGCTCGTGTAATTTCAAAAGATACTCAATTGGTAATTTGTCCCAACTTTCTGATTCGGGCTTCAATCTTTTTAAGCGACAATTCCAAATGTGGTGAATATTGATTATGTGAGAAATGGATGTTTCAACAAATGGAGAGATGAATTCCTCTTGGTCTTCAATAATTTTAATCCATTTTTTTGTCGCGAAAAAGTCGTATTCAAATTTATCCAGGAAAAACTCCTTCATTACTTTAAATTTTTCAAAGCAGCTATCGTTTCTGTTGGGTTTGGTGAATTGAATACAAAGCTTCCTGCAACAAGCACATCAGCACCTGCTTTTACCAATTCTAATCCCGTTTCAAGATTAACTCCGCCATCAACTTCTACCAAGGCACGTGAACCACGTCGATGAATCAAGTTTTTAGCTTGCTCAACCTTTAAAACAGCATTCTGAATGAATTTTTGTCCACCAAAACCTGGATTTACCGACATGATTAATACTAAATCCAAGTCTTCAATAACGTCCGAAAGTAAATCAACCGGCGTGTGAGGATTCAATGCAACTCCTGCTTTCATACCAGCTGCTTTAATTGCTTGAATTGTGCGATGCAAATGACGAGAAGCTTCAAAATGAACTGTTAAAATATCAGCACCTGCTTTTTTGAAATCTTCAATGTACTTATCAGCATCCTCAATCATTAAATGAACATCTAACGGTTTAGTTGCATGTTTTTTAATTGCTTCAATTACCGGGAAACCAAACGAAATATTTGGAACGAAAACGCCATCCATTACATCAACGTGAAACCAGTCAGCAGATGAATTGTTGATCATTTCAACATCGCGCTGAATGTTAGCAAAATCACACGAAAGTACAGAAGGGGAGATTAAAAGTTCCATGACGTTTTTTTTACAAAATTAGTAAACAAAAACGGTTAATCTCTCATGATTTTCAAATATTCTTCGTCACGTTTATAGATGTCCAAATAGAAAATTAACACTTCTCGATCGGCAAAAACTGTTTGGTATTCAACAAAGATTGGTATTGGATCGCGCAATTTGATTGGATAGTTTTTTGCAACAGTTAAAAGGCTATCCAACGAATCTGCAGTAAGGTCATTGCGTTTTTTACGAATGGAATCGTAATCCAATAGTGTTTTTCCTAAATCAACTGGATCTTGACAACGCATACAACCATGCGAATAGGAACGAACATCTGTCCCAAACAAAGATTTTGATGGCGTGTCATGAACGTAAACGCTATGTGAATTGTGAAATTCAAATTTAATGATTCCTAGACTGTTACGTGGTCCAGGTTGTTGTACAACTTTATACGGAAAAGAATTTTCAGGAATTCGTTTCCAATTCACAGAATAAGGATCGACTTCTTTGTCGCCACGATAAATTTTATAGTTGTTTCGAGCAAAATAACCTGCACCATTTCGAGCTGCAGGCAAAATTTCTTTGTTACAAATCGATTGAGGAACTGTCCAATATGGATAAACAACAATTGCGTGAACTTTTGAAGTTAACTCGGGTGTTTGATTTTCTGTTTTTCCAACTACTATATTGTGTTCACGTTTCAAACTGTCATTCACAAAATAGCGTAGCTTGTATTCTGGTATATTAATTCGTAGGTACTTTTCTGGGAATTTAGCGTGTGTTCGTATTTTCTCAAGTGTTAATCCTGCTCGTAAAACTTTGTCAACCGTACTTTCGTTTAATGAAATGGCGGTGTATTTACCAATTTTCCCATCAGGTTTCAATCCGTTCAATACTTGAAATGATTTTAACGCAGCCACAACTTCTAAACTATCTTTTACTTTTTCAGCAATGAAACCTTTAGAAATGAGAGCTTTTCTCGTTTTTTCAAAGGCATGAAGAGAATCTTTTTTAATCGGTTCAATGTTAAAACGGCTTGTATCCATTTTTGACTTCGAACAATAATCATAAAGTTTTGTGGCAAGAAATCTGTAATTTGTATCGTTAGGGCCGCGTTTCAAGAAGATTTGATCGTAGGTTAAACTGTCTTTTTCAGCAAAACAAGAATCTAAGTATCCTGCACGAACCATTTTTGTGGGCAATAATTTCTTTTTTTCTAGATCGATAAAACCAACATCTAAATCATGCATCATTGCTCCAGACTGAGCAGTAAGGATAACCTCTTCTTCAATCCACAATAGATTTTTCTTCTTGGATATTGTTAATCTTTTTTGAGGAACACCAAACCAAATTGAATTTGAAAGTGTCTGTTTTAAAGCTAAACCTTCCTTGTTAATTGTTGAATCATTGACCCATTTTGCTTTGAAATTTGAATTTGCATAAACTTCTTGCAACCATTTGGTTTCTTCAGCATTAAATCCAAGTGTCGCTAAATAGTCATCCTCAAGTACCTTTTTTAGTTTAGTTTTTAACGGAATTGTATCGTTTTCAAAAAAATCAATTGTTGGTAATGGTTCTTTTGTTGAACAACTTGTCAAAACGATTCCTGCCAAGAATATTAAAAGGATGTAGCGCATTTTTGTCAGATAAATAATTACTTTCGTGAAAGTGTTTGGAAAGATAGAATTTATTTTTGAGAAATGGGCTTAAGTATTGTAATTGTCATAATCATTATTACCGTTTTGGTTTCCTTGAATGCCTTCAATAACAGTAGTTTAATGGATCGAATGATTTATTCTCCCTACTTGGCAAAGCATGAAAAAGAGCACTATCGTGTATTAAGTCATATTTTAATTCATGCAGATGCGTCACATTTGATGTTTAACATGATGTCCTTGTATTTTTTAGGTACATTTTTGGAAGAAAGTTTAGTGTTTTCGTATGGATTTGCGCGTGGAGAATTGTTTTTCGCAATGATTTATATTTTAGGCGGTGTATTTGCTACGGTTTTACCTTATTTAAGGAATCAAGATAATCCAAATTATCGATCTCGCGGAGCATCAGGTGCAGTTTCAGCTGTTATTTTTGCAGCGATTATGTGGGCACCAACAATGGATTTGTATTTATTTTTTATTCCTGTGGGTATTCCGGCATACATCTTTGGGCCTATATATCTGGCCTTGGAGTATTTTTTACACAAGAGAGGAAATACGGGAATCGCACACGATGCTCACATTGGTGGGGCACTTTTTGGGATACTTTTCATTTTAATTATTAATATTGATAAAGGAAAAGAATTTTTGAATCAAATTTTCGGTTAAAAGATGCTATACATTAACAATAACGGGGTCATCTTGACAAATGATGCACCAACCATTCATGCAGGAAATAGAGGTCACGTTTATGGTGATGGCGTTTTTGAAAGTATTCGAATTATGAACGGCATTCCTTTGAATATTGATAATCATATTCGACGTTTATTGGAAGGTGCTAAGGCGATTAAAATTCGTCCAGCATCCTATTTTACACCTGAATTTTTCAAAGAAAAAATCATCGAGTTAACTCAGAAATCGGAGATAACAGAAGGTGGTAGATGCCGAATTTCGTTGGATCGTGTAACTGGTGGAGCTTATAAGCCTGAATCGAACGAAGCAACTTTTTTCATTGAAGTTTATCCTTATGAAACCAATAATTTCGAGTTGAATTCAAAAGGATTGGAAGTTGATCAATATACCGATATCAAAAAACAGAAAAATTTCCTTTCAAACTTTAAGACCAAAAGTGGACTAATTTATGTGATGGCAGCAATCAATGCGACTGATCGAAAATTGGATGATGTACTGATTCAGAATGATCGTGGCGGAATTTTAGAAAGTTCAAGTTGTAATATTTTTGTTGTCAGCAATGGTGTTTTGTACACGCCGGGATTAGAAGAAGGATGTTTGGCAGGAACAATGCGAATGCAGATAATCAACCTGGCACTTGCAAATGGAATTAAAGTCTATGAATGCAATATTTTACCGCAAAACTTATTGGCAGCAGATGAAATATTCTTCACCAATGCTATTCGTGGCGTGAATTGGGTAAGTGGTTATCGCACAAAACGTTACTTCAATAATATGTCACGAAAATTTGTTGCATTGTTGAATGATTATTGGGAAAATCAATTCAACGAATCACCAACATTGTAATGCCAATAAGTCAACGTTCACAAGTGAAAATCGGCATGTATGTGGCGATTGTACTAAAAAAAGACCAATCATCTGGTGAATTAACAGAAGGGGAGGTGAAGGCCATTTTAACAAATTCTTCGTTTCACCCGCATGGTATAAAGGTGAAATTAACTGATGGGCAAGTTGGTAGAGTACAAGAGATTCTTGATGACGACGAATAATTCAGAATAAAAGCGTATCTTTGACAAAGATTTTTGATTTATCAATCGAAAACAGGTCATCGCGACAACTGATATAGACATTCGGCAAAACAATCTAACTAATTGTCATTTACCATTTCTTTTTTAGTATTTCAATGACAACCTTGCTGTTTAGGGGAAACAGTTTAACATAATATCGGATTAGTAAAGTAACGAATGGCAAAATCACAAGAGACATTTAGTAAAAAGGAAAAAGAAAAAAAACGTTTAAAGAAACGTCAAGATAAATTAATTAAAAAAGAAGAACGCAAAGCTGATTCTGTAGGCGGTTCTTTGGAAAGTATGATGGCGTATGTGGATGAGTATGGAAATATTACGGACACGCCGCCAGATCCAACAAAAAAGAAAAAAATCATTGCTAGCAACATTGAAATTGGAGTTCCTAAACGTGAGGATGAGCCTGAGGCGGCAGCACGTCAAGGAAAAATTTCTTATTGGAATGATTCTAAAGGATATGGATTTATCAAAGATTTAATTACACAGGAAAATGTTTTCGTTCATATTAATGGAACACTTGAAGCTGTTAAAGAAGGTGACACGGTAACTTTTGAAGTTGAGCGCGGACAAAAAGGAATGAATGCAGTTGGTGTTAAGAAAGCCTAATTTAGTGTACAATGTATATAGAAAGCTGCAATATGAATTGTGGCTTTTTTATTATATATAAAATGTCTTATAATTATTATTATGTTAAATACAATCTTAATGAAGTTTACTTCACTTTTTGAATACTAAACACTAATCCATTCTTCCTATCGCACAACTAACGTATGATTTAGCTTTTTTAAAAATTGAATTATGCTCTTCATCCATTGGGTAACCTAAACTTTCCAATTTATGTTTAACTTGTTCTATTACAGAATCATTCGTTGCTTCAAATTCAATTGTAGCACTTTCCAGATCCACATAAACATCAGATACACCTTCAATTTCACTTACAGATTTTGTGATGCTATTCACACACCCACCACATTTTACATTTAATAATTCACCTTGAAACTTCATAATTTATAATTTTAATTATTCTTTACAACTTCGCAGATCACTAATTTTAAAGTTCCTAATTTGACTAATCTTATGTTAAATAGAACCTGCTTCCTTTTACTCTAATTTAATTGAATTGAATTCGTACTTTTGTAACCAATGTTTCACAGCAGGTGAAAAAGTCACAACATTATTTTTGATAGAATCTAATACATGTTAACACGCGAAGAGTTAAAGGAAAAAAACAGTCAATTTTGGAATGATTTCCGAAAATTCATGAACAAGATCAAAAGTTCGAATGGTCGTCGCATGAACTGGATTGCCTACCCTTCAGATGTTAAAAATATTTACATTCGATTACAAGCAGATTCAAAATCCGCGCGACTTTGCTTTGATATTCAACCGAAAGATCAAGGAATTCGTGAAATTATATGGGAGCAAATGACTGAATTAAAAAAAGTCATGGAAAACTGTATGAATTACGAAACCTCCTGGATTGAAGAACTTTATACGAAAGATGGCCGTGCTTTTTCACGAATTATGTGGGAATTAAAAGATGTTAATTACTTTAAAGATGAAGATCAACCGCTTATCTTTGAATTTCTAAAAAACAGATTAATTGAGTTTGATGAATTTTACCAAGAATACAAAGAAATCTTAATTTCTCTCGCCGATTAGATTGTTTCATTACTTTTGTGTAACATCTTACTTTATAGAAGAAAAAATATGAGAATTACCTTATTGTTCCTTGCAAGCTGTATTACCATTTTTGCTAATAGTCAAACAGATATTTTTACTACAGATTTCCAAACTGGAATTCCAGTAAATTATTCAATTGTTGATAATGACGGTTTAACACCGGATAGTCAAGTTGCAAATTTTACGAATGCTTGGATTGCTTTACAAGATCCCGAAAATAGTTTGGATACAGTTGCAGGTTCAACGTCTTTTTTCAGTCCTGTTGGTACAGCGAGTCGTTGGTTAATAACACCAGCAATTAATCTTGGAGCATACGGTAATTTTATTGAGTGGGAAGCAAAATCACATGACGCATCGTATCCAGATGATTATATGGTATTGGTTTCGACAACTGATAATCAGATTAGCAGTTTTACAGATACGATTTATACTGTAATTGGTGAGAATTTTGAATGGACAACTCGCCAAGTAAGTTTAAGTTCAAATGGTTATAATAACCAAACAGTTTATATAGCTTTTGTGAATAATACGGAAGACGGATTTGTACTTTATTTAGATGATATACATTCATGGAAAAATGATCCAGTTGGAATTTCAGAATTAACATTGTCTTCTGATGTTAACGTTTATCCAAATCCAACAGTTGATCTTGTAAAAGTGGAAACGACTGCAACTTTAATTCAGTTAGAGTTATTATCTCTAAATGGCGATAAACTGCAAATTTCATCAACTGATCAGCTTTCCTTGTTATCTGAGCCAGATGGCGTGTATTTCGTGAAGGTTATAACTGATAAAGGAATAGCAGTTAAGCGAATCATTAAGATTTAAAGTTCAGGAAAAGGAACTAGAATCAGTTTATATTTCAAGGCTGATTTTTTTTCAGGTATTAGTGCGACTGTATCTTCACTAATTTGTTGATACTTGAAATACCACGTTTCATTTTTGAACCCAATCAATAAGGTTGTATCATCTGAATACATTGAGAATTCCCCTTTTTTTGCAGGGAAATCACCTAAGTTACGCATACTTTGATAGGCACAATTTCCGTTGTCGTAAAAAACAAGTACGTCTTTCTCTGAATTAATGGTGGGTGCGAAATTTCGATTTCCAATAATTACTTGATCAACCATCCAAACTTTGCTATTGTTGTCCGTGAGAATAGATCGTTTGTTAACAGGAATTAAATCTGTTTTTGATGAACAGGAAACAATAATGATTGTAGAAAGTCCAAAGAAGAATTTCATCAAAGTATCATTTCGTTTTTAACAAGTGTATTGTAAATGTCACGAGATACAGAATCTTTAAATTCAGCCTTAATACGTTGTCTCCATGGACCATTAGCATCAGTTCCCTCAATTGTTTCGGCACTTTTAAACACATATTTTTTTCCATCCCAAGAGAAAATGGTATTATAGAATATGATATCACCTTCAACATTGTCGTTGAAACGAAGGATTAAATCGTAGTGTTTTGATTTCGTTTTACGCAAACCAATTAGATTGGCAACAAAGGTATTGGTTTTCACCAAGGCTCCACGTTCACGAACAAAAGCAACAAGTCTTCTAAGTTTTATTCCGCCAACCTTTGATTTTATTTGCAATAAAAAAGCGTTTTCGACAGGAGAATCTTCACGCATATTGAATAATTTGAAAAAACGAGGAGAACAAGCAGGTTCAAAATAGTTACTTGTATCTTTCTGAAATTCAGAACATATTTTTAGCTCTTTTAATAATTCCAAGTGTTTTGCATCTGTAAATTTATCTTCATCAAAAAGCGTCTCTATGCTAATAATTTCAGCTTCTGGAGCAATTGAAGGTTTTTTTATTGGATCTTCTTCGTTTGAACAAGCGACTAAAAATAAAAGAGCAAATAAATATGTTAGTTTTTTCATACTTCGATAATTCTTAATTTTCAAAAAGTTACAATGGAAAAACCATTTTAGATTCAAAGAGTGCTTTGTTAAGTTGCTCACTATTGATTCCAGTTGAAATTCCATTTTGATCAAACCAATCTAACATTACTTCAGTTGGCATGTTTCCGGTTAAGTCATCCTTTGCCATTGGACAGCCACCCAATCCTTTCAGTGCACCATCGAAACGCTTACAACCTGCTTGATATGCTGCTGCTACAATCGATTGAGCATTTTCTGGACGTGTGTGAAGATGAGCACCAATTTCCACATTTGGCAAAGCGGGTATAATCTCTTTAAATAACGATTCAACTAAAGATGGGTTCGCTGCACCGATTGTGTCCGACAATGCTTGGATGCGTATGTTGAATTTATCAAACAAAATATTGCACCATTTATATACAATTTCCGAGTTCCATTCTTCACCGTACGGATTACCGAATCCCATAGATAAATAAACAACGAGCTCTTTGTTGTTTTTGATACACAAATTCTGCATTGATTCTACCCTTCCCAATGATTCTTCAATACTTGCATTTGTGTTGCGCTTTTGAAATTCTTCAGAAACTGAAAATGGATAACCTAAATAATCGATTTCCTCAAATTGTATAGCATCTTCTGCACCACGTTCATTGGCTACGATTGCCAATAATTTAGTATCAGAATTTAATTCCAGTTTTGATAATACTTCCGCAGTATCACGCATTTGTGGTATTGCTTTAGGAGAAACAAAACTTCCAAAATCAATTGTGTCAAAATCACATTTAATTAGGGAATTAATATAATCAATTTTAGTTTGTGTAGGAATAAAATCGTGCAAGCCTTGCATTGCATCTCTTGGACATTCAATTATTTTAACCTTAGTCCACACACACCGCCA
>JALQYQ010000038.1 GCA_023262855.1 Crocinitomicaceae bacterium
ATTCATAATTCATAATTCATAATTCATAATTCATAATTCATAATTCATAATTCATAATTCATAATTCATAATTCATAATTCATAATTCATAATTCATAATTCATAATTCATAATTCATAATTCATAATTCATAATTCATAATTAATAATTAATAATTAATAATTCATAATTCATAATTTATGATTCATGATTATCCGCCGCGACGGATGCTGCCTTCGGCGGATGTGATTTGAACCCTTGAAGCATTTAAACCATTTGAACTATTGACCCCTTGAACTATTGAACCTTTTGAACTATTGAACCTTTTGAACCATTAAACCTTTTGAACCATTAAACCTTTTAACGATAATCTTTGTGAGATAATCTGTTAGAACTTTTTAAGCCTATTGCAGTTGCAACTACTTTTTGTTTAATTTCGAAAAATTATATTAAATACCAACCAATGAAATATCTTTTAAGCCTTTTTATACTAACCGCTTTCTGCAGTTTTGCTGGTAAAACCTATACTTACAATTTAACTGTTCATTCCCTTTTTGAACATTCTCCTATTCAAGGTATTCAAGTTACAATCACAGAAAAATATGGGGAAGTTTTTCATTTAACGACAAATAAACTAGGAATGATTTCAGTAGAATTAACCAAACACGTCTTTAGTTTAGAGCTTGTTGATTCAACAGGAAATCACCGTACATATTTCCGTGAGGACTTTTTTTATAAATCAAAATCAGATACAGAAGAAATCTACTTGCGCTTAAGTGAAGATCTTGAAGCAAAATTAATTGAAAGTAAAAAAGCACCTGACGGGACAGAAATTGATTTAGATGAAATGACCTTCCATTGCCCTAAATTAGAAACAGCTTGGGCAGCCACATACAATGGAGGTTTTAACAAATTACTTCTTTTTATTTCGGAACATAAGATTTACCCACAGGTCTGCATTGATAATAACATTCGAGGCACGGTCAATTTAATTTGCAAAATCGACGAGCAAGGCGAATTAAGTGAGATTACAGTGTTGAAAAGTCTTTGTCCAGAAGCCGACGCTGAAGCCATTCGAATTGTTTCATACCTTCCCAATTTCAAACCAGCAACTTGCAATGGTGAAGCTATTTCTTCTTATATAAAAATACCCGTTTGGTTTGGCATATTTTAGTTTAAAATATTGACCGAAGTGACAGAGTGAGTTAAATTGTTGGCAACGGAGAAGTGACTACCTGCCTGTCGTAGCCTCCAGCGCAGACAGGGAACATGGAGCATGGAGCATGGAGCATGGAGCATGGAACATGGAGCATGGTTTTAAACCAACCTATTTTTGGGAATTGGTTTTATTTCTGGAAATCATGTCTAACCCTGAAGAGGTTAAATTACAAGCGAGAGACTAGTGGTTGGAGAAAACCAAAAAAATGTCCTCAGCAAAAAAATGAGTCCATGTAAATATTATCTTTCTACATTTGCTGTAATGAAAAAACTAAATCATCTCAGTTTGAACCTTCTGCTGTTGGCAGTGGTTGTCGCTATTGGATCTTCTTGTAAGAAAAAAGAAAATAAATGCAACGAACAATTGGCCATTGAGGGACCGACCTACGTGAATGAAGGGGATAATTTTACATTGACTCCCATCAACGCGACTGACATAAATGGTGTAAACACTTATTTCTATTGGAAATTTGCCGATATGTCAAACGCAACGCAAACGGTAAGTGGCATGTATGAAGTCTTTGACGCTTCTCCTGTTACTTTCGAAAAAGCAGATATTCGACATGAAGGCTTGTACATGTTTAAAATTCACAATAGTGACGATAATTGCATCGATGCATTGGCTTCCCATACTGTTAAAATCATCCCAAAAGTTTCGCCGTGTTTTAATTCACTTTCAGTCGATACCATGTTGATCGATGAATCTTTCACTGCTGGTATAATCGAACAACCCTATGTTCCAGTCTTAACCCTTAACTCGTTTGGCGACGAATTTAGTGTGGAACTAGTGATGCCAATGTTTACGTATTTCCTAGAATTTTCCTTTGACATTCCTATTCCCAATTATTCAAGTACCTATACCCTGCGCAATACGTATCAAAATTATGCAGACAGTCAAATTCCAGATGATCCTATTATTCAGGCCTACGTGGAATTCTCACCAGATAATGAAGGAGCTGACGCCTATCGTATCGCCGAAAACCAACAAAACATTTACGTAAAAGTGGAAGACAATGTGATGTACCTTTCGTATTGTGATCTGTTGTTCACGCATACTTCTATTCCTGGCCGCACGATTAAATTGAGTGGAAAGGTGAAAATTAATTTATAGTAGTGATTAGTGACTAATGACTAGTGACTAGATTTAAACCAAACTATTTCGGGGAATTAGAAATTATTTTAGGAAATTATACTATTTCGGGACGCGATAAATCGAGTACCTCAGGGTCCGCGGGGAACGCGACGTCCCAAAAAAAACAAAAAGGGACGCGATAAATCGACGTCCCTACAAATGGATTTGTTATTACAAATCAACCCTGAAGGGGTTTGCCGAATCGTATTTTCTACGGTCAGTTGATTGCATCTCCTTCACTCGAAAATATCTCTCGGCATACCCCATCTAAAAACTTTACACATGAATTCATAACCCTGAAGGGGTTAAATCTCACTACTAAAAACTTTACCACTGACCACCACAACCCTGAAGGGGTTGAATGTTTGATCCCTTTCCCCTTTCCCCTAAAAACAAAAAAAGGGACGCTTTTTGGACGTCCCTACGTTTGGTATTAATTCTCGAACTAATTCCCGTCATCGGGTTCGGTTGGTGCTGAGGCGAAGCCTGAGGAATCAAAACCGGATGTTGGATTGTTGTGGCGAACTCCTGTTACAACAATTTTGCGTGCTGCGAAGTATTGGTTGAAGAAATCAGGCAAGCTGGGTTTCATCAAACGAACTAAGATGTCGATGCGCTCTTTTAAAATTTTATCGATGGCATCTGCTTTGGTGCTCATACCTGCTGTTAATGATTTTCGTTCAACAATCGCGATACGTGGTTTTGAAATCATGATCACGCATTCATCGATCAATTGCAAGATGGCTCCTAAGCGGTTGCTGTCGATCCCAAAGGGTTCCAAGAGCGTTCCAGATTCGATTAAGGCATCTGCTGTTCGTGCAATGTGCGATTGCAATTTGGCAGTGTTCATCTTGCGAAGTGTTGACGGTGCAAACGTGTGATTCACTCTCATTGTGTTGTCTCCCAATTCGTCTGCTAACATACGGAAGGCGCCGTGCACTTCTTCTAAGGCTGCATACAAGGCCTTTAATTTCAGTGTTTTGGTGCTCCCTACTCCAACAGTCACCACTTCATGCGAAGAGACAATTGCGTTGAGCTCATTCAGTCTGTTTTCTAGGTCATTGACTGCACTTACCATCTTTGGAATCCCTGCCCATTCCCCTTCGTGTTGTTTGCAGGTGTCGAGTGTTACCACATACATGTTGATGCGGCTTGCGATTGACTTTTTCATAACTTAAACATTTAAGGTTTAAATCGAATTGTTCGTCTTGACCTGCTCCCTGGCGCCCGAGTTTCCTTCTCCACTTTCCCTTCGACTTAAACGGGTTACTATTGAAAAATCCTCTTGAAAAAAGTGTGCCAAAAATTCACGCAAACCCTTTAAAATCAAGTGTTAACGAATGTTAAAATGCTATTTTCATCGATGAAATGTGCTTCCGATTGAGTAAACGGGGCTTTTGGACTAACGAAAAAATGTGCAACCGGGGCTTCGAGAGCCTCAGCCGCCGGTAGCACGTTGATCCAACTCGTTCGCGGTTTAGTTCAAGTCATTCGCGGTTTGGTTCAAGCCGTTCGCGGTTCGTTCCAAGCCGTTCGCGGTTTAGTTCAAGTAGTTCGCGGTTTGGTTCAAGTCATTCGCGGTGAGGTTCAAGCCGTTCGCGGTTTAGTTCAAGTCGTTCGCAGTTTGTTCCAAGTCGTTCGCAGTTTGTTCCAAGTCGTTCGCGGTTTGTTCCAAATCGTTCGCGGTTTGGTTCAAGTCGTTCGCAGTTTGGTTCGAGTCGTTCGCGGTTTAGTTCAAGTCATTCGCGGTTTGGTGCAAGACGTTCGCGGTTCGTTCCAAGTGGTTCGCGCCGAGGTACAAGTCCTTCGCCGCGGTGAACCTTCACCTCAATTTTCAATCGGCACCGCCGAAGAGTTTATCCCGATTCACCGGGACAGCCGCGAAGCGAATCTCCTCAACCTCAAAAAAACGGGTAACTCTTTACTTCCAAACGCTGGTGGCTCAGGAAAAATCGGAAAACAATTCGTCCAAACAGATCTCGGTTTCTGGGATTCATACAAACGCACTAAATCACTGAGTTCTAACAAATCGAAGGGTTTAAAGGGATGTTGATTCCGCAGTGCTTGCATTGCTGTTTCTGTATATAGGAACGTCCGATAAATGCTTAAACTCAACTTCCGCTTCGGTGTATTCTTCGTGTTCTGTAAATCCTTGTAGCTCGAAACAATGCAATATGTACCAGTTGGATTCCCTGAAACTTGCGCACATGCCAACGTCCAACCAAGGACACTCGGGTAAACAAGGGCAATACAACACGCAAGATGACGCAAGTAATTCATGGTGGAGTAACGGAAAAAGGTGAGGAATATTATCTGTAATCTGAAGGCAATTGGTTATTGATAATAAAATTCACTTTTTTCTGTATCATGTAATAACATGATTTTCTCAATTCAATTTAAAGGAGGTTTTATTTTTTTATAATTTTAAAATATTTCTTAATGGACCTGCTCAATATTTGGATGTTGATGCTAGGAAATTGTTTTGCTCACCGAAAGGAACAATATTCTATATTACAGAAGTAAATGAAATTAAAAATCTCACTTAGAAAATTCCCGAAGTATGCTGAAAAAATTAATCAATTATTTCAACATCAATATTTTCATCGTAATCTGGATTGAGACGAATTTCGACGATATCCAGTGTAGCTTTTTCAGGGAAAGAATCTAGCAATTTACCATAGGTTTCTTTACACTTTCCTTGATTGTGGTATTTGTTTACAATCGTACAAAGAATATCTGCAATTTGGATTTCAAAATTCTCATGAGATTCAAGGAAATGTAAATTGTCTTGAAGAATTTCTTTGGCATTCATCCTACCTTTTACAATGTATTTGTCCATAAAAGGATGTCCAGTTTCTATCCACGTATCCAAGATTGGTATAGGATGTTCTTTTGTATATGTGTAAAATGCGTGCCGTAATAATTCTCCAAAATACAATTTTGCATGACCATCTGGATTTATAAAATCTTTATCAATTTGAAATTTGATATTCATTAAATTTTTATCCTTCCTAAAATAATGGCTGTAAATTAAAGAAACACCAATCGCTTTTTCCAAAGCAGGGGGAATGATTTGTGTTAATAGGAGAATCTTTAAATACTGGTGTTTGTTCCTTTTATTATACCATTTAATCAATTGCCTATATTGTTCTGCTTTTTTCTTGAAACCTTTTTCAAGAGTTAATTCAATTAATTTTTCAATTTTCTTAACTTCTATTTGTCTAAATTTTTCTATTAATTCGTCGTCATTATCACATGGTTTTATTCGGATTTGCAAGAATGATATAGGTGCCTCTTTATCTGAAATAACCTTACTAACAAACGACTCCAATTCAAAGCAATTTAAGTCTCGACCTTTTACTTCCTCATTTTTATCCCATTTTTCTTTTGATATTGAATCTTTCCAATCTTGGAAGTTTTTCTTTATCAAACTATAATATTCATTCTCTTGATTTATTAGAGCGGCTACAAAAAAATTATACCTGTCCGATTTGGGATCAAAATCTCCAAATTCATCGATCGCCACTATCATATCAAATATTTGGCATTTCAATTCCTCGTAAATTTCTGTATAACTTAAGAGCAAACAAATCAGTCATACCAGAAATATAATCAATAACGTACATCACTTTTATGTAAGGAGAATCGTCCTCTTTGAATCGGTGTGACTCTGGAATAAGTTCAATAATTTTATTATGCCTTTTAAGTCTTAATTGATTAGGCATTAAAGCAGCTTCAACGAAATCTTCTATCAACCCGGACATTATTCTGAAACCCGCTAACTCAATTTTAACGACACTTGTATAATTATAGATTTTTGCGTAAGAAATTTCTTCTATCTCCTTCAGAAGTACTTTAGCCTCGGAAATATCATTAAATAAATCTCCAGTATAATTACCCTGTAGGATTTTTTCTTTATTTTCAAGAAAAACCTCTGAACATCTATAAGTTAAATAATTAATCGCTTTTGCTCTTAGATAAGCAATTTTTTCGTTTTTATCCTTATCAAGATTTTGACACATTTCTAAAACATGTTCGTAATCTTCCTTTTTATTTAATTTAATTAATTTCAAAAACATCAGTGAAACCTCTTCGTGACTTAGGATACCCAGTCGATGAGCATCTTCAAAATCAATAATGTTGTAACAAATGTCATCTGCTGCCTCAACAAGATAAACAAATGGATGCCTTTTAAACACAACACCATCAATAGTTTCGTCTTGAATCATATTTAGTTTTTGGGCAATTTCTAAAAATACATCCTTATCAATTTGAAAGAAGCCATATTTTTTTCTGTGTTTGTGAGATTTATTCGAAGCTTTCGACTCACAAGGGTATTTTATTATCGAACCCAATGTGGAATAAGTTAATCTAAAACCTCCGGAAGTACCTGCTTGTGAATCTTTTGTTAACAATCGTAGTGCATTAGCGTTACCTTCAAAATTTATTAAATCAGTCCATTCTTCATCTAAAAAGGAATCTCTTAAATCATCTTTTTCATTGTCTATAAAAAATTTTGAAATGGCTTCTTCACCAGAATGTCCAAATGCGGGATTTCCCATGTCATGTGCCAAACAGGCTGTAGAAATAACAGTTTTAAGATGATTTCGGTAGAAACTTCTAGCCTCATTATCTTCCCTTACCTCTGGGAGTTGTGAAATTTGCTTTCCAACAAGTTTACCCAATGACCTTCCAACGGAAGCAACCTCTAATGAATGTGTCAATCTGTTGTGAACAAATACCTCTTCTGGTAGAGGGAAAACTTGTGTTTTATTTTGAAGTCTTCGGAATGCGCTCGAAAAAATTAATCTATCCCAATCCCTTTCATATTCATGTCTTGAATCTCTTTTGTTCAAATTCACCCCATAGCGCTCATTAGAAAAACAATTATTCCAACTCATTAAATTTTTCATTTCCATTTTTTCATAATTATTTTCACCATGTCCCATAAACCTAATTCAATAAATAATTTTCAATAACCCTATTAATATTTGGATATAGATCTTGTGAACAAGATATATAGGTTTTGATCCAAACGGCTTTTAAAATTTTCAATCGCAAATCCTATTAAATATTATTTAAAAGAATAAAAAATGTCGATGATTTCATATCCCCTCCGAATCTACAAAAACAATTTCCAACCAACATTCATCCTTTTCATAAATTTCATTTTTCATTGAAAATAGAGGGAAATCCGAACTTTAAGTGCGGAAAACCGCACGATTTTGAAAACAAACCTGCGGGTTTCCCTCTATTTTACCATTTGTGGAGAAAAACCAGAGCAACAACTAGGGCAAGACGAACGAATTTGCTAGATTAGGGGCTGTAAAAAACATGGACATGAAAATGTCGCAGTAAGATTGAAGAAATGATATTCAACGAAGACTCAAGAGTAAAGATTCCTACTATCCTTCATTTGATGAAGTTAGGTTATTCCTATCTTTCGCTTAAAGGCCTGAAATGGGATGAAACAACGAATATCGTTACGGATGTTTTTGCTGAAAATATTCTACGTTTAAATCCTGATTTGAGTGAGAGTGATGTGAAACGTTTCTACGATGAAGTATCGCTTTGTTTGGAGAATGAAGATTTGGGGAAAGCATTCTATGAGAAACTGACTGATAAATCAGGAGTTCGTTTGATTGATTTCGAAGATTTTAATAACAATGCTTTCCATGTCGTTACTGAGTTTACGTGTAAAAAGGATGATGAAGAGTTTCGTCCAGACATCACTCTTCTGATTAATGGAATGCCTTTGGCATTTATTGAGGTAAAGAAACCAAACAATTTAGACGGAATACAAGCAGAACACAAGCGCATTCAAACGCGTTTTCAAAATAAGAAATTCAGAAAGTTTGTGAACATCACCCAATTGATGGTTTTCTCAAACAACATGGAATACGATGATAGTTCTCCTCTACCGTTGGAAGGCGCATTTTATGCAACGGCATCCTATGCTAAACCAATTTTCAATTATTTCAGAGAAGAACAAGCGTTTGATTTGTCTTTGATTTTAAGTGATATCGATGACCTAGACGAAACAACAGTTTTGAAGGACAATAATTTGTTGAGCATCAAAAACTCTCCTGAGTTCATTACAAATAAGGACCCGAAGAATCCTACGAATCGTATTTGCACCTCGCTTTTTCAGCGTGATCGTTTAGCTTTTGTATTGCAATATGGAATTGCGTATGTGAAGGAGAAACGCGGTTTGCAAAAACACATCATGCGTTATCCTCAATTGTTCGCTACAAAAGCAATTGAAACGAAATTGGATGAAGGCGTAAAAAAAGGAATCATTTGGCACACACAAGGAAGCGGTAAAACAGCATTGACTTTCTACAATGTGAAATACTTGACGGATTACTTCCAAAAGAAAAGTGTTGTTCCGAAATTCTATTTCATTGTCGACCGATTAGACCTGTTGATTCAATCTGCGAGAGAATTCAAAAGCAGAGGTTTGGTGGTGCATGAAATAAACTCTCGAGAAGAGTTTTCAAAAGACATAAAATCAACCAGTGTTATACATAATAATTCAGGTAAAGCCGAGATTACAGTTGTAAATATTCAGAAGTTTGCGGATGATCCAGATGTTGTTCGAAATACAGATTACAACTTGAATATTCAGCGCATTTATTTCCTAGATGAAGTGCATCGAAGTTACAATCCAAAAGGAAGTTTCTTAGCGAATTTGCATGAATCAGATGTGAACGCAATCAAAATTGGATTAACAGGAACTCCATTATTAGGAACGGATTATACCTCCAAATCATTGTTTGGCGGGTACATTCATAAATACTATTACAATTCATCCATTGCCGACGGTTATACCTTGCGCTTGATTCGTGAAGAAATCGAAACTGAATACAAGATGGACATGAAAAAAGCCTTGGAAGACATTAAAATTCTGCAAGGTGATGGAGAACGCAAAATCGTTTATGCGCATCCGAAGTTTGTGGAACCAATGTTGGATTACATCGTTCAAGATTTCGAAAAAGCACGTATTTCGATGAATGACAATTCAATTGGTGGAATGGTCGTATGTGATTCTTCTGATCAAGCCAAACAATTGTTCGAAATTTTCCAACATAAATACGCAACTCTAATTGAAGAGGAAACAAGTTATGCAATGGCTGCTGAAGATCGCGCTAGTTATGGAGGATCGAAAGCTGCTGAAAGCAAAGTGAAATCTGCTGCGTTGATTTTACATGATATCGGCACAAAACAGGAAAGAAAGGATCAAGTAGAAGATTTTAAAGATGGGAAGATTGACTTCTTGTTTGTTTACAATATGTTGTTGACTGGATTTGATGCCCCGCGTTTAAAGAAATTGTATGTTGGTCGTGTGATTAAAGCGCATAACCTCTTGCAAACCTTAACGCGTGTAAACAGAACCTACAAAGATTTCCGTTACGGATATGTGGTTGACTTCGCAGACATTCAAAAAGAATTCGACAAAACCAACCGCGATTACTTCAATGAATTGCAGTCTGAATTAGGTGATGAAATGGAGCACTACTCCAACCTGTTTAAATCGCAAGAAGAAATCACTGCAGAAATACAGAATATTAAAGATGTCTTGTTCCATTTCGATACAAAGAATGCTGAAAATTTTTCTCAACAAATTTCGCAAATCAAAGACCGCGGCGAAGTACAACGTTTGGTAAAAGCGTTGAATGATGCGAAAAGTTTGTACAACTTGATTCGTCTTTCAGGAAACTACGAATTGTTGGACAAACTGGATTTCCACAAATTAACGGTGCTTTCCCGTGAAGCGAATAATCATTTAGCCTTAATCAATACGAAAGAAGCATTTGAAAACAATGTTGACACTTCTAACTTATTGAACATTGCCTTGGAAGATGTGCTTTTTGCCTTTGTAAAAGTGAAGGAAGAAGAAATGGTCCTTGCTGACCAGTTGAAAAACATTCTTCAAAAAACACGAGAAGCCTTGGGTGGTAATTTTGACCAAAAAGATCCACATTTTATTTCTTTGAAAGAAGAATTGGAGCGCTTATTCAAGAAGAAAAACTTGAACGAAGTCACCAAAGAAGAAATGGAAGCGAACATCAAGGCACTGAAAGATATTTATGATCAAGCAAAAGAATTGGAACGTAAAAACCAATTATTACGTGCGAAATACGATAACGATGAAAAATATGCGCGCTTGCACAAACGTCTGATGGAAAAGAATCCGTTGACGGAAAGCGAGAGCAAATTATTCGAAGCATTGCAAGGATTGAAACAAGAAGTGGATAATCAACTACAGCAAAATTCACAGATTCTCGAAAACGAAAGTTATGTGGAACGCATGATTATGCGCTTTGTCTTGGAACAATTTAAAAACAAACAGAACATTCCAATGGATTTAGACGCATCCAAACGCGTGAATTCTATGGTAGTGAAAGAATATATGAACGAATTCTACGGAAGAGTAGCTTAAGAAAATATGACAACAACAATACAATTCGAACGACAAACAAAAGCCCTGATTGACGACCTAAAAAGCGTCTGTGCGAATTACGGATTAGGAAACGATGGAAATGAATTTAAAATCATTACTCAAGTTTTCTTATACAAATTCTTGAATGACAAGTTTGCGCACGAAGTACAAAAAATCGATTCCAAATTAGCGAAAGCGGACAACTGGGAAGCTGAATTAAAAAAATACTCCGCTGAAGAATTCGAAATGCTGACTTTACAATTGAGTGAAAGTACAGCGATTCTAAAACCGGAACAATTCATCTCTTCCCTATTCGAACGTCAAAACGAAGCGAAGTTTGCTGACTTATTCGACAATACTTTGTTGGATATTGCAAAAGAAAACAGTTCGTTATTCTCGGTTATTACCGAAGGTGGAGAAAAAATTACCTTGTTCGAAAACATAAGTAAGTACGTAACCGATAAGCGTGATGAATTCTGCAAAGCCATCATAAATAAATTAATCAATTTCAGTTTTGAGCACATCTTTCATGAAAAGTTCGATTTCTATGCAACGATATTTGAATATTTAATAAAGGATTACAACACGAACAGTGGTGGTAAATATGCGGAATACTTTACACCGCATGCTGTAGCGAAAATTATGGCGCGTTGTCTTGTACAAGGCGATGTGAAAAATGCCATGTGTTACGATCCATCTGCTGGTTCTGGAACTTTATTGATGAACTTAGCGCACCAAATTGGCGAAGACAAGTGTACAATCTATTCACAAGACATTTCACAAAAGTCTTCGAACTTGTTGCGTTTGAATTTGATTCTGAACGATTTGGTGCATTCAATTCCGAACATTGTAAAGGGAAATACCATTTTAGACCCTTATCATAAGGATAAAAGTGGCAACTTACAGAAATTTGATTTCATTGTTTCCAACCCGCCATTTAAATTGGATTTCTCCGATTACAGTGCTGATTTAGACACAAAAGAAAACCATGACCGCTTCTTTGCAGGAATTCCCAATATTCCGAAAGCGAAGAAAGATTCCATGGCGATTTACCTAATGTTCCTACAACACATTATGTTCTCGCTAAAAGAAAACGGAAAAGCAGCCATTGTGGTTCCAACTGGTTTTATTACCGCTCAAAGTGGGATTGACCGCAAGATCCGTGAAAAAATGGTGGAAGCCAAAATGTTGGCAGGTGTGGTAAGTATGCCAAGTAACATCTTTGCAACAACAGGTACGAACGTTTCGGTGATTTTCTTAGACAAGCAAAACAAGAGCGATGTGATCTTGATTGATGCTTCCAACTTAGGAACAACGGTTAAAGAAGGAAAAAATCAAAAAACCTTATTATCTGCTGAGGAAGAAGACAAAATCATTGACACTTTCAATAAAAAAGAAGCCATTGAAGATTTCTCAGTGGTGGTAAGCTACGATGACATTCAAGCAAAAAATTATTCTTTGAGTGCTGGGCAGTACTTCGAAGTAAAAATTGACTACGTGGACATTACGCACGAAGAGTTCACTTCAAAAATGAAAGGCATTGAGGACAACTTGAAAGGCTTGTTTGAGGAGTCGAAAGTATTGGAGAAAGAGATTGAGAATAATTTTAGATTATTGAACTATGAAGGTTAAACCGTTAGGCGAGTTTGATATTTATATCAATGATGGAAATTATGGGAATATTTATCCAGAGAAAGAACTGTTTACTAATGAAGGAATACCTTTCATTTCGGCATCTGATTTTAATGGAAGGACTTTTAATTATGAAGGCATCAAATTTATTAGCGAAGAACTTCATTTTAATATCCTAAAAAAAGGTCATTTAAAAGTTAATGATATTGTAATTGTTGTGAGAGGTAACGGTATCGGAAAAGTAGGCTTCTTTGAAGATGAAATCGGTGAATGTAATATGAATGCCCAATTAGCATTTATAAGAACAAATCCAAACCAACTTAATCCTTTATATCTCTACTATTTAATGAGTAGTCAAAATTATTTAGAATTAATTCAGCGTTTTGGAACAGGATCTGCCCAACCTCAATTACCCATTAATAGATTGAAAATGGTTCCCATTATTGAGAAAGATATTCAAACTCAATTCCAAATCGCAAAAATCCTTTCAGACCTCGACGCTAAAATCGAACTCAACAATAAGATCAACGCGGAGTTAGAAGCGATGGCCAAACTCATTTACGATTATTGGTTTGTGCAGTTTGATTTCCCCATCTCTGCAGAACAAGCTGCTTCGATGGGCAAACCTAAATTAGAAGGTAAGCCGTATAAAAGTTCAGGCGGTAAGATGGTTTGGAACGATGAATTGAAGCGAGAAGTGCCTGAGGGATGGGAGGTTGGAATATTAGATAAAATCGCAGACTTAATTAGGGGGGTATCTTATGGTAAAGATGATATCAAATCAAAAGATGAAAGTAATACTATACCAATACTAAGAGCAACTAATATTTCCGGAAATAAGATAGATTTAAATCAAATGGTATATGTCCCTACCGAATTTATTAGTGAAAATCAAATTCTCAATAAGTTTGATGTTTTAATAACTATGTCAAGTGGAAGTATCGACCATATTGGTAAGAATGGTTTCTACTATTTTGATGAAAAAGTCGCATTTGGAGCCTTTTGCGCAAAGCTTGTTTCTAAAAAAGACTTTAGATATTATTTGTATTCATATGCTCAATCTGATTTTATGTTTCAAACAATTAAGAATGAATGTTTGGGAACTAACATTAATAACTTGAATGGAGGAATAGTTAAAAGTTTCAAAATTGTAATTCCTAGTCAAAAACTGATTCGACTTTTCAATCAGCGCGTTGATTCACTATTTCAAAAAATTTCAAACAATACTAATGAAAACCAAAAACTCGCCGAACTCCGCGATTGGTTGTTACCGATGTTGATGAATGGGCAGGTGAAGGTTGACAAACTCAGTGACCATGACGAAACGTTAAATATGGCCGCCGAGGAACGAGAGAAATATAGATAAGATTAAGATTGAAACCACGAAATGATAATATGAAACCGCCTACGAATGGAACTTAAAGAATTTATAAAAGAAACGCTTGTGCAAATCTCCATGGGAGTTTTAGAAGCACAAAATGAATTGAAAGACACAGGATGCATTATAAATCCTTTAGGTTTTCAAACTTCAAGTGGAAATCCAATTATTAAAAATGGTGTTTCAAACGATTATCGGCTTATTCAACAAATTAAAATGAGTGTAGCCGTTAATGTTACTGAGCAATCAGGTTCTAAACAAGGAATCGGAATTGTTGCATCAATAATCCAGGCAGGTTCAAATCAAGCACAAGAAGACATTAACAGCAAAACCAATCGTATCGAATTTGAAATTCCGATATCATTACCAGTGATGAATCAGAAGAAATGAAACTGTATTAATTTTAAACATGCCAAATTACCTTCACAACGACTCAAGAATCAAAATTGTAAAAAAATTGATTTCACCTTTTACTGAATTATTAAATGAATACATAAAAGAGGATGGAGAATTATGGGATGCATATTATGCGGATGACTGTGAACACTTAGTTGGAACGGTTTTTATAATACTTCAGAATTACATAAACAGTACAATTAATGACTTTTATCCCAAGGAAAAAAACTTATACTTGTTTTACAGCGATGATAAAAAAGTTGAATTATCAAATACCTCTCAAATTGAATTAATCATTGCTACCGCCAACTTCTATAAACATAGGGACCAACCCGGAAAATTAATTCATTATACAACAAATCCTTTTGAAAACGTAGGAATCAAATATAAAGAAGTTATTGGTGATTCATTTTACAATTTACTTGGTGCTAACTCACCGGTTTTTTCTGCATTAAACTTGTTAACAGTAAACTGGGACTTAAATGATTTAATTGAAATCATTATTAAATGGAGAGAGTCACTAATAGTAAAAAAGTTAAAACCATAAATATCTATAATGCTAAAACTAGGGTAAGATTAGAATCATTTCAGTGAAAAATTAATTAAAAAGAATATATAAAAATATAAAAAGCTATGAATATTACTTTTGAAGATTTATTGTTAGCATATCAAAAAGTTAAGGTGGATATTTTTTATGAAAGAAATAATAATGATCTTATTTCTTTTGAAGAATTTGAATCAAATTTAGTTGACAATCTTAACGAAATTCTTAAAAATATAAACGATAACAATATTGATTATTTCTTAGAAAATGAAATTATTGGAAAGTATTCGATTTCATTGAAAAAATTAGACTTTGATACAATTGAAAATTCTCAATTCTACACTGACGAAATAGAAAAATTTGAAAATTCAAACTTAAAAGATATAGATTGTCGTTACGTAGGGAAAAATTCTGTGACATTCCATGTTATCAGTTCGCTTTGGATAAACAAAATTGGTATCAATTTAGAATCTGAAATACATAATTGCAGTTACGGTTGTAGATTGAATCTTGAAAATAAGGAAACAATGGACAACACAAAATCCGAATATCCACAACAAGGAAATTTTAAACCTTATGCTCAATTATATGGTAAATGGCAAAGGGATCATTTAAACGCAACAAAAATGGCACTTTCAGAAGGTAAAAATGTTGTGGTTTTTGCAACAGATTTTAAAAGCTTTTACCATTCTATTCCTGCTGAATTTATTGAACATTACTACAATGAAAATAAAAAAGACAATAAGTTCGATGATTTGAACAAATTGTTGTTTCTCATGATTTCTAAATGGAATGAAATTAATAAAGAAGAAATTAAAAACTTAGAATTTTCAATCATTAATAATACAATTGGTCTGCCTATTGGAATTTCTGCTTCAAAAGTTATTGCCAATTTAGTACTTAAGTCATTTGATGAAGAAATATTAAAAAATGTCAGGCCAATTTTTTACGGTCGATATGTGGATGATATTTTACTTGTATTAGAAAATACAAATCATATCAAATCAGTAAAAGATATATGGAAATTGTTAAATAAGAACATCGTGGATTTTGAATTCGACCACACTGAAAATTTCAAAGGACAATATTATTTAAAGCATCTAATTTTTGATAAACTTTATATAAATGAACAAAAAACTAAAATTTTCCTTTTGTCAAAAAATTCTGGAGTAACAATAATTGATAAACTTAAAAAATCAATGAATGAAAACTCAAGTGAATGGAGAATGATGCCTGATGCTGAAGATGATTTAGATAATTTAAACGAGGAAATAGTTTCAAGCAGTAAAAACAATGATGATAGCATCAAGAATTTCTCACATTTTGATGGAATTAGTGTTCAACGGTTTAAATTTTCGGTTCGCTTAAGAAACTTTGAAAGTTTGGTAAGAAATACTGAACGTAAAGTTTGGTCAAAAAGTTTAGATACTTTCTTTGATACTGTTATTGAATTTGTAATAACACCTCAAAACTTTAACAAGTATATAAAATATTATCCAAGATTGTTTGGCTTATGTGTGTTTGCAAACAAAGATGACAAATTCAAAGAATTGTACATTCGATATAATCAATGTTGGGAAATAATTAAAAAACAATTTAGGAATTCAGAAAAGTATAACGAGAAAAAATACAATTGTATTTATGAATACTATCTTTTGTTGATTAATGAGAACATTTATTGCTCTATTAATTTCAATCAAACTCAGAAGGATTATCATTGGTTAGAACCATTTAAAATATGTTCATCAATTACAGTTTTGTTCAAAAAATCTTCTCAATTATTTTATTGTGACTTTCATAGAACTCCTCTCAAAATAATCTTCTTTGAAGAACAATTCAAAAATAGAATATATAGCCTTAATAAATTAAGTGTAACAAAAAGTTCGAAGTATTTTAAAATTTTACCAATTAAAGAAATTGATTTACTAATAAAAAAAACAAAAGTTAAAAAAATCAAAGCTTTACAAATTGCTTTGTCAATCAGAAAGCTGTCTATTTTGGAAATTTCTATGATTATTAATTTCTATGAATCAAAAAAAGATTTCAAAGAATTCTATCAAATAATTAATGCTTTAGGATACAAGATAAATCCGATAAAAGATGAAACTATTCCAACTAAAAAAAATATAACTGATCGACACATAACAATAGATTTAGCATCGTCATTTGAAAGGAATCCGAACTTATTATTAACGAATTTAAAAACCTCTGACAAAAGTTGGGAAGCTGTTGTTAGAGATGATAATTATGAGCCAGACGATGAAAGAGAAATTAAATTAAATCGTTTAATTAATGAAATATTGAGAACACCCGCCGAAATTGATTTTGTAGTTTTTCCAGAATTGTCAATTCCTAGGCAAAGAATAATTGAAATCGCTGAAAAACTAAAAAATAGAGGAATTTCAATAATTGCAGGCCTTGAATATGATAAATTGACCAAGCAAGAATCTGGAGTAGAAAATAAAACTCCGAACATGGTAGTAAATCAGATAATTTACATTTTGACAAAAAATGAAAATGGATTCAATAGTCAAATTTCAATTGTGCAGGATAAAATTATCCCTGCCTTTCATGAAGAAATTGAATTGTATCGAATAGGAGGTAAAAAACTAACCTTCCATTCTAAAAATAAATTTATTATTAAACATAAAGGATTAACATTTAGCGGACTAATATGCAATGACCTTCTTAATATTGACAACAGGCAGCCACTAAGAGGAGAAATAGATTTATTGTTTGTTGTTGAATGGAATAGAGATGTTGATATGTACAATCATATTGTATCTTCAACATCAAATGATTTACATTGCTTTGTGGCTCAAGTGAACAATCGCTCCTATGGATACACTTTATTAAGAGGGCCATATAGGGAGAGTTTCAAAAGAGATGTTGCTATGATAAAAGGTGGAGAATTAGACAACTTTGTTTTAGTTAAGGTGGAGGCAGATGAATTAAGAGAATTCCAACGTGATTTCAGATCACCTGATGGCCCTTTCAAACCAGTTCCAACAGGATTTAAAATGAGTGAATTGAGGAGAGAAACTAGAATAACCAAGAAATAAAAAGTTGTACTTCTATCTAATCCAAAATTAATACGGTAACACTGAAAAATCAAATATTCTAAAAAGTAATTACGAATTTTTCAAAAAAATAAAAAACATATATAGAAATAATGATTTAATTGACATTCTGAGTTTTAAACAGTTTGACTTGCTTTTATGAAAAATTTACTAGCTTTAATTAAAAAAGTGAAATGTTAAAAAGTGAATCTGACAAAAAAAAACTATTCCTTCCAGAAAACACTTCGTTGCCATTTTTCACATACGGCATTTTCAGGCCAGGACAAATTGGATACGAAAGTATCTCTGAATTTGTTGATGAAACCAAAATTAGGAGAGATAAAATTAAGGGAACGTTGAAATTAAGGGATGGTTTAATTATATATGATCCAAGTGGAAGTTCAGATATTGAGGGTTATTTGTTATTTTTTAAAAAGGGATTTGAGCAAGCTGCATACGAAAGAATTGCAAAAATGGAACCAGATAAATTTTATACTTGGACTCCAAATCCAATTAGATATAGAGACAAAAACATACTTTATGGCAAAAAAAATGACCAAGGAATTGACGAAATTCAAACTTCTAAGTCTAATTTAAAGAACGATCTTGACGATAAAAAAGACGATTTTGAAGACAAAGTATGGGATGAATACTTCGATTCAATTTGGAAAGACCCTTTTATAATAAATGGCTTTAAATCTTTAGAGTATTTTGAAAAATTACCTGAATTCACTTCACATAATTCAAATCAGTTTAAATGGGAAGAAGAATCAAAATTCAATGAATTCCTAAAATATCAAATGCTATTCCTTTTTTTAAGCACTATTCTTGAGCGAATTAGCTTTTTGAATGGTGGATTTGGTTTAGAAGCCAACAAAAGAATTAAAGAATTCGCCAAAGATGAGTTATTACAAAGCATATTAATTTCTACGTTCGAGAATTCTGATTCTTTTTCTAGAAAAATAACAAGATCAGACAATCCGGATGAAAATAGTAGTTGGAATTACAATCCAAATGAAGATTTTAAATTTCAGAAATGCATTTTATATTATTATGGGTTAAGATCAAACATCACTCATAGAGGTAAATCTGGAATAAATAAGTTTGCTGATCTAAAAAAATCCTATTTTGAGTTAAAAAATATCCTTCAAGAATTTTGGAAACAAAAAGAAATAATTGCAAAAAATAATAAATTGAGAATTGATAAACTAATTAACAATGTCTAAACTTTCAGAACTACGTCACACAATTGATTCAGTAAGATTCCCAAGTCAATTCAAGCATTTTGGGGGCGCTTCATTAATTATCACCGATGATAAAAACAGAGGTTTCCATGATGGAGACACCGTGATTTACACTAACCATGCTTCTGGATTAAGTTGGTTAGTTGTTCAATTAAAAGAGATATATAAAGATGATATTGATGCCGGCAACAAATATGATTTCTATCCATGCATTGGTATGCTTATTCAAGAATCTTTAAAAGATGATGAAAACTTGATACATTCAATGTATTATGTTGTTGATGGAATGGAGAGAATTTGGGGAAGTAAATAACTAACCAGCTCCAACCAATCCCAAGTCGACACACAATTGATTCCCCTACCTCACCACTTTAAACTCAATCTTTCGAAGTAGCACAGTTTGGTTGTTATGGCGACAATAAATATTAACGGTCGCTTTTTTCTGTGATTTCGTAGTTACAAGCACATAGCCTTTTTCTGTTTTGGAGATGGCAACTCCTGAACCAGTGAGAAAAAACTGTTCACAACTCGCGCCTTCCAAGGTCAGCACATTTTTATCCGATTTCGACAAGGTGGTAGGGTTTTTAACGCCATTCACGCGGTAATCAATAAATTGGGCTTGTGCGAAGCTTTGGATGCTCAGGAAGATGAAAGTTAGAAGAACGAACAGTGTTTTCATATGTGCGGTGCGTTGGATGTGCTAAGAGATTCAAATGTAATGAAAAGAGTGCATTTTTTAGGAAGTTGTACATTTAACATCTCATTTTGATTTTCAAACTAAATTAGGGCAATCCTGTAATCATATAAATCACCGATCAGACAATTTCTAGTGATTAGTGACCAATGACTAGTGACTCGAAAGAACCAAGCTATTTCTTGGGAGGGTGAACTTTTAGTTATAATAAATCAACCGGTTTCGGTTCCTCGAGGAAGGATGGTTTTTGGGAGTGGATTTCGGCACTTCGACCCTTCGACCCTTCGAGAGCCTCAGGGTCCGCAGGGTCCGCAGGGTTCGCGGTGACCTGAATGTATCCATACAATGGTTTTGGGGAAAGTGCTTCTGGATTGATTTCAACGAATAGATTGATGCTTTGCATCCTCCCTGCTCCACCGCGCCTTGGGAGATTGAGCTGGGTCCCACTGTTTGAAGTTGCGGAATAATTTCTGGGTGTTTGAGTTCCGCGACAGCGGAGACGAGTTTCAGAAATTATAGCAACAAAAACATAGTGGGTAGCTAAATCTACCTAGCGCTAGACCTTTTTAGCTGCGCTGCTACTGCGTGGTGTTACTTTTTGGGGCAATGCCAAAAAGTAAGAAATAAAACCTTTACCTTTAGGTCAAAGAAATTTCAATGTCCAATCAATCCCAAATCGCCACACAATTAATTCTCCTCGTCGCAGGGGCGATCATCCTGTATTATGCAGTGATTCGACCTGCACGCAAGGGAACCAAAGGCGATGTACCGCGACGTGTGAAAGCAAGCTTGAAAAAGAAGTCGGGAGGACAAACAAAACAAGATACTGTCCGCCGTGGCGGAAAAGTGGTGGATCCGAATTCACCAGAGGGATGGAGTGCGCGCTTTCAGGGCTTCGTTGAACAATATTTCGCATCCCGAATGGTCGGAACGAACTGTGAACTCAAGCGTTGGCCAGCTGATGAATTGAATTACTATCCGGATCTTGAAGTTGTGTGCACGCTTCCGAATGAGGTGCGCCGGTTTGCATTGGAATGTAAGTACCGCCCTAGCCTCCAGGATGGTTTTGTGGAATTCGCCTACGACGAGCAGTTGAAACGCTATAAGAATTTTGAAGATGTAGAAAAGCTACCGCTGGTGATTGTTTTGGGAATTGGTGGGAAGCCGGAGGATCCTGCGGAGCTTTTTTTGATTCCGCTGGATGGGGTGTATCAGCCGTATTTGTCGGAGCAGCAGCTTAAAGAATTCGAGGTTCAGTTTAATGAAATTGTTTCTTACTTTTTGCTGGCGCCCAAAAAGTAAGCAAAAAGGGCGCTTTTCAATTTTTTCAAGGAGCCTACCGACGCTTCACTTCATTTCGCACGGTACCGCTGCTAAAGCTCACGATCTAATTCGAACCAATACGTCACTCTCTTCGCAACTGTATTCTAATAAAATGTAACACCTTTTTTCCCTTGTCGCTTTACAGCATGGCTCTGCGAAAAAATTGTTGTTTGAACCAATCTATTTGTTGGGATAGTGAACTTTGGGTTATAGTAAACCATTCTGTTTCGGTTCCACGACAAAGGATGGTTTTTGGGAGTGTTTTACGAAACAGTGCTTCTAGTTTGATTTAAAGGATTGGTGTTATGCGAAGCATTTCAAAGAACCTTTTCAGCAGCGTTAGCGAAATTCCATCGCGAAGTCGCGGCTCAGGCTGCAACAAAGTGGAGGCCGATCAGAGCAAGAGCGCGGAGCGAATGGAATAAGCGGTGCGGAGCAAACGCCTTTGAAAAGGTTCAAATGCAGTTTTTGCTTACTTTTTTCTGCTTCGGCAAAAAAGTAAGAAATAAAAAAAGGGAAGCTTTTCCGCTTCCCATCCATCATTTCATTATCGCGTTACCATCACCTTCACCATCGGATAATTCATTTCACCTGTCGAAACCTTCAACAAGTAATTTCCGCGTGTGAATGATTCTAGGTCGATCGTAATATCTTGACCAGCTTCTTTTTGGTAGTCGTTGAAATACACTTGTTTTCCTAGAAGGTCAAACAATTCGATGTTTACCAATCCGCTTACTTCTTTGTTGAAACTGATGTTTAACAAGGCATTTGTTGGATTTGGATAGACTGCTAACGTTGCTGGATTTAAGTTGTTACAATCCAAGTGCATTGTTGCCGAATAAGACGTTTCACCATTCAAATCTGTTTGGCGTAAACGATAGTACTGACCATTCGAATTTCCTTGAACTGGATTCGACTTATAGTTGAGTGTTGAGGTTGAATTTCCTGCTCCATCGATTGTTTGAATCGCCGTGAAATTCGTTCCGTCTTCACTTTCTTCTAGTGTAAAGTAGTCGTTGTTGTTTTCAGATGCTGTGACCCATGTAAATTGTTTTTCTCTTCCAAGGCAATACCCGTTGAAGGAAACCAATTCAATTGGCAATGCACAGTTGTCGACAACAATTAAATCAGAAGCGCTCAATGGCACAACACAATTTCCATTTAAAGAAGTTAAATTGATTGTTTGGTTCGTCATTGCCGCTGGAATGATAATGTTTTGTGTATCTTCTTCCAACATCACCGTTGAACTTCCAGCACCCAAATCATACGTCAAAATCGCACCATCTGTACCTGTCACATAGAAGATTGCATCGTCGCCCATACATGTAGGACCATTGTTCGAAATTTGATAATCTGGCAATTCCAATTCAGGAACAACCACTGTCAATGCTGAAATACAACCGTTGTTATCCGTCACGTTTACCGTATAGCTTCCAGGTAATAAATTCGTTTGTGTCAAACTTCCTAGTGTAGTAGCAGAAGTAACACCATTCCATAAATAGTTGAATGTTGGCGTTCCTGTATTCGTATTCACCGTTACAGAACCATTTGGTAAACCTGTACACGTTGATGTATTACTTTGTAAATAAACATAAGGACCAGTTAATCCTGGATTTACCATCACTGTACCTGATACTGGACATCCTGTTGCTGTATTCGTTGCTGTAACAGAATAATTTCCAATTGGCAACGAATTTATTGTTGAAGTTGTTGAATTAACCGTTGTTGCACCATTCGACCAAACAAAATTGTACAAGCCTGGTGATGTCATTGTAGCTGTTGCTTGACCATCGTTGTTACATATAACATTTCCACTAGACATCGTCATTGTTGGTATTGCATTCACTGTTACCGGGAAGTTGATTGTTATAGGACAACCATAAACCGTTGTTCCACCATTTGTAACAGAACCTGTAACCGTTGCAATGTATGTTGTAGTAACACTTGGATTCACCGTAATTGTATTCGCAGTTGTAGCACTAATATCTGTTGTTGGTGACCAAGACACAGCATCTCCCGCAGCTAAACCAGTTAAGGTAAGCGTTGTTGAAGAACCGTTACAAATTGCAACTGCTCCCGATCCTGTAGCCGTTGGATTTGGTACCACATATAAACTGATCACATCATTTGGCGAAGTACCACAACAATCGGTTGTCATGTTCATTGTGATTGTAAAGAATCCAGGCGTATTGAATTGCGCCGTTAAAGCTGGAACACTTCCAGGATTTACGATTGCGCCACCAAAGTTCCATGAATATGCATTTGCAGCATACAAACTTGAGAACGTCGCAAAATCACCTTGACATACTTGGTACGTATTCGGGCTGATCAACGGAGCGTTTGTAACAATGTCCGCTGATGTTGATCCATCGAAAGCGATGTTATGGAATCCAGTGTAATTATTTCCTGCCGCTGAAACAGAATAACGTGCCACGGCTGAATATTGTGTGGTACCAGAAGCGTTTGTTGCCGTTGCCGGAGTTGCATTGTTTGTGGAGAGATCATAATCCCAAGCAGAAGAAGCAGCAGTCGTAAACGTAACGTTTGTATTTGTACAATTTACATTGCTTGCTAGAATAATTGGTTGACCAGGTAAGTTGAAAGCCGCATCAGATGTTGCAAGCGCAGTTCCAGAAGCTAAATGAATGCTTGTTGAAACACCAGGCTGTCCAGCACCACCGGCACCACCGGCACCACCAGCACCACCATTTCCGCCATTTCCGCCGCCACCGACTTCAGAACCTCCATAAGGACTACCTAAACCACCAGTTCCTCCTGCTCCACCATTTCCACCATTTCCACCAGTTCCTCCTGCTCCTGCTGCTCCTGCAATTGCGCGTGATTGAATAACATTTCCGCCAGCCCCATTGGTAACCAAATAAACCCCAATAGAAGATCCTCCTCCTCTACCACCAGTTCCTCCGAAACCTCCTTGGCCGCCGCCACCGCCGCCACCGCCGCCTGAACCAGAACCATCTACGCAAAATGTACAGCCTTGACCGCCGCCACCGCCGCCGCCTTTTCCACCTCGTCCGCCACCACCGGCAGCTCCGTTGGCTCCTGCTGTTCCAGGAACCCAAAATCCTCCTACGTGTGTACCCGCTGGACCTGCTGCTCCAACTGTACCAGCTGTTCCACCTAATCCAGCTCCACCATTGGCTCCATCAACACCTTCAGCACCACCAGTACCACCAGTAGTTGTGGAACCTGAAACAACACCACCACCAGCACCACCGGCACCACCAAAACCATTTTCTTCACCACCAGCGCCGCCGCCGCCGCCACCACCGCCACTTTGAGCTGATGTGGATGCTGCGCCTGCAACACCAGTTGTTCCATTCGCACAACATCCGCAACCATTGGCATCGTTTGCTCCATTCCCTCCGTTTCCAGCCGTTGCTCCACCTGCTCCTCCAACACCACCAGTTTGAGAACAGTTATTAGCTGAATTAAAATTACCTGAAGCATTCCCTCCAGCAGCGCCTAAAGTAGTTCCACCGCCGCCGCCGCCGCCGCCACCGGCACCAGCATCTTCTTGATCATCAATATCACCAGCAGAACCATTTCCGCCATTTCTACCTGCATTTCCAGTAGCGCCAGCAGTTCCATTAGCTCCTGAACCTGCAGCACCCGGCAAGATTTGGGTACGAACAATGTTGTAATTTGAACAGTTCGTCAAATGAAGACCATAGGTTGACATTCCTGTTCCTGCAGTACCAGCAGCTGTTGTAATTGTAATATCTTGTAAACGGAAGCCCGTTATACTATTTCCATAAAAAGCAACCAAACGTTGTGCATTCACTGCTCCTTGAGGATTCAATGCTGTTCTGTTGATTGTTGTTGCTCCAGCTTGACTTGTTTTTCTCCATGAATTTCCTGGATCAAATCCTCCTTCTAGTGTCACGAAACTTGATAAATTCAGTGGATTATCAATGTTGTAAGTACCAATCGCTAACTTAATGACCGTATTGTTACATGCAGCCATTGCCAATGCTTGTGTTAAAGTTGTTGGTGAGGCTTGTGTACCAGGATTTGCTGCTGATCCAGTTGGAGAAGCATAAATGTTGATACAAGTTGCCGCAGCAGGAGGTGTTCCTACGATCAGCGTTGCTGTTGTTTCTGTTTGACAACCCGTTACTGGATTTGTAACTCGGAAGGTGTAGACATAACTTCCCGCAGCTGCTGGAACAGTAACAACAAGTGTTGAGTTTGTTCCAGAAACAGTCCCAGTACCTAAAGAAACCATTGAAGGGTCGAACCATTGTAAGTTCATCCCTGTAGCGTCGGTTGTACCTGTCAACATAAAGTTCGCCCCGCCACATACAGTTGAAGATGATGGTGTTACTGTTGCAACAGGATCATCTGCAATGCCAACTGTAACAGCATCAGTTGACGTGCAACCATCCGCATACGTTGCTAAAACCGTATAACTTGTCGTTGCTGTAGGTGTTGCATTCGTTCCCGCTGTTGCTGGTGAAGACAAACCAAGCGCTGGTGTCCACGCATACGAAACAATCGATGGCGAAGCACTTGTTGCTAATAAGGCCGTTGTATTACCAGCACAAATAGTAACATTTGGTCCTGCATTTACTGGCGCATTCGGATTTGCTGTAACGATTACTTCATAGACTTGCGAATTTTGACCAATCAATGGACATGCATTGTCAGCAGCCGTAACGTTGATATAATAGGTTCCAATATCTGATGTTGTAGGTGTCCAACAGAAATTACCAGTAATTGAAGATCCAGATCCACTTTGTGTAAATGTAGAACCAGGAATTGTATTTGACGCAGTCATTGTAACTGATTGACCAGCATCAACATCTGAAGCGTTTAAGGTAAAACACACTGGTGTTCCCGCACACGTTGAAATACTAAAATCACCAGGTACATTGTTGATTCCACTTAAAGCAGGAACTGTATTCGTACATGCCACAATCGTGAATTGAATATCACGCATTGTTGTTCCAATTAAGAGTCCACCTCGGTATTCTTCAACGCGTACAGCAACAACTGCCACTTGCGGAACATTTGGTGTAAATGTAATTTGACCAGTCGCTGAATTAATTGTAGCTGGAACCGTAAAAGGAGTTGCTCCACTGAAACCGCCATTGTACGTTGCGTTAGTACCAGGACCAACCATGGCATTCACCAAGGAATACACCAATACGTCACCATCTGGATCTGTTGCTAATTGTTGATAATTAATTGTTTGTCCCACACAACCAAAGAGTTGCGGGTTACTTGAAAACGTTGGTGAACTGTTACACGGAGTGACCGTATTATTGAGTGTACTTTGAACATATGAATCACTTGTACTTGGCGATGCTAAATTGGTAATAGCGTCATTACGACAACACATGTCATACGATAGAATCCAATCAGCACAACCTGAAGGCAAGGTGATAATTCCAGTATAGACTAGTTTCTCAATACCAATACTTCCTGAGCCACCACAGGCGCTTGTTGCAGAAGGACAAAGGGGTGTTATGTCACTCGCTGATACCAAGGCTAAATTTGCAGAAGCATTGACCCCACAACTTGCTGAAGAATACGTAATCGTTTCAGTTGAGGCAGCAGTAATACCATGACAATCGCGATAAATTGTAAGGGTCACACTGTATTGATTTGGGCCAACACATTGGTATGAAATTTCAGAACCTGCAACGTGCGAAGCTTTGGAATACCCTATAAACAATGCGATAAATGAAAATACCAAGAAGAATCTTCTCAGAGAAAGGAGTGTAATCGTTTTCATGTGGTTTCTAATAATTGGGTGCTAAAATAAACCAAATTAATGAGTTACCACATAAAGTATGTTAAGATGTTTTGAACAATATAATTGAACAATTTTGCCAAACATGATTATTTTTTCATTGTGTTTTGGACTGGAGGAGTAATCCTATGTATAAAATATTCTTTAATAGATTCCTGCGCTTAAAATTTGCATTTAAACTATGTAGCGAGAGAGTCCGTCGGCTGACGGATATGAATCCTGCAAATCTTTTTGAATCGAACCGTAATGACAGGTCGCGACCTGTCACTACAAAGCATAAAAAAAGCCCAGTCTTTCAACTGGGCTTTCACTTGTAGCGAGAGAGAGATTTGAACTCTCGACCTCAGGGTTATGAATCCTGCGCTCTAACCAACTGAGCTACCTCGCCATTACATTGGTTTTGCGGGTGCAAATATAACAGTTTTTTTTTCTTTATCAATTTTTCTCAACAGAAACTTTTACCTTTTCTGCTAATTCTTTGAAAAACAATGCTCCAACTACTCGTGAATGAGGCGAATTGTGTGCGCTTCCTCACCTATTTGAACCTTTAACACATAGACACCGCGCGCTAAGCTCGTTGGAACTTCAACCAAAACAGCTTGATCTTGCTGCTCGGTGTGCGTCGGAATCCGTTTTCCGTTCAAATCTACTAATTCCAGGACTGTGTTCGCTGCGACATTCGAAGCGCCAGAACACTTGACCTTAAACGAAGCACCAAAGGGCGAGGGATAAACCAAAATCGATGAACCTGTTCCCTCTTCTATTCCTGCATTTCCAACATTGATGGTGAAAAACGTTGTATCATTCGAACAACCAGCTGAAAGCGCAATCAAACTGACGGTATAGCTTCCTGCAGTGGTGTATTGGTGCCACGGATTGACGTCGGTTGAACTTTCTCCGTCGCCAAAATTCCATTGGTAAATCGTTGCATTTTGACTAGCATTCGCAAACAATACCACGGCGTTCGGTAAACTGAGATTGGTGGCATCTGGGGTCGCAGAGGCGATTGGTCCCGGAAGCACCACCACATTGATTGTTTGTGTCGTCGAATTGTTTCCTGCGGAATTTATTGCGAGCAAGGTTACCTGGCACGATCCAGTCGCTGTTGGAACGAAATACGGATGTTGGGCACTTGGATCACTAAACGTTCCGTTGCTTGCCGTCCACACATACGAACTCGCATCTTGTGAGGTATTGATGATCTGCATTGAATCGCCCGCGCAAAGGGTAAAATCAGCAAGCGTAAAACTAGCAAGCGGTGGAACAGTTGCAGCTTGTAAGAGCTGACCATTCGACGTTGAAACACTCGTTAATCCTGCGCCATTTGTGGTTCGAACGGTGATGTAATAGGTTTGTCCAAGTGTCAATGACAAGCCATTAATGGTTCCAAAGGTCTGTGTTCCCATTGCTGTAAACGGTACAATGTTCTGCGCTCCACTGCTCGTTCCAACGGCCATTTCGTAGGAAACAATTCCTGAATGTGGATCTGAACTCGTCGTCCAATTCGCGCTGATTTCTGTTTGTGTGACAAATTGTGCCACATCAGTTGCTAATCCATCATTGACGTTCACTGGAGCTGGACTTGTCCAATCGATGTTATTCAAGAGCGTTGAAACTGCAGAAAAATTGTTGGCATTGTCCACGACAAGTGAAAGGAGTTCTGCACTCGGCGTCAACGGATTTTGGTTTTGATAGCGCACCATGGAAGCCGAAGAACCAATTGTTATCGTTTGACTATTGCTGCGTTCCACGTAGGTTCGAACATCATCTACCTTGAATGTTGCATTTCCACTGCGGAATGAAAGCGAATTCCCAGTAGTTAGCGGACTTGGATCTGTCCAACTCGACACAAGCTCATCATCTACAAAAGCTTGAACAAGTCCTGTTGTAGGCGAATACAACACCTTAAAATCGTATTCCACATTCGGATCAATTACTACGTCATCGTTGGTTTGCAGCACTAAATTATCATTTGTTGAACGGTAGATTTGACATTTATCCGTATCAACGCGCCAATATACCAAGTACGAATTACCACGATTCGGTAAAGAAGCATCGCTGCAGTAGAAATGGATCCCAGCGCGACGATTGGTTCCTGTTCCACCCAAGGTTCCTTTGAAGTGATAAACGACGGTCGCCGATTGCGTTAAAGTCGCGTTACACGCTGAATTGCTTTCCGTTTCTGAGGATTGTAGCACAGCACCATTCGACAGCGTCCACGCTCCTAGTCCAGTTGTCCACTGATTGGCTAAACTACTTGAAAAATCCTCGTATAAATAGCCCAAATTTCGATTTCCAGAACGTTGAATTCCATCATCATCCGTGACCAAACTAAAAGCTTTTTGCACCGCGTTGTTGTCGGCATCTGCATAATTGGCTGTGTATGCTGTCGTTTGCCAAGTTCCCGCTACATTGATCGAAGATGTAGGTGCCACATCGTCTTGGTTGCAGGTATACGTTGCTAGAAATCCTGGTTTTACCGTTGAAATATCGGATGTAAAGCGGAAGGTAACAGCTCCTGTTGAGGTGGAAAAAGTTCCCGGTGAAACGGTTCCTGTAAACGGACTTCCCGGAATTTGCGCTGCAGCGGTTGAATTTCCATCGAAGATGTACAAATAATCGTAATTGGTTTCCACGTCGAAACTCGAAAACGAAACATCTAGGGAAGTCGCATTTGGTGGCGCAATTGTCCACGTGTAATCCTCGTTGTTGTAATAGTTTTTACTCGCTCCACCGAAGTCGTGAATGGTTCCCGAGCAAGGATCTTGGTAGCAATCTGTCAGTTTGTCGTTGATTGCATTCCAGAATTCGGCATAACCGTCGTCGTATCCCAAGGCCCAAATGCCAATTCCACCAATTCCTGTATTCAATACATGTTGCAAACGTTCACGAAAAGCCGTTTCTTCTGTAATAAAACATTGTTTCGGTGTCGCGCCATTCATGAACAAATACATGTCAGATTGACTATCGTTTTCATACGTATGATTTGCTGTGGAATAAAAACCTGTTGAATTGTTTCGAACATAATTGTAAGTCCGAGAAACGCCCGTAGCCGTTACACCAGAAGGAACGGACAACGTTGATGTTGACCATTCGCGACCGTAATACGGCAAGCCTAAAATCAACTTGCTTTTTAAACAGCCTGCTTCTAAATAATCGGTAATTGAACGCGAAAGTGTGTAATTGTAACTTGTTCCGAATTGGTAGAGCGGATCGTTGGGTCCAGCAGTTGAACTTCCCGAATAATAGTAATCATAGCCCATGATGATGTAATAATCCACTTCTGGTTCCATGATTGAAAAATTGAAAACCGAATTCCAATCCACTGAATACAAAACAGTACTTACTTCTGAACCGGGAATTGCGGCGTGCATTTGATTGGCAAGATCCACCATGAAATTGGCAAAATTCGTTGCTTGAGAAGCTGGCAATCCTTCAAAATCAATGTTAACGCCGTGTGCACCACGAGCGCTGATGGTGGAAATTAAATTGGAAATCAAGGTTTGTTTGGCTGTAGTATTGGTAAGAAAACTCGCATGATTGGCGAAAAGTGTTACACACAACGTTACTTTGGTATTTCCCGAAGCCAAGGCAGCCGTTACCGCCGCGGAAGTAGAAAAACCGTGTGAAGAAACAGCTGTTCCGTCCAAGTAATTCACTTCGTAACTAAAAAACGAAAGGTGACTCAATAAATTCCAATCGTAGTTTTGGTAAACATTTCCCACCCAATACGGATGCCAACCGTAGACCATTTTGTTCAAATTACACGTTCCAACTTTTTCAGTCACAGTGCTTGAATCAAAGGGTAAACTTTCGTAATAATCCGCAGTTGCATTTCCAAGCGAATTGTAATAGTCTAAATCCGTTTGATGAACACTTTGAGATAAAGCAATATGGGATAAGAAGCAAAACGCCAAGGTAGCACAAGAAAATGGTTTCATGAAGTCGATTAATAGACCACAAACCTACCATTTTTTTAAGAAGAATGCAAAGACAGTTGACTAGCTTTTCACTAGAAACCAAGAGATTACGTGCTAAAACGTTTTACTCGCATGCAAAAAAGACAGGCTTACGAACGATCCGCCTCAAACAACAACTTTGTATTGTGTTTCAATGTGCGAAGAATCAATGAAATTGCTAAACCAATTCCCAAAACGATTCCGTAAGAAACTTTGTAATGCGGCTCCCCTGTTGTGAACCAATCACGCAAAAAGGCTACGAAAACGAATCCGATAATTGTTGCTGTTACACCCGAATATTCTCTTCTCAAAATGGTTTTCATTGAGAAAGGAATTTCCGTTTTGATGTGATTTTTCATGCTTGGCCAAAATGCTGGCACTTTCATTGACCAATCCACGTAATCTTGTCCAAATTTACGCTCCAAGAAACGCTCTTCAGCAAACATGATGCGTTCGTAGTACAACCAGAACATAAATGAAACCACTAAAACGAACCAAATGTTGTAAGTAAACATGACAATTCCAATCCACATGAAGTAATTTCCTAAATACAATGGATGGCGAACCGTTGAATAGATTCCTTTGGTATTCAGCGCATCAGCTACTTGTTCTTTCGTATTTCTACCCGATGTATGTTTGTTACTTGTACCGATCGCAATCGCTCTAATTACCTGACCTGCAAAGGAAAAAACTGCACAAGTTATCAACAGAATCATATCCAATTGTTCATTCTTATCAAAACATTGATAATCAGTAAAATAAATTGCAGGAACCGACATTAAAAACAAAATTACCGGTATTTGTCCGCGGTATTTGAACAGGATATTCCCGTTTTTTTCAAATGAGTGTACTAAAGCCATTGAAAAGAATTGTGTAAATTGCGCATTAAAGGTGCGAAGTTAATACAAATTTGACGACTACTATGACTGATAAAGTAAAATATGAATTAGAATACCTTCTTAAAACATCTCCCAAGGTGCTAGAAAGTATGTTATGTACACCGAGTGGCTTGAGCGAATGGTTTGCTGACGATGTGAATATTAAGGATGATATTTTTACATTTTTCTGGGATGGTAGCGAGGAAAAAGCGCGCTTATTATCGAAAAAAGCTGGCACAAAAGCGAAATTTAAGTGGTTGGACGACGAAGAAGAAGACAACGAGTATTTCTTTGAAATGAGTTTTGAAGTTGATCCAATGACAAAAACCGTTGTCATGCGTGTTACTGATTTCGCAGAAGAAGATGAAATTGAAGAATCGCAAATGCTTTGGGAGCAACAAGTCGGCGAATTAAAACGCGTGTTGGGCGCATAATTCCTCTTTTCAATGCAGTTCATCTGCAAATTATTTTCAACTCTCGCGCATAAAACAGCTCGATTCAGCGTTAAAACGCTAAATTTGTAAGCATCTAAGTTAAATCCATTGAAACGTCTATACGTTTTTAGTATTCGATCCTTTGTAGGGCCATTCTTTGTGACCCTCGCCATTTCCATGTTCATTTTGATCATGCAATTTTTGTGGAAATACATCGATGACTTGATGGGAAAAGGACTTGATTCTTTCGTTATTCTTGAATTGCTTTTTTACGTTTCAGCGAGTTTAATTCCTTTGGCATTGCCGCTTGCCATTCTTTTATCGTCGATTATGACTTTCGGAAATTTGGCCGAAAACAACGAATTGACCGCCTTAAAATCGAGTGGCTTATCGCTTTACCGCATCATGCGTCCATTGACGTTTGTGGTCATCGGAATTGCTTGTTTCACCTTCTACTTTGCGAATTATGTCATTCCTGTGGCGAACCTCAAATGGCATTCCTTGATTTACGACATTCAAAATACGAAAATATCTGCTTTGTTGACACCGGGCGTTTACAGCAAGGAATTGGATGGCTATGCGATTAAAGTGGAAGAAGGAACAGACGATGCCTTCAAAGGGATTTTAATTCACGACCATACGGATCCGAAGGAAATCAAAACAATTCGTGCCAACGACGGAAAAATTTACAAATCAGAAAACGGTAAATATTTGTTTTTTGAATTGAACGAAGGTTATGTGACGGAAGAATTAGCGCCGCAATCCCCTACTTTCTTGCCGAATGGTGAATTACATCGCAGTAAAAACAACAATCGTCCTTCTCGCCGATCTAATTTTGAAAAAGCAACGTATAAGATTGATTTATCGGGATTTTCCTTGAAACGTTCACAAGACGAATTATTTGCAGATAAGCATGAAATGTTGAATGTGTTTCAAATTTACCACGCCATTGATTCCGTAAAAACTAACGGTCGAACAATCGTATTGAACTTCCTACAAAGTTTAAAAAATGACCACGCCTATTTCCAGGCACATCTTTACAAACCCATTGAAGGTGCGAACGTTTCGGGAATTGCAGAAATGGATTCCATAATTCCACAAACCATTCAATTCGAACAATTAAGTGCAGCAGACAAGATGAATGCAATTAGTCTTGCACAATCGAAATTGAGAAGAAAGAATCAAAATTTAGACGGCCAAAAGGCTTACATCGAAAGCATCGACACCGATATGAACGGCTACTGGATTGAGTTTCACCGAAAATTTGCCTTGACCTATGCGATTGTTGTCTTGTTTTTCATTGGCGCTCCTTTGGGTGCCATTGTTCGCAAAGGCGGATTCGGCGCACCGGTGGTCATTGCAGCTTTGTTGTTCATGATTTATTTCGTATTGATCTCAGTTGGTGATAGTTTGGCCGCTTCGCAAGTCGTTTCGCCCTTCCTGGGAATGTGGTTTGCTTCATTTGTGCTCACGCCAATTGCCTACATTTTGATGCGCGCCGCTGCAAATGATGCGCCTGTGTTTGACAAAGATGAATGGAAAAGATTTTTTAAACGTAAATAATTAAGCAAGACTTTCTGCGTTCTATTCATCGAAAATTTGAATAAAATGCTACTTTTACGCAACAATTAGAAGACGAAAACACGTATGGAACAGATTGGAATAGCAAGTATTAAAACAGATTGTTTATTTTTCAAAGGCGATCTACCTTGCGCTCCACATAAAAAATCAGGTTATCACTGCACTGATTGTCCTGCTTATCAAAAAATTGAAACACGTATTCTAATTATCAAATTGGGAGCGATTGGTGATGTAATTCGTACAACGCCATTGTTGCGAAAAATCAGAAAAGAATATCCGAATTGCAAAATTACCTGGTTAACACAAACGCCTTCTATCCTTCCCGCTTCTGAGATCAATGAAATTTTGAAATACGACTTTGCATCTGTGTTGTACTTGCAACAGTGTAAATTCGACATGGTTTTCAACTTGGACAAGGACAAAGATGCTTGTGCACTCGCTTTACAGTTAACGGCCGATAAAAAATTCGGGTACACCTTGAAAGATGGAGTTGCCTACCCAATGAACGAATTAGCGAATCATAAATACACCACAGGATTGTTTGACACGGTCAGCAAAGCCAACACAAAATCGTATGTCAAAGAAATCTTTGAAATGCTTGGTTGGAACTTTGAAGGCGAAGAATATGTGTTCGACAATCATGAAGACAAAGGATTTGAGTGGAACTTGAACCGTTCAAAGAAATTAATTGGTTTGAACACAGGATGCGGCGATCGTTGGACAACACGATTGTGGCCTGATGAAAATTGGATCGCCTTGATTCACTTGTTACAAGGAGCAGGATACGAACCCGTTTTATTGGGCGGTGAACAAGAACACGCAAAAAACGAAGCCTTGTCAAAAGCAACAAATTCAACTTATTTGGGTCATTTCAATTTGCCAATGTTCATCAATTTAACGTATCAAATGGATTTGGTCGTTACGCAAGTAACAATGGCCATGCACATTTCTGTCGCACTTCAGAAACGAACCGTATTGATGAACAACATTTTCAATCCGTACGAATTTGAATTGTATGGTCGTGGAGAAATTGTTTCACCAAGTAAGCCTTGTGAATGTTATTTCGCTGGAAAGTGTAAAAATGGTGCATCGTGTATGAAAGATTTAGTGCCTGAAACCGTTTTTGAAGCCGTTAAAAAACACTTGAACTAAATTCGTGAAAGTCTTACAGTTAACATATCGTGTTCCGTTTCCTCCAACGGACGGTGGTTCAATTGGAATTTACAACATCACAAAAGGCTTGCACGACAACGGTTGCGAGATTGACTTAATGGCAATCAACACGCCGAAACACGCGCAACCAAAAGACTGCATGCTTCCGTTAGCGAAGCAACACGATGTATTTGTCAACACGAATATTTCACCATTCAAATTGTTATCAAACGTACTATTCAAATCGATTCCCTACAACGTAGAGCGTTTTGTTTCGAAAGACGTTTCCGATAAATTAGTGGAGTTGTTAACGCAAAAAAGCTATGATTTCATTCAAGTTGAAGGAGCGTTTGTAGCTTATTACATCGATGTAATTAAAAAACATTGTTCGTGTCCTGTTTTGGTGCGCACACACAACATTGAGTATGTCATTTGGGAACGTTTGGCTTTGAATGAAAAAAATCCAGCAAAAAAGTGGTTTTACCGGCATTTAGGAAAGCGACTCAGAACCTTTGAAGCAGCGTATTACAACAAAGCGGACGGAATAGCAGCAATTACCGAAGAAGACAAACAGCGCTTGTTGGATTTAAACGTAACTGTTCCCATTCAAATTGTTCCTGCTGGAGTTGTGTTAGATAAGTACTTAGCTGCCCAAGATCGCGAAGCAGAAGCAAATTCAATTTTCAGTATTAGTGCTTTGGATTGGTTGCCGAACTTAGAAGGATTGGATTGGTTTTTGAAATCCGTTTGGCCGGAATTATTGAAACGCAAGTCCGAAATTCACTTTCACATTGCTGGAAAATCAACACCAGATTGGTTAATGAACAGTTCCTTTCCGAATGTGCACGTGCATGGTTTTGTCGATGATGCAATTGTGTTCAAAAAATCGTATCAATTAATGTTGGTTCCCTTGCTTTCGGGTGGTGGCATGCGCGTGAAGATCATCGAAGGTTTGGCGGCAAAGAAATGCATCATCAGCACAAGCGTAGGCGCTGAAGGAATTGAATCCACGCACGGAAAAGACATTGTAATTGCAAATTCACCCGAAGAATGGGTTGAGGCAATTATCACGTATCTCGAAAACGAAGACGCACGTCAGGAAATTGAGCGCAATGCCTTTGTAACGGCGAATGAACGCTATGAAAATACGGCAATCACGAAAAGGTATATTGAGTTATTTGAAGATTTAAAGAATTCAAAAATTTGATGATTTGATGATTTGATGATTTCCTGCCTGTCGGCAGACAGGGAACATTTGAACCTATTGAATGATTAACGATGAGAGATGAGTGATGAACTTTTGAACCCTTTGAACTATTGAACATTTGAACCTATTGAACAATGATCGATTAGTGATGAACGATGAGTGATGAACGATGAGAGTAGATTTTAGTGATGAACCTTTGAACTCTTGAACTCTTGAACTTTTGAACCTTTAAACTCTTGAACCCTTTGAACTCTTGAACTCTTGAACTTCTATCTTCTATTTTTCAAATTTCTAACATCTAATCACTTGTTTCTAGTCACTAAAAAGTATCTTTGAATTCGCACCAAGCAAATGAGCAATAAAGAAAAATTAGTCGTTCTACTTTCTCGTTTTCCTTATCCATTGGAAAAAGGAGACAAATTGCGTGCGTACCATCAAATTACGGAGTTGTCAAAAACCTTCGAACTATACTTGATTGCCATTTCGGACCATGACATTCCGCAAGCGCATCAGCAGCAGTTAGCAAAGTTCTGTAAAGAAACACACCTCATTCGCATCACAAAATGGTCGATTGTAGTGAATCTGTTCTTCGCGTTCTTCTCAAATAAGCCCTTTCAAACAGGTTATTTCTTCTCCTTGAAAGGTAAAAAACGCATTGATGTACTGCTTGAATCAATTAAACCTAATTATATTTATTCTCAGTTAATTAGAACATCTGAATACATCAAGAACTACCATGTTTGCCCAAAAACGATTGATTACATGGATGCCTTGTCGATGGGAATTGAACGAAGAATCGAAAAAGCACCTTGGTATGCGAAATGGATATTCCGTTCAGAAGCCAAACGGCTTAAAAACTACGAACGCATCATTTTCGATTATTTCGAACACAAAACCATTATTTCGGATCAAGATCGTGCGTTTATTTTACATCCCAATCGTCATGAAATTGCCAGTATTCCAAATGGAATTGACACACGTTTCTTCGATTATCCGAAGTCAACCCCTCGCTATGACCTTGTTTTCATCGGAAATTTAAGTTATGCCCCGAATATAGAAGCGGTTGAGTACATTTCTGAACAATTACTTCAAAAAAACAAACATCTCACTTGTTTAATTTCGGGTGCAACACCGCATCAAACGGTAGAAAAAATTGCGCGCAATACGCCACAAATCACACTTCAGGGCTGGATTGATGATATTCGCGAAGCGTATGTTTCAGGGAAAATTTTCATTGCTCCGATGATGATTGGAACTGGCATGCAAAACAAGCTACTCGAAGCGATGGCGCTTGGAATCCCTTGTATTACGAGTACTTTAGCAAACAATGCGATACAAGCAACACACGATGTCAACATTTTGGTTGCTAATACACCCGAAGAATTCTTAGCTGCTATCGATGCTTTATTGAACGATGGCGCCTTGTACCAGCGCATTGCAAGCAATGGACAAGCATTTATTCGAGAAAATTATTCGTGGGAAAAATCGACCCAGGAACTTGCCAACATTATTTCATCCAACTAAGACCGTTTATCTGTACTAAATCGCACAATTCGTGCAGAAGAATGACCAATTAGTGATTAGATTGTTGTAAATTTACGGCACAATTTGAACAGATGGAATTTACATTAAATACGATTGAAGAAGCAATCGAAGATATTCAGCAAGGAAAAGTGATTATTGTTGTTGATGATGAAGATCGCGAAAATGAGGGCGATTTCCTTACTGCAGCAAGAAACGTTACCCCAGAAGTTATCAATTTCATGGCTACGCATGGTCGCGGATTAATCTGTGCACCATTGGTAGAGGACCGTTGTGATGAGTTAGGATTGGAATTAATGGTTCGCTCCAATTCAGCAACATATGAAACTCCTTTTACCGTTTCAGTCGATTTGAACGGACACGGATGTACAACAGGAATTTCAGCGAGTGATCGCTCAAAAACGATTTTAGCGTTGATCAATCCAGAGACAAAACCCGAAGAATTGGGTAAACCTGGACATATCTTCCCGCTACGTGCAAAGAAAGAAGGTGTTTTGCGTCGTGCAGGACACACAGAAGCAGCTGTCGATTTATCGCGTTTAGCTGGATTCGAAGAAGCAGGTGTAATTGTTGAAATCTTGAACGAAGATGGAACAATGGCGCGTCTTCCTCAATTGATGGAAATTGCTAAGAAATTTGATTTAAAAATTGTTTCAATTGCCGATTTAATTGAATACCGCATTAAAAATGAATCATTGATCGAGCGATTGATTGATGTGAAAATGCCAACTGAATATGGCAATTTTGATTTGTATGCTTACCGCGAAACAAATTCAGGAAAAGAACACCTTGCACTTGTAAAAGGCACGTGGGACAAAGATGAAGCTGTTTTGGTACGTGTTCATTCATCGTGTATTACCGGTGATATTTTTGGTTCTTGTCGTTGTGATTGTGGCCCACAATTGCACAAAGCAATGGAAATGATTGAAAAAGAAGGAAAAGGTGCGATTATCTACATGAACCAAGAAGGACGTGGAATTGGTTTAACCAACAAATTACGTGCATACAAATTGCAAGAAGAAGGTTACGACACCTTAGAGGCAAATATTAAACTAGGCTTCAAAGGAGACGAGCGTGATTATGGAATCGGCGCACAAATCATTCGCGATTTAGGGATTGTAAAAATGCGTTTGATGTCAAATAATCCAACGAAAAGAACTGGTTTGGTTGGCTACGGATTAGAAATTGTGGACAATGTTGCCTTGGAAATTGCCAGCAATGAACACAATGAATTGTATTTGCAAACAAAACGTGACAAAATGGGTCACACCTTGAATTTGAAAAAATAATGCTCAAAGCGAACGGCATATTCAAAGCTTATGATTCCCTTCAAATTCTGAAAGGAATTGACTTGGAAGTGAATTCTGGTGAAGTCATTTCGATCGTTGGATCTTCTGGCGCTGGAAAAACAACGCTTTTGCAGATTTTAGGCACCTTGGACCAGCCTGACAAAGGAATTGTGGAAATCGATGGTGTAAATCCCTTCAGTCTTTCAGCGAAGAAATTGTCAGCTTTTCGCAATCAATCCATCGGCTTCATTTTTCAATTTCATCAGTTGTTACCTGAATTTACAGCGTTGGAAAATGTCATGCTTCCAGCTTTAATCAAAGGAACCAATCAATCTGATGCACAAAAAGAAGCTTTGCGCCTACTCGACTTGATTGGCTTGAAAGAGCGTGCTCAACACAAACCAAATGAACTTTCTGGTGGTGAACAACAACGTGTGGCGGTTTGTCGCTCGTTGATTAATCAACCAAAAGTTATTTTTGCTGACGAGCCTTCAGGAAATTTGGATTCTCAGAATTCGACAGACTTGCATAATTTGTTCTTTCAATTGCGCGACGAATTCAAGCAAACATTTGTGATTGTAACACACAACGAATCACTGGCAAACATGGCGGATCGCAAACTGGTGATGCGTGATGGATTAATTGTTTCTTAATCGTGACTTTCGACGAACTCAAAGATTTTCTAGATTTTAAGGCGGAACAATACGAACATCCGCGCTTTTTAGAAAGTGATCCGATTCAACTCCCGCATCGTTTTTCAAAAAAAGAAGACATTGAAATTGTTGGTTTTCTTGTATCGACCATTGCGTGGGGCAATCGTGTGAGCATCATCAAAAGTGGCGAACGATTATTAGAAATCATGGAACAACAACCACATGCTTTCATTCGTTCCTACAACTCTGAATTACTGAAGCATTCAAACTTTGTTCACCGCACGTTTAACAGCCTTGATTTGGACTTTTATTTTCGCAGTCTACAGCATATTTACACAGACGGAAGCTTAGAAACAGCCTTTCAAAAACACCCAACAATTGAAGGTGTAAAAGGCAGAATCATTCAATTTCGAACCAAGTTCATGGAAACGGAGCACGCTGAGCGCAGTCACAAACATTTATCGAATCCGGAAAAAAACTCTGCTGCAAAGCGCTTGAATATGTATTTGCGTTGGATGGTCCGTGATGCAGCAAAAGGTGTCGATTTTGGATTATGGAAATCACTTTCAACCTCTGAATTGTACCTACCGCTTGATGTTCATACGAGTAACAATGCGCGTCGATTGGAATTACTGAGTAGAAAACAAGACGATTGGAAAGCCTTGGAAGAACTGATGTATAACTTGCGAGAAATGGATCCGATTGATCCTGTGAAGTATGATTTTGCGTTGTTTGGTTTGGGGGCTTTTGAGAAGTTTTGAGGGAGATTTAATTCGATAATCACATTCTAAAAACCAATAGAATCGGGAGTTTTAAGTAAGATTGTTAACTTGCAAAGTTGTTAAGTTGCAAAGTTGTAATGTTGCTTGAAATCATCTCATTCGTATGTGAAATTTAAATATTTAAATTTGTGAATCTCGAAATCATCAAATCTTCAAATCTTCATATCTTCAAATCTTCAAATCTTCAAATGCATTAATCCAATCACCCATATATCAATACCACTTATCAATTTTAATGAACACCTGCTTTTTCTCCCAAATATTTGATTAAATTTGAAACATGAAGTTTGTCTATCCTGAATTTCTTTGGGCTTTATTCGCGCTAGCGATTCCAATCATTGTTCATTTATTCAATTTTCGAAAATACAAGACACTTTACTTCTCAAGTCTTCAGTTCATTAAGCATGTCGATCAACAAACGCGTTCTACCCAGAAACTGAAACATTTACTTGTTCTTGCCTTACGTTTACTCGTTTATACCTTCCTCATTTTTGCTTTTGCGCAACCGTATATTCCTGCTAACGAAGGAAGTGAAACTGCAGGAAAACCCGTCTTAGCCATTTACATTGATAATTCCTATTCGATGACTGCAAAAGGAACGGAAGGCGAATTGTTGTCGGAAGCACGTGAAATGTCGCGCAAAATGATCAATGCGGCAAGTTTGGAAACGCGCATTTTGTTATCGACCAATGCGATGAGCGGAATCGAACAGCGTTTATTGACAAAAGTCGATGCCTTGGATTATTTGGATAAAATTGAACCAAGTGCATTAGTTCGTTCACTGGATGACGTGTTAAATTGGCAACGAGCGTTTATCGACAAAGAACATCAGAACAATCAAAAAATTGGCGTGCGTCAATACGTTTTCTTCTCAGATTTTCAGAAATCATCTGCTAAAACAGCCGAATTGACCGAAGATGCTTTTTCATTCTATTATCCAGTAAAATTAACGCCTCAAGCAAGCGAAAACATCTACATCGATTCAGTTTGGTTCAATTCTCCAATTCAACGAATAGGTCAAAACAATGAATTGAACATCAGAGTGGTGAATGCTGGAGATGAAGCCTTGACAAACGTTGAATTGCACTGCGAAATAACAGGCATTCGTCGCGATGTATTCATGGATATTCCAGCAAACCAAAAGGCGACAACGGTAATTAATTACACGGAACAATCGGGTGGATACAAAAAAGGAACCTTATCGGTCAACGACAAACAATTGTTCTGGGATGATGATTATTACTTCTCCTATTTCGTTGATAATCAAACAAACATCTTAATCATCAATGGAAATGGCGCTACTCCTGCAGTTTCACAGGTTTACAATTTAGAGCGCTATTACAAAGTTAAATCAATAGATGAAAATGCCTTTACCTTGGATGAATTGAATCAGGTTGATTTGGTTTTCGTCAATGGAATGAATGAACTTCCTTCTGGAATGGCGCAGAACTTGAAAGAATTTGCGCAATCAGGCGGAACATTGGCTTTGTTCCCTGGCGCTAAAGCGAACTTAGGAACGTGGAACAACTTGTTGCAAGAGCTTCAATTGCCAAGTTTGGGAGCGGTTCAAGCTTCTGGAACAAAAATCGAAAAGTTGGTCTACGATGATCCTTTCTTCCACGAAATGTTTGAAAAGAAAAAGGAGAATTTGAATTTACCAAGCGTTCGAAAAGCCTATCGTGCTATTTCTTCTGGTTCAACATCGTATTACGATTTAATACGTTTACAAAATGGTTCACCGTTGTTGTTGCGTTCTAGCGGTTCAATAAACACATTTTTGTTTACTTCTTCCTTGGACAATGAATTCAGTTCTTTTACAACGGACGCATTGTTTCCTTCGATTGTTTTGCGCATCGGTGAAATGAGTCAACGCAAAGCTCCAATTTCATTAACCATCGGAAAAGAATCATTCTTCCCTTTGTATAAAAAACAAAGTGGTGAAACACCAATTCACATTAAGAACAAGGATGTTGATTTCATTCCACAAATTAAACGAGAAGGATTGATCAACTATTTGTCGTTGAGCGGAATGGAAGCCTTGGAAAATTTGAAAGCTGGAAATTACGCCATCTGGGATGAAAAGAAAGAAGGCGAATTGTCCTTAAATTATGATCGCACAGAATCTTCTATTGAATGCTTCAATGAAGCAGAAATTGTGAGTTTATTGGAAGAAAAAGGACTTAAAAATGTAAGCTTCAGTGAAATAAATGAAGGACAAAGTCTTACAAAGATTGATATTGAAAAACCTTTTGAATATTGGAAAACAGCCATACTTTTTGCACTCATCTTTTTGATATGTGAAATGTTGGTGATTAAATTTTGGAAATAAAACGCATACACAATGAAAATTCTCATTAAACAAGCCACCATTCTTGACCCGCGCTCAAGTCATTTGAATAAGAAAATGGACATTCTTGTAACCGACGGAACGATTGAAGCGATTGAAAATTCAATCAATGCAACAGATGCTCAAGTATTGGAAGGTGAGAATTTGATTGTTTCACAAGGATGGGTGGATTTGAAAGCACATTTTTGTGATCCAGGAGAAGAACACAAGGAAACGATTGACAGTGGATTGGATGCAGCAGCTTTCGGAGGATACACACACGTTGCGGTTTTACCAAGCACGCATCCAGTGGTAGATGGAAAAACACAAGTTGATTACATCTTGCGTCGCGCAGAAAATCATGTAACAAGCATTCATCCAATTGGTGCGATTACTGAGAAAATGGCTGGTGAAAACTTGGCAGAAATGTATGACATGTATCAATCAGGAGTGCGATTATTTTCGGATGATTTAGTTCCTGTTAATTCTGGAATTATGTACCGTGCTTTACTTTATTCAAAAAACTTCAACGGAAAAATTATCGCCTTTTCAAGAGATTATGCCTTAGCAGGAAAAGGAATGGTTAACGAAGGTGAAGCATCTACACGAACAGGTTTAAAAGCAGATGCAACGATTGCAGAAATCATTCAAGTTGAACGCAACATTCGCTTGACAGAATATACAGAAGGTTCGATTCACTTAACGGGAATTTCGTGTGCCGAAAGTGTTGATTTGGTGCGTAAAGCGAAAGCAAAAGGATTGAACATTACAGCTGATGTACATTTGATGAATTTGGTTTACAACGAAACTGCTGTTTTGGGATTTGATTCTAACTTCAAAGTAATGCCAGTTTTGAGAAGAGAATCAGACAGAGTTGCTTTATGGGAAGGATTGAAAGATGGTACAATTGACACAATCGTTTCAGATCATCGTCCACACGACAAAGAAGAAAAAGATGTTGAATTCGACAATGCCTCTTTTGGTTGTATCAATCTACAAACAGTTATTTCTGCCCTATCAGCTTGCAAAGAATTTGATTTAACTGTTGTATTAAAAGCACTTTCGATCAATGCACGTGAAATTTCATCAATTATTGAACATCCAATTGAAGTTGGAAACAAGGCTGATTTAACCATTTACGCGCCTGATAATCAATGGACTCTTACAAAGGATTTGATTTGCTCGCAAACTATCAACACGCCGTATGTTGGTAAAGATTTGAAAGGTTCAGTTGTTGGAATCATAAATAACGGTAAATTAGCTTTTAGAGACTAAGAATATGTCGAATAAAAAGTCCTTTTTAAAACAATTCTGGAAAGAAAAAAAGATGGTTGGTGCAATGGCACCGAGCTCACGTTTTTTGGCAAAAAAAATGTTAGAAAACATCGATTTTTCAAATGCCAAAGTGTTGGTTGAATTGGGTCCTGGAACGGGCGTATTTACAGATAAAATTCTAGAAAAAATGGCACCTGATGCCGTTCTTTTGGTGTTTGAATTGCACGATGCTTTTTGCTCGCAATTACAAGCTAGAATTACAGATAAACGTGCTCACATCATTCATGATTCTGCAGAAAAGATTGAAGAGTATTTAATGAAGTATGAATTGGGCAAAGCGGATGTTGTAATTTCATCACTTCCCTTGGCGAATTTCCCGCAAGAATTAAGAAATTCAATTCTTCACGCCTCGCACAAATCATTGACAGAAGTTGGCAAGTACATCCAATTCCAATATTCTTTGCAATCGAAAAAACACATTAAAAAAGTGTTCAATGAAGTATCAATAGACTTTACGCCGTTGAACTTCCCTCCTGCCTTTGTTTACACCTGTAACAAGGCTGATTAACACTTAACATTCACTCGTATTCTTTTCAGTCGGTAAAACTGACAGTTCAATCAACCTTTCTGGATTTGGTATAATTCTTGGCTATCTTTCTGTTAGAAAACAACAAATTGATACGTCATGAAAACAAAACTCGACATTCAGAAAATTTTGCACAGTCGCAAAAGCACACAAAAAGGCACTGGTTCTTTTGACAAAGCACTTATAGGATTGGGAATTAAATTCACCAAAAACGATAAATCGGACAAATAAGGTTCGGCTTAGAAATCGCCTCCACCTTCTCCACCACCACTTGATTTTTTAGGTGCCATTTCCAATTTTCCAAATTTATACGAGAACGTCAAGAAAAATCTTCTCGTAAGCCATTTGAATTGCACATCTTGGTAAATTCCTGGTTGATTTAACGTCATATAAAATCCTTGGCGATTAAACACATCCGTTACACGCATTCCAACCGCAATTTTTCCGTCCTTGAACGTTTTTTCCCCTGAAATATCAACTGGACCTCTACGTTGCACAATTCCTTGAACCGAAACGCGCGGACCATTGTAAGCTGCATTCACTTGAATTGATGCTGTACGTTTCCAAAATTCAACAGTTCCAGAATATTTCATGTTCCAGTTAAATCCACCAACATTCCAATTCGCATTTGGATTATCATCAACATATTGCGTATAATTTGCATTTGCCGACAAAGTATTTCTCCACCATTTGTATGGCTTTACAACAAAAATCACTTCCGCACCAACACTATGACTTTCATCCAAATTCGCAAAAGTAACCGTTGAAGCATTGTTCGCATAAAATTCTTTTACTCGTGTAATTACGCCCGTTGTGTGACGGTAAAAGACACTTGATGAGAAGGTTACAATTTTCTTTTCATTCATGTAGCCTAAGTCGTATGAATCAATAAATTCTGGTTGTAAATACGGATTTCCTGTACGAAGATTGTATGGATCCGCATAACTTGTAAATGGATTTAAATCAGCTGATTGAGCACGATTGATTCTGCGTGAATAGCTCAAACTGATTTCTGACTTCTCTGTTAAGGCATAGCGCACGTGAGCTGAAGGGAAGAAATTAAAGTAATCATTCACAATTCGTATTGAATCTGAAATTAAGTTTGGAATCTGGTAGGCTTTCTCAACACGCACACCAATTTGGTATTTAAACTTTTTAATTTGCTGTCCAAAAATTCCGTACGCACTGTACACTTGCTCGTTGTAGGCATAATTAAAATTCGAAACCGTATCTTCTAAATAATTTCCTGAAAGTGTATCCAATGTTTCTGAGTAGGTATCCACACTTTGTTGGCGAATGATTGTTTTTACACCTGATTCTAAACGCGCATTTTGTTTAGGAAATAAATACGTAAAATCGACCTGACCTGTTGTGATGTTATTCTTTTCCTTGTTAAATAAACGTTGATTTAATGCCGTTTTCAACTCTTGAATAGAATCTGAAGCGTAATCATTTTGCCAATAAAACCCCTGAATATTATCTGATCCAAGCGACTGATTTAAATCTACAACAAGATTTCCTCGATCATTTTTTAAATCGTGCTTGTAATTCACATTGAAATCGAAATTTTGTTGCTGTGAAGGATCTGAAGAGATGCGACGCCACAATCTCAATAAACTATCAGATGATGTTAAGGTGGAATTCCATTGATCACCTGTGCGATTGCGTTCACCAACACTTCCTGTCATGCTAAAACCTAGCAAATGACGCGGTTTCAAGTAAAAATCTGCACCTGCACGGAATGTATGACCGAAGTTTTGATCCGTTCCCAAACGATCCTGATCCATTTTCATCATTGAATCAGCCGTAATATCACGTTCCAAATACATAAATTGATTGCGGTAACCATCCAAATATCTTCCAGCATAACTAGCAAATGTGTTAAGCTTCGAATTTCTAAAACTTAATGAAACGGAACCTTCAGCCACATTTCCACCGTGAATATCACCAGAGCCTAAGTTCGAAGTAATCAACCCATTGAATCCACGCATTTTGTTTTTCTTCAAAACAATATTGATGATACCCGACGTTCCATCTGGATCATATTTCGCCGATGGATTTGTCACAACCTCAATGCGTTCAATCGATCCAGCTGGCAAAGCATCTAACAAGGTTTTTCCATTACCCCCTGAAATTGAACTTGGTCGACCATCAATCAAAACGGTAACGGTTCCATCTCCACGCAAGGTAACTCCACCTTCTTGATTCACTTCGACAGACGGAATATTATTCAACACATCATTGGCAGTTCCACCTTTTACAGACAAATCTTCACCAACATTGTACACTTTTTTGTCAATACCTGTTTTTAACACATCCAATTGACCAACAACTTTTACTTCTTCTAGCCCTTTAACTTCAATACGTTGCAGTTTAATAATCCCTAGATTTGCCACTTTTACTGCTTCGGAAATTTTAATATCTTCAATCAATTCTTGGTTGTAGTCAGCAAAAATGATTTTCGCGTAATAATTTCCTAAAGGAACTTGATCGAAGGTAAATTTCCCTTCTGCATCGGTGTAAATCCCTGAATACAACGTTGAATCTGCTGCTTTGTATAATTTGAATGCTACATATTCCATCGGAAGTTCGGTCTTCGTATCGATAATTTTACCCGATACAATACCATCTCCAGCAGGTTTTGGTCCTTGTGCAAAAAATGTAAATGAAATCAGCAGAAAAGATCCTGTAACTAATTGTTTTTGAATGGTTTTAAAAAATGTCATGTCGTTGAAAGTCGTTTTGTCTTTATTGGGTTGTTAAAAATACGGCTAATCCTCAGTGATTCGGCGTATTTTTAGTTTAATTTAATATCAATTGGCTTTTTTAACAATTTTGCAACCGGACAGCGATCTGAAATCTCAAGCAATCTGTTGTGTTGTTCATCTGTTAAATTCCCAGAAAATTCTATTGTTTTAAGAATTTCTGTTCGTTCATCCAACTCTGTCATGTTCAATTCAATCGTAATTTGACCGATATCCCAATTTCTTGGTTGAGCATACATTCGAAGTGTAATCAAGATACAACTTGCTAGAGAAGAAAGAAAAAGCTCTTTGGGCGTTGGTCCTTCATCTTGCCCATTCAATTCAAAAGGTTCATCAGATAGCCATGAATGTGAACGCGCCGTGTTTGTCACTTGATAATCGTAGGAAATACTCGAAACAAGTGTGATTGATTCAGGCATTTTTTTCGCGCACTTTGTCCAACAAATCACTTAGGGTATTTGCCTCTTCATCTGTGAGATTGGCTTTGATCAGCGTATTCACATCCAAACTACGATCCATATCAGCCAATAGATTTAATCCTTGTTCTGAGATTTTAACATAGACGACACGACGATCTTCAGAACAACGCGTGCGTTCAATCAATCCTTTATCGATCAATTTATCCATTAAGCGAGTTGTGTTAGGTGATTTTTCAATCATGCGCTCTTTCACCGTATTCACGTTAATCATGTCTTTTGCACCCCGAAGAATGCGTAAAATATTGAATTGTGCCATTGACAAATCATATTTTGACATGAATTGATTTTGAATATTCCCTAGGAAATTGCTCGTGAATCGTATGTTAACTATTGCGCGTTGCTGCGGTGAGGTAAAGCTCGACTTAATTTCTTCATCAATTTTCATGGTGCAAAGTTACTTACCATGGTAGTATTTTCAAAATTAAATACTACATATTTTACAATTATCTGAAGTTCTTAATAAAGGAACTTTTTAGTTGCTAAAAAGAATGAACTAATTTACATAAACTTCACCCCAAAATCTTCTGCAACAGGTAGTTCATCGAATCGAATCTGAATGAAATGTTCACCCGGCAAATAATCCTCGAAGTTCTTATCGAATTGAACGCCCAACTTGGAAGAGTACACCCAACAAGCGCGCACATAATCTTTATTTTTAAGCATCAATGTTGCCGTTTTTGCTACTGGATCGATGTTTTTTAGCTCAATTTTAAAATCACTTGCTTGTGCTTTTTTATAAGTTAACGGCAATTCTGAAAAAGTTCTTGATTTCTGTTCACCTTTCGCATTTGTCCAATCGAGACGAACAACAATGTTTTGATTTTCATAGTGTTTTCGAATACACGAAAAATCGATCAGCTGCTTTCCAACTCCGTTTGCCACGAGTTTGGTTGTAACATGTTCCAATTGTTTTCCTTTTAGATCAAACACCGTAAAGGTTAAATTGGTTTGAACTGTATCAACTTGATCCGACAACAAGTAGTATTCAAATACATTCTTGCCCGTCGATTTTCTTAGAACTGCAATGTCTTCGTAATCCTTCGTTACCTCGTACTGAAGCGCTTTCCAATTCCAAAAGTAATCCATGCTCGACCAAGACGGAGCTGGCCAACAATCATTGATTTGCCAATACAAGGTTCCACTGCAACGTGGCGCATCCAAACGATGACCAGTAACGGCCATGCTCACAGCTGTTGCTTCTGTCAATTGCGAATAGTAAACAAACTCTTCAAAATTTGCCGGCGTTCCAAATAAAATCTTTGCGTGTTTTAAAATCATGCCATTCCCAACATAACTTTTCTGATGGTGCTTCATGACGTCAGATTCTAAATCCCAATCTGTCTTTTCTGAAAAAGTCGATAAGGTGGAATACTCTGGAAAACTTTGAAAACCATATTCAGCATTGAAACGACCAATTTTCTTTGCAAAATCTTCCATTGGATCTTTTCCATGCCAAACACCCCAATAATGCTGCGTCCCATGGTTATAAAACTCATCTTTTCCCCAGTTACTCAAAGGTGAAGTATGACTGTAAGGCGCGCTTGATAAGGCAGAAACTTGCCCTGGAATCAATTGCTTAAACAAGCGATTGTAGCTATCTTCAATTTCTTTTGCGTCCTTACCGTACAAGTTGTATTTCACTTGAAAGCCCCAATTTTTCCATGCAACATCGACTTCATTGTTCCCATTAAACAAGGTCAAACTAGCATGTGAAGCAATACGTGGAATTTGATAATCGATTTCCTCTCTAACATTCAATAGGAAATCAGGATCACCTGGATACATGGCGCAAGCAAACATAAAATCTTCCCAAACCATTATTCCCAATTCATCACACGCATCAAAAAATGCTTCATCAGGATAGTATCCACCACCCCAAACGCGCACCATGTTAAAGTTGCTTTTAGCCATCACTTCCACCATTCTGCGCAAATCGGCATCACTCACGCGCGCAGGAAAAATGTCTTGAGGAATGTAATCCCCTCCTTTGCAAAAAATTGGACGACCATTTACTTTGACCACGTGGCTTGTTCCCCATTCGTCGGCCTCCATGACAATTTCAGAAGTTTTAATTCCGAAACGAACAGTTCGTGTTTCAAGTACTTCACCTTTTTCATTAACAATTTGCCATTCATCCGTGTACAAGTTTTGCTCGCCTTGTCCGCGAGGCCACCACAATTTGGGATTTTCGATGAATTCTTGGCGATCTACTTTAACGGAATTTTCATCGATTTCGACTTCACCAAATAATTTACTTTTCCAGGTTAATTTTCCTTTGGATGGTTGAGAAAAATAGAGACTCAAATCCAAATTCGCTTGATTCTCTTCAACATTTTCGGTAATAACAGAGGTTAAACTAATTTTCGCCGAATTATAGACATTGAGTCGAACTGGCTTCAAAAATCCCATTGTGTTCATACGTAAGGCCCAATCCCATCCAAATTGATATTGCGGTTTTCGCGTATATGGTGCAATTGCAATCGGATCAACGTCATTTGGTGCTGGCAAATGATACGATGCTGTTGTGTACGCTGCTTTGTGATAATTTACAGGCGAATAAAACCGAGCGTTTACAGTATTTAAACCTGGTTTTAAGTATTTTTTTATCTCAAAATAATAAGGACGAAAAGCATTCTGGGTAAACGAAATCAAGGTATCATTGACAAAAATTTCAGCATACGTATCGATTCCAGGAAATTCCAATTCGATGTAGTCCTTCTGCAATTGTACTTCCGTGATGATAAAACCTGTCTTAAAATCCCAGTTGTATTTTTCAACCCAAGCAAACAATTGTTCATTCTTGCCATAAAATGGATCTGGCAATTCACCGCTTTCAATCAATTTCTCTTGCACAGAACCATGTGTTCCTGCACTCATCCAAATTTGCTTCTTTGGATGAAAAAATTTCCATTCCAAGGTTGTTTGCGCCATTACCTGAAAACTAATAAACGATAGAATTAAAAGGCAGAATTTCATACACGTTTGTTTACCAATTACGATTGAAAGGAGCATCCACCATTTTTTCTTCAGTAGCAGTTTTCAATGCATAGTTAAAACCACTGTAAACAGAATAAGATCCAACATTTCCTTGTTTATCAATTGCCAAGAAGCAACACTGTAAATTCGTTAAATCCTTGTGCTTTGCAATGATTCGTTCAACAGCCATTTTACAAGCTTCCATTGGTGAATGTCCGTGACGCATAAGTTCAACAACAGTATGACTTCCAGCAATGCGAATAATCGCTTCACCTAAACCAGTTGCTGTTGCTGCCCCAACTTCAGAATCAATAAACAATCCTGCTCCAATGATTGGTGAATCGCCAACACGACCATGCATTTTATAGGCCCAACCACTTGTTGTACAAGCGCCACTAAAATTGCCATATTGATCCATTGCCAATAAGCCAATTGTATCGTGGTTTTCGTGATTAATTTCTGGCTTTTTAAACAAATCAGCGTTTTCTTTCTTCCATTTTTTGTATTCGGCTTTCACTTCTGGAATCGGCGTTTTAATCGTCTCAAAACCATGTTCCAAGGCAAATTTTTTCGCTCCTGCTCCAACCAACATCACGTGTTGCGTTTTATCCATCACTGCTCGTGCAACCGAAATTGGATGTGCAATTCCTTCTAAAAACGCTACGGAACCGCAACGCGAATCATTGTCCATAATACAAGCATCCAAGGTTACATGTCCATCGCGATCTGGCATCCCTCCGATTCCAACACTGCGATTTGTTAAATCAGATTCGGTTACTTTTACACCTGCTTCAACGGCATCAATGGCTGAACCTCCATTTTCCAATACTTTCCAAGCAGCAGCATTCGCAGCCAATCCATGATTCCAAGTAGAAATGATAATAGGTCCTTTTGCTTTCCCTTCGAAAGATTGACCAAATAACTCGCCTGCTTTTAATGGTTGAACAGCACTTAATGCAGCACCAGCCAATCCCAATTTTAAAAATTTTCTACGTTGCTGATCTGCCATCTTATTGATTTTTAAGTTCGTTCGCCAACCATTTTTGGTACACTTTCGCATACGCTTCATGTTTTGAATACTCAACAGAAAAATCGTGTCTGCCTGAGTAATCTGGTTTTGCCATCATAAAAATGTAGTTGTTATTGTCGCGATTCAGAACTGCATCAACCGTTTGAGATGGCGGAATGCAAATTGGTCCCGGAGGCAATCCATTAATTTTATAGGTATTGTAGGCACAATCAATGTTTTTGTGCTCATTTAATAAACGCTGAACACCATCCAATTTATCGCCCCAACAGAATTTAAAGGTTGGATCTGATTGTAATTTGATGCCTTGATTGATACGATTCAAATACAAACCTGCAATTATCGGCCATTCATCTGCGTGTTTTCCTTGTTCCGAATAAACAATACTTGCCAAAGTCACAGCTTCTGAAGGAGATTTTAATCCAACCTTGATCAATTTCGTCATGCGCTCTGCTGTCCAAAAGTTTTTAAATTCTTGTGCCATGCGCTCAACAAATTCCTTTTCATCCGTATCGTAATACATTTTGTAGGTATTTGGTAAAAACATCGCTGGCATTTGCTCACGCGTAAATCCGTATTTTTCAAGTGTTGCATCTTCATCCAAAAAGTTCACAAGTTTGGTTGAATCCGCCATAATGTTTGCACAAACCTTTTCTGCTAATTGATAAATATCTCTGCAATTATTAAACGTTACTGAAACTTCGACTTCTCCATTTCCATTTCCTGCAGCATTCAAGGTGAAACCATTCAAAAGTGTGCGGTATTGCGTTCCTGCTTCAATTGAATATTTCCCCAAGGCAATTTTCTCTTTTGTCAAACCTTTGTATTCCGCCACTTTCACAAATGCGTCAACATCATCAATGATTCCTTGTTTTTGTAAATCCGCTGCTAATTCTTCAACACTAATTGGTGCTTTGATGAAATAGTCAACCGTTGCAGAATTGCTAGTTCCCGTTCTACTACTTAAATACAATGAAATTTTAGGGAAAGCGACAATTCCACCTACTAAAATCACAACAGCGACTACGCCAAGGATTATTTTTCTTTTAGACATAATTGAAAATTAATTTCGTCAATTCGTTGACCTTTATATAAAAACCATTCTTTGCGAATTCCCACTTGATGAAAACCGCATTTCGTAAACAAATGAATACTTTCCGTATTATCGGCTTGAATCGAGCAATACAAATTGTGTAACGCCAAAAATTCACGCGCGTATGCAACCATCAACACCAAACTTTCAGAAGCATATCCTTTTTGTTTGTGCACTTGGTCACCAATTAAAATTCCAACAGCTGCATTGCCATTTCGGAAATCGACATCGTATAAATCGATTGCTCCAACAGGTTCTTCTGTATCATTTAAACAAATCATCAAGCGCAATTGTCCAGTAGAACGAATGTGTTGTTGCTGTTCGATTAATTGAAGAATTCCATGCATGGAAAAAGGTACTTCCGTATCTGTCACCTTCCAATGTGCAGGATTATTCTCCCACAACATCAGCTTAGTTGCATCTGAAGGTTCAACTGGTCTTAGAAATATGTTTTTCCCTTTTAACATCCTTTAATTTCTGCAAGCGATTGGTAATATCTTCTTGATTATAGTTTAATATTCCCCGATAATCGTTGTCCAAATTTACTCCAAATACTTTTTCAATCTTGTTTCGATCTTGCAAATATTTCAACAATTCAGAAAGTTGACGCACTTCACTTAAGCAATTGAATAACTGAGAAATAGGTGTTAAACAGGTTGCTATATTTGGTTCAGCATGTTGATAGCGATCATATACTTCTTGAACGTAAGATGGAATAATCGATTGATTGAGTTCTATAAACAAGGCTGGAATCGATTTCTTTTGAATTAGCTGAAAAGCTTTGAAACTATCAATTCCATTGTCTTTCCCCTTTACTTTTAGACTGAAATATTTGCCGTTTATTGAACAACCAATGTGTGGTGGAATTTTATTCGCGTGCCAAATCCACAAATAAAAGCCCTTTTCAAATCGAGTGGTTTCGTCGAAAGAATCAATTGTTTGGAATTCGAAACTATACATGCATGGTTCCTTTAAACACAAATTCTGCAGGTCCAATTAATTGAATGTTCTCAAAGGAATTGTTTCCTAAATACGCATATGCAACCTTTAAATTTCCACCTTTCACTTTGACATTTATTTCGTAGTCACCTGTTCTGTTTTCCAATGTTGCTAAAACTAAGGCACAAGCAGTAGCACCCGTTCCACATGAAAGTGTTTCATCTTCAACACCACGTTCGTAGGTTTCGATTTCAATTAAATCTGCCGCTTTCTTTTGCACCAAATTCACATTGATTCCTTCCTTTTTAAAACGTTCTGAGTAGCGAATCGACTTACCGTATTCAACAATATCTTGAGTTGTCAATTGATCTACCAATTTCACAAAATGCGGTGAACCTGTATTTAGGATAAATACGCCGTTTGTTGACTCCACTGTTTCAACAGGCAACATATCCAAGTAAACCAAATCATTTTTATACTGCGCACGATGCTCACCATCAATTCCCCAAAAACGACATTCAGCAATTGAAAGTCCAATTGAACCAGCAAATTTCACAGCACAACGTGCACCGTTTCCACAAAAACTTTTCGAACCATCTGAATTGTAGTAATCGACCTCAAAATCATAGCCCGAAACACGATTGATTTTAATTAAACCATCTGCTCCAATTCCAAAACGACGATCACACAAGTGAGCAATTTGCTCGATAGTCAACAAGTCATATTGCCCGGAAAGATTGTCTATCATGACAAAATCGTTTCCTGTTCCTTGGTATTTTTCGAAGTGGATAATCATTGTTGACAATTGTTTCGACAAAGGTAGTTTATTCCGTTCAAAAAAATGGCGATTGCTTAACATTCTTTAACAGCCTAGCAGTAACAAAATAAAGGGTCAACGCGTTATTATTGCACTTAAATTTTAAATCAATTTCAAATGAAAAACAACATTAAACTTTTAGGGTTGGGTCTTTTGGGAGGAATGCTTCCACTTGGTGCGTATTTAATGTTGACCGCTTCCCCTTATCAAAGCTTATCAGATGAAGTTTTGGATGGCAATCGCCTCTACAATGCGCGCGCCGTTTCGTTCGATGGACAAAATTTAGCACCAAATTTTATTGATGCCTCAGAAACAACTATTAATTCAGTGGTTCACGTCACAACAAAAGTGGTTAAAACAACCTTTCAACGTGATCCGTTTCAAGAGTTCTTCTATGGACCTGGAGCTGGTGGACGTGAATTCAAACAATTTGGAGCAGGAAGTGGTTCTGGCGTTATTGTATCTTCTGAAGGATATATCGTTACAAACAACCACGTGATTGAAGACGCAAGTGAAATTGAAGTAATTTTGAACGATAATTCTAAATATACAGCCAAATTAGTTGGAGCAGATCCATCGACGGACATTGCAGTTTTGAAAATTGAAGGTTCAGGATTTCAACCAATTGCATTGGGAAATAGTGACGATTTACACATTGGTGAATGGGTTTTAGCCGTTGGAAATCCGTTTAATTTAACTTCAACTGTAACGGCTGGAATTGTTTCAGCAAAAGCTCGAAACATCAATTTATTGGCGGATCGCTCTCGAACAGATGTTGTTCCAATCGAATCATTCATTCAAACAGATGCTGCTGTGAATCCAGGAAACAGTGGTGGTGCATTGGTAAATGTGAAAGGTGAACTAATAGGAATCAACACGGCGATTGCTTCACAAACTGGAAGTTATTCAGGCTATTCATTTGCGATTCCGGTCAATTTAGTTGAAAAAGTATTGCGTGATTTAATTGACTTCGGGGTTGTTCAACGTGGTTTCTTAGGTGTTCAAATTGCGGATATCAATCAAGAGATTAAGGAGAAAAATGATCTTCCTAACACAAAAGGTGTTTACATTTCTAAAGTGACTGAAAACGGAAGTGCTGAAAAAGCCGGAGTTAAAGATGGAGAAGTCATATTAAAAATTGGTACAAAAGAAGTGAACTCAGTTGCTGAGTTGCAAGAAGAAATCGGAAAAAGAAGACCTGGCGACAAAGTTTCATTGACAATTCGCACGGCAAAAGGCGTTGAAGAAGTGAAGGAATTGGTTTTACGTAACCAAGATGGCGATACGAAGCTTGTTTCGAAAGAAGAAATTCAGAAAAATTTTGCGTTGGGTGCAACTTTTAGTGAATTAAGCAGTAAAGAGAAAAAAGAATTAAATATTACTTACGGAGTTAAGATTTCGACGATCAATTCTGGCAAATTAAAATCAATTGGATTAGCACCTGGAATGATTATTACCAAGGTCAACAATGAGCCAATCGAAACGGTCGAACAATTAACAGGTAAGTTAAACGGGGTCAACAAAGGCGTATTGCTGGAAGTGCTTTCAGAAAGCGGCAAAAAGGAATATTTCGGATTTGGCTTATAAAATCGTTTGGGGCACGGTTTTTGGTTGCGGCGCGATTAAAAAAATAGTATGATTTTTTTTTGGAAATCAACTCTTTTTCATCGTACCTTTGCATCCATTTTTCCCACATTACAAATTAAAAAGGAGGAATTTAGTAGAGGATGAGACAGCTAAAAATTACGAAGTCGATTACCAATCGCGAGAGTCAGTCGTTAGACAAATACTTGCAAGACATTGGTAAAGAGGAGTTGATAACAGCAGAAGAAGAGGTAGAACTAGCCCGCAAAATTAAACAAGGTGATCAAAGAGCCTTAGAGAAATTGACGAGAGCTAACTTGCGTTTCGTGGTATCCGTTGCAAAACAATACCAAAACCAAGGACTTACACTTCCTGATTTAATTAATGAAGGCAACCTAGGACTTATCAAAGCTGCTCAAAAGTTTGATGAAACAAGAGGTTTTAAATTTATTTCATACGCCGTTTGGTGGATTCGTCAATCGATTCTTCAAGCTTTGGCAGAACAAGCACGTATTGTTCGTTTGCCATTGAATCAAGTTGGATCATTGAACAAAATCAACAAAGCATTTTCGCGCTTGGAACAAGAATTTGAGCGTCCACCATCTGCGGAAGAGTTAGCTGAAGCACTTGAAGTGCCAGAAGATAAAATCAAAGAAAGTTTAAATGTTTCTGGTCGTCACGTATCTATGGATGCTCCTCTTTCTGCTTCAGAAGATGGAGGAACATTGATGGACGTAATGGCTAATACAGATTCGCCAAAAGCGGATCACGCGTTGATGGCTGAATCATTGCAAAAAGAAATTGAGCGTTCATTGAGTACGTTGACTGACAAAGAGCGTGAAATTATTCGCTTATTCTTTGGAATTGGAATGAACCATGGATTAACACTTGAGGAAATTGGAGCTAAGTTCAATTTAACACGTGAGCGTGTTCGACAAATCAAGGAAAAGGCAATCAGACGCTTACGACATACGTCGCGAAACAAACTTCTCAAAGCTTATTTGGGTTAATACTAAAGAAAGGCTTCCTACTCACGTGGGGAGCCTTTTTTGCTTTATACAATTTGAAATTCTTTAATAATTAAATATAAAAACAACACAAAAATGGAATCTGCTGTAGGATACGAAAAAGAGTTGAAATCGCACATTGAAAGAGAACGTGCTGCTGTTAAACTTTCTAGTAAAGTTGGTGAATTGTTATACGACAAAGGAATTGAACTTGTTCTTTTCCGCAATCACTTAACAGACACAACAATCTCTGAGATTTTAAACCTACACGAATATGCGCGTAAGGTTGTTAATAAACCAATCGACGTTTTCACATCTTCTGAGTTGGCTGAAGAAATCATGAAAATGGATTTAGCCCCGTCAAAACTTGATATCGGTAAATTATCAAGCGAATGGTTAGCTGAAAAAGACAATTTCGCATCAAAAGCTGAATTCTTAAATGTAAAATTAGCTGGTTTTGGTGTTACAACTGGACACAACATTGAACCAAGAGATGTTGTTTTGTATGGTTTCGGTCGTATCGGTCGTTTGGCTGCTCGCGAGTTAATTAAACAAGCTGGTAAAGGACAACAATTACGTTTACGTGCTATTGTTACACGTGGTTCTTCAGATGCAGATATTATTAAACGTGCTTCTTTATTACGAAATGATTCAGTTCACGGAGCTTTCAAAGGATCTGTAATTGAAGATTTAGAAAATAAATCATTGATTATTAATGGACAAATTGTTCAAATGATCGATGCAAACAACCCAGAGGACATCGATTACACAGCTTACGGAATTAATAATGCGTTGGTAATTGACAACACTGGTGTTTTCACTAACCGTGAAGCTTTGTCTAGACATTTAAAAGCTAAAGGTGTTTCTAAAGTATTGTTAACTGCACCAGGTAAAGAAATTCCAAACGTAGTATACGGTATCAATCAAGGAACTTTGGATGTTGAGAACGAAAACATTTTCTCAGCTGCTTCTTGTACAACGAATGCCATCTCTCCTATTTTGAAAGTTGTGAATGACAAATACGGAGTTGTGAAAGGTCATATTGAAACAGTTCACGCTTATACAAATGACCAAAACTTGTTGGATAACATGCACAAAAAACCAAGAAGAGGTCGTTCAGCTGCTGTTAACATGGTAATTACATCTACTGGTGCTGGTTCTGCTGTAACGAAAGTTATTCCAGATTTAAAAGATAAATTAACGGCAAACGCTGTACGTGTCCCAACACCAAACGGTTCTTTGGCAATTTTATCATTGGAATTAAACGGAACTACTTCTGTTGAAGAAATCAATGCTTTGGTGCGTGATGCTGCTTTGAATGGTGATTTAGTAAATCAAATTTTCTATTCATACGACCCAGAATTGGTGTCAAGTGATATAATCGGAAATACATGTTGTTCAGTATTCGATTCACATGCTTCTATCGTTTCAAACGATGGTAAAAATGTTGTGTTGTATGCTTGGTACGACAACGAGTTTGGTTATACAAAACAAGTGATTCGTTTAGCTAAACACATTACGAAAGTTCAACGAGCGATTTATTATTAATCGATCTTAACGAATAAAAAAAGTCCCGATTGAATGTCAATCGGGACTTTTTTGTTTACTTCAATTCCTTCGAAAAGGTATATTTTAGTGATAGATAAACATTTCGTCCAGGCTGCGACACTTGTATATTTTTCAATCGTGACAAATGATCTATATAAGTTGCATTCAAAAGATTTTTCACTCCAAAACCTATGTTTACAGGCATTTTTTTACCCAATTTCATTGTAGTACCAATATTTATTAATTGATAAGCAGGTGATGAAGTTTCAAAGGAAGCCACTCGGTTTTGCTCAAACAAATAAGCATGTTGCACTACAATTTCAGTTAATTTAAACCAAGAATTCATTTTAAAATCTATTCGCATCGTACTGCTGATTCTATTCTGTGGCATTAATGCAAGTTTTTCATTTTTAGACTCTGATTGAATAAACGAATAGTTGGATTCTAAATGCAACCAATGCGCGAAATGCGGATGAAAGTGAATCGCTAAGTCACCACCATATAACCAAACTTGACTCATTTGTTTGTATTGAAATACGGGTAAATTATCAATGGTCGAATCAATTGGAGTCAGTAGAATATAGTCGCGAATATAATTTCCGAAAGGATTCACGATAAATTCAAGATGATCTTTATGAATTTCATACGTTAAATCCAACTGTGATGCCTTTTCAGCTTTTAAGTTGATATCTCCAATTTCATAACGTAAAGCTCCATCATGTGCTCCATTTGCCATTAATTCAGATAAATGTGGCGCTCTGAATCCGGTGGAAACATTCATACGTGCAGTTGATTCCTTTCCAGAACGAACTGTTCCAATAGAAAAGTTTAAACTAGGAAATTGTTTCTTCACACCTTCAAAACCATTGAAATTTTCACGTGATTTTATTGTTCTTACATCTCCCCTAATTCCAGCTTGCGTGTTCCATTTTGAATATTTAAAATACAACAATCCATAAATTCCATTATCAAATGTTACAGAAGATGGAATCAACTTCTCTTCGGCTGTTGGATCATTGGAGTTATCTTGGATCATGCCTTGAAAACCATAAACAAAATTAAATTGACCATTGAACTTTGTTACAGATTTTAAATGGTACAAGGTATTTGACAACAACATATTCAAGGCAGCGGTATCTTTGCTATCTTCGAATTCCTGTAAGCGATTAACGGTTTCACCAAGCATTAAGCTTATTGTTTGTTTCGCTAAATACCATGAATTTTGAATGCTTAAAAAGTGATTGTGAAATAGTTGCGAAGGCAAAAGCAACTTTCTTTCTTGTTCCGTTGTTTGATACGATTCAGGAGTTGGAATTGAATCTTCAGTTTCTCCCGGAATACCAACAACACTTGACGAATAGTTGTAGCGAACTGATAATCCCCAATTTTTATAATTTGTTCCAAAAGCAGCTTTAAATCCATTTTCGTTAAAACGAGAATTTATTAAAAATGCGCCATTCGGTAGTTTAAAATCGGCATGATTCGAATAGCTTCCAGCTAAATTGAGTCGTATGTTTCTTTTGGAAACTTTATAACACAGTTGATTATTTGTACCCAAAGTATTCGATTCAAACTGAGATTTAACACCAAGTTGCATTTCATTTTGTCGTGCAAAAGGTTCATCCTCATAATAAATCACTCCACCCAGTGCATCAGCACCATACAACAAAGAACTTGGACCTTTAATTACTTCAACGGAACCTATTCCAAGTTCTGTTATTCCCATCCCATGATCTCCACCCCATTGTTGGTTTTCAATGCGTAAACCATTTAATAAACTAACAACTCGAATTCCTTGCATACCGCGAATCACTGGTTTTGAAATTCCATTTCCTGTAGAAGAATTATAAACGCCAGGAATTGTTGCCAGCGCTTCTCCTAAATTGGTTGATGGAATAGCATTTAGCTCATTGATTTTCCGTGTTTCGATGTGAATGGCATTGAATTTCTGAAGCATTCCTTTAGATCCTGAAACCGTTACTTCATCAAGGGAAACATGTTTTTCATTCAGTTTAATTTGCTGAATGGTAGAATTAGCTTCCAAAAATAGAACCTCTGTTTCATAACCTACAGCAGAAAATTGGACATTGATCCGGCTCGGTAAATTATTTACGAAATTGAAACGCCCCAGAGAATCTGAAATCAATTGAGCGTTTACGTCCAAAACAAGAATAGTTACCCCTTGAATTGGTTGATTGGTTGAATTACTAGTGATTACTCCAGTAAAGGATTGGGCATATATGCCATTTATACATAGAATTGCTCCTATGATTAAAACTAAACGATTCATTTTATGTTTATTAGGTAATAAAAACTGATCGAACAAAGCATGTCGACACAACGATTAAGCTCATGATTAATCATGAACGAAAATTGAATTCATTAACTAATTGGGGGACCCCGATGGGAAAATTGCTCAAATTTCTTTTTGAAATAAAGCGATGCAATCGTTAAATCGAATTTGGCAAAATACGATTTGTTAAAACGATAGGAGAATTGTTGAGGTTGATCAATAATTCCTAAACTGAAATCGCAGGCAAAACAATCTTTTTCTTTTACAACTGTTTCTTTTTTGTTTGAAGTCTGATGATGATCACAATCATGCCACAGATTTCTCGGAGTTAACACAACGAAAAAACTAAGAAGCAGGCAATATGTAATTACTTTTTTGAACTTCACGAATCAAAATTACATAAAAAAAGTGGAGACTCTTCCGAATCTCCACTTTTAAAAATTATAATCGAATCGATTAATTATTTTTTCATCAAAGCTTCCATTTCTTTGAAAGAATCACATTCTTTCAATTCTTTTTCCATCGCTTTTTTCTCAGCATCAGATTTACCTTCATCTAATTTTTGACATTTTTCCATGTCAGCTTTGTATTTAGTTTCGATTTCTGACATTTTAGCAGCCATTTCTTCTGGTTTTGTTCCAGCATCTTGCAAAGTTTTCATTTCTTTAGACATTTCTAAGAATGTATCTGCGCAGTCACATACTTCACTTTTACCACAAGAAGCCAATACTAAAGCAGCAATTGCAGTAGTAGTTAAGATCATTTTTTTCATAAGATTGTTTTAAATTCGGTTAAAGCTAAAAAAAAATCCTCTAAATCAAAAGTTGAATTCGATTTTTTAGTCGATAAAATGATGAACGGTTTAATAAATGCGTTAAATCAACTAGTTTTTAATTCCTGCATCGCGCAAACACTTACGCACTTTTTTTTCGTGAGCAGCACGTTGTTCAGGTGTTCTATTCGCATCTTGAATTCTAAACGCTTGACATTTTTCATCTATTTCGTCAAAGCGTTTCGCTAAACGATCAAATTCTGCATCGGGTAAATTTGGTTTTGAAAATGCCTTATTAATTGAATCACCTTTAATGACACAATCACAAAAATCCCATTGCTCTCCGTATTTCTCTTCTATTTTAGCGATTGATTCTTGAAGTTCAGTTGTATCAACTTGTGCAGGTCCAGTTTTAGCTTTGATCAATGCATCCTCCATTGATACTTCTTTGACGTTTAAATTTACGCCACAAGTTTCACAGTCTGTACACGATGATTTTTGTGTGCAGGATGCAAGAACGACAATAAATAATACTGCAAATAACGTTTTCATATATTGCTGGTTTCTTTAGTAATAGCCATTTTGGTTGAGTAAATATACAAAAAAATATGTTCTTCCAAAATAAGAAGTTGATGACAAAAAAAACGTCCCACAAGTGCGGGACGCCTATAAAATCACTCTAACAAATTATTTTGCCATCAATTGATCTTCAGATGAAGATGCAATTGCACTTTTTTCAATTCTAATTTTTGTTCCTTCTGAACTGATTAAAACCGTAGAATCTGCCATTTCTAAAATTTTACCATGGATTCCACCAATCGTAACAACTTTATCACCTGGTTTCATTGCCTCACGGAATTTTTTTAATTCTTTTTGTTTTTTCATTTGTGGACGAATCATGAAAAAGTAGAAAACTACCAACATCATGACAATCATCATTAACGAACTTGCGCCTCCTTGCATATTCTTTTATTTAATTGTTTGTGTTATTATTTAATATTTGCTTTAATCACCAATTGTGTCACTGACGGTTCTGTGTTAGCCACCACATTCAATGATTTAGATAATGGAGATCCTGCTTGAGCATTTTTTGTCGCTACGTCAGCTTTGATAATTGCTTCTTCTCCTGGTTTGATTGGCTTCTCAGGCTTTTCAGCAACAGTACAAGAACATCCTGGTTTTACTTCCGCAATAATTAAGGGATAATTTCCAGTGTTTTTAACAACAAATTGAGCTTTAATCACTTCACCTTTAACGACAGTTCCGCCATCAAATACAGGTTCAACTTGCATCGATGTTTTGTTTCCAACTTCGACTTGATCCGTGTTGTTACACGCCATCATCAAGAACAAAACTGGTAGAAAGAAAACTATTTTTTTCATCGTATTTGTTTTTTAATTCATTAAACCACGACCAATTTTCACAATCTTTTTTTCAGCTTGTAAACGATCAATCGCTTTATCTAAAATTCCATTTATAAATCCGTTACTTTTAGGAGTACTATAAAATTTAGAAATCTCAATGTACTCGTTCAGTGTAACTTTTGTTGGGATATTGCTAAAAACCTGCAATTCTGTAATCGCCATTTTCATTAGAATAACATCCATCTTTGCGATGCGATCTAATTCCCAGTTTTTTGTCAAATCATCGATTAAAACTTCATTTTCTTTATCCATTGAGATGGTTTTTCTCAATAAATCACGAATAAAGTCTTGCTCATCATCATCCACTTTGTACAATGGAAGTAATTCAAGTACTTCTCCTTCATTCGCCGTTTTCAATGTTTTCAATACCATTGAACAAGCTAAATCGATATCATCAATCCAATGAATGCTTTTCTCTTCAAAGAAATTGTACAACAATTCTGAATTCGCAATTTCAACTTTGAACAATTCTAAAGCAAAGGCTTTATCATCTTCGAACGTTCGCGCTTCGATGTTCATGTATTCAAAATAGATTTCGCTATCTTTTATTGTCAAGAACATTTTTCGGAACATTTCGTGATGCTCATCTCCTATCCAATTCACTTTACGTTCTTCAGACAAGCGACGCAATTCTTTATTTTCCTCCAACATTAAAATAATCTTGTTATCGATAAACTTTGTGTTTGGATTCAAATCCTCTTCTGTTGGACGAATTTTCTTGGTATTTTCCTCGATTCTATTTTCAGCAATTACTTTAATCTCTGAAAATGTCAACAACAAGTATAAATACAAATCTTGAATACGTTCAACTGCTTGCATCAACTCATTTTCAGTGCGACGAAAGTTATCTTCATTCGATTGAAAATAAGCATACAATGCTTGTAAAACTTTTATTCTTAGGTGTCTTCTATTCAGCATTTTATAATGGCAATTTCACTTTTCCTATCGCTTCAATTCTCTCTTCCGCCATTTTGTTGGCAATTTGGTACGTTGGGATGTTCTCTGCTTTTGAGCGTTTAACAATGTTTCCAATCGTATTGTAAATTTCTTCCGCTTTACCCATCGCCCATTCAGGAGACAAACCTTTCACTTCCGAATAACAGTTGATTACACCTCCAGCATTCAATGCGAAATCAGGAGCATAAATGATTCCTTTTTCAACAACCATGCGACCATGAATATCTTCTTGACGCAATTGGTTATTTGCTGCACCAGCAATAATCGAACATTTCAAACGAGATAATGTATCTTCATTTACAGTTGCACCTAGAGCACAAGGAGCGTAAATATCCATATCAACATCATAAATCTCATCTAAACCAACAACATGCGCTCCATACGTTTGAGCTACACGCTTCAATGATGGTTCGTGAATATCTGTAATGTAAATTTCAGCATTTTCTTTTGCCAATGCTGCAACTAAATATTCTCCTACGTGTCCAACTCCTTGAACAGCAATTTTCTTTCCTGTTAACGAATCAGAACCAAATTGTTCTTTAGCACACGCTTTCATTCCAACGTAAACTCCATGAGCCGTTACTGGAGATGGATCACCACTTTTACCCGGTAAACCAACAACATGATTTGTTTCCATGTTCACGTAAACCATATCCGCTGTACCAATACCTACATCTTCTGCAGTAATGTATTTTCCCCCAAGACTATTTACGAATTTTCCAAAACGACGCATCAAAGCTTCTGACTTCATTGTGCGTGCATCACCAATAATCACCGCTTTTCCACCACCAAGGTTCAAACCTGAAATGGAATTTTTATACGTCATTCCACGTGATAAACGCAAAACATCCGTTAAAGCATCAACTTCATTGTTGTATGCCCACATACGAGTTCCCCCTAATGCAGGACCTAAAACCGTATTATGAACAGCAATAATTGCTTTTAAACCGGTTTCATTATCATTACAAAATAACAATTGTTCGTGATTGTATTTGCTCATTTGAGCAATAACTGGATTTTCTAGGAGGTTTGTTTCCTCAATATTTTTTACCTCAAACATATATAAACGATATGTGTTATAAACTTAATTCAAGCCGAATGTCTATTTTTGCATCGCTTTGCTATCATGGGCACAAAAATAGGAAATTAATCGAATGAAGTCACTGAGCTATCTCAACAAATATTTTATAAAGTATAAATGGCGATTTTTACTCGGCATTCTGTTTATCGTTATCGCCAATTATTTCGGTGTTCAAATGCCTATTTATGTGAAAGATACAACAGATGAGTTAATAAAAAACACATCGGTTAAAACAACAACAGAAGGTGTTTCGCTGGCGTTAAAAATTGGAGGAATCTATGTTTTACTCTCCATTGCAAGTGGCGTTTTCTTGTTTTTAACACGACAAACCATCATTATCATGTCGCGTTTAATTGAATTCGATTTGAAAAATGAAATCTATGCGCAATACCAGCGATTGGATTATTCCTTCTATAAAAAGAATGCAACTGGAGATTTGATGAATCGAATTTCTGAAGATGTAAGTCAAGTAAGAATGTACTTAGGTCCCGGAATTATGTACACCATCAACTTAATTGCGCTTTTCTTTCTTGTAATTTATCAAATGGTGAATGTCAATCCACTGCTCACCTTGTTTGTTCTTATTCCACTACCAATCATGTCGTTTTTGATCTACAAAGTATCTTCGAAAATGAATACTTTGAGTACTGAAGTACAACGTGAGCAATCGTTACTTTCGACCATTGCACAAGAAACATTTGCCGGTATACGCGTTGTAAAAGCTTACAGTCGTGAGAAAGAAACACATGAAAAATTCAACGCTTCTTCGCTCGATTACAAAAAGAAAAACATGCGTTTGGTATTGGTGAATTCCCTGTTCATGCCGACAATCGTGTTTTTAATTGGAGTCAGCACCATTCTTGCAATTTATGTTGGTGGATTGTATTATTTCGAGGCACAAATATCAATTGGGGGAATTTTAGCCTTCATATTATTTGTCAATAAGTTAACATGGCCTTTCGCAAGTTTGGGCTGGGTAACATCAATTAATCAACGTGCAGCAGCTTCACAAAAACGCATCAATGAATTCCTTCAAATACAACCAGAAATTGTAAATACAAATCATGAAGCCTACACACTAAAAGGCGATATTCAGTTCAATAACGTAAGTTATACCTATCCAAATTCTGGCATTGAAGCATTGAAAAATGTGAGCTTTACAATTAAAGAAGGAGAAACCTTTGCCATTATTGGTAAAACTGGAAGTGGAAAATCGACTTTAGTTAACATGTTAATGCGCCAATTTGATCCAACTGCAGGTCAAACAACCATAAACAATGAAGATTTGAGAACAATTAATCTGGAAGATTACCGCAATCAATCTGGAGTTGTCCCGCAAGAAGTCTTTTTATTCTCAGAGACCATTGCCGAGAATATTCGCTTTGGAAAGAATGATGAATTAAATCACGAAGAAATAGTTGAAGCAGCTCGAAAAGCCCATGTACTGAACAACATTGAAGCATTTCCGGATAAATTTGAGACCATATTGGGCGAACGTGGAGTGAATTTAAGTGGAGGACAAAAACAACGTATTAGTATCGCCAGAGCCTTGATTCGTCACCCCAAATTATTGGTACTTGATGATTGTTTATCAGCTGTTGATACAGAAACGGAAGAAATCATCCTTTCCAACTTAAAGGCTGATTCGGATAAGCGAACAACTGTGATTGTGAGTCACCGAATTTCATCAATTCGCAATGCTACGAAGATCATTGTTTTAGATCATGGAACCGTTATCGAGCAAGGTTCACACGAAGAATTAATGGCCTTAAACAAGGCGTATAGTGAAATGTATTTCAAACAATTAGCTGAAGACAACACATAAGATATTCACATAATTTGTTGTTTTAAAAAAAAATACCATATTTGTTAGAACCTAAATGTTGTGAGAACTATGGAAAATGATAAAAACAACGAAGTTTATTCGAAAGTTGTTCGTGCGGGGAAAAGGACATATTTCTTCGACGTAAAATCTACAAAAGGAAACGACTTATACATTACGCTGACAGAAAGTAAGAAAACGTTCAACGATGATGGACGTGACAACTATCAAAAACACAAAATATTTCTTTACAAGGAAGATTTTGAAAAATTCAGAGAAGGTTTAGAGGATGTTTTAGCAAAAATTGATGAATTGAGAGATTCAGGTGAATTTGTTGAATCAGATGAAAATATTTCAAACTATTCTGCGGTTTCCTTCGACGACTTATAAAATTCAATCGCGTTAGAAAGAAAATCTTAGGCACTATCAACATTGTCTTGGTTAATAATTTAGGATAATTTAATTCGTTATTCCACATTGATAGTTGTATCTTTATCGCTTAATACACGAAGATAAAAATGGGAAAAATAATTGCAATTGCGAATCAGAAAGGTGGAGTTGGGAAAACGACAACTGCCATCAATCTTGGAGGATGTTTGGGAGTGCTGGAGTATAAAACGCTTATTGTAGATGCTGACCCACAGGCGAATGCCACATCTGGTGTTGGATTAGATCCAAAAAACACAAAAAATATTTACGATTGTTTAATCAATGAAGTGCATCCTTCAGAATTGATTATTCATACGGAGAATCCAAATTTGGACATTTTACCTTCGCACATTGATTTGGTGGGAGCTGAATTGGAAATGATCAATCTTCCGAATCGTGAGCAAATGCTGAAATTGGCCTTGGAAAAAATTCGCGATCAGTACGATTTCATCATCATTGACTGTTCACCTTCTCTCGGTTTAATTACTGTGAATGCATTGACTGCAGCTGATTCTGTAATGGTTCCTGTACAATGTGAATATTTTGCTTTGGAAGGATTAGGGAAGTTATTGAACACGATTAAAATTGTTCAAGGACGTTTGAATCAAGACTTGGAAATCGAAGGAATTCTTTTGACGATGTATGACACACGTCTACGACTTGCGAATCAAGTGGTTGATGAAGTAAAAACACATTTCCAAGAGTTAGTGTTTGACACGGTTATTCACCGCAATACAAAATTGGGTGAAGCACCAAGTTTTGGTGAAACGATTGTAATGCATGATGCTGCGAGTAAAGGTTCGATAAATTATCTTAATTTTGCGCGCGAAATTTTGCAAAGAAACAATCTAACAAAAATCGGAAACGAGGATAAAATAATTGAATTCAACGATGAGCTCTAATACAAAAAAACGTTCTGCTCTTGGTAAAGGTTTAAGTGCCTTATTAGAAAATACTGAAACTGATATTACAACAAAGTCAGACAACGCTGGTGTTGTTGGTTCTGTCTCAATGCTTCCAATTGAAAGTATTGAAGCAAACCCATTTAATCCGCGAACTCACTTTGAGCAAGCAGCTTTGGATGAATTGAGTCAATCGATTGCTATTCATGGAATTATTCAACCGTTAACCGTTCGAAAATTAGGTCGCGACAAATACCAATTAATTTCTGGTGAGCGCCGTTTTAGAGCTTCTCAATTAGCTGGTTTAACAGAAGTACCAGCATACATTCGTGTTGCAAATGATCAAACAATGCTTGAAATGGCCTTGGTTGAAAACATTCAGCGCGAAGACTTAAATGCAATTGAGGTTGCTCTCTCCTATTCTCGCTTAATCGAAGAATGTGATTTGACACAAGATCAATTGAGTCATAAAATTGCCAAATCGCGTTCAAGTATTACCAATCACTTGCGTTTATTGAAGCTACCAGCTGATATTCAAGCATCGGTTCGTGACAATGTCATTTCAATGGGACACGCTCGTGCACTCGTTTCTGCGGGTGACGAAGAATTGCAAATGGCGATTTTCAATCGAATTGTTTTGGATGGTTTATCTGTTCGTGATGCTGAAGCCTTGATTCGTGAAGGATACGTTGAACCGAGAAATGAAACACCTGGTGTTGATGTTAAAACAACGCGTACACCAAGTGTTACAAGCACGCAGTCGACATTCAAAGAACACTTAAGTGATAAATTATCAACGAAAATTGAAATTAAAAAATCAACTTCAGGAAGTGGTAAAATAATCGTAAACTTCAATTCAGAGGTTGATTTAAATCGAATCATCGAAATACTAAATCGTTAATGCGATCTCTGCTTGCTGCCTTCATTTTTCTGTGCTTGGGATTCTTTTCCTTTTCACAAGATACATTAGCAAATCAAGCAAGTCTTGACACGGTGAAAGTACATTCGCCTAAAAAAGCTGTGATTTATTCTGCAATTTTACCAGGAGCAGGACAAGTTTACAATCACCTTGCAATGCCGAAAGGACAAAAGAAAGCAGCTTGGAAAGTTCCGTTAATTTATGCTGGTTTGGGAACAATGACCTATTTCTTAATTTCCAACCAAAAGACTCAACTTTCTTTGCGTAAAGAATATGAATACCGTTTGGATGGATTGGTTGTTGATCCAAAATGGGCCTTGTACGATGATGGAGCAATTGATATTTTGTACAATCAATACTTGAATTGGCGCGACTTATCGATTTTGGGTCTTGGAGCTGTTTATTTTATTCAAATTGTTGATGCGGGAATCGAAGCTCACTTTGTGAAATTTGATATTTCCGAGGATTTGTCGTTGGCAATTGAACCGGCCTATTTTGGTAGAAACACAGCAGGATTGAATCTTCGTTTTAATTTTCGTTAAAACACTTGCGAAAGCGCTTTAAAAATCTAATTTTGTTTATCAAATTAAAAAAATGAATATCGCATTAATTGGTTATGGTAAAATGGGCAAAGCAATTGAAAAAATTGCTTTGGAACGTGGACATACGATCGTTGCAATTGTGAACAGTTCATCTCCTATTTCTGAGGTTGATTTATCACTTGCTGATGTTGCCATTGAATTTAGCCGACCAGAATTAGCTGTTGACCACATCAAAGCTTGTATTTCAGAAAAATGTCCAGTTGTCGTTGGAACAACCGCTTGGCATGAGCATCTACCAGAAATTACAGAATTGGTAAATGCAGCAAACGGTACTTTTTTACATGCAACGAATTTCTCAATAGGCGTTAATATTTTCTTTGAAATCAACAAGCGCTTAGCACAATTAATGAAAGGTCAGCATGATTACAAAGCGTGCATGGAAGAGATTCATCATTTACAAAAATTGGATGCTCCAAGTGGAACAGCAATCACACTAGCGAATGGTATCTTGGAAAATAATTCTGATTATTCTTCTTGGGTTTTAGGAGAAGAAAAAGAGCCGCATACAGTGGATGGACAAATCGGAGTTACTTCCTACCGTTTGCCTGATGTTCCAGGAACACACATTATAAAATATTCTTCACCTGTTGATACAATTACAATTTCACATGAAGCACATAACCGCACAGGTTTCGCTTTGGGGGCTGTGATTGCAGCGGAATTTGTATTCAATAAACAAGGTGTATTCACAATGAATGACGTATTAAATTTATCGAACTAATGGCATTTATCTATTTCTATTTGTTTTTATTACTGCATCCTTATTTAGCGATGTGGTTCAAAAGTTTCAAACAAGCTGGTCATCAATCTTGGGAAGCTTTGATTCCCGTTTACAACTACTATGTTGCATTTAAAATTTCATGTAAGAAGCCATTTTGGGCTTTGTTAATGATTTTTCCAGGAGTACACTTGGTCATGTGGGCTGTGGTAAACACGTCATACATTCGTCGCTTTGGATACTTTTCGTTTGTGGACACTTTGCAAGGAATTTTCTTCCCTTACTTGATCATGGCGAAAATTGCGAATTCAAACGCTGATATTTTACCGGAAACGAATTGGGCAAATAGTCGTGAAACTGAAATTAGAAAATGGGGAGATCATTTGGCATTGTTCCTTGCTTTACCGATTATTGGACATGCAATTGCCTTGATTTTAAATGCTGTAACGCGTGAAAAACCGGGCGCTCGTTCAAAAGTTAAGGAATGGGGTGATTCAATTATTTTTGCTTTGGTTGCAGCAAGTATCATTCGTACTTATGTCTTCGAACCATTTCAAATCCCTACTGGTTCGATGGAGAAAACCTTGTTAGTTGGAGATTTTCTTTTCGTGAATAAATTGGCTTACGGTCCAAAAGTACCTGTTACGCCCCTTTCTTTCCCGTTGGTACACAATACTGTTCCGTGGGTAAATGTTAAATCGTACACAACATTTGAAAAAGGTTCTTACACTCGTATACCAGGATACAGCAGCGTTCATCGAAATGATGTTGTTGTCTTCAATTATCCATCTGGTGATACAGCAGTTTATGATCCACGAATGCCGAATGGTTTGATGGGACATGATTATCATGGGATTGTAATCAAAGAATCTCAATATTTATTTGCGAGAAGTTACTCAGAATTTAATCAACGTTCAAGATTCCTTTTTGATAGTATTTCAGCTAGGATCCAAAGTCAAGGTCAAGGTGTAAATTATGACGGATTAAATGCTTATGTTGAAGATCAAGCGCAAAAGGAAATTCTCCTAAAGCACGGAGAATCATACATTAAATCTATGGAAACATGGAAAAATAAAGCACGAAAAATGCTTGCTGTAGATAAAATCGCTCATACAGAGGAAGGAACTATAAAACATTACGGTATTGTATATAGACCTGTTGACAAGAGAGAAAATTATATTAAACGTTGTGTTGGAATACCTGGAGATTGGATTGAAATAAAAGAATCAGTTCTTTACGTTAACGGTAAAAAGGCAGAAAGAAAACCTTTTCAAAATCTAATGTATCAAGTTACAAATATTCAAATTCCAAGTAGACAAACAATGATTGATCAATTTGGACTTGAGGATTCGAGAGGAGATTACAAAATGAATGAAGATGGCTCTTTTATTATGCATTTAACTGCAAGTCAATATAGTGCATTGAAAAAGCGAAATAAGGATGCCGTGTTTGAAAAAGTTTTAAAACCTCAATATTCTGATAAAAAAGGTTACAAACCAACAACGTTAGAATTAATCGAAAACTTAGAAACTTTCCCGAAAGATCTTTACATCAACAACACAATCACTGACTTCACGAAATTCCAAATTCCTCGTAAGGGACAAACGATTTCAATTTCAGCGAAGAACATTGCTTGGTACCGCCGAATTATTACGGCATATGAAGGTCACACCTTGGCGGAAAAGAAAGACGGAATCTACATCGATGGTAAGAAAACAAACAAGTACACCTTTGGCATGAATTATTATTGGTTGATGGGAGACAATCGCTACAACTCAGCTGATTCACGTATTTGGGGATTTGTTCCAGAAGATCACATTGTTGGGCGTGCGTCAATGGTTTGGTTTTCTAAAGCTGCTGATCCATCAATCGGTATTCGTTGGGACCGCTTGTTCAAGATGATTCACTAATGACATCTGTTTTTCCGATTGCGTACTTTGGAAATATCGACTATTTCCGAAAAATGATGTCGTGCGAAGATGTTTCGATTGAAACCAAAGAGCATTTTATCAAACAAACTGTTCGTTCACGTTGTACCATATTGAGTGCAAATGGACCGTTGGTCTTATCGATTCCAGTCGAACGAAAAAATGGTTCTAAAACAGTCATTGATGAAGTGCTTTTGAGTAAGGAAACAGATTGGAAAAAAACACACTGGAAAGCCATTGAAAGCGCCTACTCTTCTGCTCCCTATTTTGAATATTACAGTCCAGAAGTGCGTGAATTAATCTATCAGGAAGAAACTTCCTTGGTCAAATTTACAGCTGCCATAACGCAACGCATTTGTGAATGGTTAGATTTGGATGTGAAACTAGATTACACACGGGAATATGCGAATCCTTCTGAAATCAATGATTTTCGAACAGACGAGTTTATAACTTCATCGAGTATAAAACCATACACACAAGTTTTTTCACCAACGAATCAATTTGAAGCAAATCTATCCATTTTGGATCTTGTCTTTTGCGAAGGTCCATTAGCACGACGCTGGATCATTTCTTCATAGAAATTTAATTAACAGGTGTGATTTCACTTTATTGAATCATTAACTTTACAAAAAATAAAACAGATGAAAATCCTTTCAATTATTGCATGTTCGCTTCTTGCATTTTCAGGTTTACAAGCACAAACAACACGCGAAATAGCATTTTACAATGTTGAGAATTTATTCGATACACTTGACGGTGTAAATGATGATGCTGAATTTTTACCTGCTGGAAAAAATGCTTGGAATTCTGCGCGCTACAATGAAAAATTGGATCACATCAACAAAGTTTTTGACCAATTTTCAAATCCATTGTTCATCGGAATGTGTGAAATTGAAAACGCAACTGTGGTGCGCGATGTAATGAAACATTCTGTGAAATTGAACAATTATGGTTTAGTTCATTACGAAAGTGCAGATGCACGTGGTGTTGATGTAGCGTTGATTTATGATAGCTCAACTATGAAGCTCGTAGAATCTGGTTTCATCCGTTTTACTTTACCAGGTGCTGAAGCAAAAGCAACAAGAGACATTGTTTGGGGTAAATTTTCGTACAAAAAAGAAACAATCATTGTTATGGTGAATCACTGGCCAAGTCGTGGTGGTGGACAAGAAGCAAGCGAGCCGAATCGTTTAGAAGCTGCAAAAAACGCAAGAACATTTATTGATTCGTTACTTGCTGACAACAAAAAGGCGAAGATTGTTTTCATGGGAGATTTAAACGATTATCCTTCAAACAAAGCCCCACAATCAATCGCTGAAAAATTAAACCCACAAATCACTTCTCTTTCTGGCGATTTTGGTGGTTCATACAATTACAAAGGTGAATGGGATGTTTTAGATCACATCATGGTTTCGGATGGATTAATCAAACCTGAGTGCATGAAGAAAAAATCAATAAAAGTCATTCCAGACTCAGGAGAGATTCATGCATATGATTTCTTATTGGAAGAATACAAAGGCCAAGTTGTTCCATTTAGAACATATGCTGGAGCAAAATACCTTGGAGGTTATTCCGATCATTTACCGGTTTCTATCGAAGTTTCATTGCCATAAGGAACTTCTGATTTTCCGTAACTATACGGCAATCGTTCTTTGTACAAAAACTTCTTTTGCGTTGATTCAAACGGTCGATAGATGTAATACACGAAATTGTTCTGAATGGCGATTTTTTCAATGTAACGAAACTCAAGACGTACTTTTTCTTTGATTTCTCCCGTTTTCAAGTCAATTTGTCCAAGGTAGCTGTAACCAGCTTTATCGAACAAAGCGTAAATTTCACCTGTAAAACGGTCTTGAATCAATTCACGCTGCCAGCCTGTTGTTTTCGGTTGATAATGATGATAGATTGCGACACTGTCCAATTTGTTGCCAGCTGCATCAAAGAAATACATCTTGTCTTTGTAATAATCAAAAACGATAACCGTGTCATTTTTCAAAAACATTGGAGCGTACAACTCTTTGTAATAAGGTGATTGCGTAAAATAATTTGCTCCAACCCATACTTCAGCGTCAATTCCGGTTTCGTATTCCTTGTTTTTAGCCCATAATTTTGTGCGCACATCCACCCATTTGTATTCCGAACGATACAATTCCATCATCAATTCATCCTTGATTTCAATGATTTTCGAGTACGTGGAATCCATTTGATCAAAAGCGAAGTAATTGAATGCTGGATAATCTTTTGAAAAATTTGAGAAGAACATTTTTGAATAATTAGTATCTACAATTGGAGCCAAATATTTCAAATAATAGCCTTTATCAATTGTTCCGATACCAATTTGAGCATTGTCAATGTATAAACCATAAACATTGTCTTTGCACAAAACATGTGGATTTCCTCTGTAATCGTGCACCAATTCTTCAGCAACACCTGGGACACTAAATGTATTTAACACATCCATTCCATCGTACAAAAGCAATTCACTTCCTTTTTTTAATTGTTTAGGATACGCTAACAAGACCAAATTTCCGTTTTCAAGCAATTCAAAATCGGCAACACTTAAACGTTTTGACTCAAAAACGGTATCGGGAACACCTGGAGCTTTTACATCAACAGTTTGTAAAATTCGACCTTTATTCGCTTCCATTTCAATCGAAATACGCACAGTATCACTTACCGATTTTTGTCCAATTTTCTTTGTACCTGAAATTGATTCAAACAAAGGATGCGTCATTTGGTAAGTCAGCAAGGAATTTGCGGGAATATAAAAACTAAATTTCCCCTTCGTATTCGAGCTTTTCAACATCGTGTTGCTTCCCCACGTCAATGTAGCATTCACATTTTGAATTCCTTCTTGGTAGGTTTTATCGTGAATTTCAAACTGCACAAAAACCGAATCAGATTGAGCCAAAACAGCACCAATCGACACTAAAAACGAGAATAGAACGAGGAATTTCATAAGCGATGTTTCTCCTTAGATGAAAAGTGTTTTTATTTCCATAAAAAAAGTCCCGCTAAAAACGGGACTTTTCAATTATACTTTCAAGCACCAACCGAATTCATCTTCGATTTTTCCTGCTTTTAGATCGTCTAAGTAATTTTTTATTTTGTTTGAAATCACGCGCGTTTCAACTGGCGGCAACTCCAAAATTTCGTCTCTGAATCCAATCTTAACAATCGGAGCAATTGTAGCAGCTGTTCCCGCTCCAAAGGCATCTTGTAATTTACCTTCTTTAATCGCTGTAACAATTTCCTCAACAGATACTTTACGTTCTTCAACTGGAATCCCCCATTTCTGAGCAACTTCAAGCACTGAACGTTTTGTAACTCCACGTAAAATCGTATCAGCATCTTCCGAAGGCGTAATAATTGTATCGTTGATCACAAATACAATGTTCATTGTACCTGATTCTTCAATGAATTTATGCTCTTTTCCGTCTGTCCAAACCAATTGGTGAAAACCATTCATTTGTCCTAATTTCGCTGGATACAAAGCCGCACCGTAGTTTCCTGCAGTTTTTGCACGTCCAACGCCACCAACAGATGCACGCGTGTAATGTTCTTCAATTTTCACGTTCACTGGTTCTGTATAATACGACCCAACTGGACATGTAAAAATCATAAACTTGTAAGTCTCTGATGGTTTGATACCAATGAATTCATCTGTGGCAAATAAAAATGGACGAATGTATAATGAATATCCTTCTTTCGCTGGAATCCAATTTTCATCAACTTCAACTAATTTACGCACCAATTCCGTGAAAACATCTTCAGGAATAACAGGCATACACATACGCTCACACGATTCTTTGAAACGGTTCGCGTTCATATCTGGGCGGAAAATTAAAATGTCTCCTTTTTCAGTTTTGTTAGCTTTCATTCCTTCAAAAATCGATTGTCCGTAATGAACAGCCGACATTGCAGGATGCATTTGAATTGGTCCGAAAGGCATAATTTCAGGTTGCTGCCATTCACCATTCTTATAATCCATTACCAACATGTGATCAGAGAAAATCTTACCAAATGGCAAATTATTCCAATCAACTTCTTCAATTCGTGAATGAGCGGTTTTAGTAACCTTCACTGTTAGTGTGTCTTGTAACATAATGTGTTTTTCAAGTTGCGAATATAATCAGAAACATCGAGCTTTCAAACAGTTTGAAATGTCCGGAAAGAAATAAATTTCTTTATTTTTGAGCCTGTTAAAAAGCCAATGGATAAAAGTCGCGACATACTAAAAAAATACTGGGGATTCGATCAATTTCGACCGCTTCAGGAAGACATAGTTGATGACGCGATTAACGGCTACGATACCTTAGCACTTTTACCTACTGGCGGCGGCAAATCGATTTGTTTTCAAGTACCTGGAATTGCCCGTGAAGGAATCACCTTGGTTATTTCTCCTCTGATTGCGTTAATGCAAGATCAAGTTGCAAATCTGCAAGCACGTGGCATTCGTGCAAAGTCAATCATCAGTGGAATGAGTTACCGTGAAATTGATATTACGCTTGATAATGCGCGTTTTGGTGGACTCGATTTTCTCTATACTTCTCCTGAACGCATTCAAAGTAAGCTATTTATCGAACGCTTTAAATTGATGAACGTCGGTTTAATTGTGGTCGATGAAGCACATTGTATTTCGGAATGGGGACATGATTTCCGTCCTTCGTTCAAGGAAATTTACAAGTTACGCGAAATACATCCTGAAATTCCAATCATTGCTTTAACCGCAACTGCAACTGATCGTGTTCGAGAAGACATAGTGCAGCAATTGCGCTTGAACAAGCCGAAAATTCATGAGTCGTCCTTCGAACGCAATAACTTGAGTTACGAAACGGAAAAGACCGACAATAAATTAACGCGAATACTCAATTTTTGTCAAGAACATACAGGCGAATGCGGCATTGTCTATTGTCAAACGCGTAAAAGTGTGAAGGAAATGGCGCGTTTGCTCCATGCGAATAAGATTAGTGTTGGAATTTATCACGGTGGAATGACGAAAGAAGATCGCGATTTAATGCTTTCTGATTGGTTGTCGAACAAAATCAAAGTGATGGTTGCCACCAATGCGTTTGGAATGGGAATTGACAAACCAGATGTTCGATTTGTCTTGCATTATGAATTTCCACCTTCGCTGGAAGCTTATTTTCAAGAAGCTGGAAGAGCAGGAAGAGATGGAAAAGAATCGAGAACACTTGTGTTTTGGGAAGAGAATGATGTTGCCAACTTAATCTTGAAAAACGAGCAACAATTTCCACCGATTGAACGCGTAAAAACAACGTATCGCGCCTTGTGCAATCATCTGAAAATCGCTATTGGTTCTGGGAAAGATGAAACGTATCATTTTGAGATTAAAAAGTTGTGCGAGAATTTCCAATTGAATCCACTGGAAACGTATAATTCCTTGAAAATATTGGAATTTAACAATGATTTGGTCTTTTCAGAAGGCGTCTTCCATCCTACTAAGGTGAAGTTTTCGATTGGAAACCGTGAATTGTACAACTTTCAAATCAAGCATTCAAAATTTGTTGGCATTACAACTTTGTTATCGCGCACTTATCCTGGAATTTTTGACCAATACTTTGAAATTCACGAAACTGAATTTGCGAAACGGTTGAATATCAACAAAACTGAGCTATTAAACCAATTGAAAGAATTGGAAAAATATGGAATTTGTGATGTTTCCTGGAGCAGCTCGTTGCCGTCAGTAACATTGACGCATGAACGTTTACCGGATGATTATTTGCATTTATCGCCTGAAGTGTATCAAACGCGAAAAGACAATGCTTCATCAAAATTGGAAGCTGCTTTGAACTTCCTGAGGGTTGACGAATGTCGTTCGGTGCAATTACTGCGTTATTTCGGACAAGATTCTAAGGAATGTGGCAAATGTGATGTTTGCTTGAAGAAAAACAGAAAAGAATATCAAATCGCTGAATTAAAAGCGCTTTTGGTTGGTTTCCTGAAAACAGAAAAAACGTTTGAAGAATGTTCGCGCTACACGTTTGCGCAGGACGAACAACTCAAATTGGCTTTAAAAGAGTTGATGTTGGACGAAAAAGTTCAGTTCAATGGCTCAAGTTATTGCGCCAACTAACACACAGGTAATTACGAACGATTGATTGCCACTTTCAATTCGTGGATTTCTTTCTGTAATTCTTGAATCGATTTACTCAAATCGTTGTCATCCATGCGTACTTCTGGCAATTCAGGAGAAATATAGTTGACGAACTTCCACATTTCGATGATGTTGTTCGCGTGAACGATGTACGGTTTGTAGAATGTATTTGTCGAACACAACTGAAACGACTGAGAAGTATCCAATAAATTGTGAACCACTTTAAACACAATTCCTTCATCTTTTGTGATCACAATACACGGCGTTCCTGAGCGAATAGTCATCCAATTTTGAATATATTCCGCAACAACGTATGAACCTTCCACAACTGGCGGCATTGAATCACCTTTGATTGGAAACGAACGGTATTTTTTGTTTTTCGAAAGGAAAGGCAAATGAAACGTTGGTAAGACTTTCAAGTAATCTGGATCAGCATAGCCAGAAGTATAACCAGCACTTGCTTTCATTGGAATCATTTCAATTAATTCTTCCTCGTTATGATCCACGACAGAAGTAAGAACGCGCAGTTTTTGACCTTTGACATCGGCATACAAGCCTTTATCGATTCGCTCCCACTCCGAATCAGAAAACGATTCAAAATCTTTCTTCACCAAATCATCGATTGGCACTTTGTAGTATTCGCTGAACGCTACAAGACTTTCCAAATTGGGTTGAGCAACACCATTTTCGTATCCGCTGTACGAAGAACGCGTAAGATTTAATTCTTGTGCGACTTCTTCCTGCGATTTCTTCAAGCGTTTTCTAAGTAATTTAAGATTGTTGCCAATTTCCATGATCGATTCTTTAGATTGAACCAAAGATAAAACTAATTCTTAGATAATTAGCAATTGATTGACAATTTTTTAATCAAAATAATTATACTGTCTGAAATAATTAATATTTCCCCTTTTTATAATATTCAACATCACTTTGGTACTGACAGTTTAATATGGCACGATTTATCATCGCATTTAGATCATCATCATCTGTTTGTAGGATCCCATAACCTCCCCAAATAATTGACGAATTATAAATAATTCCAAAACCTTCAACTTCACAACTAATGCACTCACCATCCATTCCACAATGATCAAAATTGGAATATCTCTTAACGATGTAACTTGAATCACCAATATAAAATACACTTGTACTTAGTAAAGTATCTTTTGGATTATGAAATTGTGGTTTGTCGATCGGAATTGTTTTCTCTTGACGATTTCTTTCGCTATAAACTTTGTAGAAATAACTTGTTTTCTTTTCCGAACATGAAAAAGTAAAAACGAGGATGAAGAGTATAAAATTAATTTTATTCATTTATTGTTTTAGGATTGGTTAGGATAGGATTTTTAACAGCTCCTATTGAATTTACCACGCTATTGTTGCAAATAAAAATTTCCAACTTTCCATCAACTAGTTATCTTTATAGGAGCTTTTTATTCAATTATTAAACCATAAATATCATTATCGCTATTATCAGAATTCAAACAAATTTGAAATGACTCCTTATGTGTAACAAATTCAAAAAACAAATAATTAGTTCCATTTAATGGATAAATGTTAAAACCGTTAAATTCAGATTTACTCCAATGTTTTGTCTCATTAACAGTTTTAAAAAAGTCAAGAATTTCTTTGTTTTTAAGCAAATCCTTGTTTAAATAATCAATAATCTTATTTGGATTTTGGGAATATAATTTCAAATAAGCTTCCGCCTTTTTTTTCCTTTCAAGTATTTGATGAAGCAAATCACTGTTCAAGTTCAAAAACATATTTTTATCCACTTTACTTCTAATCAAATATTTTTTAATTACAATTCTTTCTTTAAGTAATTGTTGATCAATTTCAAATAAAATTTTGCCTAATAAAAATGCATCCTCTACTAATCTTTTATCATTGACTGTCACTATTAGTTTCTCCTTTGAAGAATATTCAAATTTTATTTCTGAATTATTTTGCGCTGATACTTTTTCAATAGTTGATGAAATCGTTTCAACATTTGTTCCAAATTCACAACCAACAAGCAAAATTATCGCAATTAGTAAAAGAAATTGTTTCATTGTAATCATAGGTTTAAATAATTCAATCAATCTCATTCCACCTTCTTTTTCTTCTTCGGTACGAACACAAAATCTTCGCTAAACGAAATTGGTTTTCCGACTTTCTTGGCGTAGACACAGGTGAATTTTGCGCCAAAGAAAATGATTTGGGAGCTGTAATAAATCCAGGCTAAAATGATGAACAAGGAACCAGCAATTCCAGCTTTTGCAGCGAAAAAGTAATTGAATAAATAGTATTTGATTAACAATTGTCCGCCGTAGAGTAAAATAGAGGTTAAAATTGCTCCGCCAAGAGCTAGTTTCCATTTCACATAACCATCGTGAACGTATTTGAAAACCAAGGTGAAAATGATCACATTTGATAACAAGGCCAATCCGTGGGTTGCGATTCCCGAAAAAACAGTTTGAAAAAAGGCACTGTTCGGGAACCATTCACTCGTTGTGGAGAGCAAAATGGTTTGAGAAAAATAGATCACAATGACAATCACGGTCATTAATCCAACGAACAAGACCGATACAAGGCGAAATAGAACATTGTTTAAAAAGGCTTTTCGTTTGGTGGAATAATTTACTTCTAAATCGAAAAATTCGTTGATACTTTGTTTCAGAGCAACCAAAAAGGCTGAACTTGCAATTAACAAAGCGATCATACTGACAATTTCGAGCATGAAATTTCCTTTTTCGAAATCCATTCCGCTCAAGAATTCCATGATTCCATCTACATCCTGAATACCAATTTGGTTTCTCAATAAATTCGAAATGATTTCCAACATCACTTCTTGTCCAATGATTTTTCCGAAGAACGCAATGCACAAATAAAACAAAGGAACCATTGCAAACAGGGTGTAATACGCCAATGCCGCACCATGAAACAAGCCTTTTTCAGCTAAAAACTCCAGAAATGCATCTTTGATTAATCCGGGAATTTCCCTCCATTCAAGATGCAGAACTTTTTTTCTTGATGGCGATTTTTGTGACATCTTTTAAGGTATTTAAACTGATCAATACTACTTTTTCTTTTCGTTCGGTCAAAAAATAATTCTCGTAAACTGGACCTGTAAACAAACTATTTACAAATGTCAAATGTACGACCTCATCAGTTGAAAGTGGTTCCAAACAATATTCATCCGGACGAAAAGCAATTCGTTTATCGTTGATTTTGATACTATTAATCGCACCAAACAACTTTGCCTCTTCCAGCACTTTGTATCTATAATAAACTTCCGAAGGTTTCCCTTTTTTGGTTAATTGGCCATTTTTCATCGTGTAAATCACATCGGCAAGACTCAACATCTCAGCGCCGTCGTGAGAAACCAAGACAAAACTCGTTCCTCGGATTTCTTTTAAGGCCAAGAGATAATTAGTCAACTTACTGCGTAATCGTCCATCCAAATGAACAAATGGCTCATCCAACAACAAGACTTTTGGTTCACAAGCTAAGGCACGCGCAATGGCTAATCGTTGCTGTTCACCACCCGACAACGTCCGTGCTTTTTGCGTTCTCACCTCATCCAATTCAATCAGTTCCAATAATTCATTTACCAGCTGATCGCGTTCTTTCTTCGGTAAATACAGAATCTGTTCACGGATATTTTCTTCAACGGTATGATACGTATCCAAATGAAAATCTTGATTCACCAATTGAATATCTGGGTGACCGGGAACTAATTTTACGTTTGGACCGAGTACTTTTTTTCCTTCAAAAAAAACATCTCCAGTTGTGGAATCAAGTAGGCCACTCATAATTTTTAAGAAGGAGGTCTTCCCTGCTCCACTTTTCCCAACAATTCCAATGATTTGACCTGCCTTCAAACTGAAATTAATGCCTTTCAGAATTGGTCGATCAAAGGTTAAAGCGATATGTTTTGCTTCAAGCATTAAAACACCAATGCTTTTGGAAATTCTTGCGCTGCGATGTAAATTCCGGGAATTGGATTTGCCATTGGTTCGTAGTCTTTCAAATACAACTTAATAGTAAAACCTTCCTCATTTTTCAACAACTCATGATTTTCGATAATACTCATTGAAGCACCGATAAAGGTCGAAGGTGCATCAGATGATTTAATTTCGAAAAGTGTCATTGCGCTTACTTCTTCCTTAAATGGCTTTCCATCTGGCAATTCACCTTGAAGTGGAAAAGCAGCATTTTCATGCAATTCTACTGCAGTAACTGTCGATGTCACAGCAAATTCATCTTCCCACTCATAACGCTGGTTATTTTCTGATTCATTCCCATCGTGGTGCGCTTCTGCGTGTTCAGGTGAAAAATGTTCATTTAACAAGTAAACATGGATTGTACACTTCATGATTTTCGATTTATAGCACAAAAATACGCAACTTAAGAAGAGGAAACACAAACTATTCAAGAGAGAATCCACATCCTTTTGTTACTTTTGCTTCCATATTAACTGCAAAAAGATTTTCATTTTGAACACGGTACAAATTCACAAGCATAAAGTCGATTCAATTCTTCGTCGTCACCCATGGGTATTTTCTGGTGCAATCATTACAGAAACGGACGAATTATCAGATGGTGAAGTTGTTACTGTTGCTGATCACAAAGGTCGTTTTTTGGCGCGTGGACATTATCAACATGCTACGATTGCGGTTCGTATTTTGACTTTTGAAGATCGTCCCTTGGATGAAGCATTTTTCATTGAACGCATTGGAAACGCTGTTGAATTGCGTAAAAAACTGAATCTTCTAACGAAAGACAATACAATTTGCCGTTTGATTCATGGCGAAGGAGATTCACTTCCAGGTTTGGTTGTTGATTTTTACAATGGTGTTGCAGTTATTCAATGTCACAGTATTGGAATGTACACAAGTATTGCGTCGATTGCAGAAGGATTGAAAAAAGCATTTGGAGACGAGCTGACTGCAATTTATTCAAAATCTTCGGATACCTTGCCTCAACGTGCAGATGTGAAAGATGAATATATTTTTGGATCGTGTGAAACGCCGCATGTAGCCCTGGAACACGGAGTTAAATTGAACATTGATTGGGTAACTGGTCAAAAAACAGGTTTCTTCATTGATCAACGTGAGAACCGTTATTTACTTGGTAAATATGCTGAAGGCAAAAAAGTCTTGAATACCTTTTGTTATTCTGGAGGATTTAGTTTGTTGGCAATTAAAAACGGTGCAACACTTGTTCATTCCTTGGATAGTTCAAAAAAAGCAATTCAATTAACAGAAGAAAATGTTGCTTTAAATAAATTCGAAAAAAAACATGGTTCAATTGTCGCAGATGCGATGGTATACATGAAGGATTTACCAGAAGATTATGACATTATTGTGTTGGATCCGCCAGCTTTCGCGAAGCACCGTGAAAAACGTCACAAAGCGATTCAAGGTTACAAACGTTTGAATGCGCATGCCATTCGTCAGATTAAACCTGGAGGATTAATTTTTACTTTTTCTTGTTCGCAAGTTGTAGACAAATACTTATTCACGAATACAGTTATTGCAGCAGCGATTGAAGCAGGAAGAAACGTACGCATTATTGAGCAATTACATCAACCAGCAGATCATCCGATCAATGCGTTTCATCCAGAAGGTGAATATTTGAAAGGATTGGTGATACAAGTGGATTAATCCGCCAGGGCAGAGATTATGGAGCATAGAACATAGAGCATAGATAATTCAACGTGTTAGATCTAAAGTACAAGACCATATTAAAAGTTGCGGTGCCGTTAATGGTTTCCAGTTTCATACAATCCGTTGTATTGATAACTGACGCTGCATTTTTAAGTCGTCATAGTACGTTATCTTTTGATGCGGTTGGAAATGCTGGTTTGATTTACGTTACTGTTTTCATGGCCTTGGCCGGAATGGGTGACGGAGCGCAGATTTTAATAGCGCGAAGAATTGGTCAGAAAAATACCGATGCCATTGGACGAATTTTCGGTACTTCTATCCTATCCAATTTCATCATCGCATTTTTATTGTTCTTGGGAATACAATTCATCATGCCCGATTTGTTGCATTCCTATTCAAAACACAAAGATTTAGCTGATTTACAGGGGAATTTTATTCAAATCAGAAGTTACGCTTTGTTCTTTGCAATGATCACCTTGTCCATTCAAGCGTTCTTTCTTGCTTCCGGAAAAACATGGGTTGTGTTATTAGCTGCAATTATTACTGCCGCTTCAAACATTCTGCTCGATTACCTCTTGATTTTTGGAAATTGGGGATTACCCGCCATGGGACTTGAAGGAGCAGCCATTGCCAATACAATTGCAGATGGTTGTGGTATGACCTTTTTAATCATATTCCTCATTTTCTCGAAGGAACGTAAAGAATTGGAGTTGTTTTCTCATTTCTCCATCAATTGGCCATCCTTCAAAGAATTGTTCAAAATAGGAAGTCCTCTGATGTTTCAAGGATTCATAGCATTAGCAACATGGACAGTTTTCTTCACATGGATTGAGCAAATTGGAAAATTCGAATTAACCGTTTCACAAAATATTCGATCGATTTACTTCCTTGCCTTCATACCTATTTCTGGTTTTGCGGGCACGACCAAGACCTACATTTCACAATACCTCGGCAAGAAAGATTTTGATTCGTTAAAAACAATCCAACGTAGAATTCAGCTTTTGACATTTATTTTCCTCTTTCTAGTATTCCACGGTGCGTTGTTCTATCCAAGGACCATGATTCAATTTATTAATCCTGCTGAAGTTTATCTTGATAAAAGTGCTGAAATTATGCGCTTTGTTGCGGGTTCCATCATGATTTTTGGTCTTGTCAGTGTTTATTTCCAAACGATAAATGGCAGTGGAAATACCATTGTTTCATTTAGCATTGAATTTATTTGTGTTGGCGTTTACATCATTGCAGCCTATTTATTAATTAAAGTATTCAAATTAGATATCTTTTGGATTTGGTCCGTGGAGTACGTTTATTTCTGTGCATTAGGACTTTTCTCTATCCTATATTTAAGAACATTTGATTGGAAGAATAAAAT
>JALQYQ010000072.1 GCA_023262855.1 Crocinitomicaceae bacterium
AAAATCCCAAATCGAAAATTAAAAAATATCAATTGTTAATAACGCTAAAATGCCTATAAACAGAGGTTTTTTGAAAGATAATTCACTATTGTTTACAGGCTCATTTCCTTAAAAAACGTTAAATAACAAATACAACTGTAATTATTTGGCGAGTTGTGCGTTTAATAGATAACAATTACCGACAAACGATTTGAAAAGTTGGCACACAATTTGAAAATCGAAATAGTAGTAAAAGTTAGTTTTCATAAGTAGTAGTAGTTTAGGTTTAGGTTTTAAAGGAGGATTTTGCAAGAGTCCTCCTTTTCTTTTTCCATTCATTCCAATTTCACTTCCTGAATCGAACCCATTAATGTCTTCTAAAATAGCGAGGAAATATAGATTTTTTGATGTATTTTTGCTCTCCTTATCGAAAAACAAGGACCATCAATTAGTCAAATTTATTTATGAAGAACATACGTAATTTCTGTATTATCGCCCACATTGACCACGGAAAAAGTACCTTGGCCGATCGCTTATTGCAAACGACTGGAACCATTTCTGATCGTGAAATGCAAGCGCAAGCCTTGGATGATATGGATTTGGAACGTGAACGTGGAATTACAATCAAAAGTCACGCGATTCAAATGAATTACAAATTTGAAGGACAAGATTATGTTCTAAATTTGATTGATACTCCGGGACACGTTGATTTCTCGTACGAAGTTTCGCGCTCAATTGCGGCCTGTGAGGGTGCTTTATTGATTGTCGACGCTTCACAAGGAATTGAAGCACAAACTATTTCAAACTTATATTTAGCATTGGAACACGATTTAGAAATCATTCCAATTTTAAATAAAATGGATTTACCTGGTGCAATGCCAGAAGAAGTTTCAGATCAAATTATTGAGTTGATTGGTTGTGACATGGAGGATATTATTCCTGCATCTGGTAAAACTGGTTTGGGAGTTGACAAAATTTTAGAAGCAGTCATCAATCGTATTCCGGCTCCAAAAGGTGAAGAAAACGCTCCTTTACAAGCAATGATTTTTGATTCTGTTTTCAATCCATTTAGAGGAATTATCGCATACTACCGAGTGAAAAATGGAATTATTCGCAAAGGTGATAAAGTGCGTTTCTTTAATACGGGAAAAGATTACAACGCGGATGAAGTTGGAATCTTGAAAATGGATTTAAGCCCGAAAAATGAGGTGAAAGCAGGAGATGTTGGATACATCATTTCAGGGATTAAGACAGCGAAAGAAGTTAAAGTTGGTGATACAATCACACTTGCTGCTGATCCATGTGATAGTGCAATCAAAGGTTTTGAGGACGTGAAACCAATGGTATTTGCTGGTATTTACCCAGTTGAAACGGATGATTACGAAGAGTTGCGTTATTCCATGGAAAAATTGCAATTGAACGATTCATCGTTGGTGTTTGAACCAGAATCTTCAGCTGCACTTGGATTTGGTTTCCGTTGTGGATTCTTGGGAATGCTACACATGGAAATTATCCAGGAACGTTTGGAGCGTGAATTCAATATGACAGTAATTACGACGGTTCCCAACGTGTCTTATTATTGTTACATGACAAAAGATAGAGAAAAAGCGTTGACGGTGAACAATCCTTCTGAGCTTCCTGATCCATCTGGAGTTGATCGTATTGAAGAGCCATACATTAAAGCTCAAATCATCACAAAATCTGAATACATCGGGCAAATTATGACTTTGTGTATTGAGAAGCGTGGTGAGTTACGCAATCAAGTTTATTTGACGCAAGATCGTGTTGAGTTAACATTTGAAATGCCATTAGCTGAAATTGTATTTGATTTTTATGATCGTTTAAAATCAGTTTCTCGTGGTTATGCTTCATTTGATTACCATCCAATTGGTTACAAACAATCGGATTTGATCAAAATGGATTTGTTATTGAATGGTGAACAATTAGATGCACTTTCAGCCTTGGTTCACAGAAGTAATGCCTATGATTTGGGTAAAAAGATTTGTGTAAAACTGAAAGAACTGATACCTCGTCAACAATTCGAAATTCCAATTCAAGCGGCGATTGGTGCGAAAGTAATTGCACGTGAAACAATCAAAGCCTTGCGTAAAGACGTTACTGCAAAATGTTATGGTGGTGATATTTCACGTAAACGTAAATTGTTGGAAAAACAAAAAGAAGGTAAGAAACGAATGCGCCAAGTTGGTCGTGTAGAAGTTCCGCAAGAAGCATTTATGGCTGTCTTGAAATTGAATGATTAAAGACAATAGAACTTATAATTAATGGTACGGATAGGTCGCGACCTGTCCAACCATTTTTATATTAATTGTTACTAGTTCAGCTTTTTGTATTTCTATGAAAAGGTGAAATGTGAAAATGAAGCTCTTATTTTCTCTATTCTTATTAATTCATGTTGTTGGATTCAGCCAAATTTTGGTGAACGGTCAAATTATTAATGACACAACCTCGATAAAATTATTGTTTCGTGGAAGGCCAAATTCAATCAGTTCAGCAGATTCATGTTATCTACTAAAAATAACCAGTCTTAGAAACGATTCACTGTTTACAATTGAAGAAAACCCATCTACAATTTTCATTTACCCGAATTTGACGGATAGTTCACTGCTTCAAATTGATCACTTTTATCTAAATGGCAAGGATACATCAATCTATTCACGGGATACATTTGTGTTTTCCATTCGCCAAATTCCTAGACGCGAACTATTTATTGGAGATGCTCGGAACGGGCAAACTTTGGATTTGGATAACCTCAAAATCCGTTATGGATATACTCCGGAAATAGCCAATATCTTTAAAGAAAAAATTTACATAGCAAAATATTCACTGTTCATTCCGAGTATTGACAGAACATTTTTAGGTTCTGGCGATGGCTTTTCCGAACAAATCGTAGGACTATTAAATTTTTTAGATTCTGAAACAAAAATTGAGCTTACGATTTTATCAAGTGGATCATTTTGTAACAAAACAAGTACTGCCGTCTTTTACACTCCTTAAAACAAAAAATCCCGCACTAACTAGCACGGGATTTTCAATTATTTTAATGATTATTCATCATCGTCATCTTCTTCTTCGTCAACATCTGGTTGATCATAATCGTCGTCGTCATCATCATCTGAATCCATTTCGTCGTCTTTTACATCAACTTTTTCGAAGTCATCTTCTTCGAAGTCATCATCTTCGTCATCAACAACAGCTGCTTTAGGAACAATTTTGTTGATTTTTACCAAGTAAATAACTTCATCTGTTTCCCACATCAACGCATCTAAAGTTTCTCCTGTTGGCGTTTTGATTGTTGTAAGGTGGTTGATATATCCATCAGGAAAGTCCTTCAAGATTTGTTTCTTTTGATCGATAGTTAATTTATCGTAACTAATTATGGCTCTTCTCTTAGACATGATTACCCTTTAAATTTCTAATTTATATATTCTTTTAATCGGAATCACAACATTTTGTTTTAAAACGATTGCGTTATCCGTAACTGCCCAAATTGTCGTATTTACCACTCTTTTTTTCTTGTCATCTTCAAAGTAAATTTTCACCTTGTGATGCTCTAAATTTCCAAGTGCAATTGCTCTTTCCAACTCCACTTTCAAAGCTACTGCTTCTTTTTCTGATTTCAATACTTCCGTTGTTGGAAAGTGTAAATCAGCTATTGCCTCCTTCTCCACTAATGCAAATGTGCTGTCCATAGAATGATTTTTGAGCAAAATTAAATGAAATGTTATACTAAACTAACTTTTCGAAAAATTAGTCTAAATTTTTTATCAAGATTCGATTTTTAATAAACTAAAAACGCCACTCAGAATTGTATCTAAGTGGCGTTTCAATTGATTGAATTGGTTTATTTTATCTTGCTTTTTAGTTCGTTTTTCAATCCGCTCCATTCAACTAAGTGCATTTTCACAACACCTACTGGAATTTTAGCTTTTACTAAAACAGGGATTTTATTATCATCATTCGTTACCCAAAAGTTAACGTCTTCTTCGCTTTTAAAGTAGCGACCTGTTTGTACAACTGGAACAAATTTGTGGCAATTGAACTTTCCTTTACGAATTGTGATCACCTCATCGCCCACATATTTAATTTTAAGGTTGTAGATTTCATCGTCCATGAAACATTTGAACTCAAACGTTTTTCCTTTTTTCATGTTTTTGAAATCCAATGTACGAGCGTAATAGAAAGAAGAGATCATATCTTGAATTCCAATTGGAATTTTGAAATCTTTTCCTTTTCCGTTGTTCACTTTGTATTTATCGTGATTGAAGGTATAATCTTGATTAATTTTGTAACCACCTTCATCTACACGACGCACGAAGAACCAAGGAAAAATTCCTTTTTTGTCTAAATACGTTTCATATTTATCATTGACTTTATAGAAAGCGTTGAATCCTCCAAGGGTTTTACCAGTTCCAGTCGCTTGTAACAACTCCCGACCTGCGCCTTTTTTTGTGGTTGTTTTCACTTCCATAACTGCTTCTCCAGCATCCATAAATCCGTAAGTAACGCGGTAACGCAATTTCTCACCAGCTTGAAAAGCTTTATTGGTTACAGTTGGGTAAGTAACTTCTGTAGTACTTGTCATTAAGACAACCAATCCTACTAATCCAAAGAAATAAGCAAACTTTTTCATGATCTTTAATTTAAGTCCAAACGCAAAAGCAAAGTGTATGCCATATTTTTTAAACCATCTATAGCCAACTGTTTTTTAATTAGTTATCAAATGTGTAGCCTACAGAAATTCCTGCCCAAGGGAAAACTCGAAAAGGAAAAAATGCAGCTTCTCTGAAAAACGAAAAACCGCTAAAACTATTGTATTTCATTTGACTTCCATATTCCACAAGCATTCCATCATAGTTGACCATTGCCACAGCAGGAGTTAATGTTGCGCGCAAAAACAATCCACCTTCCTTTTGCTGAAAACGGTATCCGATTTTTGGCGTGAAATACGAGTAAAAATGAGGAATATAGCCCATTCGTTCGATTGTAATCGGATTTCCATTCAAGTCGTTGGTCGTTGAGCTAAAATGAACATTTCCTTCTACCAGGTACATCGCAGAAAGTCCAAGTCCTAACTCCAAGAAATGGTTTCGCTTTCCAAGTAACCAATTGTAACTTAAAGGTACACCAGCAACAAATAAATCTTTTGTTGGTACAATCGTTAAACCAGTTGAAAAAGAGGTAACATGTTTTGGCCCTTGCACAATGAGTCGATCATAGGCAATTGCATCGTATAAACCTTGTCCAAATGCTTCGACATAAATTGTATGTGGAGCGCGTTTTTCTAAACGGAGTGTGTCTTGTGCATACGTTCCTTGAACTAGAAACCAGACACAAATGGTAGGAATAATGTTTTTCATGCTTTAAAAACAAGCAGCACCCACGAAAAGTTACAGGTTCACCTAAAATGTATATCCGAAACCTGCTCTTGCCGAAAATTCAGCTTTGTCGACCATTAGAAAAAATCCGTTTGTTGAACCAAAGCCAAAACTGCCATAAACATAAAGCTTGTTGGCAAAACGTTTCTTTGACCCAAGATCAACTGTGTTTTCGTAAATTACCGATTTTACTGTTTCTATGCCTTTGTAATCTGTCACTTGTTGCTGAAAAACAGAATAATTGAAACGGAAAATCATGTCCACATTGTTCCATTTTTTAAGGTTGTACGCATAGGTGTAGGCAAACGAACCACCAAACATGGAATGCTTGATGTGATCAGCATCATCGCCTATTGGTTTACTTAAGTATGTATATTCTGGACCTAGAAAAAACGAATGGTTTCCGCTGGAAATACCAAATAACAAAGCACTGTGCGTCAACGAATAATCTTGAATTTTGTTAACGAAACGAAAATTATACGTATTTGAATTTTCAATAACAAAATGAATTGATTTGTCTTGTCCAAAGGCAATGTGAGTAAAAAACAAAAGGATGCTTGTAAAAAAGTAGTTTCTCATGAATGAACATTTTAACTAATGTACTAAAAAAGGCGAACAATGTCCGCCTTTCACTATCGCATTTACTTCAAATTAAAGCACTATGTTCACAATCTTACCAGGAACGACGATTACCTTTTTCGGTGTTTTCCCTTCCAAGTATTTTTGTGCATCCGCATTCGCTAATACTGCTTCTTCCACTTCTTTCGGTGTAAAGGCAGTTGGTAATTCAATTTTCAAACGCATTTTACCATTGAATGAAACGGGATAAGCGATGTTTGCTTCTACCAAGTGACTTTCATCAAATTTCGGGAAGTTTGCAAAATTGATTGTTCCTGCTTCATTGCCCAATTTCACCCACAATTCTTCACAAATGTGTGGCGCGTACGGTGAAAGCATGATCAACAATTCTTGTAAAATATGCTTATTGTTACATTTCTGATCCGTCAATTCATTCACGCAAATCATAAAGTTCGAAACGCCTGTATTGAAAGAGAAACGATCTAAATCATCTGTCATTTTTTTGATGGTACGGTGCAATGTTTTCAACGAATCTTTCGAAGCTGGTTCTGCAGAAACATGCGCTTGACCATTTTCATCGATGTTGAACAAACGCCATAATTTACGCAAGAAGTTGTGAACGCCGTTTATTCCTTTTGTGTCCCACGGTTTACTTTGTTCCAATGGACCCAAGAACATTTCGTACATACGCAAGGTATCTGCTCCAAATTTCTCGACCAATTCATCTGGTGTTTGAACGTTGAATTTGGATTTGGACATTTTTTCTACTTCATTACCGCAGATGTATGAACCATCTTCTTCACAAATGAATTCAGCAGTTGCAAATTCAGTTCTCCATGCTTTAAAGGCTTCGATGTCCAATTTATCATTGTCGACTAATGAAATGTCAGCATGAATAGAAGCTACATCTCCTAAATTAAAATTCAAGCTTGAATTTGGATATTTTTTTGAAAGTTCTGCAGTAAATGCCTTTGTGTCAAGCATGTTTTTAGAAACAAAAACAAATTTATCTTGATTCTCATAATTAAATTTAAGTCGATACACAAAACTACTTCTTCCCAAAATCATCCCTTGGTTGATCATTTTAGCGAAAGGCTCATCAAACGAAATGTATCCTTGGTCGAATAAGAATTTTGTCCAGAAACGTGCATACAATAAGTGTCCTGTTGCATGTTCCGAACCACCGATGTATAAATCCACTTGTTTCCAATAATCTGCTTTTTCTTTCGAAACAAATTCAGCTTCATTTTTTGGATCCATGTAGCGCAAAAAGTACCAAGAACTTCCTGCCCAGCCCGGCATCGTATTGTAATCCATTCGATC
>JALQYQ010000016.1 GCA_023262855.1 Crocinitomicaceae bacterium
AGAATTGATAATTGCCGCATCAATGTGTTTGGCCAAATAATGAGGCGCTCCAGATGCACTATGTCTCATCACCACCATATCCACTTTCATGGATAAAATATTGTTGACAGTATCAATCAGGGTTTCACCTTTCTTCACAGAACTACTAGCTGCAGAGAAATTGACAACATCTGCCGACAACCGTTTTTCAGCTAATTCAAAAGACAAGCGTGTACGAGTGGAATTTTCGAAAAACAAATTAGCAATTGTAATATCGCGCAACGAAGGAACTTTCTTGATGGGGCGATTAATCACTTCTTTAAAACTATCCGCAGTTTTGAATATCAATTCGATATCCTCACGCGTCAGGTCTTTTATACCTGTTAAATGTTCTACACTTAAATTATTCATTTGTTTCCGGTGTGTACAAAACGACTTTATCTTCTCCTTCTATTTCTTTCCATTCAACTGAAACACGTTCAGAATGCAGGGTATCAACAGTGCTACCAACATAATCTGCTTGTATTGGTAAATCACGTTTGAATCGACGATCAACCAAGGTTAACAATTCAACCTTTTTTGGTCGACCAAATGCCAAAAGCGCATCCAATCCTGATCGAATCGTTCTTCCAGTGTATAAGACATCGTCTACAAGGACAACATTTTTACCTTCAATCACAAAATCAATATTGGTTGCACTCGGAATCAACGGTTTTTCTCTTCTACGGAAGTCATCACGGTAAAACGTAATGTCCAAATTTCCACAAACAACTTCTTTCCCTAAAATTGCTTCTAATTGACTTTTTAGACGCGCAACAACATTCACGCCACGCGGCTGAAGTCCAATTAAAACAGTATTCGAGAAATCGTTATGAGATTCAATAAGTTGATAGCAAAGTCGATTAACAGTTAATTCGAAATGTCGTTTATTTAAAATGACTTGCTTTTCCATCCCAACAAAGATACGTTCTTTTCAATTTAACGATTAAGTGCTGAAGATAAATTTTCGTTTTTTTTTTAACAGGGTGTTGAAAGCGAATTTATAAATGCATTTAACACAGAAATAATTTTCATTTAATCATTTCACATTCTGATTGAAACCGATTAATCAATGAAAGAAACAGATTAGGTTTTTCTTGAAAAAGTTGAGAAAAAGGATGCTAAATTAGAAGTGTAGTAGTAGCGGAAAAATAATTATTACAATTGTTTTCGTTTGTTTTTGGTTTAGGTTAGAAACGGACTTGAAAGACCCCAATCCTTTCAAGTCCGTTTTTTTTGTTTTATTTTTTGTTCAATAAGTAAATCACTGCATTTTCAGCATTCACGAATCCACCAGAAATTGCTAATTGATTCATTTTTGCTTTCTTCTTTGTTCCAGGAATTACGACTTTCTTTTTGTACGGAGAAGTTGTTTTCATCAGTACATCACGCACTTGCTCAGCTGTCAATTCAGGGAAATACCCACGAATCATTGCCGCAACACCAGCTGTTGCTGGACAAGCCATACTTGTTCCCGAAGCATCTTCGTATTTTCCGTTTGGTACCGTAGAATAGATATCAACACCTGGTGCGAATAAATCAACTGTTGTTGATCCATAATTTGAGAAATCTGCAATCAATTTTTTTCCTTTTGTCTCACTTGAACTTGCACCAACCTCAATCCAGTTTGAAGCGACTGAACCATCTGTCAAACGACGTGTTGGATATGAATCTTCTACATCTTTGTTTTTAGCATCATTTCCAGCTGCGTGCACGAACAAAACATCTTTGCTTTTTGCGTATAAAATTGCTGCGTCAATTGCTGATTGATTTGGCGTGTAATATTTACCAAAAGACATATTGATTACTTTCGCTCCATTGTCAACTGCATAATAAATTGCGTTTGCAACGTCTTTGTCGCGCTCATCACCATTTGGAACAGCACGTAACACCATGATTTTTGCATTTGCGGCAATTCCTTCTACACCAATTCCATTTCCACGTTTCCCTGCAATTGTCCCAGAAACGTGCGTTCCGTGCATTGCATCTGGACCTTCGTAACGGTTGCAACCATAATAACGGTTCGAATAATCGTTTGGATCATCGCCAACAATTGATTGACGAATTGAATCAGCGTCCATTAAATTGAATTTTATCAAGCCGCCAATTTGATCAGAACCTTCAGAAATTTGTTTTTCTAAATCATCTGCTGGATACATCATCAAAATCATTCCCATTCGTTTTTTCAACTTGATATCCATTTCATCCGTTGCAACAAATGCTTTATTCGTTTTTTTGGAAAATTCACCATTCGAAGCAGCTTTCACTTTTTGAATGTATTCATTCAACATTTTGATACCTGCATATTGCTGCTCCAACGTTCCTTGTTCCTTTTTGAAGTCTTTTTTTACTTGAACAAAAGCTTTGTATTTAACAAGGTCATCTCCTGTCAAAGCAGTTGTGTCTTTTCCTGCAAAATAAGTATTCCCTGCGTGATACATACGCGCAATTTCCATTGCTTCGTGATCAATATCTTCAGTCGCTCCACCTAAAAATGACCATCCATGAACGTCATCAATGTAACCATTTTTATCATCATCGATTCCGTTACCAGGAATTTCATCTTCGTTCACCCAAATAACATCTTTTAAATCTTCATGATCTACTTCTACTCCACTATCAATTACAGCGACAATAACTTGTTGTGGTTCTTTATCCTTCAACAATTCGTACGCATTATCAACAGCAGTACCGAACATTTTATCTTCTTTCGGACTGTTTAAGTACCAGTTCATCGGTGCTTTTTGCGCCATTGTCATTTGTGCTGTCAAAACCAGCACCGGAATCAAAATTCTCTTCATATTGTATTTTTATCTATGTTCTAACTTCTATAAACAAACGATCTAATTACCGCCTTTTTTCTTCACTTGATATCCTTCTTTGATGAGCATATCAAACACTTTATCTCTGAAATTTCCTTGAATTAGGATTTCATTGTCTTTTGCTGTTCCACCGACACCACATTTACTTTTCAGCATTTTTCCAAGCTCCTTTAAATCATCATCTGATCCAACGAATCCTTCAACGAGTGTAACTTCTTTTCCTCCTCGCTGTTTTCGGTCGATAGAAACATATAATTTTTGTTGATTTTTTGGAAGTGTTTCGATGGTTTCTTCCTCTTCAAATTCATAATTAAAATTTGGATTGGTTGAATAAACCACATTCAATTTTTCCTTTTTCTTCGCCATTAGTATTGTTCAATTAATGTTGCTCTCAAATCATCCGTTAACACACCTGTTGGATACTTTTTCAAAGCAGAACGAATCCCTTTGGGTGAACGGATTTCGAAGATATAAACTTTTTTGTTATCGGCCTTAATTTCAGCAATATCTGCAGCTGAGAAATCGCCATTTTTAACGACAAACCCATCTAAAGTTGGAAAGTTTGTTTGACAATTTTCATACTCATTCATTGAATAAATTGAATACAAGACCTTGAACCCTGCATTTTCAAAATCATCGATCCAATCTGGATTTCCCAAAATGCATGACACTTCAAAACTAGTAGGATTAACATATCCAATTGCCTGCAAATGAGCAATCATTTCAGTTTGACTCACAAATTGATCGTCACATTCATTGTAATGACGTATATCTAAAAGTAGTTTCTTTCCTTTAAAATAAGCTGTATCTAAGTCTCGTAAACGCACCAATTTTTCCTTTCCAATTGTTGTGTAATGCGTATTCTTCAAATCGTTATAAGTCAAATTGGGAACACATCCTGAATTATTCGTTTCAAGTTCTAGATTCGTATTATGAAACAACCATAGTTCTCCATCGGAAGAAAGTTGAACATCGATTTCTATACCGTCACAACCTTCCATTGACAAAGCATATTCAACAGCCTCTTTTGTATTGTCATGATAGGGCGAATTGATATTTTCTAAACCAGTGGCAGCATGACCAAGCACTTCGATTCCTTCAAAGGATTTTGTTTTTGAACACGCCGATAGTACAACAAGAAGAAGCAAACTACTAAAACGCATAATTCAATCCTAAATTCATTGTAAATCCCAGGGTATTTGCACCCGACATTTTAGTTGTAATGGTTGAATAAAAGCGTTCATTCTGCCAACCTGTTAATAGAGCCATTTTGAATTGCAACTTTCCCCCAGCACAGAGATACAAACCACCGTATATTTCGTTGTATTGATTCATGTGCGAACTAATCTTATTCACTTTTAACATAGAATATGAATAACTCAATTGCGGACCAACTTGCAGTTTTTCACCTTTTATGAGGCAATATTCACCGCCAAAAGTAACTCTCGGAAAAATACGATTTTGAAAGAAAGTACGGTTCAATCCTAGCTCCAAAGAAGCAAATGGTTTTAGTAAATAGTGATCATATTTGTACATCAAACCTACTTGAAAATCCATTCGATTGATTCCAACTTGAAAGCCAAGACGGTTTACTCCCACTTGCCCACGCGAGTGAAAAGAAAATACCAATAAAACAATCAAGATTAAACGCACATTCAAAGATAAAGAAAGCAGAGAAATAGTAGATTAAAGCTTTGGACACTTTTTACAGTGAACACCTTTTTTCTTGTACTTTTTACAACACTCTTTCTTTTTGCCACAATTACAACCTTCACAAGATGAGAAGTTTTGGGGATACAATGGGCTATTTTCTGCTTGTTGCTTCATTCTTATTTAGAATAATTCCAAACAAAAGTAATAAGGAATATTTACAATTCGTAACTTTTTGAAATAAATCTACGTAATTCTACTTAACATACCCCGCTAGCTTCTATGTAGTTTTCATACGAATGGCGATTATTCCTGTTTTATTTAAGAAAAGCCACTTTACTTTGTTCTATAAAACAAATCGCTATGAAAAAATTTTACTTCTTACTATCAATTGTTTTAACAACTGTAACTGGAACAGTTAACGCTCAGCAAAATGTTCAATCGTTTGCGCATTCGCAAGAATCAATCTTGGATAACCAAGCAGAAAAACATCCCGCAACATTAAATATGTTGATTAATGAGTTGGAAAGTACTTTTGATGTAACGATGACGTTTGAAGAAGACGGAATATTGTTGATTCTTTCAACAAATGGTTCAAATAATCCATATTCTGTGACTTTGAAAGATAATAATGGTAAATTAATTTTGGATGGTAACTTGGATCCAAATATGACGCAAAAAGTTGTTTTGAATGATTTATCTGTTGACAATTATTTGTTGCGTGTTTCTGATATGAGAAGTTTAAAAACTACAGTTTATAAAGTGGTGACACACTAAAACAAACTGTATTGAATTTCTCGGAAGGTATTTGCATGTGCTTCAATAATTGTTTTGATATCTTTCGAGTAACCACCACCCATTGTGCAGACCACTGGCACATTTAATTGGCGAACTAGGTCAAAAACTCGTTTATCGCGTTCTTTACAGCCTTGCAATGTCAATCCAAGTCGGCCCAATTTATCAGAAGCAAGCACATCTACACCACATTGGTAAAAAATAAAATCGGGTAAAAAGCGATTCATCACCTCATCGATGGATTTGGATAATTGATATAAAAAGTCTTTATCCGAAGTTGCATCTTCAAGTTCAACATCTAAATCCGATTTTTCTTTGTGCAACGGATAATTGTTTTTTCCATGCATGCTGAAGGTAAAAATGGATGAATTATCCTTCACTATTTCTGCCGTTCCATTTCCTTGGTGAACATCCAAATCAATGATTAGAATTTTTTTTGCTTTACCTTCTTGAATCAACCAATTTGCTGCAATCGCTTGGTCATTTAACAAGCAAAAACCTTCACCTCGATTCGTAAAGGCATGATGAGTTCCACCGGCGATATTCATTGCGGCACCCGAACTCAACGCTAACTCTGCACCTAAGCGCGTTCCTTCCATAATTGTTTTTTCACGCTCAATCAGTGATTGCGAATGCACAAAGCCTGTAACCCGTTCTTCTCTCGGACTCAAGTTCAATGAGCACAATTTTGCATAATAATCGGAATCATGTGTTGAAAGCACCAACTCATCAGCAATCGAAGTTGGCTCAAAAAAATGGGATGCTGTTAAAGTACCTTCATGCACTAATTGCTTTGGCAATAAATCGTATTTCTCCATTGGAAAACGATGATTTTCTGGCAAAGGATGAACGTAATTGGAATGAAAGGCAACTTTTAACATACGGTTTAAACAGTCACGATCTTGAAATGTTCGTTGTAACCATGAAGGAATGATCTTTTCAAACGGCGATCTTAATTGAATTATAAACGGTTTATAACAACCTCAACACTGAAGAACACTTTTTGATTAGGAAGGTCCAACAACTGGTAATCCAATTTATTTTCTGATTTAATTCGCATCGTTAAAAATCCAAGTCCTGCTCCACCTTTTTTCGAAATAGTTCCATTCGTTAAGATCGAGGTATACAGTTCTTTCAATTGCTCAGAATTCATATTATTGATTTTGGTTAAGTACTTTTCAACCATTTCAACATCTTCATCTTGAATCATATTGCCCAATGCAATTTTATAATTCGTTGGATTTTTTACTAGAAATAAAAAAGCTTGTTGTTTTCCTTTTTCATCTCGCTCGCCATGCAAACGGATGTTTTGAAGCCCTTCTATTAAAATCGAAAACACACGTTTTACCACCTTTTTCTGATCTCCAGCATGAATCATTTGTTCCTCAACACTGCTTGCAATGCTATTGATTAAATCTTGAGAGAACTCACCAAAGTGATTCACCATGATACTTTTCTTCTTATCCGAAGAAAACTTCTCCAACAAGTTCAAAAAATAACTTCGAACTTCAGATGAAATAGCACTATGTGTTGTATCAATCATTGAATGTATTCAACGTGAAGTTAATTCAAAAAGTTTATTCTAACGGATTAAATGAACAAACCCATGGTATTTTTTACCGTCTGGTGTATTTACTAAGTACGTATATACTCCATCTGTCAATAATTTACCAGAACTATCTTTTCCATCCCAATCGTTTAAATAATTTTCAGAAGTAAATACAACATCACCCCATCTATTCAATAGAATTACTTGAGTATTTGGTTTTAAACCTGAAATTTCAAATTGATCATTCACCTTATCGTTATTTGCAGTCACAACATTCGGGATTCCCAATTCGTCATAGATTATTATTGTTTGAGTCGACGTTCCAATACATCCATTTGCATCTTGTTCAGTCAATGTAACAACATACGAACCAGCAACTGTAAATACATGTGTAATATCAGTTGTAGTTAAATTTTGACCTTCAACCGTCCAAACTGTATTTGTCAAACCAACACCTGAAGATGTATTTGTGAAAACAACCGTTTCATCAATATTTGGATCACTTGGACTCCAAGTAAAGTCAATTGAAGGTCCAGCCGGAGCCGTTAAAACAGTTGCTGTACTTGTTGATTGACATCCATTGTTATCAGTCACGGTTAACGCATAAGACCCAGAGGTTAAATTGGTGATATCTAAGGTTGTTTGATTTGTCCCTGTCCAAGCATAGGTATATGGATTTGCTCCATTTACGGTAATTCCAGTTATTGAACCATTTACTGTACACGTTGGTTGAACAATGATTGCCGTGGATAAATTGATAACTGGCCCACTTACTTCATTTATTGTAACCGATTGCGTATCGGTACAACCAGCAGCATCTGTAGCAGTTAAAATATATGTTCCACTAGCAACATTTGACAAGTTTGCTGTTAAGGTAGCTGGTGTCGTATTCCAAGAATACGTATATCCTGGCGTTCCACCATTCACCATAATTCCAGAAATCGATCCATCTGCTTGATTACAATGTTCATCTGAAACAACCATTGTTGCAACACTGATTGTTGGAGCATTCATCACAGTGATACTGACATTCAAATTATCTGTACAACCTTGATCATCGTTCACCGTTAAGGTATAAGAACCAGCTGCAAGGTTTGTTAAGTCTAAGGTCGTTGCTGAACTATTTGTCCATGAATAAGTTGGATTGACTCCACCAATAACAGTAATTCCAGTGATTGAACCTGTATTTGCAGCACAACCAGTTGGCATTGTCATCATGTTTGATGCATCAATTGAGAGTGGAATTGGTGCTGAAATTGTATATGGGGCTGAAACAGTTGAACACCCGTTTCCGTCTGTAACCGTTAAAGTATATGTTCCAGCTGCTAAATTAGACGGATTCAAGGATGAACCTCCTCCATTCGACCAACTGTAATTTAAGCCTGTTCCTGTTGCTGTAATCCCATTAATTGAACCCAGTGTTCCTGAACATGAAATATTTGTTGCAACTGCATTCGCCTCATTTAGAGAAGGACCTCCGGCATTCGCTACAGAGAAAGGACCTGCATTCGCAACACAACCATTTCCATCCGTAACAGTTAATGAATAAGACCCTGCAGACAAGTTCGTTAAATTCAAAGTCGTTTGAGTTGTATTCGTCCAAGCGTATGTAATGGTAGGTGTTCCCCCATTCACGAGCAATCCAGAAATAGCACCATTTGCTTGTCCACAGTTTTCAGGTGTTAAAACAACCGCTCCAGCATTCACAGTTGGCCCAGCAATCGCTGAAATCACATGTGGACCAGAAGTCGCTGTACATCCATTTGCATCTGTTACAGTTAGTGTGTATGAACCACCTGCTAAGTTTGAAGCATTCAACGAGGATCCTCCACTTGGGGCCCAAGCATAGGTTAAACTTGTTCCTGAAGCAGTAATTCCGGTAATTGAACCATTATTGTTACCGCACGTTGCATTTTGCAAAACAACTGCCGTTGCATTAATGCTAGGACCTGCCGTATATCCAACTGTATAAGGTCCTGCATTAGCAGTACAACCATTTCCATCTGTAACTGTCAACGAATAAGAACCAGCTGCTAAGTTTGTGGCATTCAATGAACTTCCACCACCATTTGTCCAAACATAAGATAAACTTGTACCAGAAGCCGTAATTCCAGTAATTGATCCCAATGTACCGTTACACGATTGATTTTGAATAAGCACATTCGTTGTATTCATTGAAGGGCCACCAACATTAGATATTGTGTACGGTCCTGAATTCGCAGTACAACCATTTCCATCTGTCACGGTTAATGAGTAGCTACCAGCAGATAAATTACTTATTGACAAGGTAGTTTGAGATGTGTTTGTCCAAGCATAAGTTAACGTTGGAGTTCCACCATTCACAACCAATCCAGAAATTGAACCATTACCAAGGCTACAATTTTCATTTACAACTGACACGGCTGCATTATTAATGGTTGGTCCTGCAACAGCAACAATCGAGTGAGGACCTGAAGTTGCTGTACATCCATTTCCGTCCGTTACGGTTAATGTATAATTTCCTGCTGCTAAAGAGGATGCATTCAATGCATTTCCACCACTAGGCGACCAAGCATACGACAAACTCGTTCCTGTTGCTGTGATTCCAGAAATTGCACCGTTATTATTACCACATGTTGCATTTTGAAGAACAACTCCAGTTGCATTAATACTTGGTCCTGTCGTCAATCCAATAACATGAGGACCAGAAGTAGCAGTACAGCCATTTCCATCAGTAACAGTTAATGTATAAGAATTAGCAGTTAGTCCCGTTGCATTTAGAGAACTTCCTCCACTATTCGACCATGAATATGTCAAACCAGTTCCTGTTGCCGTAATCCCTGTTATTGATCCAAGTGTTCCATTACAACTTTGATTCGTAATCACGACCCCCGTAGCATTAATAATTGGACCTGAAGTTCCAACTAATGTATGCGGACCAGAAGTTGCTGTACAACCGTTTGCATCCGTAACAGTTAAGGTATAAGACCCTGCAGGAATGTTTGTATAATTCATTCCTGGAGTTGTTGTTCCGTTCCAACTATACGTATAGGATGGTGTTCCTCCACTTACTGTTAAACCCGTTATTGAACCAGCATTCGAACAAGTTGGATTTGTTAATACAGCCGTACCAGCGATGTTTGGTTTCGGATTTACCGTTACAATCACAGGAACTCTGAATGAGCCTGGGCATACCCCAACATAATAAGTTGTAGTTGTTGTAGGCGCTGGTGAAGGAGTAAATGATGTTCCTGTTCCAACAGCTGTACCGCCGAATTGTGTTGTATACCAAGATAATGTACCTGGTAATGTTCCAGTAGTTGATGCTGTTAAAGTCACTGGTGAACCAGAACAAATTGTTTGATTCGATGCAGTAATATTATAAGTAGTAACGATGTTTCCTGCAACCCCTGAAGCACCATTTGTAGCACCATTTGCCACAAATTCCGTCACATGGGCAGAATTTGAAGTTCCGTTGCTTCCTCCAGTAACTGTTTGAACTGGTGATCCTGAAACGAACGCAATTCCACCTCCAGCTCCACCTCCACCAGGTCCACTGGCTTCTGATGGAATAGAAGCACTGTAAAGTGATAAATTGTGATTTCCTCCAGCTCCACCATTGGCATTCATGGTAATTGTTGCAGGTAGTGGATTGCTATTTTTCACAATGATCATTCCTCCGGCTCCACCGCCACCTGCTCCGTCGTTCCCTTTTTTGTTAGCACTTGATGGAAACAAATTGGGAAGCTGACCTGTAGGATTTGTATTTAAACCAACAGAACCATTCGATTCTAAAGTTCCAGTTCCAGTTATTGTTCCATACGCTTGAATGAACACAATTCCTCCTCCAGTGCCACCGGATCCACCTTGACCACTATCTTGATCTCCAGCGCCTCCGCCTCCACCCATGAACATGCGTGTGGCATCAAATGTCAATGGATGACCTCCAAGTCCACCGTTTTCTTTTCGGGCATCAGTCAAAGTTCCGCACCAAGCAGAATTATTCGGTCCAACTGTTAATGCATTCTGATCAGATGCCGACAATGAATATCCTCCCCTTCCACCACCGGGACTTGAAGACGTTGCAAATCCAGCTAATTCAATGTTCCAATAACCAGCTGCATAGGTAGACGAAGGCACACCTTTTCCTGTGTACGTTCCAGCAGCCCCAATGTTTGCACCACCGCCACCGCCGGCATTTTGGTAACCGCCACCGCCACCACCATTTGCTGGTGCACCAGTCGCGTAATTAGAATATTGGGCAATGTATTCTGCTTCATATCCTCCAATACCTTCACCTTTTCTACCTCCTTCATCATCAATAGCAGAACCAATTTGTGTCCCACCATTTCCTGCACCATTCGTGTGTGGAGTACAACTACCAGCTAAACCAACTTGCGTTGAAGGTGTCGAAAGACTACTAGTCGTCATTCCACCTCTAAAACCTTTTCCTGAAGCAGTAATTTTACTTGTTGCCGTCATGGTTAAAGTCCCATTTACCTCAATAGCAACAACTCCACCAGTTGTACCATTCCATGCAGTTGGAACGATTGTAGCTGCAGCATTTAATGTAAGATTATTATATCTTGGAACGCGAATAACTTGAACATGTCCTGAACTTGTATAACTATTTTGAAGTCCGCAACTTAGATTTATGGTATTTGTACCACTCACACTCAACACCTCAACTTGCTCATATTTTCCGCAATTGTTATAGGATAAAATCTTACCCCATTCGGCCACTTTTGCATTTGATTGAGTCCATGTGTTATCCCACACATAGGCAGCAGGACGTGTAAAAGTTGTATTGGTGAGATCAATATCCATCGAAGCTCCTTGCATCTGAACAATCAGTATTAAATCTCCAGCTGCTAAATTTCCTGTAAAATGAGCTCCTGAAAGCGTGTTGCTGGCAACAGTTATTGAAGTGGCATTTGCCGCCGCATTTGCTGTTAATGAAGTATATGTATTTACAATATCATTCGATATCGTGACTGTATAATTAAGATCCTTGCCGCGCTGAGCTACAGCGAAAATTGGAGAGATAGCAAGAAAACCTAGCAATAGTCGAGCTAGTTTAAAGTTCATAGTTTTATCGTTTCACAGTTCTAGTTAGAGACGAAAATAAGCATAAAAAGGTTGGGTTTACTTAAATTTTATTACAATTTCATCAACGATTCTTGCAACGGCTGGACAAATTTCTGTGTTTTTTTCTGTGAGGTGTAAAATTTGAAACATATTTTTCCGATCCGTATGTGGGTATTCTCTACATGCCAAAGGACGGTATTCATAAATATCACACTTATTATCAGCCCCTAAAAATGCGCAAGGAGATTGTTGCAACACGTAATCTCCTTCCTCATCCATTTTGAGATATTGTTGGATAAACTGTTGCTCTTTTAACCTTAAGTACTTTGCAATTCGCTTAATATCAACATCTCTGAAAATTGGACTAGTTGTTTTACAACAATTTGCACAGGCAAGACAATCAATTTTCTGAAAGGTTTTTGTATGACTCGCATGAAAGGAAGCGTCCAATTCTTTCGGTTTCTTTTGTTTTAGTTTTTGAAACGTCTTTTTTATCTGATCTTTCTCAGTTAACGATTTTTCAATGGATTGTTTATATTCTGCTTTCAACTTAATGGGATTATTGCATTGCGGATTCGCTTATATTTCTAAATTTACTTGCGAATTTAATGAAAACATGGACAAATTTGACCTAATAGTAATTGGAGGTGGGCCTGCTGGATATGCAGCGGCAATGAGAGCAATCGATTTTGGGAAACGCGTTTGTTTAATCGAAAAAGATAAAGTAGGTGGAGCTGGTGTATACAATGGTGCGCTTTCATCAAAAACACTATGGGAAATTGCCAACAAGGTCTCAAGCATTAATGATACGATTGTTTCAAACGGAAGAACTCCCTATGAAATCTCATGGAATGAGGTCAAAAAAACACTTGCCGAAGCTATTTTTGAACGCAAATTTCAGTACTCATGTCACATCAAATTACTTCAAACCGAGACGATGCAAAAATTGTTGCATTACGAACGAGGGATTGGGAGTTTGATCAACAATCATGAAGTAAATATTCATCATGAAGGTGAAGACAAAACAATTTGGGGTGAAAACATCATTTTGGCAGCTGGAAGTCGACCTAGAAAAGTTGGAAATATACAAGTTGATGAAAAGACAATTCTAACAAGTGATGGCATTGATTCGATTGAAGATTATCCAAAAAGTTTAGTAATCGTTGGTGCGGGAGTTATTGGTTGTGAATATGCTACTATTTTCTCAAATTTTGGAAAAACAAAGGTGTATATAATCGATCGACAAGAACGAATTTTACCCTTTGAAGATGAGGATATTTCAAAACTTGTTGCTGGTAATTTAATCAACAAAGGAGTGGTAATTCATTCAAATGCGACGCTTGAACGCATGGAAACGATCGACGGAGAGGTTGAGTATGAGTTATCCTATCCTGATGGTAGCCGTGAAGTTATCCGTGTCGAAAAAGCACTTTTATCAATCGGTCGCGTTCCAAATATTGAAAACCTCGGACTAGAAAATGCTGGCGTACAAATGTCGGCTCGTGGTGTCCACATCGGTGATGATGATACTCGAACAAATATTCCAAACATTTATGCGGTTGGAGATGTGTCTGGGCGAATTGCCTTGGTAAATATGGGAGAAATTGAAGCGCGTCATGCTGTCGAAAAAATGTTTGGTGGAAAAACTGAACGTTTGAGTTACGATAATATTTGTACCATAATGTTCTTGCATCCAGAAGTTGCTGCTGTGGGTTTAAACGAACAACAATGTGCGGCTCAACATATCCCTGTTAAAGTTGTAAAGGTTGATTTTTCGGTGATGACTCGCGCTATTGCAATGCGCAAAACTCAAGGATTCTTTAAAATTATTGTAACCAACGACAGTGAAATGCGCATTTTAGGGATGCGTGCGGTTGGAGAACATGCATCAACAGCCATTCAAGCAGTTGGTTTACTGATTAAATTGAATATGCCTATTGAAGTTTTATCGGAGTTGATTCACCCGCATCCTTCCATCGTTGAAGGTATTCAGGAATGTGTTCGTATGTTATTGAATAAATCCATTTTTAAATCTTCAGTTTTCAAAGATAAATTAGCATGTTATTCACTCGTTGAGGGTGTTAAAACACCGTTGGAACGACTCTAATTATTTACTTTAAGCATAAAATAAAAAAGGGGAACTTCGTGAAGTTCCCCTTTTTGTTTCATATGTTTTTTTTAAGTTTAAATGACTTCCAATACAATTAGTAAAGCGTAAATCACTGAAACTAGTGCGCAAATCCATGCCAAACCATGTAACAACCAAAAACCTATTCCCCAACCAACTAATGCCAAAATTAAATCTATCCAAAAACGCTGAGTAGCACCTTCGTATAAATAAACAGCAAGTGGCGGAAGAATCAAAGCAAGAATTACAAGTAAAATCAGTTCAACATCACCAGCAGGGGCTTTTTGCATTTTTTTACGCAAGTTTACTTTTTTGGAATGTTGGTTTACTTCTCTTTGTGATTCAATGTTAGATGATTGTTTAGTTTCAACAGCTGAAATTGTTTTTGTTTTGCTATTGTTTTCTGAAGCAACACCGTCTGAAAGCACAGTCATTTCTTCATTCACATCTTCAGCTTGTACAGATTCTTCAGCAAAAATCGTTTCCAATTCGCTGGTCGTTTCTGAGGACGCAGTTGTAGAACTAACATATTTTTTAGAATTACGCTCTTCTCCTTTGAAGATATCTAATTCTTTTTCTTCATTTTTTGCAGAAGTCCCTTTCAAATTTCCATTTCCTTTGAAATAAACCCCATTTGTGTATTTTCTTTTTTGAAGAAATCCTCCTCCTGTCACTTCATTTGAACTTGCACAAGAACCTAAAATCAAGGTTGCAATGAGCGACACGCTAAGCATTAATTTAATTTTCATATCAATTATTGTTAAGTGGTTACTTTTTATTTTCCTTTCAGCTCCATTGCTTTCAAGGTGTTAATCATTAAAGAGGCAATTGTCATTGGTCCAACTCCTCCTGGTACCGGTGTAATGTAAGAACATTTTTCGGCAACTTCATCAAACTTCACATCACCTTTCAATCGCCATCCTCGGGCTCTTGTTTTATCTTCAACACGCGTTGTACCAACATCGATAATCACAGCTCCTTCTTTTACCATTTCTGCTGTCACAAAATCTGGTTGACCAATTGCAGCAATTAATATATCTGCTGTTTGACAAATTTCTTTCAAATTTTGAGTTCGACTATGTGCAAGTGTTACCGTACAATTTCCAGGGTTTGAATTTCGGCCTAACATGATGCTCAATGGAGTGCCTACAATGTTACTACGACCAATAATCACACATTTTTTTCCTTCGGTGTCGATGTTGTTGCGTTTCAAGAGCTCAACAATTCCCGCTGGAGTCGCTGGTAGGAACCCAGGTAAGTTCAACACCATATTTCCCAAATTCACAGGATGGAATCCATCTACATCTTTCTTTGGGTCAATTGCTTGTGTGATTTTTAATTCATCGATATGTGCTGGTAAGGGCAACTGAACAATAAATCCATCGATACTTTTATCTTCATTCAACGATTTTACTTTGGCCAAAAGAATTTCTTCAGGAACAGAATCATCGTAGCGAATCAAGGTACTTTCAAAACCAATTTGATCGCAGGCTTTTACTTTTGCTCCAACATATGTCAATGATCCTCCATCATTCCCTACCAAAATAGCAGCTAGATGTGGAATTTTTTTACCCGCTTTCTTGCGCTCTTGTACCGCTTCAGCCAATTCTTTACGAATTTGCTCTGCTGTTTCTCTACCATCTAATAACTGCATCCTTGATTTTTTCTGCAAAGATACATTGTGCAAGATGATTTAAAAAGTAACTTTTGAAAAAATAATTAACTTTAAACCATATTAATTGACATTATGAAAAAGTACTTAGTTTTCGCACTTATAAGCTTCAATTTTTCGCTCTTTTCACAAACAAAAACAATCGAAGGTTACGAACTTGGTATTGATGGGTTCGTTTCTGCCTCCAATCAAGGAGGAGCTTTTGGTTTAGGTCCAAAATTTGGTTTTCGTTTGAATGACAATTTAATTCTAGGTCCATCTTTTCGTTGGCAGCGTACTTGGAGTAGTTATTACTCACAAACTTATCATTACTCCATTTGGGGCGGTGGAGTATTCTTACATGCACGTTATAAAAATGTTCTATTTGGCGGATTCGAAGTTGAAATGTTAAAAAGTCCTGTGAGCTATACGGTCGTTTCACCTAAAACAAATTGGATTCCAACAGTGTTCCTATGTGGAGGATTCTCGAAAGAATGGAATCACATCGTGCGTTTAAATGCTGGTTTGTATTACGATGTTGTAAACAATGCTAATAGTCCATTCAGAACGGCATATTTCATGACAGTGAAAAATCCTCAAACTGGACAAATTCAAAAGTACATTCCATTAATTTACCGCATTTCCTTCTTTTTCCCTTTGGATAGACCTGATAAAGACAAGGGTAATCCAATCGAAGAAATTGAACCTGAAGAAGAGTATTAAAAAAAATCGCCATCTCGAAAATCCGAAATGGCGATTCTGATAAATTCCTACTATTTGATTAGTATCCTTGACCTTGAGGCATAGCTGCTTGTGGTTTCACAAATACACCATTTGGCGCATAATCAACTAAATCGATAATAAATACCAGTGTTTCGTATGGTTGAATATCCATGCGTTGAGTTTGAGGGTTGTACATACCTTCTGCCCCGTAAGCAAGTTTCCAAGGAACGTATAATTTATATTTCCCTCCTTTTTTCATTTTCGGTAAGGCAAACGTCCAACCTGGAATGACACCACCTTTTAATTGTAAAGCAACACTTTCAGTGGATCCTGTCATTTTCTTCATTTCGTATGAACTTTGCATAGTATCACCCATTGCATTCATCAAAATGTATTCAATTTTGACATCATCCGTTGAACTTGGACTACCACCTTTTCCGTCTTTAATGACTTCAATCACAATGTCATTACCAAAAACTTGTGCGCCTGGGTGTTTTTTTGCTTCTGCAATAACTTTCTCACCACTTTCCTTCGTCAAATCACCAATGAACTTTTGAACAATCTCTTGTTTTTCACGGTCAGAAATCAAGGTGTCTTTTTTCAATAAGCCATGACGGAAACCAATTACCGCCATCTTCATGTCGATGTGATCTTTTCCGTTCATTTTTACTAAATCTCGGTAAAACGTGTAGCCAGTCAAACGACCTAAGCATTCTGCACCTTCTTTCGCATAAGCCTCATTGAAATCTTGGAAATTCGGTCCGAATAATTTTTTCAACGTTACATCACATCCATCTGGATTAGATTCGCTTAGGTTTTCAGAGAAACCTTTCGCCACCAATTCCATATCAAGTCTTGCAATGTTTGGATCGGGTGTTCCAACAATTGTTTTCGCATTCATTGCCCCTAAAACGTATGAAAGTCGATCTTTCTCTGTCTTTAATTCAACAACTTCGCCATCTTTCTTGGCAGCATCATCTCCACAGCTAACGAAAAGCAGAGGAATGAAAAATAAGAAAAGTAACTTTTTCATTAAGCAATTTCTAATAATTCAACATCAAAAATCAATGCACTGTATGGTTTAATAGGTCCTCCTGGATGTGGATGTGCTCCATATGCTAATTCTTGAGGAATGTACAAACGGAATTTTGCACCAACACTCATCAATTGCAATGCTTCTGTCCAACCTGGAATCACTTGGTGAACCCCAAATGTTGCAGGCTGACCACGCATCACTGAACTATCGAAAACAGTTCCGTCGATTAATGTTCCATGATAATGAACTGTTACAGAATCTGTCGCAGCTGGTTTGTTTCCATTTCCTTCAGTAAGAATTTCATATTGCAGACCTGTCGCTGTTGTATGAATTCCTTCTTTCGCTTTATTTTCATTCAAAAAAGCTTCACCTGCTTCTTTGTTTTGTCCAAATTTTGCTTCACCAGCAGATTGCAAATAGTTTTGAATAATTGTATTCGCCATTTCAGGAGTGTACAATGGTTCTTTTCCAGCAAATGCATCGGAAATTGCTTCCGCTAAAATTTGTGGTGAAACACCTTCTAAATCCTGTTGCATCAAACTTCCCGCAATGCTCATTCCCACGCAGTAACTTACTGCTTTAATATCTTCTGTCATTCTAATTTATTTTGTTGCAAAAGTAGTTAGAAAAGTCGAACGGATGACTTCCAATAAAAGGAAAAGTCGGACCGAAAATCCGACCCGACTTAACCATTACAAACAATCGACCTTATTGCTTTGTGAAATCTAAGTTGTATGTTACTCCAATTTGTAATGTGTGATTACGTTCTGCTTTAATCCCGTCAGTTTTAACAATGTATTGATTCAGATAACCTAACTGAACATTTACATTTTTATTGAAACGCCAGCCTATTGCTCCGTACAAACGATTTTGATCTAAAATATTTTTACCAATTCCTTTTCCAAAACCTAAAAATGGTTCATCGTAAACAGCCAAAAACAAGGTGTTATCTTTCAATTCTTTTCTTGAAAGAGGAACTGTTGCTAGAAAACGATAACGTATGCGTTGACGAAACAAAAATCCATCTTTATCAAACGTTCCATCGGTATTCTTAACCCAATTTTCAATAAAACGTTGTTCTAAGCGATAGCGATGTTGGATATCAACACGAGCAATCTTGTTCTTCATGATGTACTGCTCCCAAATACGATGTTCATTGTTATTATGAGCAATAGGTTGATCTCCATATTGATACGAACGAATCCATCCATAACCAAGTGTCATCTGCGTATTTTGTTTGGTATAATAATCAACACCTAATCTCAAGAGAGATTGTTGCCAATCATTGAATCCATCTGCTCGTCGCCATTGGTATTCTGTATGAATTCCCCAGCGATCTGTTAATTTATGATTTCCCGTATACATTACCCAAGCATGTGTTTGAGGTGAAATAATTTTTTGGGAAAAGCCATTACCTCCAACTATGAAAATAATTGCCACTAAAACTATATTTTTCATACTTTCTTGTTTATTTAACGGTTGTGATTGTAATTTCTAACAGCTGCTAAATGGTGTTTAGACTTACCCACTTTTCTGAATTCCTCAATACCCAAAATTTGTAGATTCCCTCCTTCATTTGCAAAATCATCTTTCAAATGGTGCAATGTTTCGATAACGGAATGGTCAACCAGTGCACATTTACGCACATCAAAAACAACATGATCCGTGTACGGGAACGATAAAATTTGTTTTTTCACTTTAATGAAATTACTGAATACCGCAGCACCTTCTACAGTGATGGTGTGACCTTCTACTTTCGATTTTGCATTGAAAAGGCTAATGAAAGAAACACCTCTCGACATGTGTAAAATCATTTTCAATAAAATTCCCGCTGCAATACCAATCAAAAGATCGGTAGCGAGTGTAAAGATAATGGTAACAATAAAAACAGCTACTTGATCCATTCCGATTTTAGCCATGTGACCAAATTCTCTTGGGTGAGTTAATTTCCAACCAACTCCAATCAACATAGCTGCCAATGCCGCTTTAGGAATCAAATTACTGAATTTAACAGCTAACAATAAGAAAACTAGAATAAACAAACCATGAAAGAAATTAGCCCAACGTGTTTTTCCGCCGTTACTAACATTGGCTGATGAACGCGCTACTTCACTAATCATTGGAAGACCACCTAATGCTCCTGCTACAACATTTCCAACTCCAACTGCAATTAAATCTTTATTTGCGTTTGATTTTCGTTTGAACGGATCCAACATATCAATCGCTTTAACTGTCAAAAGTGCTTCTAAACTTCCAACTAAAGCAAACATGATTACATATTTAATAAATGTTCCTAATTGAGAAAAACCTTCAAAACTTACGTTTACTCCGATAATGTCAATCAAACCTTTTTTAAATTCTAAAAGTGGTTTGTATCCTTTTACAGCTTTACCTGCAGCGTCAACAGTATCTGGTTCATTGACAACACCCATTGCCATAGCCATTGGAATCGAAACAAGCAAAACAATTAAAGCTGCTGGAATTTTTTTGAATGCTTTAATTGGAATCATCGGCCAACCGAAAACAATTGCTAAACTCACCAAACCAAGAATGACAACATCTTTGTGCTTGAAGAAATTTGCAAAGGTATTTTTCAATTCTAGCAGTAACTCTATTGGCTCTACCATTGGCTTTCCTTCAGGTGTTACTGGATTAAATCCTAAAAGAATGTGAATTTGTTTACTAATAATGATAATTCCAATTGCAGCTAACATACCATGAACAGCCGATAGAGGAAAGAAATCACTTAAAGAACCTAATTTAAAAAGTCCAAATATAATTTGAAGAACGCCGGCGACAACAACAGCACCTAAGGCCAATTGCCAGCCATATGTTGCAATTTGTTCTGTTGTAGATCCTTTTGGAGCGCCTAAGCCAAATTCAGCAACAGCACCAGCGACGATAACAATTAATCCAGCTGCTGGACCTTTTATTGTCAAAAGTGAACCTGCAAAGAAACTTACGATTAATCCTCCTACCATTGCTGTGATCAATCCATAAATTGCATCAAATCCACTGGCTGTAGCAATTCCAAGACTTAACGGAAGTGCTAACAAGAATACTAAGAAACCCGATAATGCATCGGAAGAAAAATTTTGCTTTAACCCAGCAAATCCATCTAAAGGAATATTTTTAATTTTTGATTTCATACTTATAATTTTTTAAGAAGAGCGTTTTGCTACTTCGTGATACGTTTTAACATGTGGTCCTAAGAAAATGCGCGCATAAATGCGAATCGCTGCAAGACCATTTATTATTAAACTCATTGATATAAAGAAGGCCAACAGAATTTGATCCTCTTTGATGTGTGAAAAGATTAAATCCTCTCCAATGAATGTTGGGGTAATTGGAAAACCAGCAATACCCATACTCGCAAGCAAAAACAACAAGGCCATTTTCGGATGTTCATAGGCATGACCATAGAATTTATCCAAACTGATCCATTCCTTCAAATTTCTCATTCGCTGAATCACTAAATAACCGAGTAATCCGGATAAAATAACACCGCTCAAATACCAAACATGGTGAGAAAAGGCGAAATCTTCATTGAACGAAATAGCCAATGCAATCGCAAAGTGATTGGTAATAATTAAACTCCAACTGAGTCGAACACTTGCGCGCTCTGTAAACGCTTTGATTACCAACAACAATCCAAAGAATGCAAAAATCACAGGAAGGTATTCTTTCCATCTTGGAGAAATATATTCACGATTAATTGCCAGGAACAAACCAATAGCAAAGATGGCTCCGAAGAAGATATAAATGTTCTTGAACGTTAGAAATCCCCATGTTGAACCTAGCTTTTTCAAAGGATTCCACATTCTACGGTACATCCAACTATCTAAATTCCATTCCTTCAAACTCAAAATGTACAATGAGTACTCGAATCGTTTTGGCCAAGAATCTTCAATTGTTTTATGACGTGGAACATAATTATAGAATTGCTCGCGAATCTTGTAACTCACAACTGAAGGAGAGACCAACAATTGATAGGTTCTTAAGAACGCATTTCCAGCCACATGAACCAATGCAACTGATTCTAATCCCAAAGCGATTTCAATGAAAATTAATCCTATTTGAGAAATCGACGAATAGGCAATTTGACTTTTCACAGACGATTGAACACGTGCCGTAAATGTTGCGATGATACTTGTTAATAGTCCCAAAGCAATTACAAAAATTCTAAACGAAATCTGATGTTCCCAAAACGTATAGGTGCGCATTAACAAGAATGCTCCCATGTGCACAGAAAGCGAACCATAGAAAATTGCACTTGAAGGAGTTGGACCTTCCATCGCTCTTGGTAACCAAGAAGAAAATGGCAATTGTGCTGATTTTGCTGCTGCAGAGATAAAAATCAAGAAGGCAATTGAAAAACCAATCATACTGTGCCCTGCCAAATGTTCATGAACCAAATTGTAATTGTTCAGTTTTTGAAAGGAAATGTTCTCATGCCAAAAATGATGACTCAACCACATCGCTAAGATTAACCCAACATCACCAATGCGATAAATGGAAAATACTTTTACCGCATTTTTAACTGGTAAATAACGGTCGCGATAGAACGCAATCAACAAGAAAGAGGATACACCGAGCACTTCCCAACCAATGAACAAGGTTTCAAGGTTTCCAGAGAAAATAACAATGTTGTACCCTAAATAAAAGAACATTATTACATTAAAAAAACGTTTGTAGCCCTCTTCTCTGTGAAGGTAATAGCGACTATAAACGGTAATAATAAACGTTAGTAATGCACCTATGATTAAATAGGTCATTGTTACATGATCGAAATAAAAATCGATATAGAAATCGTAATTGTTTGCTTTGAAAATTGAAAACTCTTTTAAGTTCAACACTTCATGCTGGTTGAATAACCAGTATCCAATGAATCCAAGTGCAGAGAATAATTGAGCTCCAACTGTTGTAAATGCTACCCATGATAACAGATACTCATTGCGCTTCGGAATTACAAGACTTAATACAAAGCCTAAAACAGGAAGCAGAATGAAAATATTAATAAACCATCCCATCTTGTTAGTCTTGAATTAAATAAACTGGTAAATTCTCATGTGTTGATTCGATTTCTGCCAATAGGTTTGAAGTCATTTTCACCTCTTTACTGACAGGATTGTATATTTCAAATTCGTCATTTGTATAAACAAAAATCTCTTTCGTTTCTGGATTAACAACCGCTAATTTCACCCATTCATTTTTGAACCATTCATAAGTTCCTGGGTTGCGCTTAATTGTATCCAAAACGACAGCAGGAAAATGCTCAACAATGACCATCAAGCGAAGTGGATCGTGTACTTCAATCATTTGACTTGGTAAGCCTGTTCTCAAATCTCCATCAATTCCATTGGCAACACCAATTAATCCCATCACATTGTGAGGTAATTTGGTTCCAGCTCCAAGGTTTTGATTATCAACACGCGAGAAATAATATTCCAAATTGATACCTCCACAAACAGGTGCTACGGCATTCAAAATAGTCAATAAGTAATTTCCTTCTGGATCTGTTTTATAATCGTATGAATTCATAAACGAACGACGATCTAAAAACAAATTCTTTGAAAAATCTCTACGTCCAACAACAGCCAATGTATTTGTTGCATGGTTCAATTCCGGACGTGGTTCAAATAAGGAAACCGTTCTTAACTTCACTTTTTCATGCACTTTTACACTTGATTTTTTGGTATTGATTGACATGAAACGACGCGAACGTTCTTTTGCATTTGCAGCTAAAGCACGATCAAATTTTACTTTAATCTCGTTGTGTTTCGCAAAATTGACATCTGAAAGAACTTTCAAATCATAATACATCATTTCATCTCGTGATGTATCATGCAATGCTCCGATGAATTGCGTTTCAGCAGGAATATGAATTCCACGCTCTGCCATAATTTTTCTAACCTCAGGATGATTTCCAATGTGAGAAATTACGCGTGCATTCACTGAACCAGGTCGTCCAGAACAAGCTCCACAATCATAACCCGCATAATGCGTATTGTTCACACTACTCGAGCCGTGACCTACAATGTAGACTAGATCAGCAAAATTGTTAAGTAAACCTGTACTTCGAAGTAAACCTTCCAAACGATTCGCCATCTCCTCAACCGTAAACCCAATTTGCAATCCATCTTCTGTCATTTCTCCATTGACATTTTCAATTGTTAAAATTGAATGTTTGTCCATATGACTAAATGACGTAACAGAAGCTGCATTTTGTGAAGGTTTGAAAACTGTGAAGAACAAACGTAAAGCAGACCAAAATCCCAGTGTATGCGTTAACAACCATCCACCTAATAAACCATGTGTATGCTTTCCAAAATGAAAATCAGATTTCGTGCGATTCGTGTTTTCAACTTCCTTAATTAAGTACTTTGGTGTTACTGGAGCTGGACAAACTTTCGTTCTAAAATCACTGCGCTCGGGCTGAAAATAAAACTCTACGTTGAAAAATCCAGCTGTACCAAACGTACGACAATCTTTGTCTTCTAACTCAATGTGTCGTCGTATTGAACATTCACGATCATCGATACAGAAAAACCCTTGAAACGAAGGTTTTTCTTCTGCTTCTTTTTTCAACGTGTGCTTTTGTAAACCGAGTAAAACAGTATCGTAGTATGACCATTCGTATGCTTGTTGCCAAAGACGTTTCACTTCCGTACTTTCTTTCACAATTACATCCGAAAACAACGATTCTGGTAAGGTTTCCAACTTCAAACCAAGCGGAGACCAAATTGTTCCAAAATGTTCATCCAATGCATCGATTTCAAGTAAGAGTTCAAAAATGATTAAATCTTCGAGGCTTACTTTTTTCTGATCGATTAAAGACGTTGGATTTTCTTCAATAACAGCGATAATACCAGACCATCCTGGATGTGCAAATTGTTGATCAAAAATGTATTGTTCGTAAAGATTTGGATCTCCAACAACAATTTTAAGCAAGCTTTCGACAGAGTATTTTCCTTCGATTAAAAACGATTTAACGCGTTCTGTTTTAAAAAAACTAACAAGACTATTGCGTTCTAATTCTTTTATGGAATCTAAAAAACCGTTCTCACTTGATGGAAAATTCCAAATGGAAATTCCTTGATCCAAATAACTTCCGATGATTCTAAATAAAATCGGATGAACTAAAGAATCTAAATCTATTTTGTAAAAAGATTTCCAATTGGATCTAAGTGAACCAATACGACCAATTGGTTGATCTGTATATTTTTTGTTGATTAAACGATCTCGCCATGTCAGACTTTCTTCTGCTGTTTTGCTAATCAAAACACGGTCTAATACAGCTTCGTTTATTTTACCTTCTTTGTACAATTGACGGTATTCATCAATTGTTAAAAACACTTTGTATCCAAAAATTTCGTGTGCTTTATTCAAAGCATCAAAGAAAGAATCTTTCTGAAATGCATGTAAAGTATTGTGATGTACGAAATCTTTTAATGGTGCTTGCGCAGGTAAAAAATGTTTTAATTCTTCTAGGGATTCGTGTAAATTGAATCCGCTATGTGATTTTTTCATAGTGTAACGGATGAATGAAAATCAAACTAATTCACTATAAAATCGATGTAAAATTCGATTTTAACAAGTCAACATAACGTATGTGACAAACTGTTTCGAGCGAAACGACTTGTTAAATCATATGATAATGTGTCTTACCAATAACCAACGGGGAACCTTTACAATTGCTACTTTGCAAGGTTTGTAGTTAAAGCGTAAAACACTGGTTTTTATTGGTGCAGAAAAAAGAAATGAATACGATTCTGGGAAATCTGAAAGAATTTCAAAATCTTCGACATCATCGTTTTCAAATGCATCTTCTTCAATTAAGAAATCAAAATGAACATTGGATTGATCATCTGTATGGATTTCTTTTTGTTTTTGAACTGTTGTTTTTGAAAACTTACTGTGAAAAGCAGTCTTCGAAACAGATGAAGTGGAGCCAAATGAAAAAGCAACGTTACTTGTAACGAGCAGAATCGTGATGAAACAAAATAGTTTACCGATTATGTTTTTCATTTTTTTCTTCAAATCAGTACAAAGTTCATCATTTTTAACCAAGCATGAAAAAAAAAGCTTGTTATTTTTTTGCTAAAAAACAAGCCTTCTTTTCTGCTCAACCAAAATTACTTGAGTGCTTTATGAATATCTTCCCAGATATCGTCAATATGTTCTAATCCAATCGATAAGCGAACTAAGCCGTCCGTTATTCCTACTTCCAAGCGCTGTTCCGATGTTAATTTCGAATGGGTTGTTGATGCTGGATGCGTTGCAATACTACGTGTATCACCCAAATTGGCAGTCAATGAAAATAGATTCAATTGATCTAAGAATTTTCTTCCAGCTTCTAATCCACCTTTTAATTCAAAACTGACAATTCCCCCACCCTTTTTCATCTGTTTAATCACAATTTCATATTGTGGATGCGATTTCAAGAACGGATATTTCACACATTCGATGGCTTCATGTCCTTCTAATCGGGTGGCAATCTCTAGTGCATTTTTACAATGACGTTCCATTCTCACATCCAACGTTTCAAGCGATTTTGACAATGTCCAAGCATTGAATGGACTTAAAGCCGGACCTGTATGACGCGCAAATGCTTTAACTTTCTCAATAATTTCAACAGATGAAAGGATTAATCCTCCCAATGTTCTTCCTTGTCCATCGATGTATTTCGTTGCCGAATGAATCGTAACATCTGCCCCAAAATCAATTGGACGCTGCAACAAAGGCGTTGCAAAACAATTATCAACAGCAAATAAAAGAGAATGACGTTTCGTAATCGAAGCAATTTTCTCCAAATCAATAATATCCAATCCTGGATTGCTTGGTGTTTCTAAAAACAAAATCTTTGTTGCTGGCGTGATTGCATTTTCAAATCCTTCGTAATCGTCAAAATCAACATAGGTTGTTGTGATTCCCCATTTTGGTAAAATCTCTGTGAACAAGCGATGCGTTGATCCAAAGACCGAACGAGCAGAAACGATGTGATCACCACTTTGCAACAATGCTCCAAAGAATGTGAATACAGCTGCCATTCCAGAAGCCGTTGCCCAACCCGTTTCAGCGTTTTCCAACACCGCCATTTTATCAATCAATTCTTGCACATTCGGATTCGCATAACGGGAATAAATTTCCCCTTCTTTTTCATCCGCGAATTGCGCACGCATGTCTTCCGCATCGTCAAATACGTAGCTGCTTGTAAGATATAATGGAACTGAATGTTCGTGATGTTTCGTTCGTTCGTTTTGAAGGCGAATGGCCAATGTTTCTTTTTCCATGGTTCAAATCTGTTCGCTTGTGAAAATGAGTTCTATTTGATTGTTTAAACTTGCTGCAACTGAGCAATATTTTTCAAGTGACAAGGCAATTGCTTTGTTCGCTTTAGCCAAATCAACTGCAGCGTCAAAGCGAAATGACAATTCGATTTTCTCGAACGGTGAAGGTTCTCCTTCTTTACGCACAGCATTGATTTCAACTGAATAATCAAGTAATTCAATGCGTTGTTTTTGTAAAATCAATAGTGTGTCAATCGAAGCACACGAAGCCAAGGAGCCAGCTAATAATTCCATCGGACGAAAGCCCAAGCCTTTACCACCAATCGCAGGATTTCCATCGATGATCACTTTATTATTTGCCTCATTACTCAATTCGAGTACAAAAGGGGCTTCGATTCGTTTTAAATTTAATTTCATGCTTTCGGCAATTTACGTTCAACCAATGCGAAAAGGACAGTTCCAACAAATGCGCCTGCCAATAATATGATTCCAATTTTCCAATGCAAACCAACCAATATATAAACTGGTGCAGAACAAGCTCCTGAAATCGACCAACCTAATCCAAAGATTAATCCGCCAAATATGTTCGCTTTCCATTCCAATTTTTTCGGCTTCACTTCGATTTCATTTCCATAAATTGATTTCTGTTTGTTGCGTTTCAGGATGTATAAAAACACTGCAGAAGTTGCAATTGCAGAAAACAATAAACCAAACATATGGAACGATTGAAAATGAAACATTTCTTGAATTCTATACCACGAAAATGCTTGTGATGCCAAGAGAATACTTCCAAAAAAGAATCCCAATGCGAGTGTTATGATAAATTTCAACATCTTAAAAAATAAATGGATTAACGAAAAATGAACCGATTAGTCCGCCTATGAAAAACGAAACAGTTGCTAGAATGGAACTAGTTGCAAATTGAGAAACGCCCATGATACAATGTCCTGCTGTACAACCATTCGCGTAACGCGCACCAAATCCAACTAAAATTCCTCCAACGAAAAATTGCAAACCGTTTTTCACATCGTAAATGTTCACCGCAAGTTTTTCATAGTCTCGAATTGGCTGAATAACAACGGCATCAAACGCACCAAACACTTGATAAGCGGCGAAACCGGATAAAATTAAGCCCAAAGCAAATTGAATCTGCCAGCGATCTCCATCTTTTTGGTACGAAAAATATGGAATCTTAGGTAACAATACTGCACCAATAAAGCGATAACTCGATGAAATACCGAATTGTTTTTCTCTTAAAATTAAGAGGGCAGGAACAATTAATCCAATCAGTGGTCCTGCTATGAACCAAGGTAAGGGAGCATTCATAACTTATAGTTCAAATTCTGTTAAATACTGAATACGTTCTGATTTTAATTTCTCTGGTTGATTTGCTGCTACAAATGCGTCAGGAAGAACAATGAAAGACAAATCTGGCAATTGGTTTAAATCCAGTTCTTTCACGTCTTCAAAACGTACCCAACCCGTTTGGTAATTGTACGTTTCACTTTGATACACCTCATCAACACGGTAAAAAGGAATCGTATTGATTGCTTCAATGAATTGAGACCCCACATATGCTTTTAAGTAGAAATCATCTTGAAAATTCACATTTTCATTTCCAATTGACTTTCTGTATTCATATTGATAATCAAATTGAAGTGCCGAAATATCTGAAAGCACAGCACTTGCTGTTGGATAACTACCAGCACCTTTTCCAATGAACAATTGTTTGTCTGAGAACAAAGCCTCAACAACTACTGCATTGAATTCATTGTCCACTTGGTAAGCGAAATGATCGCTTTTTACGAAATGCGGAGCAACGAAACCTACGATATCATTTCCAAGTTTTTCTGCACGTGAAAATAATTTAATCCTGTATCCTTTTTCACCAGCATATTTGACATCTTGTGGTTTGATGTTACGAATTCCATAATTGAAGACGTCTTTCGGTTCAACCACCAATCCAAAGGCATGTTTAATCAACAATACCAATTTGTATTTCGAATCGAAACCATCCACATCCAATGTTGGATCGATTTCAGCGAATCCTAATTCTTGTGCTTTCGCCAATGCTTCTTCATACGCAACTCCATGATTCGATTGCGTTAATATGTAATTCGTTGTTCCGTTTACAATTCCTTGAACCGACGACAATGAATCGTTGTTGTAATACTCTTCCAAATTTCGAATGATTGGAATTGATCCGCCAACTGCTGCTTCGTACAAGAATGATACGTTATTTTCTTTTGCTGTAGCAATCAATTCTTCCAAATGCTCAGCAATTAATTTTTTATTGGCAGAAACGACATGCTTTCCATTTTTCAATGCTTCCAAAACGATTGCATAAGCTGCTTCGCTATCATTGATTAATTCTACAACAACATTGATTGAATCGTCTTTCAGAATTGCATCTTTATCATACAAAAATGCTTCTGCTGGTAAACCTCTTTTTTTCGTCGGATCTTTTACAACAATTTTTGTGATGCGCGCTTCCAATAATTTACTCTTGTTTAACACTTCATACAATCCAGTTCCAACTACCCCGAAACCAAATAAACCGATATTTAATCTACTTCTCATGCTACTACTTTTTTTGTTGTTGTTTTAAAAATTGTTGGACGATTTCCTTTAAAGTCATTGTATAGAAAGTCCGAAATAAGGCTTGTTAATTGTGTGTTTTCCACTAAGAATCCGTCATGACCGAATTCAGAATCAATTTTTCCGAAGAAAGCATTTGGAATCCATTCGCTTAAATACGCTTGTTCTGAAATTGGGAACAATAAATCTGATTCAATTCCAATCACCAAGGTTCTCGCTTTGATTTGTTGAAGAGCAATTTCCACTGATGGACGTTTTCTTCCAACATTGTGCGCATCCATTGCTTTCGATAAAATCAAATAGGAATACGCATTGAAACGTTTTGCTAGTTTTTCTCCTTGGTAATGTTGATACGATGCTGCCAGGAAATTATCAGTTGTGTGATTTCCTGGATTTGTTTGTGTTTTCGCATAACCATCGTAAGAGCGGTAACTTAACATTGCAATTGCACGTGCTGAAATCAATCCGTTTCTTCCTCCGTCGACGTTTCCATTTCCAAAGGTTTGATCAGCGAAAAGCGCCAAGCGTTGCGTTTCATTGAAGGCAATCCCAAAAGCAGAATGACGCGCATTTGTTGCAATCAAAATCAAGTTTTCAATTCGATTATTTTGTTCAATTGCCCATTCCAAGGCTTGTTGTCCACCAAGGGAAGCTCCAACCAATAAATTGATTTTTTCGATTCCCAAATGTTCACGCAATAAATCATGCGCTCTTGCCATATCACGCGTTGTAACAAACGGGAAATGATCCAAAACAGGTTCGTCATTTTTGAAGGTATTCAACGGACCGCTGGTACCATAATGTGAACCCAAAATATTTGCACAAACAATAAAATGTTCTGATGGATTGAATAAATCATTTTCACCAAAAACGCCATTCCACCAATCAAAAACATCGCTGTTAGCTGTTAATGCGTGTGTTACCCAAACGACATTGTTTTTTGAAGGATCAAAGGTTCCAAATGTGTGATAAGCAATTTGTAAATTTTCGATTATTTCACCGCTTTCCAATTTGAAAGCTTGGTGCGTATTATAAATATTCATGTTGAATTATTGAGTGGTAAATAAAAAATTGAAAGCACTATCAGCGAGATGCGATAGTTAAAAAATGCTAGAATTATCTGAACTGATCAGATTAGCACATGCAGCAACAGCAGCACATACAGCACATTGAGTAGAATCCTACAACGGAAATTGATTTCACTGCTTTCAGGGTTGAAAGACTTTTTTCTTGGCTTGAAGAATGTAATTCCTTTTTCATAATCTGTTGTTTATATTCTTCCGAACATTCGGAATCAGGAATTGGCACCGGTTTTCCAACCCCGTGCGTACGGGACTTAAAGTTGGTTGCCAGAGGATCACAGAGCCTGTCTCTCACCTCTTCTTTATAAATCTTAGATTCACCGTTTGTGAAAATGATGCTGCAAATGTTTTAAATTTGTTTTCGTTTTACCAAACATTTTTTGATTTATTTTTTTTCACCTGTCATTTTAAGCTACAAATTATGTCCAAAATCAACTTTAGTAAACTACTCATTCCTATCGCTTTAACTGCGCTAATTGGTTATTTTTCGTACACCTATTTTTTGAAGGATATTATTTTAAATAATTCAACACAAACCATTGAATTGAAAGATTTTGGTCTTTCAAAAGCATGTAATTTGAAAAAACATGAAGGTCAATCGAGTATTTCTTCACTTGAAATTGAACTTTCTGGAACAAGTACAGACAATTTATACTTGGTTTTTGGTCCAACAAAAGATCAATTAGTGGAACAAATTCAATTAAAAAAAGGGACGATTGACTTTCAAAAATCGACTGAATGGAAAACGGATAATTGTTATTTTTTAATCATCAATGAAAAAGGTGAAAGCGTTGATTTGAAATTGGATTATCGTTTTATTCACTGATTTCGAACCAGATAATTTATATCTTTAAATCATGAAAATAGCAAATGTTGCCAACGCGTTAATCCTTGTTTTTGGATGTGTCATTCTCCTCATTTTTGGTAAGAGTTTGTTGTTTCCATTTCTCTTTGCCTTGTTGATTTATTTTTTAATTCGTGCCATTCGCCGTTTGATTGATCGCTTGCCCTACATTAAAAATCATATTCCATCTTGGCTTAAAAATGCGCTTGCTTCGCTTATCATTTTTGCCTTATTGGGATTCACAGGACAAATGTTACTCATCAATAGTCGTGCGTTGATTAATTCGTTTAGCAACTACCAAGGGAACATCGATTCAATTGTCGCACAGATTAATCAACTGACAGGAATCAATGTTAGTCAAACGATTACCGACAAATTAAGTGATGTTGAAATCGCCAAAATGGTAAATCCTATTTTGAATTCAGTTACTGGCATCATGGGCAATATCATGATGGTCTTGTTCTATTTGATTTTCTTGTTTATTGAAGAATCGAATTTCAAAATGAAGATGCATTTGATTTTCTCAAATCCTGAAAAATACAGAGAAATCAAAGAATTGTTGGGAAACATCGAACATTCAATTACGCATTACATTGGTTTAAAAACCTTGATAAGTTTTATTTCAGCAACGATTTGTTTCATTACTTTGTTTGCTTTCGGTGTCAATTCACCCTTGTTCTGGGCTTCGCTCATTTTTATCATGAATTTCATTCCAGTCATCGGAGCTTTGTTAGCAGTTATTCTTCCTTCTTTATTCGCGATGATTCAATTTGGAGAAATGCCGTATGCGCTGCTTATATTCTTTGTTCTTGGAACAATTCAAACGTTGATTTTAAACTTATTGGAACCAAAATTAATGGGCGATTCATTGAATATTAGTCCGTTAGTTGCCTTGCTTTCTTTGGCTTTCTGGGGAGCAATATGGGGAATCACAGGAATGATTGTCAGTGTTCCGATTACAGTGATTATCATTATCCTTTTGGCGCATTTCGAACGAACTCGTCCAATTGCCATTTTGTTATCGCATCAAGGAAAAGTTTAATTAATTCACAATTGTCACTTCCAATAATTCAGAAGCACTGCCATCGCTGTCTGTTACTGCCAAGAATTCTCATCACAGGATTCAAAATTCTTCTAGATATTGCTTGTTTAGATCCAATGACCAATGGTTCAGCAGTCTATCAAGCTAGAGCAATTCTTGATTGGGATGGTTTTTGTGAACAAAACGAAAATAAATCGGTACAAGTTTTAGCTAACGATTATGAAGTTAGTTTTAGTCGATCAACTATTTATCCAAATCCTTCAAATGGCTCTTTTACAATAGAATCTACAGAATTGATGAAATTAATTATCATTTACGACTTAAAAGGTGTTAAATTAGTTGAATATACAGCTCATAACACGTTAGAAATTATTAATTCAAATTTAAAAACAGGTGTTTATTTGATTAAGGTACATTTAGCCAATGGTGGAATTGAATCACATAAAATTAGTATTTATTAAATATTTCAAAATAACGGGAATGTTTTGGGTCATTTTGATGACTCAAAACATCTCATTGTCTCAAATTAACTTAATTAAAAACCCCTCATTTGAAAACTTGAATTGTTCACCCCAAACTCATTATGATTTTCAATGTGTTGAAGATTGGTGGAATGTAAATAACACGTCTATAGATATTTGGAATCGGTTCGCTTCAAATGGTAATAATTTATTTGAAAACCCTGATGGTCCCCAAGATACCGAATGGGGCGATAATTATATAGGAATATTATTAACAATGAAATGGTTTTCCATGTCTCCACCTTATTATGAACCTACATTTCAGGTACCACTTGGATATGGTTACAATAATTATCAGATTATCGAGGTAGCAGGTGGGGAATTTGAACATCCTTTAGAAAAAAGGGTATATTACTATGAGTTTTTCGTGAATGTGCCTGATTATACGTACATTCAAGATGACCCAGATCAAAGTTATTTAATTTCCAATAGCTTAGATATGTATATTCTTAGTAATGATACGTTAAACGTTCAGATGCCATCAGAATTGAATACATTTGGTAAACAGATCATGAAGAATGAAACTATTTTTAAAGACACAATAAATTGGACTAAAATTTCAGGTTGTTTTTTAGCCAATGGTGGAGAAAAATATTTTGCAGTGGGCTCAATACGAGATACCAATCAAATTGCGACAGAACAATATATTAGTTGGGGAAATGATATTGCTGTTTTATCATATTTGTATCTGGATAATTTCAATCTTTACGAATGTGACACCTGTTGCCTCGGAGAATTTCCATACGAAGATCATGTAACTGTGTCGTCAAATCCAGGTAGCATACAAAATCCAACCACCTTTTCAATTTTGTTAAAGCCAAACACAACTGGAACCCTAACATTGTATGATAGTGCGGGTCGTTTAGTGGCCAAAGAAGAATTTTCGCAATTGCTCACAACGTATACACTTCCTGTCCTAGCGAATGGTGTTTACCATTATGCACTAACAACCAGCAATGGAGTCAACGATGTTGGTAAGGTTCTGGTCGTAGATTAATTTAAATTCAAAAGGAGTGGCAGTTTTGTTACTCTTTTTTTCATTTCACAAAAAACGTCACCTGTCCCGACAGCTATCGGGAAGAGTGACGTTCAAACTGTTTCTATTTTTTTCTAATTCACAATCGTCACTTCCAATAATTCAGAAGCACTGCCATCGCTGTCTGTAACAGCCACGACCTTCGTTTTTTCCTTGTTTGATTCAATTACTGTCAATGATTCGACTTTAATTAACAGCGTTTTATCTTTTTCCAATAGCGTGCATTCTGGCGTGTAATGATGTTGCAATTCATCTGGGACAATTGTTCCAATGTAACTGCCATAAACAGCACCATCGTCTACCCAATTGGATGTGTTTTCAACTGAAGCAGAGAATAGAATTCGTTTGTTTTCAGTGTCTGTTGTCGCTCCAGAAAATCCAGCCTTCACACCATTTAAACTTGGTAAATCAATTGTGTTCGCTTTTAATTTCAGTGATTCCTCTTTCCCCGACATAAAATCGATAAAGTGTTTCGTCTTCATGGAAATCAATTTGTTTTTCCCGCGATTGAACAAATACATTTTATCTTCTAAAATGGCAGCTGCTTCGATGTTAAAATCCTCTTCATCCAATTTCGCTTCTTCTTGAATCAATTCATAAAACTTAGTTAAATCAAAGGTTTCAAGCACGTCTCCTTGAAGTGAAATCAACAAGCCTTCGTTGCGTTGCGGCGATTTGGATCCAGAACCAAACAGGAAAATACATTTTTCACCTTCCCAATCAATCAAGGTCATTGCTTCGAAATCTTTCTTTTCGTCCTTGGAAATAGTAGATTCCAAATGCTCTGTTTTCAAACCGTTTGAAATCGTGTATTTACTCTGAATGTGATATTCCTTGTTCATCTGAAAAATGAAGGGAGAATTATCTCCAATTACCCATAAATATTCACCATCATTTTCAATCCCTGAAGCTGAAGGAATATCGAGAAGCGGGATTTGTTTATCAATCGTAATTGTCATTGTTGATTTTGATTTACACGCAACAGCCACTAGTAAAATAACTAGGAGCGTATAACAATAAGAGGTGCAACGTTTCATACTTTTTTCGAGTCTGAAAGATACACAAAATAAAAAAGATTGTAACTTCATAAAAAATACTGCTATGAAAACCACTTTAATTATTGCATTTACACTTTTAACAAGTATCTCATTTAGCCAATTAGTGCAGAAAGCAGAATTAGAAGCGTTCTGGAATTCAAACATTCTTCCAATGGTGAAAATTGACAAAGAGACGATTATTTCTCAAACAAATTTTCCATTAGAGGGTGCTTGGGGTTACATGGTAGATGATTTAAGTGAACCAGAATCGTGGACACAAGAAATGTATTCGAACAATTTAGAGAAAATCTATACGAACGAAATTCGTATTGCGATGCGCAGTAAAACAATCAATGATTTGGCGCATTTCACTACTGAAGAAGGTGAAACAGCTTTGTTATTATCGATCATGATTGAAACCTACGACAAAGAATCTGACATGACATTTGAAACTTCTTACATGTATTTCTTCAAAAAATTTGACGGCAATTGGAAACTGTTTAAGATTGATTTAGCAGGATGATTTAGAAGTTAGATTCAGAATTTAGAAGTTAGATAATCTAAGTTATCGCATCTAAATTCTAACTTCTCACTCTAAATTCTAACCTCTAGCTCTATATTCTAACTTCTAGCTCTATATTCTAGATTAAAATCCAAAATGCTTTTCCGCTTCATCGGCGATATATCCACCAATTGCAAGTGATGCTGTTGCTGCAGGTGAAGGTGCGTTTAAAACGTGAATAGACTTTCCGTGGTATTCGATTCTGAAATCATCACGCGTGTCACCATCTTGCGCTAATAACAATGCTCTCACTCCTGCTCTACCTGGTTTGATGTCTTCCATTGTTAATGAAGGAACCATGCGTTGCAAGGTTTTCAAGAACAAACGTTTTGAGAAGGCACGACGGTATTCGTTGATACCAAATGACATGTTTTTGAAGAATAATTTCCACGTTCCTCCATACGTCAACGCATCCCACGTATCTCTCCAAGAGAAATCTGTTTTCCCGTATCCTTCGCGTTTAAACGTGAATACCGCATTAGGTCCACATTCGATTTCCCCATCTGTCATGCGTGTAAAGTGTACACCCAAGAATGGAAAATCAGGATTTGGTACAGGATAAATTAAATTCTTGATTTTATGTTTTGCTCCTTCCGTTAATTCGTAATAATCACCGCGGAATCCAACTACTTTTTCTTTCAATTTAACACCATCTTTCTTCGCCAAACGATCCGCTTGTAATCCAGCACAGAACACTAAGTATTCCGCTCTAAACTCATCCTTGTTTGTGATAATATTTGATGTTTTATCGCCTTTTTGAATTTCAAGTACTTCTTGGCCCAAGACCAATTTACTATCTGAATTAATTGCCAAAGCTAATTCTACCATTTTTTCAGTTGCACCACGGAAATCAATGATTCCAGTACAAGGAACCCAAATTCCACCGATTGATTCAACGAACGGTTCGTGTTCTTTCACTTCTTCTGCTGAAATCATTTTAATTCCTTCAATTTGATTTTCTAAACCGATTTGAAAGATGCGTTCCATGTGCGGCAATTCAGAAGGATCTGTTGCAACTACCACCTTACCACAAATATCGTGTTTGATTCCGTGTTCTTTTGCGAACGCCACTAATTCGTGACGACCTTGAATACAATTGCGCGCTTTTAATGAACCTGGCTTGTAGTACAATCCTGAATGGATAACACCCGAATTATGACCCGTTTGATGATCTGCCAATAAATTCATCTTTTCAATTAGGATGATTTTCTTCGTTGGATACTTTTTTTGAAGCTTGTAAAATGTTGCTGCTCCAACAATTCCTCCACCAATTACTGCGATATCATAAGTCATAGATTCGTATGTTTGAATTTTGAGCTCAAATTTAGTTAAAGTTCGTTTAACGCTGAAATTAAAACCAAAAAACTGAATCCGATATTCGTTCTTCGTTCAATAGATTTGTCTTACATTCGTCAACGTAAAATTACATGCTCCAAATGTCAAAAACAGTAACAACACCAATCGAACGCCCATTTTTCAATAATTTGAATGGTCTGAGGTTTGTTGGAGCCTTAACTGTTCTAATTTTCCATTGCTTTACGTTGCAACGAGAAATTTGGGGCGATTTTTACAACGGAACAATTTTTCACTTTGTTTTTTCAGTGGCAAGCAAAGGTCATCTTGGTGTGAATCTTTTCTTTGTTTTAAGTGGTTTTTTAATCACTTATTTGCTCTTACATGAATTTGCACGCACCGGGAAAATTAATATTCTGAACTACTTGTTGCGGCGTTTTCTGCGCATTTGGCCCTTGTATTTTTTAGTGGTTCTTTTTGGTTTTTTTCTGTTTCCAAAATTACCGTATGGCATTGTCACGATTCATGAATTTTGGCGATTCGCTTTGTTTCTTTCCAATTTCGATGAAATTATTCATGGAATAAACGATAAAATCAATTTTTTAAGTGCGACTTGGTCCGTAAGTATTGAAGAGCAATTCTATTTAGTTTGGGGATTCTTATTGGGATTGATACCGTTTAAAAAATCATTTTCATTTCCAGTTTTTTTCGTTGTAATCATTTTAGGCTCCATTGTATTTCGTTCATTTTATTGGTTCGACAGCCGTATTATTTACTTTCACACCTTTTCAGTTATGTCGGATCTTGGAATTGGTGGATTCATTGGATTCTTAGCTTTCAAGGGGAAAATTCAATCCTCTTTTGAGCGGGTTAAAAAATGGCAATGGATCGTATTTTATGTGATCAGCACCTTACTAATTTTAGGAAGTAACTCCATTTTCGAAGGTTCTCTTATTGCGTTTGAACGCACGGTAATTGGAATCATCTTCGCTATTGTTATTTTGGAACAAGTCTATGCTAAAAACTCGTTTTATAAAATCGATAAAATCCCTTACTTCTTCTCATCAGGTGAATTGACCTATGGGTTTTATATGTTTCACTGTATACTTATTTATTATTGGAGTACTTTCTTTAAAACCCATGGTTTCACTGATCATCTGTGGCAGTTTCTAGTGTATGTTGTTTTAGTATTCTTCAGTACGTATGTAGTTGCGTGGATCAGTTTGCATTATTTTGAACGACCGATTTTAGGGTTGAAGAAGTATTTTAGATGATCCGTGAACAATATAACGCAGAGATTTTGAGTCTGCGTTGCACAGAGGTCGCTGAGATAATTGGCAATTGAACGGTCTTCAACAAAATCCATCAAAAAGAACTATTTTCCGAAGTAAACATGAATTTTTATCATCTGTGCATCTCACGGTGTGGCTAAACTTAACAAGGATGCAAATCTGAATCACAAAAAAAAGGCCGACTTGCGCCGACCTTTCTTTCAGAAATAAGGAATTAGTGTTTGATTAACTCCTTTGTATAAACTTGATCTTTGGTAATGATTTTAACGATGTAGTTTCCAGAAGGAACGTGAGAAAGATTTACTTGCGCTTCAGCAAACGTACCTGTTGCATTCATCACTTCTGAATGAACTGGTCTTCCCATCATGTCGTAAATAATCAAATTGGCTTCGTTTCCAACATAACCGCTTACTTCAATCATGGCAATTCCATTCGTAGGATTCGGGAAGATTGCAATTTCATGTGCTAATTCTTCTTCTTTCACGCCTAATCCAAATCCAACTGAGAAATTATATCTGTGGTAATTTCCCCAATCAGACGGGAAGAATTCTATGTAACTTCCTCCTACTTTTCGTAATCGGAATGTTCCTGTTGTTTCACCTTCCACTTGACTTGAATACCAGAATCCAATTCCATCACTGTCGGTATCTTCAATGATTACGCTGTAACAACCTGGAGCTAAATCAAATGTATCCTTGTATTGCGTGTTGTTTGTTAAACCTGTGCGCTCGAACAAAATATTACCTGAAGCATCTTCCAAACGGTATTTATTTTCACTCGCTTTGTTGTTTGTAGTGCACCAAATAAAGAAAGGTCCATCAATCATTTCAGGGGCTTCAAATTTCGTGTTTAAGTGATTGTTTTGATCGTATTCATCCAAATCTGGATAACCTTCAATCGCATACAATTGCACATGAAACGTTTGCTCACCAGAATAATCTCTCCACCATGCCAAGTCAGTCACAGGAATTTCAACCGTTTCTTTTTCTAAGAATGCTAAATTTCCTGTCCACTCATACTCTAACCAATCGCCATAAGAAATCCAACAACGAATGATACATTTTGTCAATGGTTGTTCACCTGTATTTTGAATAACAACTCTTGGATTTGAGCATGTTGGATTCCACTTGCGGTAATATTCCCAATTATTTGGATTCAAGATATCAATCACAGCCGCATCATGTTGAAAGTTTGGAGCTGAGTATGAAATTAAATCCATTGCTACAATGTAGTTTCCACTTGCTTGACCTGGATCATTTGCTGGAACATTATTGATTACATAATCAATTTTAACTGTGTCTCCAGTTACAAATGGTGTCACTTCAAATTCATTTTCACGTACTTGATCTCCCGGACACCAACCTTCGCGTGCATACGGCCATGTTCCACCTTGTGAAATATTTGGATTATCACCACATTGTGTAGTTTGCCAAATGTTCCAGTTGAAACGAGAAACTCCATCGATTTTAATTTGGTGATCATTTGGAACCCATTCACAACATGCGCCGTTTCCAACTTGTCCATGTCCAGATAAACGCGTTTTAATTTTGAACATTTCAGAACTGTCAGCCAATGGAATAGATACTTCTTGCAAGTCTGTATCGTTTGCCATGTTTGAGAATTGGTACGATCTGAAATCCGACCAAATCGGTTCACGCTTGTGCACATCACGCGGCGGAATCCCTTCAATAAATGCAAATTTCAAGTCAACTAATTCTTGCGTGTTGTGCGCTGCTAAATCAACCGTATCTTTCAAATATTGTTGGTAGTCTGTTACATCATAAATCCAATAGAAACCGTTTGGACCTAAATCAAATTGAATTCCATAAGGCGTGATGTAACGCGCAATTTCAACATCATGAATTAATTCAAATGGCGGATTGTAATGAATAATTTGTTCGTTTGTAAGAGTAGTTGCACCTGTAAAAGGCGTTTGAGAAACCACAGAACCATTCACGTCGTATACAATTTCATCACCTGATTCAAGAACTACTTCTGCATTTACAATTTCGAAATGATATCCTACAGTTTGCTCTTCGAAAATCACAGTTGGTTCTTTAACCACTTTTTCTAATTCTTCTGTTGCAACTACTGCTCCAGCTACTGTTCCTTGTCCAAGAGAAATTTGAGGACGCGCTGTCGCTTGTTGAACTCCTGCGTTTGGATAATCATCTGAAACAAACATTCCTTTTTCAGAAGGCATTAACAAATAATCGTTTTGAGATAAATCTGAAGCATATTCATGGTTATCAAAATCGTAATACACCAATAAATCAGCCCAGTTAGGATGTGATGCATCAGGTTTTTGATTCATGTAAGCTTGAATCGTTGCTTGAGGCAGCGCTGCATCATAAATTTGGAAATCGTCAATGCGACCTTTCCACATATACGCTTGATTCCAATTCGAACCAAGTACCATTCTATGAATATATCCTACTGCTCTATTTTTTCCAGTACCAGAATGCCACAAAACACCATTTTTATAGATAAACATTTCGCCAGTGCTTTGTTTTTTAACAAACGCCCAGTGATTCCAGGTGTTATCCATTTCTGTTGCCGTCATCAATTTATTGATTCGATCATAGCCATTTCCTTCACCTGCATCGAAATACATTGTGTTATCGCTCCAAGGCATATGAATGTTTACGATTCGATTGTTGTTATTATCGTATGCTTCAAGAATTGAGGTATTTGTTCCAGCAGAACCATTTCCTTTCGACCAAAAAGAAATTGTCATTTCTCCGCCCATTGTAAAATCTGACAACTCTAACATCGTATGATTTGTACCATCAAATTCAATTGCTCCATTCAACGAATTGTAGAAAACAGCAGATTGATTTGAAATTGTTTCGCTATTGAACGCCAACGAATTCAATGCATCTTGTGTATTTTCAAAGTAGAATTCAATGATGATATTATCTGTTCCATTCCATGCAAATGGCTGATAGAACAATAAATCATTTTGTCCAACACTTAATTCTGGTTGACTTCCATTTGCCCCATGTGCAGCGTCATATACTTCTGTAAAACCTGTTTTGTGAAAGGCTGTTAAATTAGCGTCAGTCGTTGCTTTTAATGAAATTGTAGGATATTTCAATTCGCCATTTACCGTCAAGGTATTCACGTATAAACTTAACGATTGAATATCTCCAGGTGTAATTCCAGCTGCCGCTAATTCTGAAGCTGTAAGCAACATTTGAAAACGACCTCCATTGTTTGTTACATCGAATGGAAATGGAGTAACTGTGTTTGAAGCATTGACATTGTGCTGTGTTAAAGATGCACCTGAACGATTGTGTTCAACGCGCACATACGAATCCGTTTGCGCATATGGCAAGGAATTGTATTGAATTGTCGCCGGTGAAGTTAAGTTCGCTGTATAACGATTTCCATTTACTTGAACTGAATCAAAAACACCTGTATGATCAAAAACACGTGTATAAGTTAAGTAATCCCACTCACCACAATTGTATTGATCCCATGTTGTTAATGGACTACATTTCAATTTGTAATACATCAACACTTTCTCAAAGCGTTTATCATTTAACTCTTGAGGAAATGGGAAATCCGCACGACGCGTTGTGATTGAATCGAACGTAAAGGTTTGCACCCACGTTGTGTCTTGTGCAACCAAGTTTCCAAGCGGAATCAGCGCACAAACTAACAGTAATCGTTTTAACATAAGCTAATTGTTTGCATCAAATATACGCAAAGCATTCTTTTTTAGAAAAACGATTTAGTTACGAAAATGGAAAAGTCTTGGAAAGCTACGTTGGATTTGTGATTCATGATTCATGATTCATGATTCATGATTTGTAATTTGTGATTATCCACTTCGGCGCTTGTGATTCGTGATTAGTATGCTTTCAGGAGAAGTTCGATGCGTGAGAGCAAAACCAATTCTGCTTTGTTGAGTTGATTGAAGGCTGCGGCGGTTTTGATGCAGATAGTCACAATGAAGTTGTTCATTCCAGGTGTAAAGCGTTCTCTATTTTCATCGTAGACTTCTTTGAACAAGCGAAAAGCTTCTTCGGAGTCGACCTTTTTTTCATCGAGTACGACCATCATTTTGTCAATAAAATCCAAGGCGCGAACTCCGAATGGATCTTCGTGATCTGCTAATATTTTCCAATTTTCATTGATGATATCGTGTACAATTTGCTTTTCTTCGGGCGACACATGTTTGTCCGCACTTGCAACGGCATATACAATAAATCCGATGGCTTTCGCTACTTGTTCCATTTGGGCTTGTTTTAAGTAAAGAAACGAAAAAATGTCATATGATTTGAATGATGAGTGATAAACGATAAACGATGAGAGTTAAGAGATAAGTTAGGAACCTAGATCATTTGAACATTTTAACCTTTGAACCTTTTAATCAATCCTTCCTCAACCCAATCGGCAACAGGTAATAACTCTCTTCAAATAAATCGCTGTTTTTGTAGATGAAATACAATTGATCCCATTGCGATTCGCGGAAGGATTTGTCAGATGCTTTCATCAACTCCAATTGTTCTTTTATCCACGGTTTTTCCTTAAGAATTTCCACAGCCTTTTCTTCAAAAACATAGGGCGAGAAATACTCTTTTTGTTGTAAATAGCTATCGAAAAAGTTCCATCGGAAGTAACTATCCTCGGCACGTGAAATAAAAATGGAAAGCAAGAAATTACGCTGATACTGATTCGTTGGAATCAACACATCTCCTTTTTTGAAATGTTGTTCAACCAATTCCTCTTTCGATTTCACTTCATTGTGGTAAAAATGTCCTTCGTAGGGCTTTCCATAACTTTTGAATTCCGACAAACGTTCCTGCGAAATCTGAATAATTGTATCTTTTTCAAAACGGGTGAACTGAACCTGGTTTGCGACCAAACGTTCAATTACCTCATCACACTGACTTCCAACAATAAAATACGATGGAATCACAACTGAATCTTTTGCTTGATAGGTATGGAAATAAGGAATGTATTTTTCATACGGACGATCTTCGTGGTATTTCAAACGTGGTAAACCTGTCACTGGACTCGGTGGATTCGTAAACTCAAATCCTTTAAATAAAATCGAATCTTTCTTTTCCGTCAATTGATATCCAAATTCAAATTGCTTGTCCTTTTGCCAATAATTACGTGCTTCCGCTCGTGCAAATTCGATTTCTTTGGAATGCGTTCCCGCGTAGACAATCAAATCGAAAATGAAATCATGTGTTGCCTCTACTCGTTGAGGAAATGGTTTCAACATGTGTGTTTCGACCGTAAAACTCACCGCATCAAACAAGGAAGCATAACCCATGGCATATCGCGGTAAGTCATTAAACGCATGCATTCCTTCTTCCGGTGTTTCTTTCAGTAATTCAACATAGGGAAATAAATCCCATTTCTTTTTCTTTAAACTTTTCGTCAACGAAGGAATCACTTTATCATAGGTCAAGGAGCATAAACTTGGTGCCAATCGTTCTTTCATCGAAGAAATGTAAGTCAAGGTATATTGATAATCGGCTCCGTTCGAAACATGTGTATCCACAAACACATCAGGATCCAATGCGTGATAAATTGTTGCAAAGGTGAAGGCATTTTTTGAATCCATTTTGATGAAATCACGGTTCAAATCCAAGTTTTGTGCATTTCCTCTAAATCCATATTCTTCAGGACCATTCTGATTCGCACGACTATTCGAAGAACGATTCATCATTCCACCAACGTTGTATGCAGGAATAAAGGCAATCACTGGTAATCCATCCGTTTTCTTACCATTCTTAATCCAATTATCCAACCAAATTAAACAGGCATTCACACCATCTGGTTCTCCCGCATGAATGGCATTGTTTACCAAAAGTGTTGTTGAAGTGCGCGCTTTTTGAAAGGTTTTCAAAGAATCTTGTGCGCCGTTAACAATACATACATAAATTGGAAGTCCGTAATCTGATTCTCCCATTGCATACAACTCGATTTCTTTGTGTTGCGCATCCAATTTCTTGTAATAGGAAATTAGTTCAGGATACGTTGGAGAAGTGTTTTGGGTCCATTGCGCATTTAGAACTGGAGCATAGAACATGGAACATAGAACATAGACAAGTCCGTGTAGAAAAATCCGTTTTGTTGAAATTGAAAATACCATGCGACTAAAATAATGAAAAGCAAAATTCAAAAATCGAGCGCTAAGCTTTTTCTTTTTTTGCTACATCTCGAAGCGATTTATCCCAAACAACTAAAATGTTTACCTTTGCGCCATGCGAATTGATATCCTTACGGTTCTTCCACAATTGTTGGAAAGTCCATTTTCAGCTTCTATCATGCAACGTGCGCAAGACAAAGGCCATGTTGAAATTCACGTACACAACATTCGTGATTACTCGACCAACAAGCACAAAAATGTGGATGATTACCAATACGGCGGCGGTGCTGGAATGGTCATGTCGATTGAACCAATTGCTGCAATCATTGAAAAATTGAAAGCTGAACGCAATTATGATGAAATCATTTACATGACGCCAGATGGTGAATTGTTCGAACAAGGGATGTGCAATCAATTGTCGTTAAGTGAAAATATTATGATTTTGTGCGGACATTACAAAGGTGTCGATGAACGTGTTCGCGAACATTACATCACCAAAGAAATTTCCATTGGTTCGTATGTGCTTTCTGGCGGTGAATTAGCTGCAGCGGTTGTAGTTGATGCAGTAGTTCGTTTGATTCCTGGCGTTTTGAATGATGAAACGTCTGCTTTGACTGATAGTTTTCAAGATAATTTGCTTTCTCCCCCTGTTTATACGCGTCCACCAGAATTCAAAGGAATGAAAGTTCCAGACGTTTTGCTTTCAGGTGATTTTGCGAAAATTGAAAAATGGCGTGAAGATCAAGCCTTGAAGAGAACGCAGGAAAGACGTCCAGATCTTCTGGATTCATGATTTATTATTTATAATTCGTGATTTTTGAAGGTTGATTAAATAATGTAAAATGAATTTAGAACAGACGATAGAACAACTGAAAAACGGTGGAACGATTTTGTATCCGAGTGATACGATTTGGGGATTGGGATGTGATGCTACGAACGAAGAAGCGTGTCAGAGCATTTTAGCGATTAAAAACCGTCCAGAAGAAAAAAGTTTTATCATTTTAGTGGACAGCATCGGCATGTTAGAGAAATATGTTCCTGACTTTCATCAAGTTTGTTACGATTTGATTGATTACGCTGAAAAGCCATTAACAATCATTTATCCATCTGCAAAAGGCTTGGCTCCAAGTGTTCTCGCAAAAGACGGAACGATTGGCATCCGCATTACGAAAGATCCAACGTGTTTAAAGTTGATTCGTTCCATGCACAAACCGTTGGTGAGTACTTCTGCTAATTTATCAGGACAAGCAAATCCTAAATCCTTCAAAGAAATTGATGAAACAATCAAATCAAGCGTTGACGCGGTGTTAGAATTGCGCTTAGACGAACAAATGACAACTCCTTCTCAAATCATTAAGATTTCATTGGATGGTTCTGTGGTTGTTATTAGACGTTAAGACTTTATGACGGTAGGACTTTAAGACAAAGGACTGCAAGACTTTAAGATATTAGAATAATAAATATCATTTTTTCATTGATAACGAGTCCAACAGCGCCGCGGTCTATGCTCCATTCTCCATAATCAACTCTTGCCTCTGCTCCTTAAAGTTCTAGAATCTTTAATATATTTGTGCCAATGTCAAAAAATTACGCAGCATTTCTTAAACATCCTGTTTTCAAGGTAGCATCACAAATTGTTACAGAAAACAATCTTGAAGCCTATGTAATTGGTGGATTTGTGCGCGATTTAATTCTCGAGCGTCCATCAAAAGATATTGATATTGTTGTCGTTGGTTCTGGTTTGGATTTAGCAAAATTGTGTGCTGATAAATTGCGTGTTAAAAAAGTTTCTTTCTTTCACAACTTCGGTACAGCACAGTTTAAATACAAAGATTTAGATGTTGAATTTGTTGGTGCCCGAAAAGAATCCTATCGCTCAGATTCACGCAAACCATTGGTTGAAAATGGAACATTGGCAGATGACCAAAATCGTCGCGATTTCACAATCAACGCAATGGCTTTATCGCTTCATGCTTCAAATTTTGGTGATTTAATTGACCCGTTTAATGGAATGGATGATTTGGAAAAAGGAATTATTCGAACACCTTTAGATCCAGATACAACCTACAGTGATGATCCATTGCGTATGATGCGAGCAATTCGTTTTGCTACCCAATTGGATTTCAAAATAGAATCAAAAAGTTTACAAGCAATTCTTGATAATTCGGAACGTTTGGACATCATTTCAGTTGAACGAACGATGGACGAATGCAACAAGATTATTCTGAGTGGCCAACCATCTCGCGGGTTCAAACTCTTGCATTCAACGAAATTATTACAACGTTTCTTCCCTGAAATGACCGATTTGTGTGGTATTGAAACCATCAATGGAAAAACGCACAAGGACAATTTCTACCATACTTTGGAAGTATTGGATAATATTTCTGAAAACACCGATAATTTATGGTTGCGTTGGGCTGCAATCCTGCATGATATTGCAAAGCCACCAACAAAACGCTTTGATCCGGAAACAGGTTGGACTTTCCACGGACATGAAGATTTGGGTGCACGCATGACACCTCGTATTTTTAAGCGTTTGAAGTTACCATTGGATCATAAAATGAAATATGTGCAGAAATTAGTGCGTTTGCATTTACGCCCAATCGCCTTGGTAAAAGGTTCTGTTACTGATTCGGCCATCCGACGTTTATTGAATGAGGCCGGAGATGACATTGATGATTTAATGACCTTGTGTAACGCCGATATTACTTCGAAAAACGAATTCAAGGTTAAAAAATACCGTAAGAATTTCGAATTGGTAATGGAGAAACTGAAAGCTGTTGAAGAGAAAGACCGCATTCGTAATTTCCAACCACCCGTTTCAGGAGAAATGATCATGCAGACGTTCAATTTAGGACCTTGTGCAGAAATTGGAACAATCAAATCGCGCATTAAAGAAGCAATTTTAGAAGGAGAGATTCCAAACGAGCCTGAAGCAGCAATCCAACTCATGTTGAAAATCGCAGATGAATTAGGTTTGACACTAGTGAATCAACCGAGTTTCGCGAAATAATTTTAATTTTACAAAAAAGTAAAACCCAACACGTTTAACAATGGCAGGTTTAAAATTCAGAGTACTTCTTGATTCAGAAAATAGTAGTGAAATTTTCAGGGATATACTGATTAAAGACACCGATAATTTCGAGTCATTCTATAAAGCAATTGTTTCCTCTTTTCGTTTTGAAGGTGATCAAATGGCAAGTTTTTATGTTTCAAATGATAGCTGGGACAAAGGTCACGAAATCAGTTTGGAAGACTTAACGTATGGTGACGATTCTGTTGATTCACCAGCAGCCGTTATGAAAGATGCGATTATCAAAGATTTCCTTGAAGAGCCTGATCAAAAATTCATTTTGGTATACGATTTCATGCGTATGTGGATTTTCTTGATCGAGTTAATCGGTTACGATAAAGAAGGTCCTGAAGTTCCAGAAGTATTGTTAGCCGTTGGAATGGCGCCACCAGAAGATTCACGTGCTGGTGATAATGAAGATTTATTTGCAGGAGAAATTGGAGATGAGGAAGAAGACGAATTTGGATTTAATGAATTCGACGACGACATGGACGAAGAGGACTTTTCAAACTTTGACGAATACAACTATTAAATGGAAATTAAAAAAGGAGGAGATCCAGTTGGTGCTGCGATTTTAGATTACGCATCAACAAAAAAACCGAATGATATTATTGTCGGTTCGGATATCTGTGAAGATGATATTATTCCAATTGAGGTATTGTTCCGCAAAATGGACGAAATGCCAGAATTGGAGCAAATTGCGCTAGAAGCAGCAAAAGGAAAAATCTTAGATGTTGGTGCTGGAGCAGGTGTTCATTCACTTGAACTACAAGATCGTGGATACGAAGTGTTTCCAATTGAAGTTTCTGATGGAGCGGTTCGCTACATGAAACAAGTTGGATTAAATGCACGAAAAATCAATTTCTTCGATTTAAAAGGTGAACAATACGATACCATTTTGATGATGATGAATGGAATCGGAATTGCAGGAACTTTAGCGAATTTAGAGAACACTTTAATTCAGGCAAAGTCTTTGCTTGCTGAAGGTGGAAAAATATTGTGTGACTCATCCGATATCAAGTATTTATACGAAGATGAAGATGGCGCACTTTGGGTTGATTTGAATTCTGAGTATTACGGAAATTTCCGTTTTCAAATGAAATACAAAAAAGACAAAGGTCCTTGGTTTGATTGGTTATATGTTGATTTTGACAATTTGTTCAAAGCTGCTAAAAACGTCGGCTTGAAAGCAAAACGTTTGTACGAGAACGAAGATCATTATTTGGCGGAAATCACTTTTGACTAGAAGTTAGAGATAGATTTTAGAGTTAGAAGCTAGTTTAAATGAAAAACACGATTCTTTTCTTATTGGTTCAGCTAACAATTTGTTGGCAATTCGTTTTTTCACAGACGACAGAATTCCCCATGAAGGAAAGTTCGTTGCTATGGAAGATTGAAGGCCCAGGTATTCCAAAAGGTTCCTATCTTTTTGGAACAATGCACATGATTGAGAAAGAATATTTCATCTTTCCAGACAAACTTGAGAAAATCGTTAAGAAATCGGAGCAATTAGTAATGGAACTTGCGGGTTTACCAAACCAAAAAGAGGCAATGAAATATGTACTCCTGGAAGAAGGAACTTTTTTCGATTACTTCTCGAAAGAACAAACAGATTCCATTCTTATTTGGGCAAAGAAAGAATTCAAAATGGACGAAGCTGCTTTCCGCTCTACGATGTCTAAAATGAAACCGTTTGTTGTTGTTCAAATGGCTACTCAAATCCATTTCATGGGAAAAACAGAATCCTACGAAATGACCTTAGAAGAAATTGCTAAAACAAATAAACTGAGTATCTCAGGATTAGAAACTATTGAACAACAAATGGCATTTTTCGATGATTTAACGAAGGAACAACAGGCCGAAATGGTGATGGAAGGCATTCGCGACTCTGAGAAATCCATTGAGACGATGAAAGAAATGGAAGTGTTATATCAAGGTCAAAATGTTGATTCTTTGTATTTAATGATTCAAGATGAAGGCGGAGTTATTTCTGCTGAATCGGCTGATTTCTTGGATAATCGTAATGCTGCTTGGGTGCCACAAATCAAAGAAATGATTGCGAATAAACGATGTTTTATTGCTGTTGGAGCTGGGCATCTCGGCGGTCCAAATGGCGTAATTCGTTTGTTGGAAAAAGAAGGGTACACCCTAACACCAGTTGAACTTTAACAAACCGAAAATCTATGAAATATTTAAGTGTTTTCTTCATATTAACATTGATTGTTGGATGCAAAACCTACAACGAAGAAGACAAAAAGAGTTTTGACGAACAAATCAAAAGTTATTTAGCGAAGAAAAACATCAAGTGTCAAAAAACTTCGTCTGGATTATACTACAAAATCATCGAACCAGGTGAAGGCGAATTCATCAAATTTACAGATGTTGTTTCATTCACCTACAAAGGCTATTTCATGAATGGAACCGTTTTCGATGAGCAATCTAAAAAACCAGTAGAATTTGAAGTCGGACAATTGATTGGCGCTTGGAAGGAAATTATGTTAATGTTGAAACCGGGAGGAAAAGCATTTTTGGTTGCACCACCATCATTAGGTTACGGTGACCGCGATTTGGAAGACATTCCACCCCACTCTATTCTTGTCTTTGAAATGGAAGTTGTGAGCGTGAAGTAAATTTCTCAAATAGAATTTGATGATTTGAAAATTTGAGAATTGAAATCGGCAGAGAAAAAAAATCAAAAAAAAACCAAGAATAATTGGTCGAATCGTTGATAAAACGGATTCAAACTTTTACTTTTGGAATCAGTTTTATAATAGATACTAAAAACCCGCAAAAATGAGCGTACTTGTAAATAAAGACTCAAAAGTGATTGTACAAGGATTCACAGGTAGTGAAGGATCCTTCCATGCATCTCAAATGATTGAATACGGAACCAATGTTGTTGGTGGTGTAACTCCAGGAAAAGGAGGAACTTCTCACTTGGATCGTCCAGTTTTCAATACAGTTGCTGACGCAGTTACAACAACAGGTGCCGATGTATCTATTATTTTCGTTCCACCATCCTTTGCTGCAGATGCAATTATGGAAGCTGCGAACGCTGGAATTAAAGTAATCGTTTGTATCACTGAAGGTATTCCAGTAAACGACATGGTGAAAGCAAAAGAATACATCAAAGGTTATGATTGCCGTTTAATTGGTCCAAACTGTCCAGGTGTAATCACTGCTGGAGAAGCGAAAGTTGGTATCATGCCAGGATTCGTTTTCAAAAAAGGAAAAATCGGTATTGTTTCTAAATCAGGAACATTAACATACGAAGCAGCTGATCAAGTTGCAAAAGCAGGATTAGGAATCACAACAGCAATCGGAATCGGTGGAGATCCAATTATTGGAACTACTACAAAAGAAGCGGTTGAATTGTTAATGAACGATCCAGAAACAGAAGGAATCATAATGATTGGTGAAATTGGTGGAAACTTAGAAGCAATTGCTGCACGTTGGATTAAAGACAACGCTAAGAAACCAGTTGTAGGATTCATCGCTGGTGAAACTGCTCCAAAAGGAAGAACAATGGGTCACGCTGGTGCGATCGTTGGAGGTGACGAGGATACAGCTGAAGCTAAAAAACGTATCATGAGAGAATGTGGAATTCACGTAGTTGATTCTCCAGCTCACATTGGTTCGAAAATGGCTGAAGTATTAGGCGTAATGGCATAAGAAATAAACGTTAATCGTTGAAAAAGGTGTTAGGTTTCTAGCACCTTTTTTTGTTGGGTAAAATTCGTTTGATTGGTTTGATGGGCTCCTTGTGTTCGTTGTTACAAAGTTGTAATGTTGTAAATTAACAAATTTGCAAGTTAACAATCTTACTAATAACTCCCAATTTTACTGATCTGCAGATGCATTTATCAATCCAATTTCGTACCTTTAACTAACACGAAACACCAATTAAACATGGTAAAATATTTACTTGAGGAACATTACAAGCAACATGGTTTTCCCAAGTTAGCTGCACGTTTTATTCAAGAGCCACATTTAATTCCAGAACTAGTTGAAATTGCAATAAGTGATTTAAAACATCCATTTCCAGAATGTGCTTCTTGGCTCTTAACCCACATTGTAAAAACAAATCCAGAATTACTCGAGGAATTTCAACCCCAATTTATTGATTGTTTGTTTCATAGTAAAAACCAAAGCGTTTTACGCAATCTATGTAATACCTGTTCTAATCTTCCACTAATCGATTACAAAGAATCAAAATTTCTAGATCAACTGATTGCATTCATTAAAGACGATTCGAATAAAGTGGCGCTTTTTGTATATGCAATCTATAAACTGATTCAATTCACCGAAAAGTATCCCGAAATCAAGCCGGAAATTGAAGGTATCATTGAATTGAAACAAACGGTAACCATTCAGCCAGCAGTTCGAATTGGTATCAGAAATTATTTAAAAGCAACAAAATCGATTGCATAAAAACACTACTTTTGTACTGTCTTAACATTGATTCAAAACCACTACACATCTACAAATGTTAAAAAAAGCACTAATCATTCAAGGAGGTGGATTCCGAACAGGGTTCAGCGCAGGTGTATTAGATGCATTCATTGAAAAAGAATACAATCCTTTTGATATTTATGCTGGTGTTTCCGGTGGAGCAATTGCTGCTTCTTATTTTCTTCAACAGGAAAAAAAGAAGTGTCTTGAAGCCATGTTTTGTTTGACCGATAATTCGCGTTTCATCAATTATCGAAATTTGATTCGATCAAAACCAGTAATGGATGTAGACTTTTTTCGCGAGATTGCAAGTGAATTGGTTCCTTTAGACATTACAAAGGTTCTTGAAAATAGTGCCAACAAAAAAGTTGGAATTGTAATGACTCATGCCGAGCGCGGGAATCCATGCTACCATCAACCAACGAAAGACACGTGGATAGATGCGTTAATTGCATCTAGTTCAATGCCTTTGGTAACTAAAGGTGCTCATCCAGTTGGTGATGAAAAATTCATGGATGGCGCATGGAGTGATTCACTTCCTGTGAAATGGGCAATAGAACAAGGTGCTACTGAAATTTTAATCATTCGAACAACGGCTGAAAAAGAAAAAATGCAACAATCGTGGTTAGATTATTTTGGCGAATTATACCATTGGCGTCAAAAAGATATCAAGCGCATCTTTCAAACCAACCACATTAAATTCAATCAATCCCTGGAATTTATATTAAATCCACCAGTCGGAATTACAATACAACAAATTGCTCCTGACAAAAAATTGCACGCACAACAACATTCTAATTCGTCTGAATTAATCAAGAAAGACCATGAATTTGGGTACGAAAAAGGATTGGCTTTTTTAGAAAAAATGAAAGCAGAATGACTGTTGCAAAATTTCATGCCTGTCGGCAGACAGGAAATATTTAAATTTTGCAACAACAAACTCATAGACACAAAACAATAGAATACTTAAAATCCTGTTGTTGACCAATCTCCAACCAATGTAATCCCGCTTTTGTTTCAAAATCTCCCGTATGTTTCAACTCATCAGCCCAGCCCCACCACGGTTCAATGCAGAAAAAAGGCGCATCCTTTTTCGTCCAAAAACCTATTGCATCGAGTTGATCAAATTGTAAACGAACTAATTCTCCACCCGTTTTATGCACCAATCCAACCGAAGTAAATGGTGGATTTTTAAATACAACAGCATCATTTTCAAAAAGTGCATTGTTTAGTTCAAGCTCCCCACTGCAATCCATAGTTGAACATTTTCCAGAATAATAAGCTCCTTCCAATTCATGTCGTTCCGAAGCAAATGGATTCGAAAAGACCAATTTATACATGTTCAATTCATCTTTTAACTGAAATCCAGGATGTCCACCGATTGAATAGCCAAGCTTCTTTTTATCTAAATTTCGAACCATATAATGTACATCAATTCCTGCTTCAAATAAAAAATACCTTATCGTTAACTCAAATTTGAATGGATAAATGGACAACGTATCTTCACTCCAAATTAATGTTAAATCAACTGAATCTGAAGTTTGATAGCTTATCGTAAACTGTTGGTCGCGTGCAAATCCGTGCTGTTTCATTTGATATGATTTTCCATCTAAAAAGTAGGAATCACCTTTCAAACGTCCAACAATTGGAAACAAGTTCGGGGCCGTCCGATTCCAAATTAAGTCGTCCTTATTCCATAAAACTGAAGTGTTACCTATCCGATTTAAAGAAATAATCTCGGCTCCTTTTAACGCAATTTTGGCTTCAACCAAGTTATTCGACAATTCAATAAATTCCATTTCACATGATTTTTTACGAATCGAAGTTCTTCAAAATAATTGAATTCTCCTACAAAGCCTTGTAAATAGTGAACAAATAGAACTTTTTGCCAATTCTATAATTGTTAAAAAAATAAAATTACAGTACTATGTATTGCATAGTTCATTCTTTTACATATATCTTTGTATAAAAATTAACACAAATGAGTTTAGAGAATACACAAGCCCAAATGCGAAAAGGAATCTTGGAATACTGTATTCTATCCATTCTCGATAAGAAAGAAGCCTATCCTTCAGAAATTTTAGAAACCTTGAAGGATGCGAAGTTAATTGTTGTTGAAGGAACACTTTACCCACTTTTAACACGATTAAAAAACATGGAACTTTTAGCTTATCGATGGGAAGAATCACAATCGGGTCCACCGCGAAAGTACTTTACCCTAACGAAAATGGGGAAAGCCTTTTTAGAAGAATTAGACAGTACATGGGCAGAATTGAGCCAAGCTGTTAATAAAATTACCAACCTACAACCGAGTGAATCGGCTGAAAAAAGTGAATTATGAAAAAGACCGTTTCAGTAAATATCAAAGGCATGAACTTCTTAATTGAAGAGGATGCGTATGAATTATTGCAAGATTACATGAACAGATTGAGTCACGGATTGCGCAACGAAAAAGACAGTAAAGACATAATCGAAGACATCGAAATGCGCATTGCTGAATTGTGTACTTCGCGTCTCAATGATAAAAAACAAGTTATCGAAATTGAAGATATTCAGTTGATTTTAGACACATTGGGAGATCCTTCTCAATATCTAGATGATGAAGATTCAACTACGCAAGAATTCAAAGAAAGCGCCAATCAAAAGACATATCAACAAGATCGCGAGCGTCATTTATTCCGCGACTTAGAAAATGCTTCCATTGCTGGTGTATGTGCAGGAATTGCGAATTATTTCAACATTGATGTTATTATCATTCGTGCTATTTTCCTCATTATGTTCTTTTTTGGTGGATTTGGATTTCCTCTTTACATAATTCTTTGGATTGTGGTACCAAAGGCGAAATCAACGATTGAGAAGTTACGTATGCGCGGAAAACCAATTACCGTTGATTCAGTAAAAGAAGAGGTCGAAGCCGCTGCAAAACGCTTTGAAACGGAAACAAAATCATTTGCCAATCGCATACGCCGTGAAGATCATTTATCACACCGATTTAGCTCTTTTGGAAGAATTATTGGGGCAGTCGTTGGTGTATTTTTAATCATGAAAGGATTGTTCTTTCTTGTGATGTTCATGATATTCGGTGTGTTTGGCGTGCGCGTAATTCCTGTACAAAGTGATAATGGCTATTTGTCATTACCAGAATTAGCACAAATGACCATTGAAACACAATCGGATTACAATTGGGGATATGCAGGTGCGATGATTACGGCATTTTCAATTATTTTCTTTCTATTACTCCTTGGAATAAAATTGGTTTTCAGAATTCGTAATCGCTGGTCACGTCTAAGTTTAATATCGCTTTTTGTTACAGGGTTTATTGGTTCAATGATGGTTTTAGTGATTGGATTAAAAACGGGAAGAGAATTAACTATTCATGGTGAATTGGAACAAGAAATTGGGACTTATTACGGTGAGCAATTAACAATTGTTCCACATCTATCATCTTACGCCAATAACAACAAGTTCAGAATCAAATCAGATGGAGATTGGGGCATGTTAGGAATAAAAGGAGATAAAATAAGTGAAGCGGGTATTCGCATTCATTACAGACTATCTTCAGATTCATTGTTTCATGTTTATCAAACAATGAGTGCACACAGTCACGCGCATAAAGCAGCTTTAACCAAAGCAAAAAACATTCATCATTCTATGTCTGTTGATAGCAATATAGTGAACTTAAATAATTATTATACTTATCCAATAACAGATAAAATGCGAATCCAAGAAGTAGAAATCTATATTGAAATCCCAACTGGTAAAACAGTAAAAATCAACAATGAAACAATTCGATTAGGAGAAAACACCTACAACGATAAAGAATTTGAAGAAAAAGGTCATCTCTATGGTGACGGTACTTATTCCCATTGGGATTAAAACAAAAAAAGCGAGGTGTGAATCTCGCTTTTTTATTATCTCTTTATTTTCGCATGTAATCTCTGAATTCCATTTTGCTCGAATCGAATGTAAACAGTGGCAACAAGGTACTTCCCTTATCTTTATCCAATAAACGATCGTACAAATATTTAGCAATTTCTAATCGGTCACTTTCAAATGTCAACGTCTCCAAGATTTTATACGCTTGACTAGCATTTAAACACTTACTTACCATATCTTTCAAAATAGTTTCTTTGCGATCATCATCAAAGGTGATTGTTTTTAAATCTGCCACATAAGCATCTGCATCGCTTAAAACTTTTGTACAAGTAATAGTTGAAGATGCAGTATTAATTGTATTTGTATAAACTGTGTTTCCAGAGTTCATTCCTGAATTAACTTGTGTCGTTCCATTCGTTACAGCACCATTTCCATTACCATACGTTGTTGTTCCTCCAGAAGTAGTTGTCGTCGTCGTTGTTTGCGTTGTGGTAGTTGTTGACGAAGAGGATGATTGAACTCCATTAGAATTAATCGTTACATTTCCTCCAGGAGTTGTAGTTTGATTCCCGTAGGTTGTAGTAGTTGAGTTCACATTAATATTTCCTCCAGGAGTCGACGTTTGCGTGCCCATTCCTGTTCCATTCATATTTACATTAACATTTCCACCCGGAGTAGAAGTTTGAGTTCCCATACCTGATGTTGTAGTTGAACTATTCACATTGATTGTTCCACCTTGTGCGTTCGTTTGTGTGGTTTGTGTTGATTGCGTTCCCATTCCTGTACCATTCATTCCAATATTGATACCACCTGTTCCATTATTCATTGTCGGATCTGTAACATTAATATTGATGTTCATTCCAAAATTTCCATTTGGATTCATTGGGTCCGTTACCGTTGTTTGCGAGGTTCCTGTCGTCGTAGTTGATGAATTAACATTCACATTCCCTCCTGTTGTACCAGTTTGTTGAGTCCCTCCGTTCATTCCTGAATTGATTGTAACGTTCCCACCTGCTGTACCAGCCTGTTGAGTTCCACCGTTCATTCCTGAATTGATTGTTACATTTCCACCTGTTGTACCAGTTTGATTCCCCCCATTAACATCAGAGTTAATCGTAACATTGCCATTAGAGTTTCCTCCTTGATTAGTAACAACTGGATTTGTTGTAGTTGTAGTTTGTGTCACAACTTGTTGTGTTGAAGTAACTGGCGCATCACTGAACACAGCTGAATTATCAGGTCGATAAGTAATTACACCTTGCTGTTGCAAAGTACCCGTTGATGGAACTTGACCAATCCACTGTAATTTACCTTTCCCTTTTTTGAAAATAACACGCGTTGTAATATCTGAAGGTGTATCAATGAAGAACATTTTATCAATGTCTCCCGTTTTTCCATCCGCAAAAATTAATTTCAAAGCATAAGATCCATTGCGAATTCCTGTGATATACACGTTCGTTTGTGGAACCGAATTCTGTTTTATTCCATTTAAAATGACATAAAACTGTTGACCGTTGTTATTGAAAACTGTTAAGTTACTTTGAGCCATTGAAATGAACCCAATGAACAAAAATAAAAGTGTAGCGATTTTTTTCATATTCGTATTTTTTGCCTGCCCTTTACTAAGACCATGCCAAGTTAAGGCAATTGTGTTAATTCTCAAAAGAATGAAGGCGGAAAGGAAAGAAAAAGACGAATTAATCGTAAATTTACCACGAAGAATGAATTACGTAATTGTCGATATAGAAACAACTGGAGGAAGCCCAAAAGCTTCCAAAATAACAGAAATTGCCATTTATAAACACGATGGCACTGGTATCATCGACGAATTTTCAACATTAGTAAACCCAGAAATGAAAATTCCTGAGTTTATTTCTCGGTTGACGGGAATTAGCGATAAAATGGTTGAAGATGCTCCCAAATTCTACGAAATCGCAAAAAAGATAATTGAATTCACAGAAGGTTGCATTTTTGTAGCTCACAATGTTGGATTCGATTACGGCATTATTCGTCATGAATTTAAAACGTTGGGCTATGATTTCCGTCGTCCGCATCTTTGCACTGTTCGCTCTTCACGTTATGTGATTCCTGGAATGGATTCTTACAGTCTTGGGAAATTATCGCGCAGTTTAGGCATTGAAATAAAGGACCGCCATCGAGCTGGAGGCGATGCTTTGGCAACTGCACATCTTTTCACCATGTTGATTGAAAAAGATCCGGGTGGCTTACAAACATTCATTCAACAAGAAGTAAATCCTAAAATTCTTCACCCGAATTTAAATCTGGAAGTATTGGATGAAATTCCAAGTAAAACTGGAGTTTACAAATTCTACAACGAATTCAATCAGCTGATTTATATCGGTAAAAGTAAAACGATAAAAACGCGTGTTGATCAACATTTAAGAAATTCCAAAACAAAAAAAGGAATTCAAATGATGAAGGAAATCATGCGCATTGAATATGATTTAACAGGGTCAGAATTGATTGCTTTGTTGCGTGAATCTCAATTGATCAAACAACACAAACCTGTCTACAATCACATGTTAAAGAAAAGTCGTTTTCCATATGGAATCTATGACTATTTGGATGATAATGGCTATTTGCGCTTATACGTGTCTTTAACTTCAAAAAAAGATGCGCTTCCACTCGCTAGTTTCACAACTAAGAAAGAAGCTAATTCCTATTTAGAACATATTGTTGAACAGCATGAATTGTGTCAGAAATTATGCGATTTGTATCCAACGCAATCTGCTTGCTTTCATTATTCAATCAAAAAATGTAAAGGCGCTTGCATAAAGGTTGAATCTACTGATGATTACAACAAACGAGTAGAATCGTTTATCAATGAATTATCTTTCAATGGAGAGAGCTTTTATATCGTTGATAAAGGTCGTCACAAGAGTGAAAAGAGTTTAGTTTTAGTTGAACGCGGAGCAATTATGGGTTACGGTTACGCTCCTTATCACTTCCAAGGTCAACCGACCATTAAATGGAAACGATTTATTGAACTAACCAGTGAAGATCGAGACGCTCGTACAATTCTGAACATGCATCTGCGCAAAAATCCACAAGTAGAAATCATTCGTTTCTAATTACTTTAACACATCTGAAATCCAATTCAGAACAACCATTCCCAGCACAATTCCTACAAACACAATCATTCTTCAGCTTTTTATGAGGAACGTATCTACTGTCAAAATGGTTGAATAAAAAAAGCCGATACAAATTAATGTACCGGCTTTTATCGTTTATTTTCTTGAACGATTAAGCTTTCAATCGTTTTGAGAAGTCAATTAAGATTGGTGTTGCAACACACAATGAAGAATATGTTCCAATGATTACACCAACTAATAATGCGAATAAGAATCCTTTAATTGCTGCTCCACCGAAGATGAACATAATTAATACAACCACGAATAAAATCATAGATGTATTGAATGTTCTACTCAATGTTGTATTCAATGATTTATTGATGATATCATAGTGATGATCGTCTTCTTTACTTCCTCTTAAGTTCTCACGAATACGGTCAAACACAATCACAGTATCATTCATCGAATAACCGATAACAGTAAGAATCGCCGCAATAAACGCTTGATTCACATCCAAGCTAAATGGTAAAAAACCATGTAACAAAGAGAAAATCGAAATTACGAAGAAGGCATCATGTGCTAATCCTACAATCGCACCAATTGAGTATTGCCAGTGTCCGAAACGTAACAAGATGTATGCAAAGATAGCAATCAACGCCAATGTAATTGAGATTGTTGATGAAGTCCACAACTCACTAGAAACAGAAGCTGAGATACTTCTTGATTCAATGACATCATAAGAACCCATTTTCTCTTTACTAGCTTCTAAACCTTCTTTTAGTTTATCTGCTACTTTTTGAGTCGCATTGTCATCTTTTAATAAGTAGTTAGTAACGATCTCAACATTGTAATCATTTGATTTCGTTTTCAAATCAATCGATGAAATCTCTCCATTTTCAACAAATACTTTCGACAAGTTACCACGGATGTACTCAATATCTGCTTTGTTTTCAAATTTCACTACAAATGTACGTCCACCTGTAAACTCAACACTTTGTTTCAATCCTCTAGCGAATAAAGCTCCAACCCCTAACAAAGTAACAGAAATTGAGAAAATGTAGAAATATTTTCTTTTTCCAACCCAGTCAAAATGGAAGTTTTGGAACAATCCTTTTGAATATTTCGTGTTAACTGAAATTGATTTACCTTTTGACATCCAAGCGTGGAATACCAATTTAGAAATTATAATAGCAGAGAACATTGAAGTGAAAATACCGATAATCAATGTAGTTGCGAATGATTCAATTTCACCTGTTCCGAATACTTTCAAGATAATCGCAACCAACATATGGGTAACGTTCGCATCGATAATTGAAGGTAATGCTCGTTTGAAACCTACATCTACAGAACTTTCTAAATCCAACCCTCTTGCTTGTTCCTCACGGATACGTTCAAAGATCAAGATATTCGCATCGACCGCAGTACCAATTGTCAAGACGATACCAGCAATACCTGCTAAAGTCAATACCGCTCCAAAAGAAGCAAGAGAACCGAAGATTAACAATACGTTCACTGCTAAGGCAATGTTTGCAGCTAAACCAGCTTTACCATAGTAGAAGTACATATAAAGCAATACTGCTAAGAATGCAAATCCAAATGAAATCAAACCTGCTTTTGAGTTTTCTTTCCCGATTGTTGGACCAACTTTCGTTTGTTCTTTAATCACACATGGTGCAGGAAGTGCTCCACCATTTAATAATCCAGCTAAATCTTTTGCTTCTTCAATGTCAAAGTTTCCAGAAATTTGAGTATTTCCACCTGTAATTGGCTCGTTTACACGTGGTGCAGAATATACAACGTCATCCATCGTAATCGCAACCATACGTCCTTTGTTATCAGCTGTCATTTCAGCCCATTTGTCCGCACCTTCCGGCGTCATCGAAACATCAACTGTAATTTTTGCAGTTCCTTCATCGAAACCTGTAGAAGCTGTTTTAACATCTTTTCCTCCAACTCGTGCCTTTCCGTTTTCAGGAATACGAATTGCATATAATGTATATGCTTTTTCTTTTGATTTTTCTGAAATTTGCTCTAATTCAGCAGACCACATGAATTTCACATCTTCTGGGAATAAAGCCATGATATCACCACGACTCAAAATTGCATCAACTGCCATTTTATTTTCTGAAGATACGTAACCCATTGCAAAATCACCAGCTGGTTTTACTAAGTCAGATAAACCTTTTTGAGTTCCACCAAATGTTGAAAGTGATTTCGTTTCTTTTGCTTTTTTAGCACTATCCGCTGAATCAGCAACTAACGCCATATCGTCAACAATCACTTCTTTTTGGCGTGACATAGCTGCAGCTTGTTGCCACTGACCACCAATTTCACTTGGGAAATATGTTTCATAGAACTGTAAGTTCGCCATAGAAACCATTTTCTTAGCAACTGTTGCCTCATCTTGAACTCCTGGAAGCTCAATATACAAACGATTATTAACTTGATCTCTTTGAATGTTTGGTTGCGCAACACCGAATTGGTTGATACGTTTACTCATGATTTTCTCTACTCCGTCCATTGAAGACGCAGCGATTTTTTTCAAGAATGTTTCAACTTCATCATCTGTAGATTTGAAACCTAATCCTTCCATTTCACTTGTTTCAAACAATGAAACAACACGCGACTTATTAATCTCTTTGTTTTTAGCAACGAAAGTCGCAATGAAATCACCTCCTTTAGCATTGTACTCTTTTACAGCTGCGTCAAAAGGTTTTTTGAATCGCACATCTCTTTCGTTACGAGCGAAGCTTTTTACCAAATCAGGTGTTGAAATCTCTAAAGTTACAGACATACCTCCAACAAGGTCAAGTCCAAAAGCCAATGATCTCTTTTTTGTTTCACCAAAGGTAGAACCAAGAACTGGATATACAGAAACTTCTGCTTTGTCTTTCAAAATTTGGTTGATAAATGCAGCTTTTGCCAACTCTTCAGCTTCTGGCTGATTAAAGTTTACATACACACCATTCGGAAGTAGCGCACTATCACCTGTTGTTGCAGCTTTTAATTTTAAGTCAGCTACTTTTTCAATTGCCTCTTTCTCTGCCTTCTTTTCAACAGAATTTGAAACAAATGTGAACGAAATTTGATAAACGCAAACTGCAGTTAACAAAATCGTTAAAAACCAAAAAAATCCTTTATTACGCATATTCGTAAAAACGTTAGTTATCAATTAAGCCCGCAAATATAGAATTTACGTTTATTAAAGTCAATAAAGTTGACTAGGTATTTCGCAAGTTTATCAACAAGTGAGAAGAAAAAGTGTGCAGAACGCTTAATTATCTGTCTATTTACTGAGTTCCTGAGAAAAAGAAATCAATTTTTCAGCGTATAAATCCCAGGTGTTTTTTGACTTTTCAACATGTATTGCATGTACAAACTCTTCTTTCAAGTTCAAATCAAAGTATTTTTTTATTCCATATTGCAACAACTCAGCATTCGGTGAATCAACCACAATACCTAAACCTGGTTCTTCAATTTGTGATTTAAATCCACCAACATTAGTTGCAACAATTGGCACATCAAAATGGAAAGAAGTTGCCGTTATTCCTGATTGAGTTGCGGTTCTATAGGGTAAAATGCATAAATCGGCTGCTGAAAAATAAAGATTCACGTCCTTATCCTTCACATATTGATTGATAAACAATAATTGGCCCTTCTTATTTGAATCGTTGATTTTCTGCTCATAATAATCAAGTTTACTGTAAACTTCACCTACAATGATTAATTGATAAGAATCATCCAGTAAATCAAATGCATCAATCAAAATATCCAATCCTTTGTAATCGCGGATCAAACCAAAAAACAACAAGTTTTTTTTTGATTCATCTATTCCAAGTTGTTGACATGCCAACGAGCGGTCTAGCTTTTTCCCAAAGTGATCGTACCATGGATGATTCATTTGAATAAACTTCGCATTCGGATTGAACTGAATTAAATCATTTCGAACGGCATCAGACATCACAACAAATCCATCGTATTTCTTCAAAAAATATCTTATCAGCCATTTGTCAAAAAATCGAGGTTCATGCGGAATTAGATTATGAATTATGGCAATACTAGTGGAGTTTTTGTTTAAGCGATTAGAAAACAACCCGAGAAAAACGCCAAAGAAGGACATCCAAAAGTTGGCAATAAAGAGATCTGGCTGACTCTTTTTAACAACTCTTGATGCTGATAAATAGGTAAATGGATTAAACGTACTAACAATTCTTTTCGCCGGAATATTATCCGAATCATCATTATCATCAACGTATTGTGTCGTTCCTGGAAATAAAAAATTGGGATATTGTTTTTTGAATGTAAAAGCTTTAACGTCATGCTCTTTCTCTAGTTCGCGAAACAAGCGTGCATTAAACTGGGCTATTCCCCCGCGAAATGGATAAAAAGCTGAAAAAATTGAAATCTTCATGTGATGCAAAAGTACAAATTGCAATCAGTTTATTGTATTCCGTATCCGATACACGAATAAAATAACTCTTTACCTCTTTGAACATTTAGACTATCGAAGTTAGCAATCGTCAAATCTTTGTAGTATTTGCGAACCAATCCAACTCCTTTAGCATACACCTCAAATTGACGCTGGTGATCAACCAAGGAGTGAAAATCTTCTTGCTCAACAACTAATGTACTATCAAACATGAAGGAACCAATTGATTTCTCTTGATGAATGTCTTCGTAATAGTAATTTGCTTCTGGAAAACTATTATAGGCGTTTGGATTCCATTGTTTGTATAAAGTTGGTGAGAAGACCATTTTGACAATTCGTTGATTTTCTTCCACCAACTCAGCTCGATTTCCTTCAATAATTGTTGTCCACACATCGGCAAGTACCCACGAATCTGAAATGGTATTGCGTTTGTAACGAATAAATTTACGTGCAATTCTTCCTTCATTATCAATAACTGTATTACCAATGTATGTGCGCAATTGATAAATTAACGTGTCATGCTGAATAGTCGCATCAACATCATGATTAATCTCAACTACATCATAATCAACGTAACGACCTGGCGTTAAATCAAAGTAATCATAATGAAAATTAGGTGCTTTCGTATCATCCTTACACGATACGACCATCATTCCTAAAAGGATAATTGCTGAAAAATATATTCGATTGACTTTCATATATCTAACGAATATACAAAAAAATCTTATTGATTTGGATCAATTCCTTTTTGTTTTAATTCAGCCAATTTTTTCTCCAAAGCCTTTCCCTGAAGCATTTCACCATTGTAATAATAGACTTTACCAACTTCTTTACCTGCTTCACTGTATGCATAGCAATAGCCATGCTTTACTCCATTTTTATAACGCTCTTGAATCATTTTTGCTCCATTCGCATGGTATTTTTCCCAAACTCCATTTTTCTTTCCCATAACATAGGAACCTTTTTCACGCAATGTACCATTATCAAAATACTGAATTAATTCTCCATTCAATTTTCCGTCAGTGTAATTACTCACCTCCATGATTTTCAAACTTTTATCACTTGGATCTTCAGAAACATAATAAACTGTTCGCTTACCGTTTAACAAATCATTTTTATACGTTTCTGCATTGCTCAGTTTTCCACTTGGGCCGTAATTCAACCAAACAGAATCTTTTTTCATATCACGGTAAATTCCGTAACTCATTACTTCACCATTTTCATGATAGAAATACGCAACAGATCGATTGGAATTCGGATCATGTTTGATGACCGCTTTAACTTTTGATGAAATATAGTAGTAGGTAAAAGTTCCGACAGGTTTATCATCTTTGAATTGACCTTTGTATTGATAAACTTTTGTACCAGGATAAATTTTCGACCATGCACCTTGCTTTTTACCTTTTGCATCCGTCAAATTTTGCGCATTAAGCATGCCTACACAAAACGTAACTACTAAAAATAATGTTGCTTTCATTGTATTAACCATTTCGAAAATTCTTCTAAACTTTTTACTGTAAAATCGGCTTCAACATGTATTGGTTCAACCGTTGCTACTCTCACAGTTTTCATGCCAAGATTTTTGCCAAAAACAATGTCAGAGTCTGAATCACCGACCATGATTGATTTAGAGAAATCGATTGATTTGAATTGACGCTGTGCTAAGTATGCCATTCCCGGCTTTGGCTTCCTGAGTTCATTTTTCGCAGAAGCCATTCCAGGTGCGTAGTAACATTTATCAATCCTTCCTCCAACTTTTCCAACTTCACTTTGCATATAAGCATGAATGTCAGAAAGGTTACGTTCAGTCATTAACCCTTTTGCAATTCCTTGTTGATTTGTAACAACAAAAACATATTGAAAAACGGATGAAAACACGTGAATAGCTTCTTTTACACCTGGTAAAAAGTTAAATTCTTCTATGGATGTAACATAACCGCTTATGATGCGCTCATTGATTACACCATCTCTATCTAAAAACAAGGTCCAAGAAGCATCGATATTCCAACCCTTCGGATTAGCATCAATATTGTTGCTCATTTTCTATTACTTTTTCAATCAGATAGACATTTCTAGTGGACGAATTACGACCAACCAATTCAGCCAAAAATCCTGCTAAGAAAAACTGTGAACCAATAATCATCGCTGTTAATGCGATGTAAAATTCAGTTCGTTGGGCTAATAATTTACCAGAAGTATCGATGAACAATTTATCTATTCCTAAGTAGAAAGCAAAGCCAAACCCTATGATAAACAACAAGGTTCCAATTGCGCCAAAAAAATGCATTGGTTTCTTGCCAAATTTCCCCATAAACACAACTGAAAGTAAATCTAAAGGTCCATTTAGAAAACGACTTAAACCAAATTTCGTTGTTCCATATTTACGTGCTTGATGCTGAACAACCTTCTCTCCAATTTTTGAGAATCCAGCAAATTTTGCGAGTGGTGGAATATAGCGATGCATATCACCGTAAATTTCAATGCTTTTTACAACTGCATTTTTATAGGCTTTCAAACCACAATTGAAATCGTGCAAATAAATTCCAGTTAAACGTCTTGCTGCCCAATTGTATAATTTTGTTGGAAGTGTTTTTGTAATTGGATCATAGCGTTTTTTCTTCCATCCTGAAACAACATCAAAATCGTCGCTCATGATCATCTTGTAAAGCTCCGGAATTTCATCAGGTGAATCTTGTAGGTCAGCATCCATCGTAATTACAACATCTCCTTTGGCTGCTTCAAATCCTTTCTGAAGCGCGGCAGATTTACCATAATTACGCTGAAATTTAATTCCTTTTACAAATGGATTTTTCTCATGCAAGCCTTCTACAACATCCCAAGACCCATCCTTACTTCCATCATCAACAAAAATAACTTCGTAAGAGAATCCATTTTCATTCATTACACGCTCAATCCACGCATGCAATTCCGGTAGTGATTCAACTTCGTTATACAATGGTACAACTACAGATATATCGATTTTACTTTCCAACTTCTTAATATATAGTGACAAATATAATCAAAGACTAGCTAAACAGAATTCCAACTCAATTTTTAAGTTAACAGTTAGTCCTTCATAACCTTGTAAAGAGCATCTCCAATTTTTAAAATGTACATTCCTGAAGTTAATAAAGCGGTATTTATTTTCGTTTGAGTCTCAGATACATTTCCGTTTGATAAAAGTTGTCCGCCTATCGAATACAACTCAAATTTTGTACTTTCTTCTACTCCATTCAAGAAAAGTTCATCATTAAATGGATTTGGATAAATCGAAATTTGGTTTTCTTGAATTGTGTTCGTTAGCAGCGTATTTTCATTTGAGATAAAGAAATAATCGATACCTGCTTCAGTAATATTCACATCAGGATTTAAATCGGAAACATTGAATTTTACAGTCATTGAATTTGTTATTGTGATGTAATCTTGCAAACGGATACTGACAGGCTCCCAAAAAGCGAAGTTGCTCATGTTACTCCCTGTTTTGCTCACAGAAACAGAGGTTAATCCATTTGAAACTATTACCTCCAATGTATCATCAGGGCTTGCACCGAAATAACAATAAAACCATTTAACGAAATTTAAATGGGGGTCAGAATAACTTGTCAAATCCATCAATGGAGAAGTCAAGCGAGTATCTCCATTATCAATATCATCGTGGTCAGGATTTAACGAAGCTGCATTTCCTGTTACAAATGCTTTATCACTGCAATCATATTCAGCATCTAAAGATGGAGCAGAACCACTATTCGTTGGATTCGGAACTCCTCTTTCCCAAATTCCAGTTGTAGCTGTTCCTGCGACCGTCCAACCAAAATCAAATGTAAATTCATCCATATAACCTGGCTCCATCTCGATGGTCAACACGCCCGTATTTTGGTCAATTAATTGCTCCGTACAATACGTTTTATAGCCCCATTTTCCCGCTACAACCATGTATTGTTCTTGATAATACAACGTTAGGTTCTCTTCCCCTATTCCATTCGTCAAACCATTTTGCTCAATCAAACTCGTTTTAAACGCCAATTGAACATCTGAAATTGGATTCCCACTTACAGCTTCAATAACATTTACAGTTAAAGCATATGGTGGAATTGGAACAAGCTGAATATCTTGGTTCTGCACAACTGACTGAAATAGATTCAATTGAACAGCTTGAGGGTAATAGCCCACTTTCGAATATTCAACTGTATATACATTTTCACCTAAAATTCCACTTGAGTAATGTCCATTGGAATTGGTATAATCAGACTCGTCATTTCCTATGATATGAACAGCCACTTGATCCAGCGGTTGGTTTGTCGAAGCATCAATCACATCACCTACTAAATACGATGCTTTTTTGTAAGACGGATTCAAAACATAGAGTCCTTCTGTGATATCCGCAGCGACAATTGTTCCTGAAGGAAAAAATGGATAAACACCCCAACATCCGTCAAATCCACTCGTCTGCGTTGGATAGGTATCATATTCACCAACCAAAATAATGCTCTCAGGGTTTGTTATGTCATGAATTGTGATTCCGTCCGAATAGTAACTTGTGATTAAATAATCACCTCTCACGTGCGTATTGTGCGGTATAACTCCCGTTCCAGGTGAATGTTGCGTTCGATCTACTTCTGAAATTGCGGCAGGATTTTGAATATTGTACGACGTAATGTAAGCACCTGAAACCTCATCTGTTGTGAACACGTAATTTCCGTTTACAGAAGGCCAGATATTATGGGTAAAATTGTTCGGCGTATGTTTTGTTCCGATTAAAAGTGGATTTGATTTGTCTGTGACGTCTACCAAACTAAAAAAACCATCGTTTATGTGCGCTAAAAACATTGTGTCGTTTCGAACAAAGCCGTCGTGTGCGTACCAATTATCAAAGATTCCCAGCTCAATTGGAGCCATTGGATTTGTTTGAACATCCAACATTATCACTCCTCCTTGTCCTCGATTTGCACCAAAAATATAAGCGACACCATTTTCATCTAAAAAGCACGTATGAGCTGATTGCCATTCATTCCCAAGCGGACCCGTATAAACAGCTGTTGGCAACACTGTGGAACCTGGCAAAGGACTTAAGTCAATGATCGCCAATCCATCTTCAGCTTCTGTCGTTATGTAGGCATAGTCACCATAAACGCTTGGATCTCTCCAAATGGAGGTTGAGCCCGGCAACCAAAAAATTTCTGTTGGGTTTGTAGGGTCTGACAAATCAACAATGGAAGTTCCTTTGGTTGTTCCTACAATTGCATATTCATTCCCAAGTTCATCAACATACCCCCAAACATCGTTCAAATTTGCATCGTGCAATGTATGATAGTCGACATGTCCGAGTAGCTCAATATTCGTTTGAGCCTGAATAGAAAATATTAGAAAAGCAAATAGAAAAATAAAAGAGTACTTCATTGAAATCAAATTTCAACGAATATACAAATAACGCTGGCAATTTAAAGAATAAAAATGGCAGCAATTATGAAAATCAAAATGATGACTATGTATTGCCAAACATCAACAAAATAGGGCAAATATTTCTTTAAAGTTTCCTTGAAATCCATGATACAAATATAGAGATTCTGATGAATTGAATACTTTTTTTCGAATCGAGATTTGAAGCCCCTAAAAAAGCTTGAATTTTATTATCTTTGCGTGTCTTAAAATTGAGCTATGGCAAAAGAAGCAATGGTTGAAACCACAGAAGCATTGGATTTTCAAACCTTTAAAACAGAAGTGTTAGCAGATTACCGTTTAGCGTGTATTTCTCGTGAAACATCATTGTTAGGAAGAAAGGAAGTTTTAACTGGAAAAGCCAAGTTTGGTATTTTCGGTGATGGAAAAGAGTTGGCACAAATTGCCTTAGCGAAACAATTTCAAGATGGTGATTTCCGTTCTGGGTATTACCGCGATCAAACCTTGATGATGGCAATTGGACAATTAACTGTTCAACAATATTTCTCTGGTTTGTATGCGCATACAGACGAAGTTATTGAGCCACAATCTGCAGGACGTCAAATGGGCGGCCACTTTGCAACGCGTAATTTAGATGCGAATGGCAATTGGAAAAACTTGATGGCTCAAAAAAACAGTTCATCTGATATTTCACCAACTGCTGGACAAATGCCACGCTTGTTAGGTTTAGCGCAAGCATCAAAAGTTTATCGAAATCACCCAACTTTAAAAGACTTAGAGCAATTCAAAAAATTCACGAACGGTGGAAATGAAGTTGCTTTTGGTACAATTGGTGATGCGTCGACTTCTGAAGGACCTTTCTGGGAAACAATCAACGCAGCAGGTGTTTTACAAGTTCCGATGGTAATGTCAGTTTGGGACGATGGATTTGGTATTTCTGTACCTCGTGAATTTCAAACGACAAAAGGTAGTATTTCTGAAGCATTAGCAGGAATGCAACGCACAAAAGACAAGCCTGGTTACGAGATTTTTGTAACAAAAGGTTGGGATTACGCTCATTTGTGTGAAACATACGAAAAAGCAGTAAAAATTGCACGTGAAGAACACGTTCCTGTTTTAGTACACGTAAAAGAAGTGAATCAGCCGCAAGGACATTCAACTTCTGGGTCTCACGAGCGATATAAATCAGAAGAGCGTTTACAATGGGAAACTGATTTCGATTGTATCAATAAATTCAAAGAGTGGATTTTAAACTTCAACGCAGACGGTAATATCATCGCAACGGCGGAAGAATTAGAAGCAATTCACAAAGAGGCTAAATCAAGTGTTCGCGATTCAAAAAACGAAGCGTGGAAAGCATTCACAACAGATGTTCAAATGGATTTGGCAGAAGCTTTACGTTTGTTAAAAGCTGTAGCTGCTGAAAGTCCAAATGGTGTTTTCATTTCGAAAGAGGTTGAAGCCTTGGAAAAAGCATTTGAACCAGTTCGCAAAGATGTTTTGACAATTGCACGTAAAGTATTGCGTATGGTGCGTGAAGAAAATTCAGCTTCGAAACAAGCGTTGGCTTCATGGATCAAAGGAAGAATTAATGCGAATTTTGACCGCTACAGTTCATACTTGCACTCACAATCTGAGCAAGCGGCATTGAACATTGAGCCAGTTGCCCCAGCCTACGATGGTTCGAACACACAAGAAGATGGACGAATCATTTTACGTGAGAATTACAGATATATTTTAGAAAAATACCCTGAAGCATTGGTTTTTGGGGAAGATGCTGGAAAAATTGGTGGCGTAAACCAAACATTGGAAGGCATGCAAGACCAATTTGGACAATTACGTGTTACGGATACGGGAATTCGTGAATGTACAATCATCGGTCAAGGAATTGGAATGGCCATGCGTGGTTTACGTCCAATTGCTGAAATTCAATACTTGGATTATTTGTTATATGCAATTCAAGTAATGTCAGATGATTTGTCAACGGTTCAATACCGTACAAAAGGTGGACAAAAAGCGCCGTTAATTATCAGTACGCGTGGACACCGTTTGGAAGGAATCTGGCACAGTGGTTCGCCGATGGGAATGATCATTAATGCTGTTCGTGGAATGCATGTTTGTGTTCCTCGTAACATGACAAAAGCAGCAGGATTCTACAATTTATTGATGGAAGCTGACGAACCAGCATTGGTTATTGAGCCATTGAACGGTTACAGAACAAAAGAATTGATGCCAACAAACATTGGTCAATTTAAAGAAGCACTTGGAGTTCCAGAAATTGTAAAAGAAGGAGCTGATTTAACAATTGTATCGTATGGTTCTACTTTCAATTTATGTGAAGTTGCAGCGAAGCAATTGATGGAAATTGGTGTTGACGTCGAGTTAATCGATGTTCAAACTTTATTGCCTTTTGATATCAATCATTTAATTGCTGAATCGTTAGAGAAAACAAATCGTTTGTTAATTGTTGACGAAGACGTGAGCAGTGGAGCTACAGCGTATATTTTGGATAAAATTTTGGTTGAGCAAAAAGGCTATTACCATTTAGATTCGGCACCAGAAACAATGAGCGCAAAAGATCATCGTCCAGCGTATGGTTCTGATGGTGATTACTTCTCAAAACCAAGTATTGACGATATCGTTGAGAAAGCATACGGTATGATGCACGAAGCAAATCCTTCGAAATTTCCAGCAATGTATTGATGAAAATTCTTTTTACCATATTTCTTTCAACCGCTCTATTAGGAAAAAGCTTCTTTTTCTTTGGTTGGGAAGTATGGTATAAAATCGATCAAAATCGAATTGCACGCGAAAAGTGTGAGAATAAAGCAAGACCAAAACTTAAATGTAATGGTAAGTGTTACTTGGCGAAGCAATTGAAAAAATTGGAAGCTGAGCAAAAAAAGAACGATTCGACAGGGAAAAGTAATCCTTACACATCAAAAGCTGAAACGCACGTAGCGCAATGGAATATTCCAAGTATATGTTATGAGGGCATACTTTCTTTGCATCGTTCGAAAGCCAATCACTTTTATTCAGATGGACTTTTGAATCCAATTTCTTCGTCGATTTTCCATCCTCCTTGCATGGGTTAATGTTTTTTAAAGGGCGCATTCGCTCTATTTATTCATTAACAATCACATGCAATGCAAAAAATACTTGCTTTATTGTGTGGTGTCATTACTTGTGTACATGTTTATGCCTGCGACGTTTGCGGTGGCGTAAGTGCAAATAGCACCATAGGTTTTGCACCAACGAACGACTTTCATTATTTCGGAATTCGTTCAAATTACAGACGATTTCATAGTCAAACTGAATCGATGATTACAGGAACAATGAATTCTGATGAGTACTTTTTTCAATCAGAATTGATGGGAAAATTTCAAGTGAGCCAGCGCTGGCAGATCATTGGAGTAATTCCCTATTCATATGTTTCTCAGAAAGAAAACAGTGTAAAAACGCGTAAATCAGGCCTTGGAGATTTGGCGCTGTTGAGTTTTTATTCGCCCTTCATTTCAAAAGATTCAAGTGGATTTATTCGTCAACAATTAAACATTGGGTTCGGAATTAAATTTCCAACGGGTAGTTTTGCTGAAAGTGCGCATACAATGTCGAACATGTATCCAGGAACTGGTGCTTTCGATTTCACCTTAAGTGCAAATTATTTCAAACAAACGCGAAAAAATGGAGTTCAAATCGAAGCATCCCATACGGTTCGTTTGGAAAATAAATACGCTTATCAATACGGATCTATTTCCAATTTAAGTGGAAATTTCTTCCATGTTTTCAAAGCCAAGGCATCTATTTTCAGACCATTTGTCGGAATTCAAGGGACTTATTTTGGCAAGGACTGTATCGATCGAATCATTGTGAGTGAAAGTGTGAACCACGGTTTATCTGTTGGCGGTAAAATCGGTTTGAATTATGTAAAATCAAACTGGTTTGTCTCACTGTCTACCCAAATTCCCATTTATCAAAATCTTGGAAACGGAGCAGTTCATCAAAAAGAAGCTGTTCAACTTTCCATCAATTATTTAATTTCTAAAAAATCGAAAAAATGAAAAAATATATTGCCTTCGCAATTCTAGCAATCGTCATCATCTCTTGTAAGAAAGAAGAAGTAGAAGTTACAGCAACTATTACTATTTCTTCACCGACGGAAAACGACACCATTCCTTTTGGACAAGCTGTTCATTTAACTGGAACAGTAACAGGTTCTGCTGAAATGCATGGATACACCGTAACTTATACAAATGTGACAACTGGATCAACCCTACTTTCTCAAGTTCACGACGTTCATGCTGCAAGCTATGCCTTGGATGAAACATGGACAAACAATGTAACAGACACAGCAGTCGTAAAATTGCTCGTTGATGTTGAAAAAGACCATGAAGGAAACATGGAAATGAAGGAAATTTCAATTGTTTGCTTGCCACAATAAATTCAACTGAACAAATCACTCCCATCTTAGAAAAAAGGTGGGAGTTTTTTTTTGAACCCATTCTTGAAATCACAGCCTTATCCATCCAAGCAAAGTTTGTTACTTGAGTGACATTCATGCGAATTTCGTTTTGTACTTTTAGTGAAAAATAAGTACAATGAATTTCACAGACTACCAACAGACATTTGATCGTATTTTATCAGGAGAATTGACAACTGCTCCATACGACGATCCGCATTTTTTAGAATATGTAAAACTGAACCATTCGCGCCAAAATCGTTGGGTAAAAAAAGGTGTTTTAATTGACGAAGCAGTTGAGGCTGTTCAAAACATTCAAAGCAAACAAACATGGGTTTTAATTACTGAACCGTGGTGTGGAGATGCTTCACACAATGTACCTTTCATCGTGAAGTTAGCTGAATTGAATCCACTGATTACATTGGAAATTCAATTGCGTGATTCAGCAGGTTCTGAAATTGATTCTTATTTAACCAATGGCGGCAAGGCAATACCGAAATTGATTATTCGTGATGAGAACAAGCACGATTTACATGTTTGGGGTCCTCGTCCAGCAGAAGCACAAGCCTTGTTTCACAAACTGAAAGAACAAAAATTGACGTTGGAAGAGCAAAAAATTGGGTTGCAGCAATGGTACAATGAAAACCAAGGTTTTGCATTACAAACAGAGATTGCTCTTGCAATTAAACAACTAGCAACAGCGCACGCTTAAAAATTACTTCTTTCACTTTAATTTTAGTATATTCACACAACAAATTGAATTTCATCGGTTTGAAGGGTGAATATTATTTGAATGAAGAATAGCATAAATCGACTTGTGAACTACGGAGTGAAAGCCACTTATCTTCCGTGGGAAATCTATTTGACTCGAAAATTAAATGCCATCGTTTACTTATCGATGGTGAATATGCTGTTGGGAATTTTGTTTGTGGCTATAACTGGACACACAACTTTCCTCTATGAATGTTTGATTTCTTTGCTAATTCTTCCGGTAATTCCATTGCTAAATCGCTATAAAAACTATATCTGGGCAACTCACCTATTTTTTATTAGTGCCTTTGTCTGTTTTATTCCGATGAATTTAAAAATGGGACTTGATTCCTACATGATCCTATTTTATTTTCCAGTTATTATTAGTTTGGTGCAATTACTTGGACGAAGAGAAACTTGGAAACACTTGGTTGTTTTGAGTCTTTTTTGCTTTCTGACAGTGATTACAATTGCCATTGGTTACAATTATAGCTTTTTAGATGTAAAGTTGAGTAAAACCATTATCAATAATTTATCCCTGTTTAATATTATTGTTTCTTTCTCTTCAACTATTGCATTTGCCTTAATCATGGTTATTGAATCCATTGCTCAGGATACTTTGATTAAGAAAATGCTTCATGAAAAAGAAATCTTACTGGCAGAAGTCTTTCACCGTGTTAAAAACAACATGAACATTGTCACAAGCTTGTTGAATCTTAAGAAGATTACCTCCCAATCAGAAGAAACGAAAGATGCATTAGAAGAATGTCGCAATCGTGTGTTTTCAATGGCTTTGGTGCATCAAAACATTTTTAACAATGACACGCTTATCGGTTTGAACTTCAAACAGTATATCATGAATTTGGTAGATGAAATTGCTAAGTCATTCGGTGAAAAAGATACATTTGAAATTAACTATGATTTAGAAGAGCTTCAATTGGATTTGAGCACTTCCATTCCCTGTGGATTAATTATCAATGAATTAATCACCAATTCATTCAAGTACGCTCAGCAACCCGGAAAAAAGTTGAAAGTTGACATTACTTTACAACCAAGAGAAGGTGGTATCTATCTTGCCGTTAAGGATAATGGCCCTGGAATATCAGAGCATTTCCTCAATGAAAAATCTACTTTAGGGATGGAATTAATCGAATCCTTAACTGAGCAAATCAATGGTAAAGGTGAATTCAAAAACAACAATGGAGCTTCTTATGAAGTAATTTTTTAAATTTTTGTTCAAATTCTCACAATTCAAAACTAAATCAGTATCTTCCTAGTCAAGAAATGAAGGCAGCGAATGATTGGTTTTTATAACAATCTCATAATGAATGGTGTTAACCCAACTAAACCAAATTGGGAAAACGAATTGACTAAAAAAGTGAACGTCACTACGTTTGTGAGTATACTTTATATGTTCGTTGCTACCCTTTTTGTGCACTTCATGGGATTTCATGCTTTTTTTTACGAATGTCTAAGTGCTACTATACTTTTGTTTAGTGTTTTCTTATTTAATAGGAAGCATGTCATTGGTGCAATTTACGCCTATTACATTCTCGATTTTCTGTTTTTAATTCCTGTCAATTTAAAAATGGGAATTGATTCTTATGTGATTGTTTACTTTTTTCCCTTAATGTTTACTCTAATTCAATTAATTGGTAAAAAAGAAACGATTTCTCATTTAATCATTCTCAGCGTATTCTGTCTTGTTACCGTGCTAATTATCCTAGTTGGCTTTCAATTCAATTGGCTACGTGATCCTCATGCGCATTCGAGTTTCACCTTAGTTGTGTTTAATATTTTACTTTCGATAACCGCATCAACCTTATATGCTTTGATGATCATGTTTGATTCGATTAAGCAGCAAGAGGTTATTAAAAAGATCCTACATGAAAAGGAAATTCTATTATCCGAAGTATTTCATCGCGTTAAGAACAATATGAACATCATCACCAGTTTGTTGAACCTTAAAAAAATGACTTCGAAAGAGGAAGAAACAAAAACAGCTTTGGATGATTGTAAAAATCGTGTGTATTCGATGGCTCTCGTGCATGAAAACATTTATACGAGTGAAACACATGTTGGATTAAACTTCAAAGTGTATATCGAAAATTTAGTGCGTGAAATTGCTTATTCTTTTGGTGGAGAAACAATGTATGAAATGCAATTTGATTTGGAGGATTTACAGTTGGATTTAAACACCTCCATACCGTGTGGATTAATCATCAATGAATTAATCACGAATTCATTTAAATATGCTCGAACAGCTGATCAGCCGCTTATTTTAGAAATAGAACTAAAGCAAAAGGACCAACACACTTATTTGCGCATCAAGGACAACGGTCCGGGGATTCCTGAAGATGTTTTAAAAGAATCCAATTCATTGGGCTTAGAATTGATTCAATCGCTTTCAGAACAGATCAATGGCGAGATGAAAATAACGTCAAGTAATGGATTTCAATACGAACTTTCATTCAACTAAAAAAGGGACCTACTCAGATCCCTTTTACTACTAATAATTTGAGCTATTAAAGCGAAATGTATCCTCCAGCTAACAATCCAATCACACACACTGCCAAAACAATGTAGTGTAAAATAGATGGTTTTAACGTTGGAACATTCTCCGTATCTTCAGATGACATTGCTGTCATGATAAAACGCAAATAGTAATAAATACCGATTCCAGAAGTGATGATGGCAATGATAACCAAAATTGGGTACATTGTGAAGGCACTAGAGAATACCATGTATTTACCAAAGAATCCAGCCAACGGCGGAACACCTGCAATTGAAAGCGTTGCAAGAACCAATACAAAACCAATGAATGGATTTTTACGTCCAATTCCTTTGTAGGCTTCGATGTCGTCTGACTCATTGTCTAAAATCAATGATACAACAATCAATGAGATAATTGCAAATCCGTATCCTACTAAGTAGATAAATAAGTTTTGTTGACTTTGTGTATCTTGATTGATGATTGCTAACAAAGCATAACCAGCATTCGCGATACTTGAGTAAGCTAATAAACGTTTAAATTTCGTTTGGCGCAATGCTGAAAGGTTTCCAACAAGCACAGTAAGAATAATAATTCCAGCCAAGGCTCCACCCCAAACAGCGTTTGCGTCTGCAAAAGCAATTGTAAACAATTTCCAGAAAGCGAATAAACCAGCCAATTTAACCACCGCAGCCATGAATCCTGTTACGATGTTCGGTGATCCTCCATAAACATCTGGTGACCAGAAATGGAATGGTGCAGCACCCACTTTGAACAAGAACGACGCCATCATCATTAAGATCCCGACATTTAACAAGGCTCCTTGTGCAGTTCCTAAACTAATTGCTGCTTGAATTTCAGCTAATTTAAATGAACCTGTTGCACCATAAACCCAAGCCATTCCAAACAACAAAACACCCGTTGCAAATGAACCTGTAAAGAAGTATTTCAACGATGCTTCAGTTGAAAGAATATCGCGTTTTTTACTTCCTGCCATTACATAGATTGGAATTGATAAAATTTCCAACCCAAGGAAGAACATAAACATATCCGTGAAAGCTGTCATACACAAAGCTCCAACAGTTGAGAACAACAATAATGAAATGTATTCACCTGTGTGCTCTGCTTCTTTTCTGAAATGACTGTAACCACCAACAATAACCAGTAAAGCAAAAGACATAGCTAAAACCGAGTATTTAATTGCATTGTGATCAAACAACAATCCTTCATACTTTACAAGTGTATATGGATGCGACCATTGGCAAACCATTAAACCGATTGCAACAGATAAACCAGTAACAGCAGTTGCTAATACTAATGCAGGCTTTTTAGCCATTGCAATAAACATGGAAATCAATCCTGTAACGAAAACTACAATTAACGCGTCCATATTAAGGTACAAGTGTATTTGAAGCTTGCATAGAATTGAATAAATTATCCAAGCTTGGTCCAACAAAATCTATAACAACTTGAGGATACACCCCAAGAACAACAATTATTACCGAAATAATAAAGAAAGCTAACATTTCATTCCATGTTAAATCTTTGAATCCTTCAATTTTTGGACTTCCGTACATACTCAACTGATAAGCACGTAACGTATAAACAGCTCCAAAAACCAACGTCGTTCCAGCAACTAATCCAACAATCCAGTTATATCCATATAATCCTTTCAACAATAAAAACTCACCGATGAATCCTGATGTGAATGGAACAGAAACTGAAGCGAATCCAATCACCGCAAACCAGAACGCAAACTTCGGAGCTAATTTCGCAACTCCACCCATTTGAGAAAACTCACGTGTGTTTAAACGATTCTCCAAAATTCCAGCTGCTAAGAACAAACCAACTGCAACCAATGAGTGATTGATGATTTGAATGAATGAAGCAGTTAATGAATCTTTTGTAAACAACATAATTCCCGCAGCAATTAACCCAACGTGTGAAATTGATGCGAATGCAAAAACACGTTTGATATCGGATTGTTTAATCGCAATGATTGCTGCATAAACGATTCCGATTAATCCCAAAGTGATTACTAAACAAGTCATTTCACTTTTCGCTTCAGGCGCCAATGGCAACATCCAACGAATCATTCCGAACAAGGCCATTTTCAACATCAAACCAGAAAGTAACATAGTTCCAGCCATTGGTGAAACTGTATAGGTTGACGGTTGCCAAGTATGGAAAGGGAACAAAGGAATTTTAATCGCAAATGCTAAGAAGAATCCGCCCATTACCCAAAAGGCTGCTTTCGCTGATAATGTTACTGCAACCAAACTTGCATGTGAGAAATCTGTTGCGTACGTTCCTAAAGCCATCAATGACAATAACATTGCCAAGGAACCTACAAATGTATAAATGAAGAATTTCACTAACACTTGTTTACGCTCCGGCGCTCCGTACCACCAAGAAATCAAGAAAATTGGAATCAATGTTAACTCCCAGAAAATGTAGAACATAATTCCATCCATCGCTGTGAACACCCCAATTAAACCAAATTGCATCAACAACACCATTGCATTGAACGAACGCTCATTCGCAATTTTTTGATTTAAGTTCGCTAGTAAAATGATTGTCACCATGACATTCGTAAGAATCACCATCAGTAATCCCATGCCATCATAGCCCATTTTAAACGTCAACCCAAACGAAGTAATGTAGTTTGGATCTACTAAGCTTACTGTTGCTTCTGGAGCAAACGAAATCGCATGAACGATCGTTACAACCAACGAAGCTACGGCTCCTAAAAGTCCAACATAACGCACCACATTTTTAGGGGCGAATGCTGCAACTAGAGCAAATATTAACGGTATAACAAATAGTTCCAAAACTTAAAATTTAATTAAATAATACACTACCAAACCGATGATTCCAACAACCATCCACAAAATATAGCTTGACACAACACCTGTTTGCCATTTTCTAACAACATCTCCAGATTTTCCAATTAATCCAGTGAAACCAGTGATTGACTTATTCAAAATGAACATTTCAATAAACTGATGTGATTTAACTGAAATCCATTCAACTGGCACAACGAACAACGCGTTGTAAATTTCATCGAAGTATAATTTTTTGTTGGACAACAATTCCCATCCTTTTAATTCTTCATCTGCTTTTGCAACGCTGTTTTTCTTCACGTATACTACAAATGTTCCAAACAAAATAATCAAGGTCATCAAAACTGCTCCACCCATCAACAACATCGCTTGGCTGTTTGACAAATGATGTGTTTCAATCAATTCTAAACCACGTGTATTATGCTCCAAGAAATGAGACATCCAATGTGCTCCTTTGCTTAAGATTACTCCTGGTAAGTTCAAAGCACCACCGATTACAGAAAGAACAGCTAACACTAATAATGGAATTGTCATGCTTTTTGGACTTTCATGCAAGTGATGTTTCGCCTCTTCTGAACCACGGAACGAACCATGGAAAGTCAAGAAGTACAAACGGAACATATAAATTGCTGTCATCGCAACTGAAACCATTAGGATTCCATAAATCACTGGACTGTGCATGACAGCATGAGCTAAAATTTCATCTTTCGAATAGAAACCTGATAATAATGGGAAACCAGCGATTGCCAATGTTCCAATTAAGAACGTCATGTGTGTAATAGGAATGTATTTTTTCAAACCACCCATTTTACGAATATCTTGTTCGTCTGACATTGCGTGAATCACACTACCAGAACCTAAGAACAATAATGCTTTAAAGAATGCGTGCGTTGTAACATGGAACATTGCAGCTGTGTAAGCGCCCATTCCTAATGCAACGAACAATAATCCTAATTGTGATACTGTTGAATAAGCCAATACTTTTTTGATATCGTTTTGACGCATCGCCATGAACGCTGCAGCCAATGATGTAGCCAAACCAACATACAACATAATGTCTTGTGTAGCTTGAGCTCCTGGCGTTTCAAACATGAAGTTCGAACGAACAACCAAGAAAATACCTGCCGTTACCATCGTTGCTGCGTGGATCAAAGCCGAAACTGGAGTTGGTCCAGCCATCGCATCTGGCAACCACGTAAACAATGGAATTTGAGCAGATTTACCTGTTGCTCCAATGAACAAACAAAGTGTAATTCCAAACATCATCCAAGTTGTTGGCATCATGTTTTCAACCAATAACTTATCTGCTACTTCGCGGTATTCCAAGGTTCCAAATTGCATTAGAATTAAGAACAAAGCAATTAATAAACCTAAATCACCAATTCTATTCATGATGAAGGCTTTGCGCGCTGCAAGTCCGTTCAACATTCCTTTTTGCTCATCACTGTAATGGAATCCGATTAACAAGTAAGAACAAATCCCTACTCCTTCCCATCCGAAGAACAACATGAAATAATTACTTCCTAATACCAAAATCAACATCGCGAAGATGAACAAGTTCAGGTACGTAAAGAATTTGTAGTATCCTTTGTCGTGGCTCATGTAGCCCATTGAGAATAAGTGAATCAAAGATCCAACTCCTGTTACAATCAAGGTCATCCAAATTGAAAGTGAATCCACTTGGAAACGAGCGTTTAATGTTAAACTATCAAGGTTAATGATGCTAAACAAGTGAATAATTTTCTCTTCGTGATTTGAATTGAAAACCATCAAGGCTAATCCAAATGCTGCAAACATGACGATTGTAGCGATTGAACCAACGATTTGTTTTGGCAAGTTTTTCCCAATCGTACCATTGATAAGCGCACCTAATAAAGGCAACGCTAAAATCATTACTATTAATTGATCTACTGCCATTGCTTATCCTTTTTGTTTATTGAAAATACTAACATCCGTTGTGCGAATATTTCTATAAGCCATTACCAAGATCGACAAACCAACTGTTGCTTCAGCTGCTGCAACAACCATGATAAAGAAGACAAATAGTTGACCATCTGCTTTACCGAAATACGTTGAGAAAGCTACCAACAATAAGTTCACAGCGTTCAACATTAATTCGATACACATTAAAAGGATGATCATATTGCGTCGAACCAATACACCAATTGCACCTATCGCGAAAAGGATAGTTGACAACACAATGTAAAATTGAATTGAAACGCCTGATTCAAATATACTTGCTAGAACCATAATTAATCAATTAATTGTTTTTCACGTTTTGCTAATAGAACTGCTCCAACCATTGCTGCAATGAACAAGACTGAAGAAATTTCAAATGGCAATACGTAAGTTGTAAATAACTCGTGACCCAAGTTTTGAACTAAACCTGTTGAAGATCCATCTACTTTTGAAACAGTTCCTACCATGATTCCATCTTTCAATGCTGCAATTAAAACAGTTAAAAGAGTTCCTCCAGCAGTTACTGCGGCAATTTTAATGTAGAATGGACTTTTCGGTTCATTATCTTTGCTGAGATTCAGTAACATCAATACGAACAGGAACAATACCATAATTGCACCAGCGTATACGATAATGTTAACGATTGCAAGGAATTGAGCATTCATCAAAATATAGTTTGATGAAATAAGGAAGAAAGTAAGTACTAAAAAAAGTACACTTCTTACCGGGTGTTTACTGATTACTACCATCAGAGCAGATCCAATGGTTAAACCACCCAAAATTGTTGCGACTAATTCTAAACTCATATCTTCGATCTTTTACCAGTGTGTTGTCTTTTCGTAATGTCGATACGGTTATCCATTTGTTCTACCAAACGATCTTTAACATATACAAATTCATCACGCTCGAAATTTGAAGGAACAATACGATCAGTTAAGAAGATTGCTTCTTTTGGACATGCTTCTTCGCACAATCCGCAGAAGATACAACGCAACATATTGATTTCGTATTTCTCAGCATATTTTTCTTCGCGGTACAAGTTTTCTTCTCCTTTTACACGTTCAGCAGCAACCATTGTAATTGCTTCTGCTGGGCATGCAACAGCACACAATCCGCAAGCCGTACAATTCTCACGTCCTTCTTCATCGCGTTTCAATACATGTTGACCACGATAAACTGGAGCGAATTCTCGCGTTTGTTCAGGATATTTTACCGTATTGTTTTTACGGAATAAATGCTTGAAGGTAATCCACATTCCACCAATGATTGCTGGAAGGTAGAGTTTCTCCATAAAGGTCATTTCCTTTTTGGAAACTACTTTCTTTCTATCAGTTAAACTTTGCATAGTATTCATCTAGTTATTTAAACCAACCTTCATTGAACGCAATGACAAGTCCAGTGATTAATAAATTAATTAGCGAAATTGGAATTAAACTTTTCCAACCCAAATGCATCAATTGATCGAAACGGAAACGAGGAAGTGTCCATCTGATCCACATAAAAATGAAGACGAAGATGAATGTTTTAGTAAACATCGCTACAACTCCAAGAATTGCCAATGTGTTTCCTTCGAAGTTATCCATTCCAGGGAAGTTGTATCCTCCGAAGAATAAAGTTGAGATTACTGCTGATGAAATGAATAAACTTACATATTCAGCAAATAAGTAGAATCCCATTTTCATCGAACCATATTCTGTGTGGTATCCACCAATTAACTCACTCTCACATTCTGGTAAATCGAAAGGAGCACGGTTCGTTTCAGCTAAGGCACAAATGAAGAACACAACAAATGCAACTGGTTGATAGAAGACATTCCAATTCATTCCGTGCTGTGCGTCAACGATTTCTCTCAAGCCTAAACTTCCAGTCATCATAACAACAACAATCACACAGATTCCCATTGCTAATTCGTACGAAATCATTTGGGAACTTGCGCGGACAGCACTGAATAATGAATATTTATTGTTTGATGCCCAACCACCAATCATGATTCCATACACTCCAATTGAAAGGAAGCCCATGATGAACAAGATTCCGATGTTCACATCAGCCACTTGTAGCGCGATGTCTTGACCAAACAATGTCAAGTTTGTACTCCAAGGAATAACTGAACCTGTCATCAAAGCTGTAAACATGGCAATACCAGGACCTAAAATGAACAACCATTTTTCAGCTGCATCTGGAATAAAATCTTCCTTAAAAAATAATTTTCCACCATCTGCAAGCGGTTGTAAGATTCCGAATGGACCAGCTCTATCTGGACCGATACGATCCTGAAACCAAGCTGCTACTTTACGCTCGAAATAGGTTGCATACGCCGCAATACCAAGAGTAACTGCAAACAACGTAACAATTAAAATGAGCTTTTCGATTAATTCACTTGTCTCCATTAGTTAATTTTTTTTTGTGAATTACCTCTTGGACTTTGGTAGTGTCCTTGAGAAATAACAGAGTGACGATTGATTTTACGAGGACCTTCAATGTTCCATTTAGACGGATCTTTCTTTTCGAAACGACAATCGTTACAAATCCAACCAGTTTTTCCATCTTGGTCTTCTACTTCGCCATATTTATCTTTACGTGCAGTAACACGGTAGATTTCATCACCAAACATCCAAGCAACTGCTTTACCAGAACATTTTGTACATTCACATGAAACGTCCATCGGTTTCAAGAACCAAACGCGACTTTTAAAGCGGAATGTTTTATCTGTTAAAGCACCAACTGGACAAACATCAATCATGTTTCCTGAAAACTCATTTTCAATAGCATTTTCGATGTATGTACTAATTTCTGCATGTTCACCACGATTCAAGACACCATGCACACGTGAATCAGTCAATTGATTAGCAACGTGAACACAACGGTAACACAAAATGCAACGGTTCATGTGCAATTTGATTTTGTTACCAATATCGATTGGATCGTAAGTTCTTCTTTCTTCTTCGTAGCGCGTTTTCGCTCCACCATGTTCGAATCCAAGATCTTGTAGGTTACACTCACCAGCTTGGTCACACACTGGGCAATCCAACGGGTGATTGATCAATAAAAACTCAACAACGCCGCCACGTCCTTCTTGAACGCGTTCACTTGTTTTGTTTTTTACAATCATTCCGTCCATCACTTGTGTTGAACAAGAAGCCACTAATTTTGGCATTGGACGTGGATCTTTTTCAGAACCAGCTGCCACTTCCACCAAACATGTTCTACATTTCCCTCCCGTTCCTGGAAGTTTGCTATAAAAACACATCGCCGGAGGAACGACATCGCCTCCAATTTGACGAGCAGCATTCAGGATTGTTGTTCCTGGTTCTACTTCTATCTGAACGTCATCAATGGTAACTTTTACCATACTGTTGTTTTTTTATTGCTTTTCAGCGAATTAACATTAACCTACTACTGGTGCTTTAAGCAAACCGTAGTTTCTTGTTTGTGATTCTTCACGATTTGTCACGTGCCATTCAAACTCTTCACGGAAGTGACGAATTGCAGCCGCTACTGGCCATGCCGCAGCATCACCAAGTGGACAAATAGTGTTACCTTCGATTTTCTTGTTGATTTCAGCCAACAAATCGATATCACGCATATTTCCTTGTCCATGCTCCAAACGGTTCAATACTTTTTCCATCCAACCTGTTCCTTCACGACATGGTGAACATTGTCCACATGATTCGTGTGCATAGAAACGAGCAAACGTCCACGTATTTCGAACGATACATTGGTCTTCATCAAACACGATAAATCCACCGGAACCCAACATTGAACCAGTTGCGAAACCACCGTCAGACAAACTTTCGTAGGTCATCAAACGATCTTCACCAGCCGCTGTTTTTGTAATTAAGTGAGCAGGAAGAATTGGAACTGAAGAACCTCCAGGAATACACGCTTTAATTTTCTTGCCATTTGCGATTCCACGACACCAGTCATCACCATAGATAAATTCCTCTACAGTCATACCCATTTCGATTTCGTAAACACCTGGACGAACCAAGTTTCCACTTGCAGAAATTAATTTTGTCCCTGTACTTTTTCCAAGTCCAATTTTTGCATATTCTTCTCCACCATCGTTCACAATTGGAACTACGGCAGCAATACTTTCAACGTTGTTTACCACAGTTGGACATCCCCATAAACCTTTAACAGCTGGGAATGGTGGTTTCATACGTGGATTACCACGTTTTCCTTCCAATGATTCGATTAATGCAGTTTCTTCACCACAGATATACGCACCTCCACCTGGAGCAACACGTAAATCCAAATCGTAACCAGAACCAAGGATATTTTTTCCTAAGAAACCATTTGCATAGGCTTCAGCGATTGCTTTTTCAAGAATCTCTAATACCCACATATATTCACCACGGATATAAATGAACGACAAATTTGCTCCAAGCGCATAACTTGAAACAATCATCCCTTCAATTAATTTGTGTGGAATTTTCTCCATTAAATAACGGTCTTTGAATGTTCCTGGCTCACTCTCATCCGCGTTACACAAAAGGTATCTTGGAACACC
>JALQYQ010000032.1 GCA_023262855.1 Crocinitomicaceae bacterium
ACTCACTATTTTCTTGTGCGATTTGTAGTTCTCAGAACAGTTGCATTTTCCACTCTTAATCTATTGTGCTATGAAGTTCACTAGAGTCTTTTATATTGTTTTGGTTTTCGTGGCGACAACCTTAACATCATTTTCGCAAGATAATCATGACAAAGTTGACAAGGTTTTGTCGAAATGGCCTTTGAGCTTTGTTGTTGATACGTTGAAAATATCAGATAGATACTATACTGAAAGTGTTGTTGAAGAATTAGTGAATTCAAAATTTATGCTGTTTCAAAGTAATGTGGAAAGCTTATTTGAATCGAATCCAAATCCAACGAAGTTTGAAATCAAGGAAATTGAAAATGACTTTTTAACAACGTTAAAAGACCTTGTTACGAATGAACCTGTTAATAAAGATCGACCCCTTAATCAACAAAAAGTATTAAATGGACCATGTGTGAACATGGATTTTGAAGCTGGGAACACAACAGGATGGTCTCTTTTTACGGGAACACGAACAAATGCTACTTTATATAATTTTTCAGGTTCAACTCCAGTTGGCCCTGGTGCAAATCATCAAATTTTTGCAGGCGGAGTTGATCCAGTGGTAGGTATTCCAAGAGTTTGTCCAGGTGGAAATTTCTCCTGTCGTTTAGGAAATGGAACAACAACAGGTTCTGGTGCAGCACGTATGACTCAGTCTTTTTTGGTGGATGCAACGAATATGTACTTCACGTATAATTACGCAGTAGTTTTTCAATCACCAAATGGTCATGCTGCCAACGAACGACCTTATTTCACTGTTCGTGTTTATGACGAGAATGGCAATAATGTGGCTTGTGGAGAATACTCTGTATATGCAGATCCAGCAAATGCTGCCAATTTTCAATCAATTGTTGTTGGCGGGAATACAGTTTTATTTACGAATTGGACGTCAGTATTTACAAACTTGTCAGCTTTTGTTGGGCAAAACGTAACAATCGAATTTACCTCTGCTGACTGTTCACTTGGAGGTCATTATGGTTATGCTTATGTGGATGCGTCTTGCGCATTTCAGCAATTAATCGCAAGTCCTGGTTTCATTTGCCCTGGTCAAACAACGACTTTAACAGCTCCTGCTGGTGTGGGAACATATTTATGGAATACAGGAGCAACGACTCAAAGTATCACTGTTGGAACAGGGGGAACATACACTTGTACATTAACACCTCCGCAAGGAGCTGCTTGTGCTGTTACATTAAGTGTCCCTGTAACAGTTTACCCACAACCAACAGCTGGTTTTACGGTAACAGACCCTTCCGTATGTTTGGGAACTACTGCGTCAATTACTAGCACTTCAAGTATTCCAGCTCCTGGAGTTATAAGCACATATCAATGGAATTTTGGTGATGGGATAAATTCACCTGCTTCAAGTGGAAGTATTACCGGTGTCTCAAATACCACAGGAACGTATACATTACTAGATCATACTTACGCTACAGCAGGAACCTACAATCCCGTTTTGACTGTTGTTTCTACAGACGGTTGTACTAGTACGTTTACAACTCCAATTACAGTGACACCTTTACCATCATTATCAACAACAAAAGTAGATGTGTTGTGTAATGGCGGAACTACAGGTTCAATCAATTTAACAGTGGCTTCTGGAACGGCACCATTTACATATTTATGGAGTAACGGTTCTACCTCTGAAGATTTAAATTCACTCCCCGCAGGAACCTATTCGGTTACTGTTACTGATGCCAATGGTTGTACAGGAACAACTACAGTAACAATTACGCAACCTTCAGCACCGCTGACTTTGACAACTACGCAAACAAACGTTTTATGTTTTGGTGGAAGCACTGGAGCAATTGATTTAAGTGTTGCGGGCGGAACAGCACCTTATACTTATTCGTGGAGCAATGGGGCAATAACACAAGATTTAAACAGTTTACCTGCAGGAACATATACGGTAAATGTGCATGATGTCAATGGTCTGACAGGAGGTTGTGCTGCAACGACTTCTGTAACAATTATTCAACCGGACACACCTGTTACTTTGAGTAGCACGCATGTGAATGTTTTATGTAACGGTGGTGCAACTGGATCAATTGATTTAACCGCCGGTGGTGGAACTCCTGGTTATACCTATTCATGGAGTAATGGAGCAACGACACAAGATATTAGCAGTTTAACAGCTGGAATTTATACTGTCAATGTTCATGATGCGAATGGAATAACAGGTGGATGTGCAGCAACAACTTCAGTAACAATCACACAACCAGCCGCAGCAATTTCATTGTCATTTACAAAAGTGAATGTCTTATGTAATGGAGGCGCAACGGGATCTATTGATTTAAGTGTTGCAGGCGGAACCGCACCGTATACATATGTTTGGTCAAACGGCGCAACAACTCAAGATATTTCTAGTTTAATAGCAGGAACATATACGGTAACGGTATCTGATGCAAATGGATCAACGGGAGGTTGTACTGCAACCTTAAGTGTAACAATTACACAACCATCAGCTCCAGTTACTGTCTCAACAACTCAAACAAATGTACTTTGTTTTGGCGCAACAACTGGTGCAATAAACTTAACCGTTGATGGTGGTACCGCACCGTATTCATATGTTTGGTCAAACGGCGCAACAACAGAGGATATTTCAGCTTTAGCCGCAGGAACTTATTCGGTAGTTGTTACTGATGCAAATGGAACAACAGGTGGTTGTACGGCAACAACGACAGTAACAATTACTCAACCAACAGCAGCTTTAACTGTTTCAACTACCCAAACAAACGTTTTATGTTTTGGAGCCTTAACAGGAGCCATTGATTTAACACCTGCTGGAGGAACTGCACCATATACCTATTTATGGAGTAATGGAGCCACAACTCAAGATTTATCTTCGATAGGTGTTGGAACTTATACAGTAACAGTTACCGATGCAAATGGAAGCACAGGAAGTTGTGCAGCAACAACAACAGTTACAATCACACAACCAGCTGCACCCCTCACTTTAACATCAACTAAGGTGAATGTGTTATGTAATGGTGGATTAACGGGTTCAATCAATTTGACACCTGCAGGCGGAACAGCACCGTATACGTTCTCTTGGTCGAATGGCGCAACAACAGAAGATATTTCAAGTTTGGCTGCCGGAACTTATACTGTAACAGTAACAGATGCGAATGGATCAACTGGTGGTTGTACAGCAACAACTTCCATCACAATTACACAACCGGCAGCTCCAGTTACTGTTTCAACTACACAAACAAATGTGTTGTGTTTTGGTGCATCAACAGGTGCAATCAATTTAACAGTTGCAGGAGGAACAGCGCCTTATTCATACGTTTGGAGCAACGGAGCAATAACAGAAGATTTAACAACAATTGCGGCAGGAACATATACAGTAGTCGTAACAGATGCAAATGGCTCAACTGGTGGTTGTACAGCAACAACAACTGTTACAATTACTCAACCAGCTGCTGCATTAACATTAACAAGTACACAAGTCAATGTTTTATGTAATGGCGCAACTACAGGTTCAATCGATTTAACCCCAGCTGGTGGTACTGCTCCGTATACTTATTCATGGAGTAATGGTGCCACAACACAAGATATTTCTGGATTGCCGGCAGGTTCATATACAGTAAATGTTCATGATGCAAATGGACTTTCAGGTTCTTGTGCGGCTGTGGCAACAATCGTTATTTCACAACCAGCAGCGCCGTTAACATTAACATCCACTAAAGTAGATATTCTGTGTAACGGAGGAAATACCGGTTCAATCAATTTAACACCAGCAGGTGGAACAGCTCCATATACATTTGCTTGGTCGAATGGTGCAACCACAGAAGATTTGGTTGGTCTAACGGCTGGAACTTATACTGTAACAGTAACAGATGCAAATGGATCAACAGGCGGATGTGCTGCATCAACAACAGTTACGATTACTCAACCAGCAGCTCCTGTTACTTTAGCTACTAATCAAACAAATATTTTGTGTAATGGTGGAAATACAGGTGCAATCAATTTAACTGTGGCAGGTGGAACTTCCCCTTATTCTTATGTTTGGAGCAATGGGGCAACCACTGAAGATTTAACAGGATTGATCGCGGGAACCTATACGGTAACAGTAACAGATGCAAATGGATCAACAGGAGGTTGTACGGCTACAGCAACCGTGACAATTACTCAACCAGCTGCTCCTTTAACGTTAACATTTACACAATCAAATGTGTTATGTAATGCTGCAACAACAGGAGCAATTGATTTAACACCTGCAGGTGGAACCTTGCCGTATACTTATTCATGGAGTAATGGGTCAACTTCTCAAGATATTAGTGGTTTAGCAGCGGGAACTTACACAGTGAATGTGCACGATGCCAATGGTTTGGCTGGAGGTTGTGCAGCTACAGCAACAATTACAATTACCCAACCAACAGCATTAACACAAACAATATCTGCATTTACCTATCCATCAGGAACAAATATTAGTTGTTTCGGTTTATCTGACGGAAGCATCAATTTAACAATAGGTGGTGGTGCTCCAGGATATTCTTATGCATGGTCAAATGGAGCTACAACAGAAGATTTAACGAACGTTCCTGCAGGAAGTTATACTGTTGTTGTTACTGATTTAAATGGTTGTACTATTACAACATCAATCAACTTAACGCAACCGTTGATTCTTACATCAGGTGTTGTTCCTTCGTTGTATGCTGGAGGATACAACGTAACAGGTTGTGCCAATAATGGAACAATTGATTTAACAGTTGGAGGTGGTAATCCTGCTTACACGTATGCATGGTCGAATGGAGCAACAACCCAAGATTTATCTGCTTTACCAGCAGGAGCTTATTCAGTAACTGTAACTGATATTAATGGTTGTCAAACGACAAGCTCTGTAACCTTAACTCAACCAGCTCCGCTTTCACAAAATATTACAGCATTTACCTATCCATCTGGAACAAATATCAGTTGTTTTGGTTTATCAGATGGTTCAATCGATTTGACCATTAACGGAGGAACACCTTTGTATACGTATCTTTGGTCAAACGGAGCAACAACGCAAGATTTGACGAATGTACCGGCTGGAACATATTCGGTAACTGTAACAGATTTGAATGGTTGTACAATTACCTCTTCAATCACATTAACGCAACCGACATTATTAACTTCAGGACTTGTTCCATCCGTTTATGCAGGTGGTTTCAATGTTTCTGGTTGTGTTGCAGATGGAACAATTGATTTGACTGTTTCTGGAGGAAATCCTGGTTACACCTATGCTTGGTCGAATGGTGCTTTGACTCAGGATCTTTCTGGTTTAATTGCTGGAAATTATATTGTCAATGTTACGGATATAAATGGTTGTATAACATCAAGTAGTATCACGTTAACACAGCCATCTGGTTTAACTCAATCCATCACCGCAACTACTTTCCCAAGTGGGACAAACATTAGTTGTTTCGGATTGAGTGATGGAAACATTGATTTAACAGTTAGTGGAGGAAGTCCAGGTTATACTTATGTATGGAATACAGGAGCAACAACGCAAGATTTGAGCAATGTACCAGCAGGAACATATAGTGTTGTGATTACCGATCAAGTAGGTTGTCAAATTTCAAGCTCAATTACACTTACACAGCCAACACTTTTAACACAAACAGTTTCTGCTGCTGTTTATCAAAGTGGAACAAATATTAGTTGTTTCGGACTTTCAGATGGTTCTGTTGATTTAACGATTAATGGTGGAAATCCAGGTTATACATATGCCTGGTCGAATGGTACAACAACACAAGATTTGACAGGTATTCCTTTTGGAACATATAATGTATTGGTTACCGATTTGAATGGTTGTACGGTTCCATCAACAATTACATTGGTTCAACCAACAGCACTTACACAAAGTTTAACTGCAACAACTTTCCCAAGTGGAACAAACATCAGTTGTTTCGGCTTATCTGATGGAAACGTTGATATCACTATTGGAGGTGGAAACCCTGGTTATACGTATGCATGGTCAAATGGTGCATTAACACAAGATTTAACAAATGTACCGGCAGGGACTTACAACGTTGTAGTAACCGACATAAATGGTTGTACAATCACTACTGGTGTCACACTCACACAACCAACGGCATTAACACAAGCAATTTCATCTCCAACATACCCAAGTGGGAACAATATTAGTTGTTTCGGCTTATCTGATGGTTTAGTTGATTTAACGATCAATGGAGGAAATCCTGGTTATACGTATGTTTGGTCAAATGGTGCAACATCACAAGATTTAGCTGCAATTCCAGCAGGAACGTATTCTGTTACTGTAACAGATATCAATGGATGTACAATTCCTTCAACCATCACATTGACACAACCTACTGCTTTAACTCAAAACATAAGTGCAACAATTTATCCTTCTGGAACAAATATCAGTTGTTTTGGATTAAGTGATGGCAATGTTGATTTGACAATAAATGGAGGAAGTCCTGCTTATTCATACGCTTGGTCAAATGGCGCAACAACGCAAGATTTGAGCAATGTACCAGCTGGAACATACAATGTTACTGTAACAGATGTAAACGGATGTTCGATTCCTTCTACCATTACATTGGTTCAACCAACACTTTTAACTGCTTCTGTTACTCCGTTTGTTTATCCTGGAGGATTCAATGTTTCTGGATGTTTACCAGACGGTTCAATAGATTTAACTGTTGTTGGTGGAAATCCAGGTTATACCTATGTTTGGTCAAACGGTTCAAACAACCAAGATATTTCATTGTTACCTGCTGGAGCATATTCTGTGACAGTTACTGATTTGAATGGTTGTCAAACAACAAGCGCCGTAACGTTAACTTCACCGGCCGGAATGACACAAGCAATTACAGCCTTTACTTATCCTTCTGGAACAAATATTAGTTGTATTGGATTGAGTGATGGTTCGATTGATTTAACGATCAATGGTGGAGTTGGACCTTATACATATGCTTGGTCGAATGGAGCAACAACACAGGATTTAACGAATGTCACTGCTGGAACATATAATGTTTTAGTAACTGATCAAAATGGTTGTCAAATTACTAGTACAATTACATTAACTCAACCAACTGCACTTTCACAAGGAATTACGGCGTTTACTTATCCTTCAGGTAGTAACATTAGCTGTTTCGGGCTAAGTGATGGTTCGATTGATTTAACAATCAACGGAGGTAATCCTGCTTACACTTATTTATGGTCAACAGGTGCAACAACACAAGATATTGCTGGTTTACCTATTGGAACGTATTCAGTTTTAGTAACTGATGTAAACGGATGTACAATTCCTTCTTCGATTACCTTAACTCAACCAACTGCATTAACAGAAGGTACAACAGCATATGTTTACCCTAGTGGTGATAATATCAGTTGTTTTGGTTTGAGTGATGGCTCTGTTGATTTAACAGTTGGGGGAGGAAGCCCTGGCTATACTTATTTATGGAGTACGGGTGCAATAACGCAAGATATTTCTTCTCTACCATTGGGAACGTATACGGTAACTACAACTGATTTAAATGGATGTACAATCAATTCTTCAATTACTTTAGTTCAGCCAACTGCTTTAACTCAAACGATTTCTGCATTCACATACGCGTCTGGGACAAACATTAGTTGTTTTGGATTAAGTGATGGTTCAATCGATTTAACACCTGCAAATGGAAGTCCAGCTTATACATACGCTTGGAGCACAGGTGCAACAACACAAGATTTAACAAATATTCCAGCAGGAACGTACAATGTTATTATTACAGACTTAAACGGATGCACGCTTCCTTCGACAATCACACTGGTTGAACCACCTGCATTAACACAAAATGTAACTGCATTTACATATCCATCAGGAAGTAATATCAGTTGTTTTGGATTTAATGATGGAAGTATCAATTTAACAATTGGTGGAGGAAATCCTGGATACACTTATTTGTGGAACAATGGATTCACAACCGAGGATATTGGTAGTTTATTAGCTGGAACGTATACTGTAGTAGTAACGGATGTGAATGGATGTACGATTCCTTCTGCAATTACATTATTTGAACCAACACCATTAACTGCTGCTACAGTTGGATCAACATTTATTGGTGGTAATAACATTAGTTGTTTTGGTTTCAGTGATGGAACTGTTGATTTATCAATGGGTGGTGGAAGTCCAAACTACACGTATTTGTGGAGTACAGGTGCAACTACGGAAGACATTAGTAATTTACCAATTGGGACTTATTCTGTAACCGCAACGGATATAAATGGTTGTCAAATTTCAAGTACAATTACGTTGACAGAACCAACACCGATGACGTATACAGAATCATTATCAATCTACTCTGGTGGATACAATGTAACAGGTTGTGCGGCTGATGGTTCTATTGATTTGACAGTTGCTGGAAGTATTCCAGGTTACACCTATTCTTGGAGCAATGGACCAATTTCGCAAGATATAGCAAACCTTGCAGCTGGAACTTATACGGTAACAATTACGGATGCGAATGGATGTGTTTTGGTTGTAGACACAACCTTAGTTCCTGCACCTCAGGTAACAACAACGACACAAGTTACTTCTAATTATAACGGTCAAGACATTTCATGTTTTGGTGTGTCAGATGGAGCAATTTCTGCTACTCCAGCTGGTGGAGCCCCAGGATATACCTTCAACTGGACGAATTTTGCAGGAACTTCAATTACTACGCTTCAAAATCCAACAGGTTTGCCTTCTGGAATTTATACAGTGACAGTTACCGATCAAAATGGTTGTTCAGTTACCAATAACATTACCTTAGTTGATCCTCCTGCATTTACATACGGAGTAGCTGTTTCAACGAATTACAATGGTCAAGACATTTCTTGTTTCGGAATGTCAGACGGTGGAATCGATTTAACTGTTTCTGGTGCAACACCTGGCTATACATATGCTTGGACAAATGGAGCAGGAGCCGCAATTAGTGTTATTGAAGATCCAGTTGGCTTACCAGATGAAACTTACACAGTTTTAGTAACTGATTTGAATGGATGTACATTTACTACAGCAATTACCTTAACAGAACCACCATTATTGACCGGAGTTCCTTCAGTTACAAGTGATTACAACGGTCAAGATGTGAGCTGTTTTGGTTCAACTGATGGAACAGTTACAATTGTACCGAATGGTGGAACACCTACGTATTCATACTTGTGGACAGACCCAACAGGAAACACGATAGGAGCAAATCAAAATCAAGCGGGTGTTGGAGCAGGAACGTATGGTGTGACAATTACAGATGTCAACGGATGTACATATAACACAACAATTTTGGTTACTCAACCACCACAATTAACTACAGGTACAACGATTCTTTCGAATTACTTTGGTCAAGCTGTTAGTTGTGAAGGTGCAACAGATGGAAGTGTGCAAGCTGATCCAACTGGTGGAACTCCAGGATATACTTATTCTTGGAACACAGTACCTGCTCAAAGCACAAATCCTGCTGTGAATATGGGAACTGGAACTTATACAGTAATTGTTACAGATGCGAATGGTTGTGTTGCATCGGATGTGGTTACGTTAACAGCAAATCCACTTCCTACATTCAATCTACCTCCAGTTGTTTACAGTTGTGAAGGTTATCCTGTAGCAATTGATTCACAAGCTGAACCAGGTAGTTCATGTACGTGGGTTTTCTCTGATGGACAAGTGATTCACGATTGTGGACCTGTTTATGTGAACTTCCCAAATACTCCAAATTGCTACGACGTTCAATTGTCTGTGATTAATGCACAAGGTTGTTCGAATTCAATTTCAATGACAAACTTCATTTGTGTGGTTCCAAATCCAAATGCTTCATTCACAGCAGAAGATTATACATTATCAATGTCCAATGACGGAACATTCTTCCACAACACATCGACAGGAGCACAGGATTATTACTGGAACTTTGGTGATGGAAGTGAATGGAGCACGGTTGAAAATCCATACCACCAATTCCCAATAGAGGATACTGAAATTAACTTTGATGTTTGGTTATATGCTGTTTCAGAATATGGTTGTATTGACTCAACTGAACGCATCATCGAAGTAGAAGAAGAATTGATTATTTATGTTCCAAATACAATCACGCCCGATGGAGATGAATACAACAACGATTTCTTCCCGGTGCTTTCTTCTGGATTCAGTGAAGATGGTTATACCTTATTAATTTTCAACCGTTGGGGTGAATTGCTTTTCGAATCACATGATCTTTCAGTTGGTTGGGATGGAACGTATAATGGAGAATTAGTGCAAGATGGCACATACACCTGGAAAATTACTGCAAAGAACAAAAAGAATGATGACAAGGAACAATATGTTGGTCATGTTAATGTTATTCGATAATGAACATAAAAAAAGGGCGACAATTCAATGTCGCCCTTTTTTGTTTTAAATGTGATTAACAAAATTCGTTATACGCTTCTGTTAAGTTTTCAGCAATCATTTGAGCAGTTCCACCTTCAATATGGTGACGCTCTAAGAAATGTACCAATTTGCCATCATTAAACAAGGCAATTGAAGGCGATGATGGAGGATATGGTAAGAAGTATTTACGCGCTTGTGCTGTTGCTTCGCCATCTACACCAGCAAAAACTGTTGCTAATTCAACTGGTTTTTTTGCATTGTTCAAAGATAACTTCACGCCTGGACGCATATTTCCTGCAGCACATCCGCATACAGAATTGACAACGACTAAAAGTGTTCCTTTTGAGTTTTGAATTGTTTGATCTACTTCGTCGCTTGTTGTTAATTGTTTGAAACCAACGTTTGTAAGGTCTTCCTTCATTGGTTTTACTAGTTCTGGTGGATACATACGTATTTATTTTTAGTATTTGTACTACAAAAATACAAAATGAATAAGCGAATGTATAATGAACACTTATTTATTTTGAAAATCGTCCCAAGGAAACTTCTTTGTCAACAGCGGTTTCAGTTAATATGAAATCAGCCATTTCTTTACTTAACAATGGCGCCAACATATAACCTTTCGTTCCTAATCCATTGTAAACATAAAGTGATGGATATTCTGGATGTCGCCCAAGAACAGGTCGACGATCAAGCATGGTTGGTCGAATTCCAGCGTGATGACCAATTACCTCAAAGGGTTCATCTGTTAATACACGAATTTTTTCAATCAAATCATTTTTACCTTCTTCGGTTAATTCATCTTCATAAGCTTCCCATACATACGTGGCTCCAACACGAAATTTTCCTTCACCGATTGGTAAAATAAAACACTTGCGATTCAAGGATTCCGATTCAGTAATGCTCGATGATTCAATTGTTAATGTTTCACCTTTTGTTGGATTGATTGGCACGTGGTTGAACCATGGATTGTGACGAATTTCAACACCTTCACAAAAAATAATCCCATCGTAATTTACTCCGTTATATGTTCCTTTTTCAGGATCAATTGATGTATAATCAACGTGTTCTTGACGAACAGTGTTTTTCTCTGCAATCCATTCTTTTCCTTTCGCTAAAAATTCTGTCGTTGATATATAAGATGATAGCTTAACTCTTCCAGTACCAAAATCATTTTTTGCAAGTGAATAGTTTTCATCTGCTTCATTCACTTCTGTTAAATAGTCTTGGTAATCTGGATTCTGTTGCTTTTTTAACCAATATCCGCGTTCTTGCTCAGAGGAAAACATTCGTCGAATTGTGATTGGATGATAGAATTGTGTTTTGCATTCTTTTTCCCAACTTGTATAAAAATCAATGGCGAAAGGAGAAAATTCATCCAAGCGCCAAGATTTTGTCATGCGACGAAAAACCATTGGGTTGATTAGCCCAGCTGCTATTGCGGAACTGCGATTTTTTCCGTTGTCGATTAATGTAATGTGATGTCCTAAATCGATGAGGTGTTTTGCAAGTGTGAGACCTGCAACTCCAGCTCCAACGATTAAAAATTTTTGTTGTGTCATTATTTGGTAACAGCTAAACTGATAATACTGATGCGAAGGTCGGGATAATTTTCCTTGATTGAACGCACCAAGGCTTCAATTGTGGCGCCTGTTGTAACAACGTCATCCACAATGGCAATGTGCTGATAAGTTTTTGAACGATTCCGCAAATCGAAGTTGTTCACCACATTATCCCAGCGGGCAAAGCGATTTTTTCGCGTTTGACTTCCCGTATGTGTTTTCTTCTTAAGAAAGTGAGTGTCAACATCAACATTCATAATTTCTCCAATTCCCTTAGCCAATTGCTCACTTTGATTATAACCGCGATCAAACTCTTTTTTTGGATGGATTGGAACAGGAATCAGGGCGTCAATGGTTGAAAAACGTTCTAAATCCTTGATTTTAAAGGCTATTAATTTTCCAAATTCAACACCAACTTGTGGATTCGATTTGTATTTCAAGGCGTGTAGAATTTTCTGAGATGATTTTCCTTTTTCAAAAAATAACAGTCCAAAAGTTGATTCTATTACTACACGTCCCCAAAAAAGCTTGTCCAATGAAGTGGGATCATCGTATTTTTCATAATGCGTAAAATCCATTTCGCTATGGCAAAACGAACAGATCGATTTACTTTCTTTTGCCAATTCTTCTTCACAAATCAAACAGCGATTTGGATAAATTAAATGACTAATTGGATCGACAATATTCAACCAATTTTTTAGTCCAAAATCACGCTTTCTTAGGTCCTTGTTCATTTAAAAAATCTATAAACAATTTTGTGTTTAAAATAACAAAAATTAATTCTTGACATAGGTAAAAAAGTGCGTTAATTTTATAGAACAAATCCCAAACATCTTTGATTTCAGCGGTTTGACGAAAGGAAATAATTTATCGACAAAATGCGGTGTTGTTTCTGTGAATATCTTTCGTTAGGGTGTTAATAAACTTGTTAAGGTTTGTTACCAAAGGGTTTCCGAATTGTAATGTTAATAACATTGAAAATTTGTGAATTTCTTTAATTGCGATTGGGAAGATTTTTGACAATTTTTGTATGCCTCAAATAAACGAAATACACTTGGCTTCACTGACCAGATTTCACACAGAGAGGAAACAACAAATTTTGACGATGATCAAAAAGGTTAGAAATCAACATTTCTGACACTGGGATAATACGTACAAAAACGAACAACAAAAATAAAATGGCACAAGTAGAACCAATATTAGAATCAAACAACAATCGATTCGTTCTGTTTCCAATACAGCACGATGACATCTGGTCGTTCTATAAAAAAGCTGAGGCAAGCTTTTGGACAGCAGAAGAGATTGATTTGTCTCCAGATTTAATTGACTGGGACACGAAATTGAATGACGACGAACGTCATTTTATCAAGCATGTATTGGCATTTTTCGCAGCATCAGATGGTATTGTGAATGAAAATTTAGCAGAGCATTTCTTGTCAGAAGTACAATACACTGAGGCGAAATTCTTTTACGGTTTTCAGGTAACAATTGAAAACATTCACTCTGAAACGTATTCGTTGTTGATTGATACGTATATCAAAGATACAGCTGATAAAAATTATTTATTCAACGCGATCGACACAATTGATTGTGTTCGTAAAAAAGCTGAATGGGCTTTGCGTTGGATTGACAATGGTTCTTTCGCTGAGCGTTTAGTTGCGTTCGCTGCAGTTGAAGGTATTTTCTTCTCTGGATCTTTCTGTTCAATTTTCTGGTTGAAGAAAAGAGGATTGATGCCAGGACTTTCATTCTCGAATGAGTTGATTTCTCGTGATGAAGGTTTGCATTGTGATTTCGCATGTTTGTTGTACAACAACCACTTGGTAAATAAATTGCCAAAATCGCAAGTGCAAGAAATCATCATGCATGCAGTTGAGATCGAAAAAGAATTCGTTACTGACGCATTGCCAGTTAAATTAATTGGAATGAACAGTGATTTGATGGCACAATACATTGAATTCGTTGCTGACCGTTTGTTAACTGAACTAGGAAACGAAAAAGTGTACAACGCAACAAATCCATTCGATTTCATGGATATGATTTCGATTCAAGGAAAAACGAATTTCTTTGAGAAACGTGTTGCAGAATACCAGAAAGCTGGTGTAATGGCTGGGAAAGACAATCAAACGTTTAGCCTAGACGAAGAATTTTAAAATAAGACCACTAATACTAAAAAATAAACGAGCGCCCATGTATGTAGTTAAAAGAGACGGAAGAAAAGAAGCCGTTAAATTTGATAAAATTACCGCACGCATTGTAAAAATGTGCTACGGACTTGATCCACTAGTTTCTCCAGAAGCTGTGGCAATGAAAGTAATCGAAGGAATTTATGATGGAGTTACAACAACAGTTTTGGACAACCTTGCTGCTGAAGTTGCTGCTGCTAAAACAATCGATCACCCAGATTACGCATTGTTAGCATCACGTATTGCTGTTTCGAATTTACACAAGGAAACGAAGAAAACGTTCTCTGAAGTAATCGAAGACATGTACAAATACATCGATCCAAAAACTGGACAAAATGCTTCTTTGGTTGCTGAGGATGTTTACAATGTAATCATGGACAACAGAGAAGTGTTGGATTCAAGCATTATTTATGACCGTGATTTCCGTTACGACTACTTCGGATTCAAAACATTGACACGTTCATATTTGATGAAATTGGAAGGAAACATTGTTGAACGTCCACAACAAATGTTAATGCGTGTTGCAGTTGGTATCCACAAATCAAACATTCAAGATGCGATTAAAACGTATAACTTGATGTCTGAAGGATGGTTCACACATGCAACTCCAACATTGTTCAATTCAGGTACACCAAAACCTCAAATGTCTTCTTGTTTCTTGTTGACAATGAAAGAAGATAGCATCGAAGGAATTTATGATACGTTGAAGTCTTGCGCTCAGATTTCTCAATCAGCTGGTGGAATTGGTCTTGCTATTCACGATATCCGTGCTACGGGTTCATATATTAAAGGAACAAACGGTACTTCCAATGGTATCGTACCAATGCTAAGAGTATTCAACGATACTGCTCGTTACGTTGATCAAGGTGGAGGTAAACGTAAAGGTTCATTCGCAATGTACATTGAACCATGGCATGCTGATGTATTCGATTTCTTGGATTTGAAAAAGAACCACGGAAAAGAAGAACAACGTGCACGTGATTTATTCTATGCTTTGTGGATTCCAGATTTATTCATGAAACGTGTGAAAGAAAATGGTGATTGGACTTTGATGTGTCCTCACGAATGTCCAGGTCTTTCTGATACACACAGTGCTGCATTCGAAGAATTGTACACACGTTACGAAAGAGAAGGAAAAGGTCGTAAAACGATTAAAGCTCAAGATTTATGGTTCAAAATTTTGGAATCACAAATTGAGACAGGAACACCATACATGTTGTACAAAGATGCTGCGAATGCAAAATCAAATCAACAAAATTTAGGTACAATCAAGTCTTCTAACTTGTGTACTGAGATTATGGAATATACAGCACCAGATGAAGTTGCTGTATGTAACTTGGCTTCATTGGCTTTACCGAAATATGTAACAGAAAATGGATCGTTTGATCACGATAAATTATTCGAAGTTACTTATCAGGCAACAATCAACTTGAATAGAATTATTGATGAAAACTACTACCCAGTAGAAGAAGCAAAAAATTCAAACTTACGTCACCGTCCAATTGGATTAGGTGTTCAAGGATTGGCTGATGCATTTATTTTAATGGGCTTACCATTCGAATCAGAAGAAGCGCGTGCATTGAACCGTGAAATTTTCGAAACAATCTATTATGCGTCAATGACAGCATCAAAAGATTTGGCGAAAGTAGAAGGTCCATACGCAACATTTGCTGGATCACCAGTATCAAAAGGAATTTTCCAATTCGATATGTGGGGAGTTACTCCAACAAGTCGTTGGGAATGGGATGTGTTGAAAGAAGAAGTTATTCAGCACGGTGTAAGAAACTCATTGTTGTTAGCACCAATGCCAACTGCATCAACAGCTCAAATTCTTGGAAACAACGAATGTTTTGAGCCTTATACATCAAACATCTATACACGTCGTGTACTTTCAGGTGAGTTCATTATTGTGAACAAACACTTATTGAAAGACTTAGTGAAAGAAGGTTTGTGGAACAAAGAGATGCGTCAAAAAATTATGCAAGCGAATGGTTCTGTTCAAAACATCAATGAAGTACCACAACGTTTAAAAGACTTGTACAAAACTGCTTGGGAAATTTCACAAAAAGCAATTATTGATCAAGCTGCTGATCGTGGTGCATATATCTGTCAATCTCAATCATTGAACATTTTCATGGAGAACGCAAACTTCGGAAAATTAACATCAATGCACTTCTACGGATGGGAGAAAGGATTGAAAACGGGTATGTACTACTTGAGAACAAAAGCAGCGACAGATGCAATTAAATTTACAGTTGACAAAGCTGTGATTGCTCAACCAGAAGTTTCAATTGCAAGCATTGAAGAACAACAAGCGGCAATCGCATGTTCTTTGGATAATCCAGATGCATGTGAAATGTGCAGTGGCTAGAAAACAAAAAAGGGAAAATTCACTCGTGAATTTTCCCTTTCTATAATATTCTTGTGGCTGTTAATAATTGTGCCGTTTTTATTTTAGCTCAAGAGCAAAACCCCGAAGTCAATCTTTGGGGTTTTTTGTTTTAATTTCACTTCTTCTCCTTCCAAGCCTTCTCAACAACCATCAGTTCATTATAAAACTCCTCACCGAAAGCACGCGTAATCGGTTCTTTTAGAAAACGGAAAACAGGCACATCCAATTTTTCACCACAATCACATGCTGGAGCACAAATTGGCCAATGGTCATACGTCAATGCTTTCAAGTCGTGGAATTGCTTTACACGAATCGGATATAAATGACACGAAATCGGTTTTTTAAAATCAGTCTTTCCATCCAAATAGGCTTGTTCAATGGAACATTTGGTAATGTTATTCTCGTCAAAATAGACAAAAGCACATTCTCCACCATTCACTAAAGTCGTCACAGGTTCATTGTCTTCGTCCATGTAAAAAACACCAGACGCTTCCACGGCAGCTCGACCTTCAGGTCGCATGTAGGGATAAATAGCCTCCAATTCATCCTCGATAACATCTATTTCGTCTAAACTTAAAGGAGCCCCAGAATCACCTTCAATACAACATGCGCCCTTACACGCATTCAAATCACACACGAATTTCTTCTCAAATAGTTGGGTGGAAACTACCTTGTCTTTTACTTCTATTAACATGAAAAAAGTTTAGGCAAAGTTCACAAAATAATGGCTTCATAAAAACATATTTGATTGATAATGTTGGATTTTACAAAAAAAGACCTATCTTTGTGCCGTATTTAAGAAATATCGAGACAGAATGAGGGGACGAAAGTCCCCTCTTTTTATAAGTTATGATTAGTAAAAAAAAGGTACTGGAATTAATCGATGAGCGCATCGCAGAGTTGAACAACGGCTTGTTTGTTGTTGAGCTTACCATCTCTTCTAACAATGTGATTCACGTTGAATTAGACAAGCATGAAGGAAATGTTGCGATCAATGATTGTATGTCAGTTTCTCGAAATGTTGAGCATAACTTAGACCGAGAAGAAGAAGATTTTGAATTACATGTTTCTTCTGCTGGCTTGGATAAACCGTTTCGTGTTTTAGCGCAATACACAAAAAATATCGGGAAAGAAGTGAAAGTTGTTCTGCACAATGGTTCCAAATTAGAAGGAATCTTGAAAGCAGCAACAGAAACGGAAATCACGCTAGAAACTTCTCGAATGGAAAAACCTGAAGGGAAAAAGAAAAAGGAATTAATTGTGGAAGAACATGTCTTTCCACTAGATCAAATAAAGGACACAAAAATTGTTATTTCATTTAAATAGGTAACCATGAATAGCCTTGAATTAGTTGAATCGTTTTCGGAATTCAAAGAATTGAAAAGCATCGACAAACAAACGATGCAACATGTATTGGAAGACGTATTCCGAGCAATGTTAAAAAAGAAATTCAACACAGATGAGCACATCGATATCATTGTAAACATTGATAAAGGTGACGTTCAGATTTTCTTGAATAAAGAAATCGTTGACGACGGAGAAGTTGAAGATCAAAATACTGAAATCGCATATTCTGACGCAATTAAAATTGAGCCAGATTTCGAAATCGGTGAAGAGGTAACGGAAGAGTTTAAATTCGCTGACTTCGGTCGTCGTAACATCTTATCGTTGCGTCAAAACTTGATTTCTCGTATTATGGAACTTGAAAAAGACCATTTATACAAAGTGTACAAAGAGCGTATCGGAGAAATCGTTACGGGCGAAGTATACCAAGTTTGGAAGAAAGAAATCATGGTTTTGGATGATGAAAACAATGAGTTGATTTTACCAAAATCGGAACAAATCCCATCAGATTACTTCAAAAAAGGTGAAACTGTTCGTGCAGTTGTTGCGAAAGTAGACATGCGTAACAGTAGCCCTGTAATTATTCTTTCAAGAACTGCTCCTGAATTTTTAGAGCGTTTATTCGAATTAGAAGTTCCAGAAGTCTTTGATGGTTTAATTACAATTAAACGCATCGTTCGTGAGCCAGGGGAAAGAGCAAAAGTAGCTGTTGAATCTTACGATGACCGTGTTGATCCAGTTGGAGCATGTGTTGGAATGAAAGGTTCTAGAATTCATGGAATCGTTCGTGAATTACGCAATGAAAATATTGATGTCATCAACTACACGAATAACTCACAATTATTAATTCAACGTTCGTTATCTCCAGCTAAAATTTCATCTATTGAAATTAGCGAAGAAGATAAAAGAGCAAAAGTTTTCTTAAAACCAGACCAAGTTTCTTTGGCAATTGGTAAAGGTGGACATAATATCAAATTAGCTGGAAAATTGTGTGGCTATGAATTAGATGTTTACCGTGAAGGAGAAGTGGATGTTGAAGACGTAGATTTAGAAGAATTTGCTGATGAAATCGATAGCTGGATCATTGATGAATTAAAAGCTGTTGGATGCGATACTGCAAAATCTGTTCTTCAAATTGGTATCAATGATTTAATTCAACGAACTGATTTAGAAGAAGAAACAATCGAAGAAGTATTTAAAATTCTTCGCGCTGAGTTTGAATAATTTTCAGATTCACTGTAACAAAATAAAATAACTACTGTAAAAAGTAAAAACGAAGGACACATCATTATATGGCCGGAAAACCAATAAGATTAGGAAAAGCAGCTGGGGAACTCAATGTGGGTATCCCTACGCTGGTTAGCTTCCTA
>JALQYQ010000017.1 GCA_023262855.1 Crocinitomicaceae bacterium
AGTTTTCTTTGTCAACTTTATTAATTACTAATAAAGGTTTTAAACCCATTGAAAGGGCTTTTGCCAAAACGAATCGTGTTTGTGGCATTGGTCCTTCAAATGCATCAACTAATAAACAAACACCATCAGCCATGTTCAATACACGTTCCACCTCACCTCCGAAATCGGCGTGTCCTGGTGTGTCAATGATGTTAATTTTTGTTCCTTTATAATAAACTGAAACGTTTTTTGAAACGATGGTAATTCCACGCTCGCGCTCTAAATCATTGTTATCCATGATTAGTTCACCAGTTGGACGATCGCGTTCATTTAAAACGGCTCCAGCTTCAATCATTTTATCTACCAAGGTAGTCTTACCGTGGTCAACGTGTGCAATAATTGCAATGTTTCTGATTTCCATACAGATTATACGAAATGCTTAATAATTTTATTTTTTGTTGAACGATTTACCGAACGATCTTGGACGACTTCCACCAGCACTACTTCCACCATCTCTGCGCGGAGCTCTATCTCTGTTGAAACTTCCTTCGCGACGTGGACGATCTTCTCTACTTCCAGATTCACTGCGTGTTCCGCGATCTCTTCCTCCATCACGGTCTCTTCCACCATCACGATCTCTTCCAAAACCTCCGTCACGACGATTTCCACCATCACTGTTGCGTGGAGCACGATCTCTGTTCCCTTGGAATTTACCTCCGAATGAACCACCATCTCTGCGTCCGCCGCCACCGCCACGGTTACCACCTCCGCCAGATTTCGATTTTGTCACTTCAATGCTTACTGAATGACCTTCGTAATCAGCACCATTTACTTTGCTCAAAATGTTATCAGCGAAATCGTTATCCGCTTCAAAGAACGAATACGATGTCATAATATCAATTCTACCAACGTTCGCAGATTTCAATCCTGTAGCATCACATACTAAACGTAATAATCCACCAGGATTTAATCCATCGCGACGACCAATACTAACGAAGAAACGTGTTTTACCACTTTCTGTTTCATCACCTTTACGGTCACGACGTCTTGTACGATCTTCCATTCCACGATCATCACCTTTTCCTGCCGAAGCATTCAAATCACCTGCACGTTCGTAATATTCGATGAAACGATTGAATTCAGTTGAAACGAAATGTTTAATCGCTTCTTCTTTCGACATATTTTCAAATTCAGCCATAATCGTAGGCATAAATTTCTCGATGTCTTTTTCGCGTACTTCAGCAGTTGTCACTTTATTAATAAGTTTCATCAACTGAATTTCACAAATCTCTTCAGCATTCGGAACAGTTCCTAATGTGAATGTTGTGCGCATTTGCTTTTCAATTGCACGAATTTTACCGCTTTCACGCGTATTGATCAACACCAATGATTCACCTTTACGGCCCGCACGAGCTGTACGACCACTTCGGTGAGTATAGTTTTCAATATCGTCTGGTAAATTGTAATTAATTACGTGCGTTATATTATCAATATCCAAACCACGAGCAGCAACGTCAGTTGCAACCAAAATTTGAATATCTTTTTTACGGAAACGGTCCATCACACGATCACGTTGCACTTGTGATAAATCACCATGTAACGGTTCGGCTGAATAACCTTCTTTTCCTAATTTTTCAGCAACTGTAGCAGTTTCTTGACGTGTACGACAAAAGATCAATCCATAAATTTCAGGATTAAAATCAATTAAACGTTTTACGGCAGCATAACGATCTTTCTCTTTCACAACATAATAGATGTGGTCGATGTTTTCGTTACTTTGATTTTTGTGACCAATAGATACCTCTAAAGGATCCGTCATGTAAGTTTTCGCAATACGCGCAACTTCAGCTGGCATTGTAGCTGAGAACAACCATACGTTTTTCGTATCTGGAGTCGTTTCTAATATCGCATCGATATCTTCTTTGAATCCCATGTTCAGCATTTCATCAGCTTCATCCAATACGACATACTCAACTTCAGCTAATGAAATAGCTCTTCTGTTGATTAAATCCATTAAACGTCCTGGTGTTGCTACAATGATTGACGCACCTTTTTTGATGTCGGTCATTTGTCTTCTAATGTCAGTTCCTCCATAAACAGCGACTACAGCCACTTTTAAATGTTTGGAAAAACCCTCTAGATCTTTTGCAATTTGCAAGCAGAGTTCACGCGTTGGGCAGATTACCAAGCCTTGCGGCGCTTTTGCGTGATTTTCAATGTTGTTAATTAATGGTAGACCAAACGCTGCGGTCTTACCTGTTCCTGTTTGAGCTAAACCAACAAAATCGCTATTCTCTCCTAATAAGTAGGGAATGGCTTTTTCTTGGATCGGAGTAGGTGCTTCAAACCCCAGTTCTTGTAACGACTTCAGCACCTCACTCTTTAGCCCGAGTTCCTCAAATGTCATTCTATGTATTTAAAATTGGGTGCAAAGGTACGTATAAAATGAAGAACGACGAAATTTATTTTCGATTAGCCTCAAGTGTTAACAGAAAGATAAGATTGAAAGATGATTAAAAATCAGTTTTTTACCTCAGTTGTTGCGTTCGTTTCTGAGGCTGGAATTTCAGTTTCAGAAACATTTAATTGCTCATGTGATTGCTCCACACTTGGAATTTCCATTGGCGCAGGAGTTGCTGGAATTTGAGAATTTCTTGGAGGTGTAAATTTAACGGCATCCTCCAAATCTGCTGCGTATTGATCCAATGGACGCTGAATGTCCTGGGAAGTTTCTTGAATCAAACCAGATAGATCTAAATCTTTCTTAATATCGGCACCAGACTTTTTAATTTCAGATTGAAGCTCGTTCGAAGCATCTTTTATTTGACGAATGGTTTTGCCCATGGTTTGAGCAATTCCTGGGATACTTTTAGAACCAAAAAATATTAGAATAAACACTAATATTACTAGTACTTCAGAACCTGCGATATCGTTTAAAAATAAAAGCATCTTATTATTAATTGAGCAAAAGTAGTAATAAAAAAAGGTGCTTCAAATGAAACACCTTAATTAATTAACGAAATTTATCACTTGATGCGTTGCATCTTTTCAATCATCTTTAAAACCATACGTCTTGGTGCAAATGGCAATGTCCAATTAATTGCAAATTTCAAGGCTACATCTGTAATTACAATCAATTTTCCTTTTTCCATTCCTTTGTAACCTTTCATCGCTGTTGAACTAGCGCTTGCAGATTTCTCAAATAATCCACTGCCCGACATTCCAGCTGCTGATTCAAATCCTGTTTTTACAGGTCCTGGACACAATGCTGTTACTGTAATTTCTTTACCTTGTAACTCGTGTGCAATTCCTTGTGAAAAAGAAACAACAAAGGCTTTCGTTGCAAAATAAACCGACTGAAGTGGACCAGGCATGAATCCTGCTGTACTTGCTGTGTTTAAAATCTTCCCTGATTTTCGTGCTACCATCTGAGGAAGAATCAAATGCGTCAATTCTGTCAATGTTACAATGTTCAATTGAATCATGTCCAGTTCTTTCTTTAACTCACGCTCATTGAAATTTCCATATCCACCCAAACCAGCATTGTTCATCAACACTTCAACTTCAATGTTTTTTGATTGAATAAATTCATACACTTCTTTTGCAGCATGTTGTTGCATTAAATCGCAAACAAAAACTTCAACTACTACTTTATATGTTTGTTCTAATTCTGATTTAAGTGCTAACAATTCTTCTTCGCGTCTTGCTACCAAAACAAGATCTCCATTTTTTGACGCGTGGATGCGTGCTAACTCTTTTCCTATTCCACTGGATGCCCCAGTTATTAATGCTACGTTTTTCATACTACTAACAATTCGTGATTTGTAATTTGTGATTCCTTATTTCAATTTTATATTATCAATTGTCTTTTAGTCCTTTGTCTTAATGTCTACTTCTTTATCGCGTCCCAAGCAATTTCAAACAAACGACTTTTGTATTCATTATCGGATTGCAATTCAGGGTTAATTCGTAAAAACTTAACAGTTGTATCAACCAAACTCGACATCATCTGAAACAATAACAAAGGCGTTAAATGTTTGAATACTTGTTGTTCAATTCCTTTTTCTGCTAATTCAACGCTCATTTGCACGTATTTATGACTCTTTTCAATTTCAACAGAATAATAGGGTGAATTTTCAAATTGCAACATAAAATCAAAATCTTCTGGATTCTCCAAGTTCCATTCAACTGCCGCTAGCCAAAGTGTATAAATGCTTTCTTTCAATGTTGCTCCTTTGTACACTTGACCAAGTGAATACTGAAAAATGCGATCTTTGATATCAAAATACATTGCTTTAATCAAGTCGTCTTTCGTGGGGAAATAGTGAAACAAGATTCCATTGCTCACACCAGCCTCTTTTGCGATGCGTGCTGTTGCTGTTCCGTAAAAGCCATTTTCTGAAAACAAGCGCTTTGCCGTGTGCATTAATTTCGTTCGTTTGTCCATGCGAATTAATTTGAGGCAAATATAAACAAATTTTACAAACCGACTGATTAGTCAATCTTCTTCGGATTCGTGATTCGTGATTTGTGATTTGTGATTCGTGATTTGTGATTACCTACGTGTCCCGATTAATCGGGATAAACTCTACGGCGGTTGTGATTTCCTGGAAGTCGTAGCCTCCAGCGCAGACAGGGTGATTCCTGATTCGTGATTAAGTAATAGAATTATGAATTATGAATTATGAATTATGAATTATGAATTATGAATTATGAATTATGAATTATGAATTATGAATTATGAATTATGAATCACCAATCCTCAATTCTCCGCCACGGCGGAGATGTATCCCGCTTTTTCTTTCGGATAGGCATTCAAGGTTGCAGAAGCTTTCGCAATTAATTCATTCGCTTGATTCAACACTTCTGCTTCTAAAAAGAGGATACGATTTCCTTGTTTAATTAGTTTTGAGCTTGCAGTCAATTGATCATTTAAAAATGCTGGATTGAAGAAAGTTACTTTCATTTCGATTGTAGAAACTACTTTTCCATCCGAACAAACAGCACTTAACGCTCCTACTCCAACCGTTGCGTCGAGTAAAGCTGAAATTACCCCACCATGAGCTGCTTTTGGCGTTGCTAAATGTTTTTGTTCAACCACTAAATGATACTCAACCTTGCCTTTTTCAAGAATCGTAAAGTTCATTCCAAGCGTTTCTCCAAAGCTATTCTGAGCTACATACGCTTTTATTAATGGATGTTGATTTAAAGCGTTCATTAGATTTTGGCAATTGGCGCAGCGGCTGGTGTAGCATTTGGAAAATGAAAACCACTTTCTTTTAATTGTCGGAAAATCGTTTCATTTAAAGAATATAAAACATCAGAATGTTCATCTGTCATTGCCCACGCTCTAACAACCAATTGAACCACTCCATTTGAAGAAGATTCTATTCCTATAAAATACTTTGGATCCTTCAAAATGCGTTTGTCTGATTTGATAATCGCCTCAATTATTTCACGTGCCTTTGTAATGTCATCTTCAACCGACAAATTGAAAAACGTATCAACTCTTCGCTTATCTGCTTTGGTGAAATTTGTAATGTTTCCATTCGCAACTGGACCATTCGGAAGAATAATCACTTTGTTATCTGAAGTATACAAATAGGTATTAAAAATCTGAATTTCTTTTACTACTCCTTTTTCTCCTTGGGTTAAAATAGTATCACCCACTTTAAATGGTTTCAAAACTAAAATCATGACTCCACCAGCAAAATTGGACAAGGTTCCTGAAAAGGCCATACCAATTGCCAAACCTGCTGCTCCAAGAATAGCAACAAAGGAAGTCATCTCCACACCTATTTGCGTAATTGCAGTTACAACAACTAAAATCTTCAGAACCATCGACACGAAACTGGTTGCAAAGGTTACCAATCCTTCGTCGGTATGACTTTTGCGCAAAATTTTACGCAAGGTTCTAGAAAGTACTTTCGCCAACCAAAATCCAATGACTAAAATGAGAATACAAATCACTAAATTGGTTCCCATCTTCACCAAGAACTGATTTACATCGGTGTATTTTATTCCAAATAATTGCTCAAGTTTATCCATTGGTTATTTTTTTTACAAAATTAATGCTTCTATTCAAATCTAAAGCGCTTGACTATGAATTCTCAAGAAAGCGTTTAAATTTGTTACATGTTTTTCATTTTATCTAAAGCGCTCGCATTTTTATTCTCTCCATTTGTTTGGTTCATCCTTTGTGTTATAGCCGCTTTTTTCTGGAAAAATGAACGATGGAGGAAACGTTTTAAGTGGATTGCACTTGGTTTGTTTTTCTTCTTTTCCAATTCCGTGATTTTTTTAGAATTCTGTCGACTTTGGGAAGTTCATGGAACACCGATATATAAAGTCAAAAATTATGATGTTGGAATTGTGCTCACTGGCATGGGCGAATACAATGCTGACTTAAATGTTGTCAGTTTACGTCGCGGTGGAGATCGCATTTGGCAAGCAGTGACTTTATACCATAAAGGAAAAGTGAAACAACTTCTAATTACGGGTGATAACGGATATGTGACAGAACGTGGTTTGCATGAGGCGAAACAACTCAAAGAAGTTTTGGTCGGTTGGGGAATTCCGGAAAAGGACATCATCACCGAAGAAAAATCGCGCAACACGCATGAAAACGCAAGGGAAACACAAAAAATCATCAACCGTTCGTATCCACATTTCAATTCGTTTTTATTAATCACTTCAGGTACACACATGCGAAGAGCGCGCGCCTGTTTTGCAAAAATCAACATGAAAGTGGATTGTTATTCAACTGATTTATATACTGGTCCAACACGAGGCTATCATTGGGATCAATACATTATCCCTGATGTATCTAATTTCGATTGTTGGAATCACTTGACAAAAGAATGGGTTGGCTATGTCGTTTACGATGTGGTTGGCTACATCTGATTCGAAAAAAATGCTTAATTTCAATCTTTACTGAAAATAACCAATTTCATGACCACAAGCGCAGACGAAGCAGTAAAAATCATTCGATCAAACGATCACGTTTTCATTCATTCAGCAGCAGCAACGCCTGCAATCTTGGTTGATGCAATGTCAAAGCGACACTGCGAACTAAAAAATGTCAGCATTTATGCCATGCACACAGAAGGATCAGCTCCCTATGCACAATCTGATATGCAAGCATCATTCATCGTGAAGCCATTTTTTGTTGGACAGAATATTCGTGAAAACATTCAAAACAATCGCGGCAGTTACATCCCTATCTTTTTGAGTGAAGCACCTCTGTTGTTTCGTAAAGGCATCATTCCAATTGATGTAGCACTTATTTCTGTTTCACCACCTGATCAACATGGTTTTTGTTCTTTAGGTACTTCGGTCGATATTTCGTTGGCAGCCGTTCAATCGGCAAAAGTTGTCATTGCTCAAATCAACAAACATGTTCCTCGCACGCATGGCGATGGATTTATTCATATTTCAAAAATTCACTTTTCTGTAGAACACGATTGCGAGTTACCTCAAATGAAGGAACACGCAATTAGCCATGAAGAACATTTGATTGGCCAAAATTGTGCGAACTTAATTGAGAATGGCGCAACACTTCAAATGGGTATCGGTTCGATTCCAAATGCTGTATTGAATTGCTTAACGCATCACCAAAACCTAGGTATTCATACAGAAATGTTTTCGGATGGAATTTTACCGCTCATTGAAAAAGGTGTGATTAACGGTTCAAAAAAAGCCATTCGCCCAAATGAAATTGTTGCTTCTTTTGCCGTTGGAACTCGCAAGTTATTTGATTTCATGGACAACAATCCAATGGTCAAAATGTTAGATTTTTCTTGGGTCAATAGCGTTGAAATCATTCGTAAAAATCCAAAAGTAACTGCCATTAATTCTGCAATAGAAATTGATTTAACAGGACAAGTTTGTGCTGATTCCATCGGTTCGAAAATCTTTTCAGGTGTTGGAGGTCAAATGGATTTTATTCGTGGCGCTTCACTTTCAGAAGGCGGAAAACCGATTATTGCGATTACATCAACCACAAAAAATGGGGTTTCGAAGATTGTTCCAACCTTAAAAGAAGGAGCTGGTGTTGTTACCACGCGAGCACACATACATTGGGTTGTTACGGAATATGGAGCCGTTAATTTATATGGAAAAACCATTCACGAACGGGCAGAATTATTGATTAGCATTGCACATCCCGACCATCGAAAAGCGCTTTGGGATTCCTTCTTCACTTTCCGAAATTGATCCTATGAAACCACTTTATCTGATTCTTCTTTTTGTTAGTTGCTTCTTCACTTGGGGATTTTCACAAGATGTTCCTTCTTTGGAAAAAATTAACTCACAAGTAAATTCAATCAAAAAGGTGAAAGCCTTGAATAATGCTTCAGAAGATCTTTGGTTGACAGGTGATTATTCAAAAAGTACAACATACGCTCAAAAAGCACTTGAAGTCGCTAAGAAAATAAACGATAAAAAAGGAGAAGCAATGGCCCTGAATAACCTTGGAATCATTTGTGATTATCAAGGTAAATATGCAAGCGCACTCGATTATTATTTCAAAGCTTTACCGTTGCAAAAGGCAATTAAAGATAATAGCGGACTTTCATACACTTATAACAACATTGGACTTATTTATTCCAACCAAAATAATTTTGAAAAAGCCTTAGAAAATTACCATTCTGCTCTCGAATTGCGCAAAAAAGACAAGAATTTACAAGGTCTTGCATCTACCTACAACAACATCGGAATCATCCACATGCATCAAAAGAAGTACGAATTAGCACTAGAAGATTATTTCGCTTCACTGAAAATTGATTCCTTACTTAAAGATCCAATTGGAATTAGCACATCGCTTAGCAACATTGCAATCGTTTACATGGATTCAAAGGAATACGACAAAGCACTTGATTTCTTTAACAAAGGCTTGAAACTGCGCATCGAATTGAAGGATCAACATGGCATGGCTAATTCATACAACAACCTTTCTACTGTTTATGAAAAAATGGGCGATTTTCAGAAAGGGATTGAATTCGCCAAGAAAGGTTTAGTTATAGGTGAAACAATAGGTGCGCTGGATTTGATAAAATACAGTTATCAAATGTTGTATTCGTGCTCGGAAAAAGCAGGAAACATTGCTGATGCTTATCGCTATTATCGTGCATTTGTCAATTATGGAGACAGTATCACAAATGAGATGAATACGAAAAAGCAGACGGAAACCGAAATGCAATTCAAATTCGATCAGCAAAAAGCCATTGATAGGATCAAACAAGAGAAAAAAGATTATATCGATCAACAAGAAAAACAACGTCAAATCTATTGGGTAATTGCCTTAACTGTTTTGCTATTATTCGTTCTTGCATTTGCCATTTATGTCAATAATCGACGTAAAATTGAGCGTTCTCAAATGGAGCAAATTGAAAAGCAAAAAGGATTGGTTGAAGAAAAGAATACCGAAATCCTGGCTTCCATCACGTATGCAAAACGTATCCAAAGTGCCATTCTTCCTTCTGACAAATTGGTGAAAGAATATTTGCGCAATTCCTTCATTTTCTATCAACCGAAAGACATCGTTGCCGGAGATTTTTATTGGATGGAACCAAAAAAAGACAGTTTAATTTTTGCTGTAGCCGATTGCACGGGACACGGTGTTCCAGGAGCATTGGTAAGTGTTGTTTGTAACAATGCCTTGAATCGTTCTGTGCGCGAATTTAATTTGACGGATCCCGCTGATATTTTGAACAAAACACGCGAAATTATATTGCATGAATTTCAGAAAAGTGATGAAATTGTCAACGATGGAATGGATATTTCGATTTGTAATTTAAATTTCACGACAAACGAACTTCACTGGGCTGGAGCAAATTCTCCATTGTGGCTCAAACCGAAACAGCAAGATGAGATTTTGGAATTCAAACCTTCCAAACAACCGATTGGTCAATTCAGCAATTACGAACCTTTTGTTTCCCAGAAAATTCAACTTGAAAAAGGTGATTCCATTTACTTGTTCAGTGATGGATTTGCCGATCAATTTGGCGGCGAAGACGGAAAAAAAATGAAATCCAAACGCATGAAGGAAATGATTTTGTCACTACAAGCGTATTCAATGAGGGAACAGCGTCATTATCTGATGCAGTATTTTGACCAATGGAAAGGAGCACTCGACCAATTAGATGATGTATGTGTAATTGGTGTACAAGTTTAACCTTTCATAAAAATTCATTTGCTCCAACTTTTTAATAAAAACTATCTTTGCCAACTTGACACGCATATTTTCAATAGCACTTATACTTTTCGCGAGTTTTCATCTTTCTGCACAGAAAACGATGGAAGCTTTTCGTACATCTGAAAAAATGGTGATCGATGGAAAAGCAACCGAGGCCGATTGGGCGAAAGCACAAAAAATAGATCATTTCACACAATTTAAACCGCAGCCTGGAACGCCTTCTACTCAAAATACAGAAGTTCGAATCATGTACGATGATGACGCGATGTACATTTTTGCGATTTGCTACGACAAACCAGAACATGTTTCAAAAGTGCTTTCTCAACGTGATGATTTCAATGCAAACGTTGACAACTTTCAAATTTTATTAGACACCTACAACGATAAACAAAACGGTTTCGACTTTGGTGTCAGCAGTATGGGAGTTCAATATGATTCTAAATTGTATTTCGCAGGTGAAAACATTGAAATGAACATGGTTTGGCAAAGTGCTGTTGAACGCAATGAATTGGGATGGCAATGTGAAATACGCATACCGTATTCGGCTTTTCGTTTTCCAAAAGTTGAGGTACAAAAATGGGGCGTCAATTTCTTTCGTTACATCAGTCACAACCGCGAAGAATCGACATGGCCAGAAATCAATCCTGAAATCGACAATTGGTTGTTGCAAAATGCTAGTTTAACGAATGTAAAAGGAATTCAACCACCTTTACGCTTGGCGTTTATGCCTTATGTTTCTGCGTACGCTGATCATTTCCCTTTGAATCAACCGGGAACAAGCAATTGGTCGCGTTCGTTCAATGGTGGAATGGATATTAAGTTGGGATTGAACGAAGCTTTTACCTTGGATATGACCTTGGTGCCTGATTTTGGACAAGTAGTCTTCGATAACAAAGTATTGAATTTGAGTCCGTTTGAAATTCAATTCAATGAAAACAGACAATTCTTTACCGAAGGAACTGAATTGTTTAGTAAAGCTGGATTGTTCTACTCACGTCGCATTGGAATTCAATCGCCCTACAGTGTTTTGAGTACGAATTTGTTAGAAAACGAAGAACTCACAAATGTCCCAACGAGTTCACAATTGTACAATGCCACTAAAGTTTCTGGTCGAACAAAATCAGGACTAGGGATTGGTGTTTTCAACGCCATTACAGCTGAACAAATGGCAACAGCGCATAACACGCTAACGGGTGAAGACAGAACAATTGTTGCTGCTCCATTAACCAATTACAATGTATTGGTGGCAGATCAAAATTTAAAAAACAACAGTTCAATAACCTTGACGAATACAAATGTAACACGCGCTGGTAGTTTTTACGATGCCAACGTTACTGGTTTCAACATGAAATTGAACACGAAAACAAACAAGTATTTTGTTTCTGGAAAAACGAATTTATCCAACAAATTCTACACGGATAAAACGAAAACTGGCTATAACTACGGTGTGAATTTTGGAAAACAAACGGGGAATTTCGTTTTCACAACTGCTTATTTCGAAGAATCAAACACCTACGACCCGAATGACATGGGATTCAACGCTGTGAACAATAAACGTGTGATTGAAACAAGTGCCAGTTACCGAATTTTTAAACCATTCTGGAAATTAAACCAAATGGGCGTTACATCGACACTTTCTTACAATCGTTTGTACAAACCAAACGCTTTTACAAATACATATTTGAATCTCAGTAGTTTCTTTATTACAAAAAAATTCAATGCTTTTGGTTTAAATGCAAACAGCACCTTAACAAATGGTTTCGACTATTTCGAACCGCGCAACGAGGGAAGTTATTTTATTTTACCGAAATGGGTCGACATAGGTGGTTGGATTTCAACAAATTACCAGAAGAAATTCGCGTTAGATTTATCATTAAACTATGTTTTATTGGATCGCGGAGATTGGGAAGAATATTATTACAACTTCAGTCCTCGCTTTCGTTTGAGCGATAAAATTTTCCTTGTTTATTCGTGGGAACAGTATTTCCAAAACAATAGTCAAGGATATGCGATTGCTTTTGGTGATCCAGTTGAAGTGACAGATGCCATTGTCTTTGGTTCACGTGATTTGGTCAACACCACCAATTCAATTAATTTGAGCTACACAATGACCAATCGTATGGGGATTACCTTCCGTTTGCGTCATTACCGTTCTACCCTTTCCTATGATTCGTTTTATGATTTACAAACGGATGGAACCTTGTTGGCTAATAACTTAACCGGATTGGATGCCAATGGAGAATCTGTTTATAATACCAATTTCAATGCTTTCACCATCGATTTCGTTTACCGTTGGGTGTTCCGTCCTGGAAGTGAAATTAATGTTGTTTGGAAAAATGCCATCTTCTCTGACGATAAATTCGTGCAATCAAGCTACACACAAAATGTCCAAAAAATGTTCGAGTATTCACCCTTGAATAGCTTCTCCATTAAAGTACTTTATTGGTTGGATTATCAGGCGTTAAAGAAGTTAGGAAAGAAGGACCTAGAAAAAAGAGAGCATTGAGCATTGATCATGGAGCATAGACTTGATTCAATCAAATTTATAGTTTTTTAATACTATTTTCTATGTTCTATGTTCTATGTTCCATGTTCTATATTCCATGCTCCAAAACTACTCCTCCCACCCTTTCCAATCATCATGATCGCCTTTGCGGACATCACGCCACATGCCATAACCTAGGATTGCGGCAAAGATCACTCCAATGATTCCATAAACTGAAACGCCGTGATAGAAAGGTTCAACCTTGTTGACAATTAACAAAACAGCTCCAACCATTAATCCTGCTGCGAGTAATGAAGTGACAATTTGTTTTGTGACACGATTAATCGTGTGCACCATTGGATCTATTCCTTTATGCGTCAAATCAACCTTCACTTTACTATTGTTGATTTTGCGAATGGCATTTTTCAAATCTTGCGGAAATTCTTCCATATACGAAGCTAAATCGATCAATCCCGACAAGAATTTCTTACCAAATTTCAGCGGATTGATTTTTCGTTTGATTACATCTATTAAATAAGGACGTGCTAATTCCAACAAATCCAAATCAGGATCTAAATGATGAATTACTCCTTCAATCGTGACCATGGAACGGGCCAACAAGAAGAAATGCGGTGGCACTTTCAAACCGTGTTCTACAACCACATCTTTCAACTCCATGAGAATTGTACTCATTTCGTTTTCATGCACGCTATTTACCGAATAAATTTCAACAAACTCATTCAATGCGTATTCCAAGGAACGCATATCGGAAATCGTTGTGATTTCAGACATTTGTTGCAACACTTTAATGATTGCTTTGATATCTTTTGCTTTTACGGCCATGAACAATTTCCCGAACATTTCAATGTCTCGATCTAAAATCGACCCCATGAGTCCAAAATCCAAGAAACAGACTTCACCGTTCGGCATCACCATGATATTACCAGGATGTGGATCAGCATGAAAAAATCCGTATTCAAAGACTTGTTTGATGTAGGATATTGCCAATTTGTGCGCAATCTTTTTTGGGTCGTGACCTTGCGCTTCCAAGGCTCCAAGATCAGAGACTTTCGTTCCCTGAATGAATTCCAAGGCTAAGACTTTCGATGTTGTGAACTCACGAAAAACCTTAAGCGTGTAGGTTGTATTGTCTTTTTTGTCTTGATCAATGTTATTGGCGAAACGTTGTACATTCATTGATTCGTGAATGAAATCAAGTTCCTTTAAAATGCTTTCTTCGAAGTTGCGTACCAATCCTTTTGGATCAAAAGCCTTCAAAGAAGGAATGCGTTTCTCGAAGACTTCCGCTAAGGTGTACATTACGCGAATGTCTTCTTTAATAATTGCGCGAATACCAGGACGCTGAATTTTCATTGCCACCTTCTCCCCTGTTTTCAAGGTAACTTTGTGTACTTGCGCCATGGATGCTGAAGCAAAAGCTTCTGGTTCGAACCACGCAAATAAATCGTCCACTTTTCCTTTCAATTCTTTCTCAACCACTTCTTTTGCAACTGCAGCAGAAAGTGGTGGAACATTGTCCTGTAAGCGTTCGAATTGTGTAATTAATTCTGCTGGTAATAAATCTGGACGATTACTAAGAATTTGTCCGAATTTGATAAACGTTGGTCCCAATTCTTCGCAGACCAAGCGCATTTTTTCCCATTTGGTATATTTCTGAGCATTTTTCTTCGTTGTTGTAGGAATCAACCGACGAATCAAACTAAATCGACCTGTTTCATTCATGTAGGAAACCAAGTCCTCAAATCCGTACTTTACGAATACACGCAAAATTTGATTGTACCGAACAAAGGAACGGTAGCGCTGACGAATAGAGGAAAACAATCCCATGATTTAGTTTGCTTTTTGTTCAAGGTGATTGATACGCGCTTCTGCCAAAGCCAAATCTTTTTGAAGTTGTTCAACTTTCAATTCTAAGCCTTTCACTTGATCGGTATGCGCAATGTTCACTTTCTCATAAAATGCAGCAACCATCTCACCGATTTTCACTTCCAACTCTTCCTTCGCTTCGTGCGCTTTTAAAACCAATTTATCCAAAAACTCCACCTCATTTCCATCTTCGTCAACAAGTTTTTCACCCATAAAATCATTGATTTTATCTTTCCCTTGTTCAGACAAAGCAGTCAATTTCTCCATCAGGTGCGTTTCTTTCGAAATCGTGTACAAAGTAGATGACAGGGTAACTAATTCTAAAAGTGTTTTTGCTTTCATACGGCTGATTTTATAAGGTAAAATTAATATCTTTGTAGATACGAATAAATGACCATCATCATAAATATCGGCATTTATTCTTGAACATAAACATTCTAGTTATGAATTTAAATTCCACTGTTGCTGAATTGATGTCTACAAACATTGAATGTGTGCAACCAGGTCAACAAATTATTGATTTGAAACACATTTATGAAAAACAACCTTTTCACCAACATATTCCTGTAACGGAAAATAACCAACTAGTTGGTATTGTGAGTTTAATTGATTTCATGCGTGCTATTCACAACGCTAGTTTAGACGATAACGAACCTGTTTATCATTCGATTTTGGTCAAAGACATTATGTCAATTCATCCTGTTTCGATTGAACCAACAACAACTTTAAAAGAAGCAAGTAAGCAATTAATTGATGGTGGATTTCATTCATTGATTGTAACAGAAAATAACGAAGTAAAAGGTATGATCACAACCACAGATATCCTGAATTACTTGGTTCAAGAATAAAAAAATGAACTTGATTACTGAAGAAACCACTAGCACAATGAAAAGACTTGAAAATGATCAAGTGATAGTCACACTCCGCCCAGATGGAATTGTGCATGTGAGTTTTTTACCCCACACAGAAATTACAGTTGAATTCCAACAGGTTCTTCTGGACATGTATTATGAAGTAACGGGTGGTAAAAAATCCTTGTTTGTATTTGATGGTGGCGAATTTGTTTCCATTACAAAAGAGGCCCGTGAAAATGCGGTTGCCATTGAAGAAACAACTCCTACTAAAGCCTCAGCTATCGTTGTTAAAAACCTCGCTCAAAAGATCATTGCAGATTTTTACTACAAAGTAAATCGCCCGAAACAGCCTTACAAAGTATTTTGGCAGTTCGACAAAGCTATTGAATGGCTGCATTCCGCTGCAGCGCAATGATTCCTCATTGGTAATTCATAATTTATAATTCCTCAAGCGTGATTCCTCATTCGTGATTCTTTATTCGTGATTCAAAATTGAATTTATAAAATTTGTTTGGGACGCGATCTTTCGATAAACTCAAGAACCACGACGACCCTACCATTATTTCATTGATTTACAAATCACGAATTACGATCACGAATTACAAATCACGAATCACGAATCATGTATTTACATGATAATTATCAGAATTTAAACCTCCGTTAGTTCCTAATTTTGCGCAAAATTTACCAACATGAAGTGGACGAAACGCTCGCAAGAAGAAATCAAATCACACGTATTTAATGCGCTATCGAAAAATGTAAATTATGCCAATGAGATTATTTTGGGCGTACCTGCATCTTATTTGGACGACAAAGTTTTTTCACAAGACAATACCTTTTTGAAAGACGCGCCTTTCTTGAGTACCTTGGTTCAGAATCCAAATCATATTGGATGTCATACGATTGGTGAATCGGAAAGCTTTTTTGCTGGAACACATGAAGTTGAACGCGATTTAATTGCGATTTGTGCCGAAGATATTTTACACGGTGAAACGGATGGATTTGATGGTTATGTTGCCGCTGGTGGAACAGAAGCGAACATGCAGGCGATTTGGGTTTACCGCAATTACTTTCAACAGGAATTCAAGGCTAATTCTTCCGAAATAGCAATCCTTTGTTCGATCGACAGCCATTATTCCATGGATAAATCGTCGAACGTATTGGGAATTCCCTTGTATAAAATCAATACGGACGATTCCACGAAAGAACTTTCTGAAACGCATTTGCAAGAACAATTGGATGCAGCATTAATCGCAGGAGTTCGCTATTTCATTATTATAGCAAACATGATGACAACAATGTACGGTTCAGTAGACAAAGTTGATGTTTATACAGACGCATTATCTGCGCGCAATCTTCCTTTCAAACTACACATTGATGGCGCTTACGGCGGATTTTATTATCCATTCTCCAACAAGGAAACAAATCTCAACTTCGCTAATCCACATGTTTCTTCTGTTACCTTGGACGCGCATAAAATGGCACAAGCACCTTACGGAACGGGGATTTTCCTCATTCGAAAAGGGTTAATTTCCTACGCCACCACGAAACAAGCAAGTTATGTGGAAGGAGAAGACTGTACCTTGATTGGAAGTCGATCTGGTGCAAATGCTATCGCGGTTTGGATGATTTTAAGCAAATATGGTCCAAATGGTTGGTTCGAGAAAATCTTCGTACTTCAAAAACGCACCGATTGGATGTGTGAACAATTGGACGAATTGCACCTGGACTATTTTCGTGATCCGTTTTCCAATATCATCACCATTCGCAGTTCAAGCATTACTGCTGAATTAGCGCACAAGTATCATTTGGTTCCGGACAATCACCACGCAGCGAATTGGTACAAAATCGTCGTAATGGAACATGTTACATTGGAGAAATTGTTACCTTTAGTAGAAGATTTAAAAGTACATTTTAAGAAACCAATGGTTTTGTAATGCAGATTGAAAAAACTCACATTATCCTTTTTGTCAGCGATCAAACCGAGAGCACAGAACGATATTGTTTGTTATTCAATAAAATGCCGCGCTTGGATGTCCCTGGAATGACGGAATTTGAACTTTCCGACAATCTCGTCCTGGGACTCATGCCCAACGAAGGAAGTGGAAAAATTCTTACGCCTGCCCTACCTCATCCTTCCGAAGGAAATGGCATACCACGTTGCGAATTGTATCTCTATGTAAAAAACCTCGATGCCGAATACGCACGATGTCAAACACTTCCATTTACGCTGGTGAGTCCGCTTGAAAACCGTAATTGGGGTGACAGAGCTTTTTATTTGGGCGATAGTGATGGACATGTGATTGCTTTGGCTGAGAAGATGTAGTTAAAGGGTTTCTTCTTACTTTTTTTCCAAACCTACGAGTACAAAAAGTTAGCAACTGTAGTGTCAGCAATGCATGACAGCATCCTCCCTCTAAATCCCACTCCAAAGGGGGAAATTCTACAACTCCGAAGAATAATAATGGGATGTTCAATAAATCTAATTTGTTGAAACAAGTTTACTTCATACACATAAATGACTTGGTTCAAGCTCCCCCTTTGGAGGGGGATTAAGGGGGAGGACAAATTAATTTTATTGATTTGATACTTACAAAATAACTTTTAGCTGTGTTTTCACACTTTATGGGAGACTACCCTTTTTGGGAGACAAACCATTCCGATTAATTTCAAAACCGTTCCGGATAATTACAAAATGATTCCAGAAGAATACTAATCCGTTCCGATTAATTTCAAAACCATTCCGGATATTTTCAAAACCATTCCGGATAAATTCAAAAGCGTTCCGGGAAATTTCAAAAGCGTTCCGGATAATTACAAAATGATTCCAGAAGAATGCAAATCCGTTCCGATTAATTTCAAAACCATTTCGGATAATTTCAAATTGGTTCCGAGAAATTTAAAAAGGGTTCAAGAGAGACGATAATTCATTGAAGTCAAATCGTTTTAAACAGCAGATTTTCCATTTGTTTTTTACACCGTGTTCAATCACCTTTTCTATGATATACTTTTTCAATTATTTAGCAGAAAACAAGCTTGTATTGTTGCTTCGAAGCTACAATTCTTGTTGGATTAAACCAATGAAATATTCTTCAATTTCTTATTATTCACTAATTATCTGCTTGCATTCCTCTAATTCATAGGGAAAATCAATTTCACAGTATGCTCGTTTTTCTTGCTTTCCATAAAATTGAGCATACTTCTCCGTAAAATGGAATTTTGCGAGAAAATGTGCCTGCGTAGTTCTAGTGGGTGTAATGATTTGATATGTATTTTTCTTAAAAGGAGATGCGCCATGCAAAAGAACCGTTCCATGCTGATTAACTGAATATTTACCACGAAATGTATCCTTTGAACCTTGCAATGAATCACCATTTGAAATTGTAATCCAGTAAGTAGAATCTTGATGTTTTAGTCCAAAATGAATCATATCGTCACGCTGATCTCCTATCTGACCTTCAAATTCCACAGCATAATACGTGTAATAATTGTAGTTTGTAGTTGGCTGAAAAGATTCAAGTTTCTCAGGACTTGGCTTACGATAAATGGTACAACCAAGTATAAACATGCTCAAGGCAAAAAGAAGTGTGAATAATGATTTTTTCCCTTTCATAAATTGCTTCCTTTGAACTGGTTCACTCTTTTCTATAAACAACACTTGTTGCTTGAGTTGTAAAGTATTGGTAAAAGTCAATTTTAAGTTCGTTGGCTGCAATCAATGTCAAGGTGCAATTAAATGGAGGCCAATTCGGTGCCGAACCATTCACGGAAATACTATCTTGTTCCATCATGAAACTATAACCTCCAATACCATGCTGAATTCCTTCCAATGAAACAATAAAATTATTAACATTCACAAAACTAATTTTTGATTCAGGATAATCAATTGCTGTCCAATTTCCTTGAAGAGCATCAACGGCAATTTTTCGATTTTCATTGGCTGCTCTAATCTCAAATCCAGTCGTTTGAGTCCATGCAAAATCATTCATTAGGATTACGAAGCAAAATAAATGGAATGTGTTTAGGTATCTCAATTTGTCTTTTTTATTAATTATTCGTTTTTAATCAACTAACGCACAAATTTACTTGCCTGTTTTATTTATTCTATATTTCTTGATCTCAAGATCGATAGTATCAATCGGAGTAAGTTCTTCTGCGAATTCAATGTAACCATTTTTTATCAATATAGCGATGTCGTGTTCGTTGATGTCATTTGCACTAAATTTGAGTGACTCATCGTTGACATAAATAAACCAAGGTGTCCAAAGAATTCCCCAATATTCGATTTTAAAGATGAACTCAACGGAATTGTGACTTTCACATTGCGCTAGAAGTTCGTTCCAAAATATAGTTAATCGCTTATCCATTGATTAGCTCAAGTTCTCGTTCAATATTTTGCTTTGCTTGTTCTTCAAACTTGCTGTAAAAATAATCCGTCTTGAAAATTCTGTCCATTGCCAAAAAATGTTTTAACACTTTCTTGCGTCCGGGTTGATATACAAAATCAGGATAAATTGAATACTCTTTACGAACGTTTGAACAATAGATCTGATATTCTCCCCACGCTTGACCTAATATAGAAAGATCCGCATCGGTGAAATAATTCGTATCGCTGTTTGTTGATTTTATATGTGATTTAGTGGCCAAAATTTGTGCTTTGCACAGCTCTATTTTCTCACTAGGAACAGAAAGTTGTTTCATTCGTTTTACGGCTAATTCAGCACTTTTCTCTTCATTATCTGAAAGCAAGGAATTGTAAACGATGTCATGATAATAGAGTGTAAATAATGTGCTATCCCAATCAATTATTTCGTTTTTAACTTCCCCTAATTGAACCAATAAATTTTCGAGGTGCTGCAAGGTATGATAATGCCTTTTCTTATTTGAATAGCTTTTCTCAACTTCTTCCCAAAGCTTATTTCGCTGATCTGAATTGACAGTATAACTTGTCAAAAGTTCTATGAACGTATCTTTTAGCAATGGTGTTTTTTTTTAATAAGAAAGTAAATTTTAAAAATTAGTTTTTTTCAATTCTTATGGACTTTAAATTCTCATTACAATCGAGTAAATTAATAAAATATATTCCACTTTTCAGTTCAGATATATCAATCAAATTATTGGATTCATCTTTTGCATCAATAAAATCAATTACTATTTTTCCATCAATCGACATAACATTTAAAACAAGCAATGATTCTGTATAAATATTTAAAATATCGGAAGATGGATTCGGATATATGAGAATATTACAATTATTCCCACTCATTTCTATCGCTGACAATTGACTATTGAAGTCTAACATTTCATGCATATCCGATGTTCGGAAAACAGAAATATTATCATTTGTAGCATGGAGATTTACATTCTCAAAATCACAATAATTTTGAAAAGTACCAGTTCCAAATATAATATTGCTATTGATGTTTATATAAAATAATTTATATATACCACCAGTAATGTATTTCGAATCGTTTAGGTCAAAATTGTGATCGAATGATGCTATAAAAGATCCATAATTATATTGATCCTGTAAGGTTATTGAAGAAGTTTGAACATTCATTCCTCCTGAAAAAATTCCACTCACAACAAATCCGTAAAGTTCAGAAATTGCAAAATCAGTTAAATAGACATTTTCACTAGTATATAAATCATTGAATTCTATAATATCACTAAATTGATTTAATTCACAAATAAAAGCACTTTTATTTTCAATTGGAATTGAAAAATTACCAACCCAGAACACGGTGTCACGGAATATTCCTGCACAAAAAATACGGTCATTATAGAATGAAAAGTTCGTAATGTTGTCCACATTCTTGAAGTGTACTGATTCTAAAATGTTTCCGTTTTCATCTAATTTGGAGACGAATGTACCTAACCCATTTTCTATCAATTGAATAGCCCCATCGACAAATAAAGAATCGCCTAAATTTTGGCCTGACATAATCAATGTTCCAACTTGGTCTCCTTTTCGGAAATAAGTTAAATTACGATTTACAAGTGTTTGATCTGCTTGGTAGTTTCGAGTCCACAAAGCATTACCATTTGAATCAAATTTACTTATAAGAAATCCATAACTATTACTTTCTTTTGTATAAATAGTCCCATTTATTTCAATTGAATCTATATATTGAATGGACGCATAAATATTTTGATTTTCATCTTGAATTAGAGCATTTATATAGTTCGGTGAAATTGCCTGCTTAACACATGGTATTTTTTTATACCATAAAAGATTTAAATTGGAATCTAATTTAAAAAGTATAGATGACCAATTTGTATTGCTCGTTATGATGTTGTTGTCAAAATAGAAATCACCTTTAAAATTGAGTCCTAAAATAATTTCATTGCTATTAGTTAACTCCAATTTTCCAAATGTTAAATAATCTTGATTTCCAAAATTTATACTATAAATCAGATTACCTAACGAATCAAGTTTATTAAGAAAATATGAACCGGTGGATTCATTTAAAATTTGACCTAAGCTATTCGTGCTAATGGGAAAACCACCGAGAGTGAATACATTCCCATTTGAATCCGATTTAATATCAAAAACATTATCTATAAAATTATTTGAACAAACATTTCTGTGCCAATCCACTGATAAGGTATCCTGGCAAATGGCATTTCCTAAAAAGGAATTCAAGAAAATAAATAATAAAAAATAATTTTTCATTGTTCTAAAATTACGAAACATTATCATTGAAATTAAAGCTGTTAAATATATCGAAGTATCAGATTAATCAATCGCATCCCGTTTAATACATAAAACATGATTACATCTTTAAGTTTCAATCTAAATAGTTAATTGTACATGGTTATTTTTCTTATTTATGAACTACAATTCTAATGAATACAAAACCATCAATTGTTTTGTCCTTCTTTACAACTGCATGTAAAACAGTTTTCATTTATTCCGAGCATCAAAGCTGTGATTTGTTCAATCATTAAAATGTCTTCATCCACTGAAATAAATCGTGGAATACCAAATTCATAATCGAGCGTATAAATTCCATCGAAAGCAGTTGGTCGGTCATAAAACACAGCGCTGTTCAACACATTAGAGAAAAACGGAATGATTTGCTTCGAATTGTTTGAGTCCCAAAAGTAGTTCGCGCATATTTCTTTTTTTTGCCTTCCCGAACGAATCTCGCGCCGCAAAGAATCTTGCATGATCATTGCCGAATCTAATTTTTCCTTACTCCATGTTTGCATAAAAGAAAGTTGAATGGAGAGCGTATCAGAAAGCTTATTTACATTCGTTTCTGTTGCTTTTAGATAATCATTGCGTAACCAGTTCAAAAGCTTTTTGTCTGTTGGAACAACAATTTGAGCAGAACAACACCCTTTTGCATAGATCCCATTTTCAGGTACGTAGAAAATTTTCAGTCCCTCATTCGTTGCCTCCACTTGCCACGCCTCAGGTATTCTTAATTCCAATTTCTCAATGAATACTAGTTTTGTTGAATCAGCAATCATTACTTGGCTTTGCACCTGAACAATTGATAATAGTATAGAAAATGTTGTGATTAGTTTTAGCATATTGATTGTTATTAACGATGGCTCTTATTTCTTGACATTACTTGATAATTAAATCGTCAATCCAAAGTTAAAGTTATTTTGTTTCAATCACTTACTCCTAAAGAACAATTCTAATCGACACAAAACCATCATACTATCAATTATTTTGTCCGATAACACACGTAGTTTTATAGACGTTTCGGATTAAGAATAAAAATCGATATCAGCTGTCGCGAACTTCGCGCCTTGTATAATTTGCTTGGGGTCCCATGTTTTGAAATTCAGTAAAAATTTGGAACTGTTTGAGGAGGTACGACGAGTTTTTCAAATTTTCTGAATGAAGAACATATGGGTAAGCAAATTATGCATTGCGCAGGGCTCTTTTTGCTTACTTTTTTAGCTCCTGAAAAAAGTAAGAACTACAAACAGCTCTTCCCCGCCACAAACCCTGTCGTCCATGCCGCTTGAAAATTAAATCCTCCAGTAATTCCATCAATGTCTAACAACTCGCCTGCGAAGAACATGCCCGGCACTTTTTTACTTTGCATCGTTTTGAAATCAACATCGGAAAGCGCAACGCCACCTGCAGTTACAAACTCTTCCTTAAATGTCGTTTTTCCACTGACTTCGTAGCGGTCGTTCAATAAGGTATTGACGAGTTTATTGATGTTCTTTTTGCCGAGTTCCTTCCAACGCATTTCAGGATGAATCTCGGATTTCTGTAAAAGGAAATTCCACAAGCGACTCGTCATCGGAAAAGGATTGATGTTGGCTACTTTCTTGCCTTCGTGTTCTTGAATGATTTTTTGAAATTGCGCGCGTAAAGCATCTTCTTTTTGATCATCTAACCAATTCACCAAAATAGCAAAGTTGTATGAACGTTCAGCTAAGATGCGCGCTCCCCAAGCAGATAGCTGTAAAACGGCTGGACCACTCATTCCCCAATGCGTCACCAGCAACGGACCTTTTCCTAGCAATTTCGTTCCTTCAACTTTTACAGTCGCTTTTTCAACCACATTGCCCATCAACTCACGAATTGGATTATTTGGCATGTTGAAGGTGAACAAAGAAGGAACAGGCTCAATGATTTCATGTCCCAATTGCTCCAACCATTCCAAACCTGAACGTTTTGGTTGTCCTCCAGTCGTAACAATTAGTCGATCGGCTGTGAAGCTTGTTTCACGTGTAAACAAGGTAAAAGCAGTTGCAGTTTTTTCAATGCGCGTGATGGATTGGTTGAATTTTATTTCTACTCCCAAATCCACTGCTTCTTTCAAGAAACAATCAATAATGGTTTGAGAATCATTCGATTGGGGAAAAATGCAATTATCTGGATAGGTTTTCAGTTTCACACCACGGCTTTCAAACCAGTCGATAGTCGATTGTGCGTTGAACTGTTCGAAGGCTTTACGCAAGTAGTTTTCGCCACGTGGGTAAAAAGCGGCCAATTCACGATTCGGAAAACAAGCATGTGTCACATTACAGCGTCCACCACCAGAAATCTTGACTTTACTCAAGACCTTTCCCGACTTTTCATAAATCGTGACAGTTGATTTCGGGAAGTGTTTTTTAGCAGAAAGAGCAGCAAAAAATCCTGCTGCTCCTCCTCCAATTATTGCAATGTTCATCTTATTCAACTTTGATCAATCCACCCTTGTTTTCTTCTTCTCCTTTGGATTTTTTCTTCTTCGTTTTTTTCTTTTTCGCCGTTGGCATTGCATCATCTTCAGTTGACGCACTTGCTTCTACTCCAAATGTATAATTCTCCGTACCGTGTTCGTCATAGCGATGCTCTTCAATCAACACACCTTTTTTGTACAAAGCTCTTCGCTTCAATTTATCATCAGGCCAACGCTCTTCAAACCATCCTTCAGGAACTCCTTTTTTATAGTTTTCCATGATCTGAACAAGTCCATTGTAATAGAATGTTTTGAATTCACCATCTTTTACATCCATCGTCCAATGCTCAGTAGAAAGCAAGGTTCCATCGTTGTAATACAATTTACATTCACCGTTTTTCTTTCCTTGTTTGTACGAAAATTCTTGGATCAATTTTCCATCGTAATTGTAGGCTTTGTAAGCGCCATCCATCAAACCATTCACATAGTTTACTTCTTTTTCAATTTTCGATTTTGGGAAATAGGTTTTCTTAACGCCATTCAACACGCCATTGCTGTAATGTTCAACTTTCGTCGTATCTCCAGGTTTATCAGCTGTACCTTTCGTGAAATAAATTTGACGACCGTGTTTTTGACCAAGGTTATAATTCATTTCCCACGCCACATTGCTCGTACTATCGTATAAATACGTCCACGTTCCTGATTCAACTCCTTGGATGTAATTTCGTACAACTTGCAAACAACCAGATTTGTAATAGGTTGAATCAACTCCGTTTTCCTTTCCATTCACGAAGGTAATTCGACGTTCCAACATTCCGTTTGAAAAACAGGTTTCACAACCTCCTGTGTAAGGCATTCCTCCACCAGCAATGTTCACTTGATCTTTCGGCTTTTTCAGAACAGTATTTGTTTCTTCATCGTAAATTAACTCTTCATTACAATCAATGTATCCTGCCAATTTACCGCATTCCCAACTCGCAAAACGTTGCTTATTCGCTTCTGCTTCGCGGTCATAACAATGCTTATCTTTTTTTACAACTGGAATTTGTCCGAACACTACCGAAAGTGACGAAACGAAGAAAAAACTTAAGAGAAATGATTTCATAGATATTATTTTATGTGTGTCCGCCGAAGCTTTCAAAAACTATTCCTTAATTATTTTTTCGAGTGCAAAACGCATTTGATCTGGAATGGCAATGGTTGATTGTGTTGTTGCATCGAAGCAAACTTGCACGGATCGACCTTTTGCGTACACTTCATCATTCACACGCAATTCATAGCCCAAGGTAAAACTTTTTGTTCCAAGTTGTTCTGTAAAAACGGTGATTTGTGGTTCATGTTGCAACAAAACGCTTTTCACATATTCTACTTCATTTTTCGCAATGACGATTCCAAATTTTTGCCAATCCCAACTGATGCCCAACAATTCTCTGAAATAATGCACGCGCGCCATTTCGAAATAACTGAGGTAAATGTTGTTGTTCACGTGACCAAGAACGTCTAAATCGGTGAAACGCACTTGTATTTTTGCTGGTGCAATCATTTTTTGTCTAATTTTTCGAAGTCGGAATTGTTACTGATAAATTCGGGAACGATGTGTTTCATTTTTCCTACAATTTGATCGTTTTCTTGACGTTCGAAGAGTTGTATTAATTGTTCTATTTCTGTAATCTGTTGTGCATCCTCGTGGCGCACTTTTGCTTTCAAAATCTGCGGATGATGCGTTGGAATCGTGTTTTCTTCTTCCGCTAATAATTCTTCGTATAATTTTTCTCCAGGACGCAAACCTGTCACTTTAATTTCAATGTCTTTGCCCAATTCCAATCCGCTCAATTGAATCATTTTCTTAGCTAGGTCGATAATTTTTACCGATTCTCCCATGTCGAACACAAAGATTTCTCCTCCCTCGCCCATTGTTCCTGCTTCCAGTACCAATTGACACGCTTCTGGAATTGTCATGAAGAAACGGGTAACGCGCTCATCCGTTACAGTGATTGGTCCGCCTTGTTCAATTTGACGTTGAAACAAAGGAATAACTGAACCATTTGAACCCAACACATTTCCAAAGCGCGTTGTGACAAATTTCGTTGTCCCATTTTCATTCGCAGCCTGTGCATAAATCTCAGCAATACGTTTCGATGCACCCATCACATTTGTTGGATTCACCGCTTTGTCTGTAGAAATCATTACAAACTTGTGAACGCCAAATTTGAGTGATAAATCAACCAAGTTCTTTGTTCCTTTTACGTTCGTCAACACTGCTTCTGAGGGATTCGATTCCATCAAGGGAACGTGTTTGTAAGCCGCTGCATGAAAGACGTAATCTGGTTTGAAACATTCGAACAAACGGTCCATGCGCTCAAACGAACGAATATCGCCAATGACAACTTCAAAATTTAAGTCCAAACCACTGGATGCTAATTCATTTTGAAAATCATACATCGGTGATTCAGCTTGATCCAATAAGATCACTTTTTTCGGATGGTAATTCGCAATTTGTCGGACCATTCCAGAACCAATCGAACCAGCTGCTCCTGTTACCAAAATAATTTTATTGCTTAATTCACTGGCGATTTTTTGTTCATCCAAGACAATTGGCTTGCGTCCCAATAAATCTTCAATATTGATTTTCGCCATTTGCTTGGTTGAGAATTCACCATTGATCCAACTTTTTGCACTTGGAACTTTCTGAATTTTCACGTTTAAGGCCAAACACGTTTCAACAATTGCTTTTCGGTTGTTTTCGTTCGGTTTTTGAATGGCGATAATAACGGTGGTTACACCTTCTTCTTTAATTAAACTTTCCAATTTCGACGAATGAAAAATGCCGATTCCTTCCAAGCGCGTTCCATCCATTTTCTTGTTATCATCGATAAAACCAATGATTTTATAATTCAATCGCGTGTCTTTCTCAATTGTTCGTTTCGTAATTAAACCTGAGATTCCAGCACCATAAATTAAAATCTGTTCAACATCTTCTGTTGATTTAATGGATTCTAAATACAACAATTTAACAATGAACCGTGAGCCAACCATTAGGAAGAAACACGCCAAAAACTCCATGATTAACACTGATGTTGGAAATAAATATGATCCGTCGAAATAATTGTAGCGAACAATTCCAAAAATAAAATACAGAACTGAACTCGTTGCAACCGCAATGAAAATGCGACGAATATCTTCCGTTGATGTATAACGAACCAAGCCTTTGTGAATCTTGAAGAAGTAAAACACGACCAATTTCACGCCGAAATACAACAAAATGGATTTTGATAAAATAGCCCATTCCTTTTCAATTAATGCTTTATCTGCTTTCAAATCGAAGCGAATCAAATAGGCAAAGGCCAATGCAAGGAACGACAGGAATAAATCCATAAGGATAATTACCCAGCGTGGAGTATTTGCTTTTAATCGAAACATGAACAAAGGTAAGAATTAGAATTTGAAAATTTGAGGATTTGAATATTTGAATATTTCCTGCCTATCGGCAGACTGGGAATATTTGAATCATCAAATCTTTGAATCATTGAATTAGGAAAACATGCCTCCATTCAAATTAATCACTTGACCAGTCACATAGCGCGATTCATCGGCGATTAACCATTCAATCGTTTTGCAAACTGTTTCAGGATCTCCCAAACGATTCATTGGAATAGTTTTAATGATTTCTTCTTGTAGTTCAGTTGGCACATCTTCAATCATTCCAGTATTGAAATAACCCAAAGCCAAGGCGTTCACATTGATATTTGCAGAAGCCAATTCTTTTGAAAGTGTTTTTGTTAACCCAATCAATCCAGCTTTTGAAGCCGCGTAAGCAGCTGTTCCGATGGCGCCAGTTTGTGCCACAACAGATGAAATATTGATGATTGATCCAGATTTCTGAGCGCGCATTGTTGGAATTACGGCTTTACTCACTAAGAATGGTGCGTCAAGGTTGATGGACATCGTTTCTTTCCATGCCTCGAATTCCGTTTTCCAAGACATTGCACTGCGTGAAATTCCAGCATTATTGATCACAACATCGATTCTACCAAAACGTTCCAAGGCGCGATCGATCAATTCTTGCGCTGTTTTTTCTTCGCGTAAATCGCCAGTAATCATCAAGACATTCTCATGAATAGGTAAAGAAATTGGGCTTGAATGTGAATGCAACACCAAGTTAAAAGCTTGCTGATTGAACCAATTCGTTAGAGCTGTTCCCATTCCACCTGAAGCGCCTGTAATGACGATTACTTTCTTTTCCATGCTTGTCTCGCTTTTTTCAATAGTTTAAACCAAAACGGCGCATTGTTCCACTCGTAAGAAAAATACACCTGATCGTGTCCGCCCAAATTTACATTAAACCTGCGAACTCCTTCTACTCTCGATCCACCAAAATCAAAACTTTTACCAGCCGCTTGCGCTTGTTTGATTGCTTCATTCATGGCAAAATACATGGCTCCTGAAGCTTTTGCTTCTGCTGTAAAAGCACCTTTTAAATACAAAACTGTTTCATTGAATTCCACCAAATATAAACCTCCAACAAGCTGATTATCTTTTTTGACTGCTCGAATTTTCAACAATTTTTCACTTTGTAAATTCGCCGTTAATTGCTGCAATACGGACAAACTTGAGTCATTGATTGTTGCAATCTTTTGAGGCAATTCTTCTGCAATTATAGCCTGAATTCCGTCGATTGCTGTCGCTTCTTCTATGGAAAAACCAGCTTTCTCCGACTTCACCAACATGCGTTTTGCTTGCGAATTAATCGTTCTTTCGGTTAAATCTAGGATACGTTGAAATACAAATTCTTCACTTGGATAGCCCAATATATCTTGTTTGATGCAAATTTGTCCGCCCGGAAATTCTGCTTGTAACAACGAAATCAATTGATCGAATTGCACGGTTTGTTCTCCAATCCATTCGACATAACGCAAGAAAACAGCCGTATAACACGTTTTCACTCCTAAACGATACGTAAACGGTAAAGCAATTCCCTTCGAATAATGATCATCAGTAAAAACACACCAATTCTCTGCAACAGCATCCAAATATGAACTCAAGGAAAAAACAGAAGCAGATGAATCACTTTTTACCAAAGCATCCCATTTGGCACAATCGATATGTTCGCGCTGAATAAATCTCACAGTGCTTCTGTTAACGCTTTAAACGAGTGTTTCGTATAATTCTTTGCAACGAATCGTTCCAAGGCTTTTAAGGAAAATTGTGTCAAACCTTTTGGGTGACCAATTACCACAAAATCTGTTGCATGATTGTTCTCATGCAGTTTCAGACACCTTTCCAATTTCGACGCGTAATAACCGTCACAGCTCACGTGATTGTGCGTAAAGGAAGTCAAAACTGATTTTTTTCTACCAGGTTGCGCCAAGAATGTTCCGTCACCAATCATTTTATGTTGTGCAGGAAACAAACGTCCCAAACCATACAAACGCCAATAGAACAAGGGTGAATAGACGTGTGAACTAATTGGATATTCCGTAAAATAACCCGATTCATCTTCCGCGCAAACATCGTCTGAAAAGCGATAATTGGATTTCTTCGGAGCGGTTCTAAAATCAAAGGAATATTCTCCTGCTTCAAAATGTCCGCCCGAAAAAACACTCGAATCAATTCGGATTTCCAATTCTTTAAACACTTTTTCCAAGCGATTAAAGGGCTGAATGCACCAACCTCCCGCACGAAAAACCTGTGCTTTTTTTCCAGTTAATTGATTCAAATATGCTGTGTAACTTCTGACAATACGTTCGATTTCTTCATCCGAAAAATCAGCCAATTTGTAGGCGTTCTTCGTGTCAATCTTCCATTTTCCATCCACAAAGATTGATTTCTCCCAATGCGGATGAATGTGAATTTGCAATGAATGTCCTTTAGCCTGTAATTCGAGCAATTGCGCTTTCACATTTTCCAAATCCTTTTGCAAGCTTGGATTGGTTGGAGCAAATTCTTCCAGTTTGATTAAATAGCCAATGTCTACAAAAAAGGTCATTGGTAGTGAGAAACGATCGGCAATCTTTTGCAAGGCATTTGTAGGTTCTAACATACATTTTTCAACGCTGCCAGTTGCAGCACCAAAGAACAATTCGTAATCGTATGTTAGAAAAATATTCATTTCTACGAAGGTAATAGAAAGCGTATAGATAGAACGAAGAAGCGAAAAAAAATGTACTTTTAAACCCGATTTAATCGCCACAACATTCAAAATTGACGAAGAATGCACCCAGTTTTAAAACATTTTCTGAAAAAACACTTTTTACATTTTAAAATTCGGGAACGTTTTAGTGCCGCAGAAACAGCGCGCCAACAGGCAATTTATCAATCCTATCGATCTGGAGAAGTGACCGATTTCAATAAAACGGGCTTCAAAGTATTTTCGCAATTCGAGGAAGATGGTTTGTTGTTGTACACGATTTCTCAAATCGAGCATCCGGTAAAGACGTTCTTAGAATTTGGTTCGGATGATGGCGTAAATAGTAATTCAGCGAATTTGCATTTTCACCACGATTGGACAGGTTTATTCCTAGATGGTAATCAAAAAGCGGTTGAACGAGGCGAATATTTCTTCAAGAAATGGGGAAATAAAAAAGTTACTGCTCCACGTTTCATTTGCGATATGATTACGCGTGAAAATATCAATGAATTAATCACAAAAGGTGGATTGTCTGGTGAAATCGGTATGATGTCAGTGGACATTGATGGAAACGATTATTGGGTTTGGGAAGCAATTACTGTGATTCAACCTCAAATTGTCATTATAGAAACACACAATGAATTTGGGTTAAATGATATTGTTGTTCCGTATGATCCAACGTATTTCTATCCAGGAAAACATCCTGATTATCACGGTGCTTCACCTGTTGCCATGACGAAATTGGCGAAACATTTAGGATATCGTTTGGTTGGTTGCCATGAATTGGGCTTCAATTTCATCTTCGTGCGCGAAGGATTGGCGCCAAGTTTAAAAGAAGTGAGTGTTGAATCCGTTTTAACGCATCCTTCGAATAAAGAAGCACAAGCACGTTTCGAAGCAATCAAAGAGTGGGAATACGTTTGGAACCGTTCATTTGACAAGCAATAAGCATGGAAATCGAACGCAAATTCTTAGTTGACAAAGCGGAATGGGCAAAGGTTGAAAAACCGAGTCCGAAGAAAATTGTTCAAGCCTACATTTTAAATACTCCTGAAAAAACGGTTCGTGCGCGCACAAAAGGCTCAAAAGGTTTTTTGACAATTAAAGGTGCAACCGTTGGAATTTCACGCAGTGAATTTGAATATGAAATTCCTGTGGAAGAAGCAGAAGAAATGATTCATTTGTTTGCTGAAAAAACCATTTCAAAAGATCGTTACGAAATCACTATCGGTAATCATGTGTGGGAAGTGGATGAATTCCACGGGAACTTGGAAGGACTTGTCTTGGCTGAAATTGAATTATCAGATGAAAACGAAGCCTTCGAACAACCGATTTGGGCAACAGAAGATGTTTCGACAGATGTCAACTATTACAATTCAAAACTGATTGAAAAGTGTTAATCACTGAATTTCACTTATCTTTACAAAAAAACACGGATATGCTTACAAACAACGATATTTTAAAGAAACTACGCGTAGCACTTGAATTACGCGACGACCAAGTCATTGAAATTTTAAAATTGGTCGACTTTAACGTAACGAAAAGTGAAATCAATGCCTTGTACCGCAATCCAGATCATCCAAAATACATGGAATGTGGCGACCAATTATTGCGCAACTTCTTAAACGGACTTGTCATTTACAAACGTGGTCCAATGCCTAAGAAAGGTGAAAACAAAGATGTTATACGTTAATTCAAGGTTTTGACAATTTGATTATTCAACGATTTCCTGCCACGCGCAGACAAGCATCATTCAAAATTTGAATTATTGAGTTAATGTTGTTAAATAATTATCGAATTTTCAAATCTTCAAATCTTCGAATCTTCAAATCTTCAAATCATTACAGTTTCTCCCCTTTCAAATCGCTTTTTTCCAAATCAAAAACGGTAGATCCAATTTCGATATCAAACCAGCTTAGAAAGGTTTCCATTGTACGATCTTCTGGCCATTCTGATTCGTCTTCGGTTATCATCGAAAGTTCATTCTTGAATATTTTCTTGAAGTTTTGTTCAATCAAAGGTTCAATTTCGAAAAAATCTTCGGTAATCAAATAGACATTTGGCTCCACGCCATCTTCAGCAGAGAATTCCATTTCTGATTCAAACTCGTTCGCCCAATCCCAAAATGCTTGTTGGGGTGTAATGGTAATAAATCCTCTGTTTACGATTTTCATTTTTGTGGTGTTAGTTCTTCCAATTTATCGTCGAAAAAGCGCATCCATTTGGCTTTTCCGCGTGTTGATTGTTCAATAATTAATTTCCATTCTTCCACACCACTGACACTTTTTAAATATGCTTGCCAATCTTTTGTAGACAATTTAAGCGGTGAAGAAATGTAGGTAATTGACGTATCGTTCATGAACAAACGAAAATTATCTTTCTGAAAGTTTACGTTTTGTCCGAAATGAATTGATTTGCATTTTTCACCATAACAGTCAATCCAGTTATAAAAAGCGTTTTTGGTTTTCACTGAATCCTTGAATGACCATTGGCAAAACAAGATTTTGTCTTCTTTCAACTGCAAATACAACTTAGTCTGAGAACGCGGCGAAAAGCGATCCACAAAGAAAGGTTCTTTCACACTATCAATCTCCATAACTTTCAAACCGATACTATCCGCAACTCTTCGATCAAAATTAAAATCGATTGTTTCAATCGTTTCAGTTTCTGTGGAATCGTAATTGCGATTTGAATGAGGCGTAATATCCTTCATATCAATCACCTCATCCTTTTGATTTCCGCCACAAGCAGTAGCGATCAACAAGATTAGTGACAATAGATATAAATAGTTGTTCTTCATTACAAGCTTTTCAAAACAGTGCACGTTTCTTCTATTTGTTCCGAAGTTACGTCCAAATGAGTTACCAAACGCAACATTCCTGGTCCAAATGCCATTATTCGAATATTTCTTTCTCCAAGACGTTCGATGATTGTATCGCGTTGGGCTGGATCATTTAAAATAGCCACAACAATATTTGTTTGAACTGGTAAAACAGATTCCACCCAATCCAATTCATTCAATGTTGATTCTAATTTTCGTGCATGATCGTGATCAATTTTCAAGCGTTCAACGTTGTTTTTCAAAGCGTACAAACCACCTGCTGCAATGATTCCTGCCTGACGCATTCCGCCACCAAACACTTTGCGTACGCGTCGCGCTTGCTTGATAAACGCTTTCGTCCCAACCAAAACTGAACCAACGGGCGCACCCAATCCTTTCGATAAACAAAGTGAAATGGAATCAAACTGAGCCGCATAAACTTTTGGATCAATTCCAGTTTCAACCAAGGCATTCATTAAACGTGCGCCATCCAAATGCAATGGCAACTTATTCGCAACACAAAATGCTTTTATTTTCTTAATTTCTTCGAAGTCATAAATGGCTCCTCCACCTCTATTTGCAGTATCTTCCAATGATACTAATTGTGTTAATGGAAAATGTACATCATCTGGATTATTAATCCATTTGGCAATCTCATCAACTGTCAATCGACCACGATCGCCTTGCAACAAACGAACTGAAGCACCACTGTTTTTCGCAATTCCTCCGCCTTCGTATTTGTAAATATGACTTTCTTCATGACAAATTACTTCGCCACCAGGACGCACATGCACATTGATGGCGATTTGATTGGTTTGTGTTCCTGAACTGCAAAACAAAGCTGCTTCCTTTCCAAAATAGTCAGCGGCAAATTCCTGTAATTCATTCACTGTTGGGTCTTCAGAAAAAACGTCATCACCTACTGGCGCATTGAACATAGCTTCCAACATTTCTTTTGTTGGTTTTGTTACGGTATCACTTCGAAAATCAATCATTGTTGTGCATTTTGAGGATGAAATTACGCTTCTAAAATTAAATCCACCATCAATTTTAATTTTTTTTAGCTAATTTGAACCCATGGATTACGCAATTATCGCTCTTACAGTTCTTTTTGGGGCTGTCCTAACCTTCTTTTCTGGTTTCGGATTGGGGACTCTAATGCTTCCAGTCTTTAGTCTGTTTTTCCCCTTGCACATTGCAGTTGGAGCAACGGCGATTGTTCACCTTTCCAACAACATTTTCAAATTTGGAATGGTTTACAAACACATTCACAAACTCACCTTACTTTCTTTCGGTTTTCCAGCTGTTTTAGCGTCTTTACTTGGTGCACTTTGCTTGAATTACTTAGCAGATCTTCCACTCGCTGGAACCTACCTCATCGGTGAGTCAGTGATTGAATTAACTTACTTGAAAATTGTAATTGGAAGTTTGATGATTTTCTTTTCCTTAATTGAACTTGTTCCGAAATTATTACCACTCGGTTCGTTGAAGAAGAATATCGTGCTTGGAGGAATTTTAAGTGGCTTTTTCGGTGGAATATCAGGACATCAAGGAGCTTTCCGTTCTGCCTTTTTAAGCAAAGCTGAATTAACGAAAGAAGAATTTGTAGCAACCTCAAATGCCATTGCCCTACTAATCGATTTGTTCAGAATTATCGTGTATTACGAAACCTTCAATTTCGCGGCACTGAGTTACAAATCGGACCTTTTAGTTGTTGGAATTGTTTGCGCATTTGTTGGAACCTTCTTTGGAAAAAAATTACTCAACAAAGTAACAATGAATGGAATCCAAAAAATTGTAGCCTATTGTTTATTGTTACTCGGAAGCTTGTTTATTGCCGGATTAATTTAAGCGCCTTAAATTCTTCTAAAATGGCACGAAAATCAAGGGATGGATTTGCAGAAATCGTAGTTTCAATCTTTGTCTGAGGATGTGTAAAACGCAGTTCTTCAGCATGCAATAGCATTTTATTCATTTGCCATCGCTCCAAGAAGAATTTATTTTGTTTGTTACATCCGTGCGGACGATCGCCAATAATGGGATAAAAAATATGTGCTAAATGCTTGCGCAACTGATGCATTCTTCCGGTTTCAGGATCCAGTTTCACCAAGGAATAACGAGAAGTTGCATGCTTCCCAAATGGAATTGGCAATTCAAACGTTTCGATTCGTTCGTAATGCGTCACTGCATCCTGCGTTTTTCCATCATCTGTTGTCAAGGCATAATCGATGGTTCCTTTTTCAGGAATAAATCCACGCACCACAGCTTTGTAGGTTTTAGCAACACCTTTGTTCATGAAGGCTTGCTGCATCAACCTGTTCGTTTCTTCGTCCAATGCAAAAAGTAAAACGCCACTTGTTTTTCGATCCAATCGATGTGTTGGAAAAACTTTCCTACCCAACTGATCACGCAATAATTGAATAGCAAACTCAGAAGCATCCGCAGCAATCGGCGAACGATGCACCAACAATCCATGCGGTTTATTGATCGCTACTAAAAAGTCATCTTGATAAATGATTTCCAATAAGTTATTTTCCACTTCTTCACTCATCGTTCAGCTCTCATGATTAAAAGTTCAATTGGTTCAAAAGTTAAAAGGGTTCAAAGAGTTCAAATGGTTCAAATGGTTCAAAAGTTCATCACTAATCTCTCCTCTCTCATCACTTCTAATCACTTCTAATCACGAGTCACGAGTCACGAGTCACTAGTTCACTTCTTCCTCGCCACCATCAATCCATCACGAATCGGCAATAAAATCTCCTGAACACGCTCATCCTCGTGCACCATTTTATTATAATCCATTAAGATTTTCGTTTCACGGTCTAAGGAATCATAATCTTCCAATACTTTACCAGACCAAAGAACATTGTCTGCAATGATGTAGCCACCCGATTTCACTTTATCAAAAACCAAATTATAGTAATTGCAATAGTTCTTTTTGTCTGCATCAATAAAAACTAGATCAAATTCATCATCCATCTGAGCCACAACTTCCATAGCATCACCAATGATGTATTCAACTTTATCAGCGCAGTTTGCTTTTTCAATGTAGGATTGAACAAATTCTTCCAATTCTTCATTCACATCAACCGTCGTTACTTTTCCTCCTTCTTGCAAACCTTCAGCAAAGCACAATGCAGAATAGCCAGTATATGTTCCAATCTCAAGTACGCGTTTAGGCTGAATCATGTGTGACAACATACTCAACAAACGCCCTTGAAAATGTCCGCTTAACATGCGCGGCTGAAGCACTGAAACGTGTGTTCGACGATTTAAATCCGCCAACACTTCCGGTTCTTTTTCGGTATGTGCACAAACGTAATCGTCTAGTTTTGCATCGATGAATTCCATAACAACTAATTTCTTGCAAAGATGCAGAAAAGGAAACAAAACCTTGGCAACTGAGAATATTATTTGAATTTAATCTGCAACTTTGCACCATGAAAACAGTCAACAAAGAAGGATATTGCGCCATTGGAATTTTCCGTGGAAAAACAGAACACAACTTGGGAACACTTTGGCGTTCTGCTTACATTCTTGGTGCATCCTATATTTTCACCGTTGATAATAAGTACAAAAAGCAAAGCTCTGATGTGCTAAGAGCTTGGTCACGCATACCATTATTTCACTACAAAACCTTTGATGATTTACTGAATAACATTCCTTACGATTGCCGATTGGTTGGTGTTGAAATGGATGACCGCGCAGAATTTCTGCACACATTCGAGCATCCAAAACGGGCTATTTATTTATTAGGAGCTGAAGGCGACGGTTTGCCAAAAGAAATTTTAGACAAATGCCATTACGTCATTAAACTACCAGGAAATTCTTCGTTAAATGTTGGTGTAACAGGAAGTATTGTCTTGCACGACCGCGCAACGAAAATGGTAACCACTTTCCCACCCGATCACAAAGAACATTAAGTTATTTCTTTTCGCTTGTAATGGTTTCAACTGCCTTATTGTATTGAAACAACCAATTGTACATTTCATCAGTTCTGAAAACACGTTCCAACGCTCCATGGTCAGCACCTGGAACAACTGTATACTTTAGGTTTTCACCGCCGTTGCATGCTTTAATCGCCTTCACCACTTTTTCAGATTCTGAGATCGGAACAGCACGATCAGCATTTCCATGTTGTATCCACAAAGGAACTTGTGCCAAATTACAACCATCTTTTACATTTCCACCACCGCAAAGCGCAACGGCTGCTGTAACAATTTCTGGATAAGCACCCGCAAAATGTAAGGTTCCGTAACCTCCCAAACTCATTCCTGCAACATACACACGGTTTGTATCCGTTTTGTACTGTTTTTGAACATACTGCAACACATGTAAAATCTTTTCAGGCTCCCATGATTTACCTGCTGGAACTTGTGGAGCAATCACAATCGCTGGAATTGAACGTCCTTTATCGATTTCATGAATAACCCCATATTTGCGCACCAAAGCTAAATCCGAACCCGATAAACTTTTACCGTGTAAGAAAATTAATACCGGTGGATTATTTTGTAAAATACTATCCGCTGGAAGCGATAACCAAAAGTTATAATCTGATTTTCCCTTTTCCTCTGTCAATTGCCCAAAAGCTCCTGAAATCAATGAAACAAAGAAAAGAATAAGAAATGTCGTTTTTTTCATAGGACGGCAAAGATAGTGATAATGAGAGGAATGAAATGTTAAAAAACGTCAACACGTTGTTTTGAACATGGAGCATAGAACATGGAACATAGATTATGAAGGATAGAGTAAAAAAAAGATAAAGTCCTTTAGCGAAGCGGTCTAGAAGTCTTGAATTCTTTTGTCCTAATCACCCAAACCAAACATCCTGAATCATCTCAAACCCCGCCTTTTCGTTGATGCGATGAATAATCACCTGTTTTCCATACGACAATTCATCGCGCATAACAGAAGAATCCATCGTGAGGTATAAGACCTTATTTTTGATTTTAATTTCTTTCGTTCGATTTGCCACTGCAATTCCCATCATTTCCGGCCAGGCATCGATTATATCAAGTTCCTTCATTTTTCCATCCAAGCGATAGGCGCGCAATAACTTGTCAATTACCTCACTCAATGGCGCTTCATTAGAAGTACGTTTTAATTCATCTTTGTTCATACTTCTTGTATTATTTGTGAAGGTAATTCAACGACAATTCCTTGATCAACAGAAAACAATTTGCTTTCAAATTCGCCCGTTTGAAAAATGGCACGAATACGATCTTCATCTGTATCGGTTACCAATACTTGTCCAAAATAATGATTCGAAACCAAAGCCAATAACTTAGCGACACGGGTTTGATCCAATTTATCAAAAATATCATCCAATAAAAGTACAGGATGCACATTCAAATGCTTTTTCAACCAATCGTACTGTGCCAAGCGCAAAGCAATGATAAACGATTTCTGCTGTCCTTGTGAACCAAACTTTTTAATCGGATGACCTTTTATCGTAAACAACAAATCATCTTTGTGTGTACCTGCATTCGAATAATGCGTTATCGCGTCTTTTTTCTCGTATTGAATCAACAAGTCCTCAAACGATTGATCATTCAGTTGAGAACGATAATCCAAATGAACTTCTTCACTTTCCAAGCCAATGTAATGATAGCGTTCTTGAAAAACAGGAATAAATTCCTCTAAAAACGCTTTACGTTTCTCATGAATCGCCGTTCCAGTTTTAATCAATTGCTCATTCCATACTTCGATGGACTCACGATCAAACAAACCATGATCGTACATATTGCGCAACAAAGCATTTCGTTGATCCAAAATCTTTGCGTAGCGCTGAATATTGTCCAAATACTGACGATCGAACTGAGATATAATGCCATCCATCCATTTTCTGCGCAATTCACTTCCCTCAGAAATTAAATCACGATCATAAGGGGAAATCATTACAGCGGGAAATTGACCTATGTGATCGGCTAATTTTTCGTATTCTTTCTTATTGCGTTTGAACACTTTTTTCGCACCACTTTTTACGGCACAATGAATCGCAATATCTTGATCGTCCTTGCTCCATGTTCCTTGAATGGCAAAAAACGCTTGATCGAAGCGAATATTCTGACGATCCATTACATTCATGTACGACTTGCAAAGACTCAAATAATGAACTGCATCCAAGATGTTTGTCTTCCCGGAACCATTCTTCCCAACAAAACAATTGACATTCGAAGACAAGGCTATTTCAGCTTCTTCGTAATTCTTAAAATTGATGAGATGGATGGATTTTAAATGCATTGACACAAATTTAAACCAATTTTTGCTCGCTCCGAATTTTTAGTGATTTTGTTTTAAATTGTCTTTAAGCACAATCTTGTTGAAAACTTCGCTTTTGTTAATCAAAAAAAAAACTATTTTTGCAGGGCTAAATTTGCAGATAATGTTAGAAAATTTTTCAGTACAAGAAATTAAAAGACACTTAGAGTCAAACAAGAATATGCGTTTCGTCACTTACGGAGTGGGTGGTTTACTTGTTTTAGTAATCGGATATTTCGCATACATTCAATTCATGTGGAAGCCTGACAATGAGAAATCGAAAGATGCTTATTGGATTGGTTTGAACTACGCAAGTCAAGATTCAACTGACTTAGCAATTGATGCGTTGAAACCAGTTGTTAAAAAATACGATGGTAAAATTGGTGGTGAAAACGCGCAATTTATCTTAGGAAGACAATACATGTCAAAAGGTGAATTCAAAAAAGCATTGACTGAATTAGAAGGTGTTGACGTTGAAGATACGTATGTTTCTGCGATGGCAATTGGACTTCAAGGAGATTGCTACAGTGAAATGAAAGATTTCAAAACAGCGACTGAGAAATACTTAGAAGCAGCTGGATTGAATGAAAACGAAATGACAACTCCAATGTATTTGTTCAAAGCTGGATTAACAGCTGAGAAAACAAGTGATTTCGATACAGCAGTTGATTGTTACAAAAAAATTCAAGACGATTATCCTCAATTTGGTTCTCAAAAATCAATTGAAAAATACATCGCTCGATCTTCAAGCAAAACAACAAAAAAATAAATGGCTACTGCATTACGCAATCTGTCAGAATACGATAAGGACTTTGTTCCAAACGGTGCCGATTTTAAAGTCGGCATTGTTGTTTCTGAATGGAACGATTCAATTACCTTGAATCTGTTAAAAGGTGCTAAAGAAGCATTGTTAGACAATGGTGTAAAAGAAGAAAACATTTTGGTGCGTTTTGTTCCAGGTGCTTTCGAACTTCCATTGGGAGCTCAATACATGTGTGAATTTACAGATGTAGATGGCGTTGTTGCCATTGGCGTTGTCATTCAAGGTGAAACAAAACATTTTGACTTTGTATGCGACGGTGCAACACAAGGAATCAAAGACATCAATCTAAAATACAATACGCCAGTTGCCTTCTGTTTATTGACAGACAACAACATACAGCAATCGATAGACCGTTCAGGTGGCAAACATGGTAATAAAGGGATTGAATGCGCCATTGCTTGCATGAAAATGATTGATTTAAAACGTCAATTTAAGTCAGTCGGAAAAATTGGCTATTCTAAATAATGCAAAAGAAAAAAATAATCTAATTTTCTGATCAATTGAATCATGAATCATAAATCATGAATCATAAATTATAAATTCCTAAAGTCTAAAAAATGACATTAATAAAATCAATCTCTGGAATCCGCGGAACGATTGGCGGAAAAGTAGATCAAGGATTGACACCAATTGATGCAGTTAAATTCGCTGCAGCTTATGGTACTTGGTTGAAAAACAGAAATGCGGGAAGCAAAATCAAAGTCGTAATTGGGCGTGATGCGCGTATCTCTGGGCAAATGATTTCTGACTTGGTTATTTCAACCTTGGTTGGCTTAGGAATTGATGTTGTAAACTTAGGATTATCGACTACACCAACAGTTGAAGTGGCTGTTCCAATGGAAAATGCGCACGGTGGAATCATTCTAACCGCAAGTCACAATCCAAAACAATGGAATGCATTAAAATTATTGAACGAAAAAGGTGAATTCATTTCTGGTGCTGACGGTGAAGCTGTTTTAGCGATTGCTGAAGCTGAAAGTTTTGAATTTGCAGAAGTGGATGATTTAGGAAAAGTTAGTCAAGATGATTCCTATTTACAAAAACACATTGATGCAATTTTAGCCTTGCCATTGGTGGATAAAAAAGCAATTGAAGCAGCTAATTTCTCAGTGGTTGTTGATGCTGTTAACTCTACCGGTGGAATATTTGTTCCAGCGCTTTTAGAAGCCTTGGGAGTTAAAAACACCACGAAACTTTATTGTGATCCAACCGGACATTTTCCTCACAATCCAGAACCATTGCCAGAACATTTAACTGATCTGGCGGCTAAAATTAAGGAAGTTGGAGCTGATGTCGGTATTACTGTAGATCCAGATGTTGACCGTTTAGCGCTTGTTTGCGAGGATGGTTCGATGTTCGGTGAAGAATATACCCTGGTTGCAGTTGCTGATTATGTGTTAACGCATACGCCAGGCGCAACTGTATCAAACTTATCTTCTACACGTGCTTTGCGTGATATTACAGAAGACCGTGGTTTATTGTACAGTGCAGCGGCAGTTGGTGAAGTCAACGTAGTGACAAAAATGAAAGAAACGAATGCTGTAATCGGTGGTGAAGGAAATGGTGGTGTCATCTATCCTGAATTGCATTACGGACGTGATTCATTGGTTGGAATTGCTTTGTTTTTGAGTCATTTGGCGCACAAAAAAATGAAAGTTTCAGAATTGCGTGATAGCTATCCGAAATACACGATTTCGAAAAATAAAATTGAATTAACGCCAGACATCGATGTAGATCAATTGTTGATGCACATGACAATCAACTATGCACACGAAGAAGTTGATACAACGGATGGTGTTAAAATTTACATCGGAAAAGAATGGGTTCACTTGCGTAAAAGTAATACTGAGCCAATCATTCGAATTTATTCTGAAAGCCAAAATGAGCAAATGGCCAATGATCTTGCCGAACGCATCATTCTTGAAATAAAAGCATTGATTTAATTCAATCTAATCATATAAATGAAAGCTCCGTTAGACGGGGCTTTTTTTTATGGAATCTGAACTTGTTCTCCCAGAAAAGTCGGCTCAACATTCAATTTCACTTCAAAGTATGCTTTGACACAGGCAAAAAACTCACGAAACTTCGTTTTAATTCCATACATTTTTCGCACATCAGTAGCATCAAATCCATAAGCTTCCAACCCAAAACGTCGCGCAATGTAAACCGCTCGTTGATTGTGAAAGTGTTGTGAAATGACAACAAATTGTTTTTGACCAAAAATCTTCCAAGCTCGAAGCACAGAATCATAGGTATCAAACCCTGCGTAATCTAAAAAAATATGTTCGGTAGGAATTCCACGGGAAATCAATTCTTGTTTCATATCTTCAGGTTCGTTGTAATCCTTACTCCCATTATCACCACTGATGAGAACATTTTTTATTTTCCCAGATTCATACAGCTTCACGCAAGCATCAATTCGATGAAAGAAATACGCGTTTTCAGAACCTCCTCTTAAATTACGACTCGTTCCAAGCAATAACCCAGTTTTCACTTCAGGCATTTTTTCAACATCCGAAAAAAGAAAGGCCTTGCTTTCATAATAGACAGAAAAATTTGACCAACACGCAATAAACACACCTAAAAAAAATGTATAAATCATTACTTTCTTCCATCTGATTTTCTGCATGTTATATTTTTTTATCGTGAAATGTTAAAATTTATTTGAACCAAATTTATCGCATTCTGTACCGCCACTCTGAAATGACACTCGCGAAGTTAACAACGAATTAAATTAAAACGTAAAAATATGAAAAAGGTCATCGGTATTGTACTTGTTATGCTGGCAGCATTTTCGCTCCAAGCCAACGACAAAGAAATTGTAAAACCTACTTTAACGGAAGTAACGGTTTATGCTCAAGGAGCTCAGCTTTTCCAGAAAGCAAATTATACAATTAAACCAGGAATCACAGAAGTCATCATTGAAGGCGTTAGTCCTTACATCGATGCAAATAGTCTTCAAGTAAAAGCAACAGGTGCGGCAGTAATAATTGATTCGAAATACTCCCTTTTCTACCCAACACCTGAAGAAGTTAGTTTAGAAGGATTGCCACTAAAAATTCGTAAAGACATTCAATTGTTGGAAGATTCATTAAAAATGTTGGGTTACGATATTCAAGACATCCAAGATGAAATAGATGTGTTAACAGCTACAAAAAACATTTTAGCAAACAACGGAGCAATTCGTGGACAAGGAAAAGTCAATGATTCCATCAATTTATTGAAACAAGCAGTGGATTATTACACCGTTAAAATGACTGAAATCAATAAAAAACTGTTGACACTAAACAAACGCAAAGCAGAGAAATACGAGAAAAAACGTGCGATGGAAGATCGCTTATTGAAATTGAGACAGCACCAATCCAGCACAGGCGCCGACGTTAAAGATCAAGGTCCAATTCACCGCGTTGTCATTACATTTTCAGCTAAAGAGTTGGTTACAGGTAAAATCACCGTTTCCTATCTTGTTTCGGAAGCTGGCTGGGTTCCAATGTACGATTTGCGCAGCGATGGTTTGACTTCGAAAATCAATTTAACGTACAAAGCTCAAGTTTTCCAAAACTCAGGTTTAGACTGGGACAATGTGAAATTGAACATTTCGACAAACAATCCTTATCAAAATAAAACGAAACCGGAATTACATCCTTGGTACATTGATTACTATGCATACCGCAACGATTATTACAAAGATCAAAATGCGCCGTCAGTAATGGAGAAAAAAATGGAAGCCGCTGGTTATGCATACACCAATTCAATTTCTACAAAGGGATTAGCAGAAGTTAACGCAGAAACCTCTGCCATGTTTGTGAGCACAGTTCGCCAATTGACTTCTGCAGAATTTAAAATTGATTTACCGTATTCAATTAAATCTGATAATGAACAACACATGGTCTTAATCAAAGTTGTTGACATGGATGCAAACTACAAATATTACACGGTTCCAAAATTGGATAACTCAGTTTATTTGGTGGCTCAATTGTCAAAATTGGATGAATTAGGATTGGTTCCAGCACAAGCAAACATTTTCTTCGATGGAAGTTATGTTGGTGAAACATACATTGATCCAACAACAATGGACGATACCTTGAACCTAAGTTTAGGCAGAGATCCAAACATCGTTGTGAAACGTACCTTATTAAAGAAAGACTGTAAAGAGCGAATTGTAGGCGATAAAAAAGAGAAAACAATGTCCTATTCAATTGAAGTGAAAAACTTGAAAGCGACGCCAATTGATATCATTGTTCAAGATCAAATTCCAATCACTACAAACAGTGAGATTTTAATTGAACCAGGAGATTTAGGTAAAGGAAATCGAGAGGAAACAACTGGAATCGTTGAGTGGACTTATTCACTTAAACCGAAAGAAAGTAAACTGATCAATTTCAGTTACAAGGTAACCCATAAAAAAGAAATTAATTTACCACAATATTAATATCTGCTACCAGCAAATGAAGGGGAACTCGAAAGGGTTCCCTTTTTTGGTTTAAATAATAAAAGTATATTTGTTAGAATGATTGCAGCACTTAAAAAATGGTTGTCGGAAAATAAATTAGCAAGTTTTACCTTGCTGTTGTTCGGACTCATTTATTGCAGTATTTCACTTATTAATCATTACAATTTTCGAACTGCCGCGCTGGATTTAGGAATGTTCAATCATGCCTTGTATTCCTTTTCGCATGGCAGAATGAATCATTTCACCTTGGATTTAGAAGCTTTTGGACCGAATTATTTTGCCGACCACTTCTCGCCCATCACTTTATTGTACGTACCATTTTACTACATTTTTGGATCTTGGACCTTATTAATAATCCAAATTGCTTCCATACTTTTTGGCGCTTGGGGAAGCTATAAAGTCGCACAACACAAGCTTCAATTCGCGAAAAAACCAGTTTATATTTTAGTCTTCTTTTTAGCACAATGGGCAATCATTTCGGCATTGTCGTTTGATTTTCATAACAATGTAGTTGCTGCAATGCTTGTTCCTTGGTTGTATTATTACTACCTCAAACAAGAAAAGGGAAAAGTAATTTTGTTTTTTGTTCTTATGCTAATTTGCAAGGAAAACATTGCACTTTGGTTGGTCTTTATTCTAATTGGTTTTATGCTTGAAAATGGAATCAAATCCTTTTTTAAACAGTTCACTACCTTTCTGAAATTTGAAATCCCACTACTCCTTTTAGCTGCCATCTATTTCTACGTGATTGTCGGAAAAGTAATGCCTGCTCTTGCTGATGGCCACGCTGTTAATCAAATTGCACGTTTTGGACATCTTGGTGATTCAATCGGAGAAATCATCAAATTCGTTTTCACGCATCCATTTGATACAATTAGGATGTTCTTTGAAAGCACGATGGATGATCCAATTTCCTTTGGAATCAAAAAAGAATTACACTTGGTGATTTTATTTTCAGGTGGAATTGCACTATTGTTACGTCCCGCTTATTTCATAATGTTGATTCCAATTTATGCGCAAAAATTATTAGCAGCTGATTTTGGATTTTGGGGAATTAGTGGTCAATATTCTATTGAATACACGCCAATATTAACACTCGCTTTCATTGATTTATTGAAAGTCATGCGCAAATGGAAATCCAAAAGTGCTTTTATATATCTCTCGGTTATTCTTGTGATTGGAACAAATTTAGTTACACTTCGAACGCGTAAAACACCGTGGTACGATCGAACTACTTCAGATTTCACGAGTAAAATTCATTATTCATCTGATGGTTTAAACGTTTCTTATTTACGCCAAGAATTAGCAAAAATTCCAAGTGACATTCCCCTTTCCGTGATGTCTTGCTTGGCTCCGCATTTAGCAAATCGGGATAAAATTTATCATTTTCCGGTGATTAAAGATGCTGAAATGATCGTAGTTCTGAGAGACAAACGCTCATTCTACCCGCTTAGCAAGGAAGATTTTGAAAAGAAAATCAAGGAACTTATTGACTCAAAAGAATACAAACTGGTAAAAGATGAATATCTCTTACTGATTTTGAAAAAAGTTAAACATTCAGCCAAATAAATCGTTTATAGTTCAAACAAACACAATGAAAAAATTCGAAATTCCAGAATTCTATCGTTCGCCGATTATCAGTCAAGTAAAGGCAAAACGAAAACTTGAAGATCCGCGCAAAAAGGATTTCACTCCAAGTCTATTGGATTTTGGAACTGTTCGTTTTTACATTGCACGCCATTTTGGTTTTTGTTACGGCGTAGAAAATGCCATCGAAATTGCTTACCAAGCCATTGCAGAAAATCCAGACAAACGTATTTTTCTATTGAGTCAAATGATCCACAATCCTGCTGTGAATGCTGATTTATTGAGTCATGGAATTCAATTTATTCAAGACACAAAAGGAAATCAATTAATTCCATGGAATGATTTGCATGCAGATGATATTGTTATAATTCCAGCCTTTGGTACGACCTTAGAAATTGAATCAATTCTATCGGATATAGGAGTGAATGTTTCCAAATACAATACAACGTGTCCATTCGTAGAAAAAGTTTGGAATCGTTCAGAAAAACTAGGTTCCGACGAGCATACGATTATCATTCACGGTAAACACAATCATGAAGAAACACGTGCAACCTTCTCCCATAGCCAAGAAAATGCTCCAGCCTTAATACTTAAAAATTTGGAAGAAGCAAAGTTGTTGGGAGAATTAATTCTGGGACAACGATCAACTAGTGACTTCTATGAATTATTTGACGGCAAATATTCACAAGGTTTTGAACCAGAAAAGCACTTAACTAAAATTGGTGTTGTGAATCAAACAACAATGTTGGCCACCGAAACACAGGAAATTACAGATTATTTGCGTGAGGTTATGATTCAAAAATACGGTGAAGAAACGATCAAAGAACACATTGCTGATACGCGTGACACCTTATGTTATGCAACGAACGACAATCAATCCGCAACCTACGGTTTACTTGAAAAAGAAGCTGATTTCGCTTTGGTAGTTGGTGGATACAACAGTTCAAATACCACGCATCTGGTTGAATTATTAGAAGAAAAGTTCACTACTTATTTTATAAAAGACAAAGAAGAACTTGCAGACGCACAAACCATTCATTCGTTCAACATTCACACGCATGAATTAGAAACCTTGGCGTTCAAATTGCAAGAACTTGAACAGCCGACAATTATCATTACTTCAGGAGCATCTTGTCCAGATTCAATTGTCGATGCTGTAATCCAACGTATTCTTGAATTGAAGCAAGTAACACTGCCTATTCAAACTGCGATTGACCAATTTCTTTCAGTAAAATCTGAAAATTGATCGATTTTACATTGTCTTTCTTTATTTTTAAAGCAAAATAAGCAGCACACTATGGAACGATTTATCAATATTTTGATAATCGACGATAACGAAAGAAATCAAAAAGGCCTGAAAGAAATTCTGACGGGTGGAGGAAATAATGTGCTCATTGCAGAATCGATTCACGATGCCTTGCCGATTTTACAGCAAAAAGACATTGGAATTTTATTGATCAACATTGATAATCCGTATTCTGGAGGACTTGAAATTTTGCAAACGCTCAAGGACGGTTCACAAGGAAAAAGCAGTTATAAAATTGTTGTGACTGCCGATTCAGCTTCAGGTGCGCGAATGGTAAAAGGACTGAATGAAGGTGCTGTCGATTACATCACGACTCCTTTCAACCCAAATCTCATTCGAGCCAAAATTGAAGTTTTCAAATCACTTTATTACAAAGATCAACGCATCAATCAACTCCTGAACAATATTTTTCCTGCTACTGTACTTGAAGACTTGAATGCGAACAATAAATTTTCACCAAGAAGGTTTGATAATGGTATTGTACTTTTTACCGATTTCGTAGACTTCTCCATGAAAGCAAGAGATATCAATCCAATTCGTTTGCTAAAAAAATTGGAATACTATTTTACCAAGTTTGATGAAATTATCGATCGCTACAAACTTGAGAAAATCAAAACCATTGGAGATGCTTATATGGCCTTGGCTGGTGTTACAGAAAACCATCCTGAACCTGCAATTCGAGCATGTTTAGCGGCATTGGAAATTCGTGATTTCATGCAAACAGAAAAAGATATCGCACGAGCGATGAATCGCGATTTCTGGGAAGTTCGCGTTGGAATTCACAAAGGTCCGCTCGTTGCAGGAATTATTGGAACAAGTAAAATTAGTTTTGACGTTTGGGGAGATTCCGTAAACATAGCCGCACGCGCGGAATCAGGGTCCAAGCCTGGTTACATTTCCATTACAAAAAACATTGCTGAGGATGTTGCTGAATACATGAACCTTGAACACCGTGGTCCTGTTTCGATTCACAAACGTGGTGGAAACATTGAAATGTTCTATTTAGAGAATTTGAAATTAGAACACTGTTTATACGGCGAAGGGAAATTAGCTTCAACTGAACTTCGACTCAAATGTGGTTTATCTTCGATTGATTTTCTTCACATGCGCATGGACATTGTGAATCGCTTAAAAGCCTTATTGCCGGACGAAGTTGTTTACCACGACATTGCTCATACCATCAACGTAGAAAAGGCTGCCTATCGTTTTGCCAAATTAGAAGGACTCGACGAGGAAGCAATTTTATTGTTACGGACAGCAGTATTGTACCACGATGCTGGTTTTATGGTTGAATACCACAACAATGAACCGTATGGGATTAAAATGGCTCAATCTTCTCTACCAAAATTCGGATATTCCGATGCACAAATAGAGACAATCACTTCGATTATTGCTTCAACGGCTTCACATTCGAAACCAAGCAATTTATTGGAGAAAATAATGTGTGATGCCGACCACGATTATTTGGGAAGAGCAGATTATTTCAACGTAGCAAAAAAATTACGCAAAGAATTAGAAAATTACAATCATGTGATGTCCGACATCGAGTGGATTGAATTTCAATTGCATTATTTGGAAAATATCCATCGCTTTTACACTGTTACAGCAAAGAACATTCGCCTTCAAGCAAAAAAATCACGCATAGAAGAATTAAAAATACAACTCAAAGAACTTAAAGCGCAGTCATGAAAATTTATACAAAGAAAGGAGACAATGGAACCACTGGATTAATTGGTGGAACGCGAATTATAAAAAGCTCTTTACGCATTGAAGCGTACGGAACAATTGATGAACTGAATTCATACATCGGCTTAGTGCGCGACCAAGACATTCATGAATCCTACAAAAAACAATTAATTGAAATCCAAGACCGCTTGTTCACCATCGGTTCTAGTCTTGCTGCAGATCCAGAAAAATCAACGATGAAGATTCCTGATTTGCATTCATCAGACATCGAATTGCTCGAAAAATGGATGGATGAAATGGAAGAAGTATTGCCTGAGATGAAAAATTTTGTACTTCCAGGAGGACATCAAACTGTTTCTTTTTGTCATGTAGCTCGTTGTGTTTGTCGCCGTGGTGAACGCATCATTGTAGATTTGAATCAGCACGAGTTTGTAGCTGAACTTGTCATTTCATATATCAATCGATTAAGTGATTACTTATTTGTTCTAAGTAGAAAAATCACACTTGACTTAGGGGCAGTTGAACAACCTTGGCAACCGAGAATGTAAAATTGAACAAATTGTTAATAAAAGAATTTCAATCTTTTAGGCTGCAAATTTGGAAAGTTTGAAAATAAAATTACTTTTGCGCAAAATTAACCATTAAAAAGAGGAAAGATGTACTGGACTTTAGAATTGGCATCCTATCTGGAAGACGCTCCGTGGCCTGCGGCTAAGGATGAATTAATTGATTTCGCAATTAGAACTGGAGCTCCTCTTGAAGTAGTAGAGAATTTACAAGATTTGGAGGACGAAGGTGATATTTACGAAAGTATCGAAGAAATTTGGCCAGATTACCCTTCTCGTGAAGATTTTCTGTTCAACGAGGACGAATATTAAAACAATAGATCCCATCACGAAAGTCGATGGGATTTTTTTTGTCCTAATTTTTGTATTTTTCAACTATGAATTTTTTAGGACATCTCTATTTCTCATACAACAATCTTGAACTCATGTATGCCAACCTCTTTGGCGACCATGTTAAAGGAAGTGATTATTCACATTTCCCTGAAATTGTTCAAACTGGAATTACCCTTCACCGTTCAATTGACAATTACATCGATCACCACCCCAAAGTTGTTGAATTAATGCACAAACTCTATCCTGAACTACCAAAAGTTACAGGAATCGCCATTGACCTTTTTTTCGATCATTTGTTAGCCATTCATTGGAAAAAGTACCATTCAGATGAATATTTTGAATTCTTAGAAACCTTTTATTCCTATTCCCCTCAAAATTGGGATTCTTTTTCTCCCCATTTTCAGACATTAATCACCACAATGAAAGAACGAAAATGGATGAATTATTACCCACAATTCGAAGGACTCGTAAAAGCAACCCAAGGAGTTGGTTCACGAATTTCATTTCCCAACAAATTACCTATGGCATCTAGTGTATTTCTAGGCCATAGGGATGAAATTGAAACCTGTTTTCAACTTTTCATGAAAGATGCCATAGAGTATTTCAATCATAAATACATTGAGTTAAATAACAAATAACTGAAGTCCTTTCTTCCTTTTTGAAATCATTTATTGATTCGTCAACGAACTTATCCAATCCTTAATTGTTCAAGTAAGAAAAATGATTTGCACTACTTAGGTCGTTCTTGATTTTTTTAGTCTTATCTTGCGAGAATTACTTCAGATGTTAAATTATACCACAAAAGTAAAAAACGATAATGCTGAATGGGTTACTTTCATTCACGGAGCTGGAGGAAGTAGTTCTATCTGGTATAAGCAAATTCGCGAATTCTCAAAACACTTTAATGTTTTGTTAATTGACCTTCGTGGACACGGCAAATCAAAAAACCCAATTCAGGAAACAATTAAAAAATACACATTTGAAAGAATTGGAAATGAAGTTGTTGAAGTATTGCATCATTTAAAGATTACATCAACACATTTTATTGGAATTTCGCTTGGCACAATCATTATTCGAGATATTTCCGAACGCTTTCAACACCTTAGTAAAAGCATGATTCTCGGAGGCGCTGTAATGAAACTCAATTTCCGGGGTCAAATTTTGATGCGTCTGGGAGCCACGTTTAAATCGGTGATTCCCTACTTAGTTTTGTACCGTTTTTTTGCATTCGTAATTATGCCGAAAAGATCTCATCGTGAGTCGCGCAATTTATTTATTAATGAAGCAAAAAAATTGTATCAAAAAGAGTTCAAACGTTGGTTTACACTTATTGCTCAAATAAATCCACTTCTTTCTTTTTTCAGAATTAAAGATTGCGGTATTCCAACACTTTATGTTATGGGGTCAGAAGACCATATGTTTCTTCCATCAATCAGTAAACTAGTAAAAAATCATTCATCTTCCGAACTACATATCATACCAAATTGTGGCCATGTAGTTAACGTTGAACAAGCTGAATTATTCAATGAAAAAGTCATACATTTCATCAAAGCTCTAAGGCTGTCGACACATTGATTTCGCATCAATTCTTTTGATTCAATTTGCCAAAGTTCCTTAAAACTAAATACTCTTTTACTGAAGCAAACAATTTTTGTTGTAATTTGCGCTCCTATTGTTCAAGTGAATGCTTAGAAAATTTAGTTTTTATATTCCCGCACTTTGGTGCTTTCTACTACTTGTAACACTTACAAATTGTTCAAGTGATACTGAAAAAGTAGAGGTATTTGAACACCCATCAGTCGATATCGATTTACCTGAAATCATTAAACGAGGAAAACTAACAGTTCTAGCAGAAAACAGTTCAACTTCCTTTTTCATCTATCGTGGCAGAAAAATGGGCTTTGAATATGAAATATTGAAGGAATTCGCGCGAGAAATTGGAGTGACTTTAGAAGTTAAAATTGTTAGCAACCTAGACAATTTAACTGAAATGCTAAACAACGGTGAAGGTGATATCATCGCTTGTAATTATACTGTAACGCGGGAACGAAATAAATCAATCGACTTTTCAATACCGTTTCTAAGAACACCGCAAGTTTTAATTCAACGGAAACCAGAAGGGTGGGAAAAAATGTCAGCTACTCAAATCGAGAACTTTATGTTGCGTGACCCTTCAAAATTAGCGAAACGTGAAGTACATGTCTGGAAAAACTCGAGCTATTTTCAGCGCCTAAGTAGTTTGCAAGACGAAATTGGTGATACAATTTTTATAAAAGAAGAAGATGGATTGTTGAGCTCTGAAGAAATGATTGAAATGGTTTCAGAAGGTTTGATTGACTATACAGTTACAGAAGAGAATATTGCGCGTGTAAATCAACGCTTCTTTGATAACATAGACTGTAAAACAGCTTTATCGGTAAAACAAAAAATTGCTTTTGGACTGCGCAAATCAAGTCCTTTGCTGAATGCTCGTCTAGATAAATGGCTCAGTCAGTTCATGGTCAAAAAGACATTCAAGCACATCAAAGAAAAGTATTTTGATTTCAAAAATATGCCAGTAAATGCAAGCGATTTTGTTGCAGCCGTGAAAGATGGACAACTTTCAGCATTTGATGCAATCTTTAAACGAGCGGCCTTAAAATACAATTTCGATTGGCGTCTCTTAGCGGCAATTGCTTATCACGAATCAAAATTTAATCCTTACGTTCGTGGATTTGGTGGAGCTTATGGTATGATGCAATTTATGCCGCACGTTGGACCAAAATTCGGTGTTTATCCTGGCTCTTCTCCTGAAGTTCAAATTATGGGAGGAATGAAAAAAATAAGTAAAGACTTTAACTCTTGGAGCGAAATTCCAGATGTTAGCCAACGCCAAAAATTCACGTTAGCAACCTATAACGCCGGAAGAGGACACATTGAAGATGCACAGCGTTTGGCGAAAAAACATGGATTGAATCCATTGGTTTGGGATGAGAATGTTGAGAAAATGATGCTCAACCTTTCAAAAGGTCAATATTACCGTGATCCAGTTGTGAAAAATGGAGCTTTAAGAGGAACACGTACTTACAATTATGTACGTACGATCTACGCACGATTCGAAGAATGGAAATCTGTCTATAAATAAGATTCTATTTTCAGCTTAGAATTCTAGTTCTCTGTAATTCTTCATCTCACTGAAAAGCTTATTTTTGCAAGAAAAAAAGCATCAAACGTTTAATTGTCATAGAAGGTCCAACTGCAAGTGGTAAAACAGCTCTAAGCATTGCCCTTGCCAAGCATTTCTCAACCGTAATACTTTCAGCAGATTCGAGACAGTTTTACAAAGAAATTGCCATTGGAACTGCAAAACCAAGTTTAGACGAACAAGAGGGCATTCCACATTATTTCATCGATTCCCATTCAATTGAAGAAGAATTCACCGCTGCACAGTTTGAAAAAGCAGCTAATGAAGTGTTGGAAAAGGAATTTTTAAATCACGATCAACTAGTTTTAGTTGGTGGTTCAGGCATGTTCATCGATGCTTTGTGTTATGGATTGGACGAAATTCCAGCGGATAAAGCACTTCGAGAAGCCTTAACTGTTGAACTAGAAGAAAAAGGATTAACTGCTTTACTGAATGAGTTGAAAGCAAAGGATCCAGAATTTTACGAACAAGTGGATCAAAAAAATCCCGTTCGAGTGCTTCGCGCAATTGAAGTAATTCGATTAACTGGTAAAACGTTCACCGAAATGCGAAAAGCCACTCGGAAGCAACACCCATTCGAAATTGTTCGTTTCATCATTGATCATGAGCGCGAAAAACTCTATCAACGAATCAATTTACGGGTCGATTTAATGATGGAAAATGGCTTGTTGGAAGAGGTAAAATCCGTCTATTCAAAAAAGCACTTAAATTCCTTACGAACCGTTGGTTACAGTGAATTATTTGATTTCTTGGATAATAAAATCAATTTAACTGAAGCCGTTGAATTAATCAAACAGAATTCACGTCGTTACGCAAAAAGACAATTAACTTGGTTTAGAAAACATACTGAAGCGCATTTAATTCCGTTTGACACAACAGATCAGATGCTTTTAAAAGTTCTAAATCAGCTTGATAACAACTAATTACTTGTTTCAACTTCTTTTGGAACGATTCTTGAAAATAACCCAGTGAAAAAACAAATTTGACCGTTATGAAAATTGTTCTCGACCACATCATGCCTGTTCCTTTGGCATCCATTCAGCACAGCGCTGATAGTATTTGGGGAAATTTTATCGAACTCAATCATGGCGAAAAAACGCTCTTGAACGCTTCAAGTGGAAAAGGAAAATCAACATTTACATTAACAACAATTGGACTTCGAAACGATTACGAAGGAAAAATCACGTACAATGGAGAAGACATTCGCACCTTTTCTCCACTCGATTGGGCAAAAATCCGTCAAGAAAAAATAGCAGTGGTTTTTCAAGATTTACAATTGTTTCCGAATTTAACGGTAGCAGAGAATTTAATGCTCAAAAACAGTTTGCATCCTGTTTACTCTGAAAAAGAGTTGATTCAATTGCTTGAACGTTTGGAAATCGACAATAAATGGTCGCAACAATGTGGATTATTATCCATGGGACAGCAACAACGAGTGGCGATTATTCGCGCACTTTGTCAACCATTCGAATTGATTCTCTTAGATGAACCATTTTCACATTTGGATGAAGAAAACACGCAACGATGTATTCAAATGATTAACGAACGGTGTGATGAATTAAAAGCTGGTTTCGTGCTCACTTCGTTAGGAGATACGCATCAATTTAATTACGATAAAGAACTTAAACTGTAAGGCCATGTTAAATAAATTGCTCTTTAAAAATCAAGACATTAAGCAATTGATTATTGCAGTCATTGGTGCATTTTTAGGAATTACCTTTTTAATTACTTCGATTCATTACTTAATTAAGGTAAACGAATTTGGTAAAGGTTCAGAAATACTTGGTCCAAACACGGTTATCGTTCAAAAAAAGGTTTCGAATTCAACGTCTTTAAACATGACAAAAACGGATTTTTCGGAAAACGAAATCAAAAAATACAAGGCAATGCCGTTTATTTTGGATGTCAAACCTGTCATTAGCAACAACTTTGATGTTTCATTCGAAACCGCAGACCCGATGGTTCCGCGATTCAGAACGGATGTTTTTATTCAAACCGTTGATCCTAAATTCTTAGATGTTAAATCAAAAAAATGGCATTGGAAAAAAGGGGACAAATTTGTGCCAATCATTATGCCTCGTGAATTCTTGGTCATGTTAAATACCTTTATGAGTGCGCAGGACATTCCTCAAATTTCAGATGAATTGGCAAAAGACATCAACTTTAAATTTACCTTGAAAAAAGATGATGGAAAAGAATGGGTCGATGCTCGCATTATTGGTTTCACGAATGAAGTATCGTCAATTCTTGTCCCAGAAAGTTTCATGGAATATGGAAATTTGAATTTTACAACGGGCAAGGAGAAGAAGATTACCCAAATCATGATCGAAGGAAAAGAGAGTGAATTTGGTCTTGTTGAAGATATGTTGAATGAATATGGTCTGGAGACAAAAGCATCACAAATGATTGTTGGACGTTTGAAAAGTGTTGTTGGAACCTTGTTTTTAGTTGTACTTGGCATTTCCATCATTGCCGTATTTGTTTCTGGATTAGTATTGATTCAATACATGCAATTGTTGATGTCGCGCAATGCCTATGAAGTTAGAACATTATTACGCATCGGTTTTCCACCTGCTGATATCATAAAATGTTTCTTCAACTACTTCGTTAAAATATTTGGAATTGTGGCGCTTTTGGGATTAGGAACCTTCTTTATTTTCAAATTATTTTTAGATGCCATGTTCGAATCTGGAGGATTGTACATTGACACGCAACTGTCTGTTACAGCAATAATTGCTTTAGTTGTAAGCTATGTACTCTTTGGAGTTGCGAGCTATCGAACAGCAAAAAAAGGAATTTTTAGACAATACTAATTGGTTAAAGAAATGTTAATTCTGAAGACTTTTTTAAATTTGAAGCGTCTTTGGAATAACTTCATATCACTTAAAGAAAGATAAATTATGAAATCAATCTTCATTTTAACATTTGCATTGATCACGACATTCAGTTTTGGACAAAAATTGAAATTCAAAGTCGCGAACCAAAAAGATACAACGGTATTTTTAGTAAAGTACTTTGGCCAAAAATTATATTATGCTGATACAGCAGAAATGAAAGGCGGATACGTTGAATTCGATGGTAAAAAACAACAACCAGGAATTTTAGGTGTATTGTTCCCTGGACAAAAATTCTTTGAATTTGTTTACAACAACGAAGAAGTACAAATTGAAACTGCAGCTCCAGACTTTGTTGGAGCAATGAAAATCAAAAAATCAGAAGAAAATAAAGTTTTCCTTGAGTACATCAAATTTATTGGTCCTAAAAAGACAGAAACGAACTCAATTATTGAGCAACGTTCAAAATTAAAATCAGACGATCCGAAATACAAGGAATTGACTGCTAAAATTGATGCGTTGAACAAAGAAGTAATTGATTATCAAAACAATTTAATGGCAGCGAACAAAAATTTACTTGTTTCAAAAGTTGTCAAAATGTCAATGGACATTGATATTCCTGAGCCACCAGTTGATGCAAACGGAAAAGTTATTGATTCAAACTTCCGTTTCAACTATTTCAGAGCGCATTATTGGGACAATATTGATTTAACAGATGATCGTTTGGTGAATACACCAATTTTCCACAACAAATTGGAATATTACTTTGGAAAAAACATGATGGTACAGCACTGGGACACAATCTTGTATCATTCATATAAATTCTGTGATGCATTGAATCCAAAATCAAAAACATTTGAATATTGTGTTTCTTGGATTACTTCAACTTATGGAAAAAGTAAAATCATGGGAATGGACAAAGTCTACATCATGATGGCAGATCGTTATTATTGTTCAAAAAATGCTGAAGGAAAGTCACCTGCATTTTGGATGACAGAAGAAAAATTGAAAGAATTGTGTGAGAAAATTCCAGTACAACGTAACTTGGTAATGGGTGTTCAACCTCCAAACATTATTTTACGCGACACAACTGATACGAAATGGATTGGTTTCAAAGATTTAAAGTCTGAGTACACAATTCTATATTTCTGGGATCCAGAGTGTGGACATTGTAAAAAAACGACACCAAAATTACAAACCTTGTATGATCAAAAATTCAAAGATCGCAACATTGAAATCTTTGCGGTTGGAAAAGCAACAGGGGAAGATTTTGAAAAATGGAAAAAATTCATTCGTGACAATAAATTAACGTTTATCAATGTTGGTGTAACGGATCCATTGTTCAAAGCTGCTATGGAAGATGCTCGACAATTTGTTCCAAAATACACAACGCTTGAATCGTTGAATTATCAAACAACCTATGACATCTTCTCTACTCCACGTGTATTCGTGTTGGATAAAGACAAAAAAATTATTGCGAAGAGCATTTCAATCTCTCAATTAGAGGATTTGATGGATCGTTTACAAGGAAAAGAAAACCTTCCTAAACTGTTCCCACCTGATCCAGAAGAGGATGAACAAATGCACTAAAACGTTTTACTAAAAGGCTGCCGCGAGGTGGCCTTTTTTATTCACAATTGGTTAATATTTATTTCTATTTTCTTGCATCTTTCTTTCGTATTTTTGCCACGTAAATGAACAGTATGAAGAAAATATTATTCGCTTTAGCGTTCCCTTTGATTGGGTTTTCGCAAGTTTCAATAACTGCAACGGGCAGTTACACCCAAAATTTTGATGGTTTAGCAAACACAGGTACAAACATTGCATGGACGGACAATACAACAATTGCCAATTGGTATTGTCAAAAATCAACCGCAGGTGCCGTTGTTTATGATGCTGGAACTGGATCATCCACAGCAGGTAAAGTTTATAGTTTTGGATCGACAGGTGCTACAGAAAGAGCCCTAGGAACATTAGGTTCAGCTGGTTTTGGAAATGGTGCACACGGTGTTCAACTTCAAAACAACTCTGGTTCAATTGTAAACAATTTTGTGGTTTCCTATACCATGGAACAGTGGCGAGATGGTGGAAATACGACTCCAGCTGCTCAACAAATCAGAGTTTATTACAAAATTAGTAGTACGCTTATAACAGCCTTAAATCCAGGTGCGAATACAGGATGGACAGAAATAACTGCTTTAATGACGGCAAGTCCGATTTTCACGATTACTGCTGGCGCTCTAGATGGAAATTTACCTGCAAATAAAGTAACTCTGACAAATATTAGTGCATCGGGAATCACGTTAAACAATGGAGAATACCTTATGATTAAATGGGAAGATCCGAATCACACAGGGAATGACCATGGATTATCAATCGACGATGTAACAATTTCATGGGCTACTAGCTGTGCAACAACTAGCACAATCTCTCCTATTGCATGCGGTACTTACACAGTTCCTAGTGGACACGAAACATATACAACTTCAGGAACTTATACCGATACGATTCCAAATGCTGCTTTGTGCGACAGTATCATTACAATCAATCTAACAATTACAGCAGGAACAATTACTTATTATGCTGATACTGATAATGATGGACTTGGAGACCCTTCAAACACAACAACAGGTTGTACTCTGCCTGTTGGTTACGTAACAAACTCAAATGATTGTAACGATAACAGCAGTGCCATCGGTCTTCCAACAACTGTTTATTATTTAGATGCAGATAACGACACTTACGGATCTGCGACAAACACAATTACCGCTTGTTCATTGCCTGTTGGTTATGTAACAAATAGTTTAGATTGCAATGACAACAACAATACTATTTATCCTGGAGCTGCAGAAATTTTAGACAATGGAATTGACGAAGATTGTTCTGGTTCTGACGCTTCTGCTGCCGGAGTGCAAATTGGGTTATATGAATTTACAGGAACGAATTTATGTCCAGTACTTGCTGATACGGTGACAACTCAACCTGCAAACGCAACATTCTCAACCTACACAACAGTTGGAACAACATGTTCTCCTACAAGTAATGTATTCAGTAATAGCGGATGGAATATTACATCGATTATTGATCCAGCTGAATACAACCAATTTGGGGTAATTACTGATGATTGTTATACGCTTGATATCAATAAGATTATTTTCACACACAAAAACAGTGCTACAGGTGGAACGCCAACATGGACTTTGCGTTCAAGTTTGGATGGATTCACAGCTGATTTAGGTACAGGAACGTCAAGTTCAACCGACAAAACAGATACAATTGTGTTAGGAAGTGCTTTTGACGCCGTAACTGATGTTCAATTTAGATTCTACATCACAAACATCGGTCAGACGGGTTCAACTTGGAGAAATGACAATGTGCGTGTAATTGCGAATTTCGGTTCATTAACTCCTCAAACGTTTTATGCAGATTTAGATGGCGATACTTATGGTGATGCATCTTCTTCTATTTCAGCATGTACGCCTCCTGCAAATTATGTTTTGGACAATACAGATTGTGATGATACAGATGGATTAGTAAATCCAACAACAGTGTGGTTCCAAGATGCTGATGGCGATTTAAGTGGTAACACAAATGTGACATTAACACAATGTACGCAACCCGTTGGTTATGTTTTAAATCCAGGTGATTGTGATGACAACAATAGCGCTGTGATTTCTCCTTCAACTTATTATGTTGATGCTGATAACGATGGTCACGGTTCAATGACTGGACTAGGATTAGTTTCTTGTACAAATCCAGGTCCTGGATATGCAACTGTAGCAGACGATTGTGATGACAATGAAGCAACGGTTTATCCGGGAGCGCCTGAATTGTGTGATGGATTGGATAATGATTGCATCAATGGAATTGATGACGGATTGACATTTACAGCATATTATGTTGACGCGGATAACGACAATTTTGGTTTTGGTAACTCAACATTGTATTGTCAAAACCCAGGAGCAGGATATGCTCTAGTAGATGGCGATTGTGATGACTCAAATTCGAATGTTTACCCAGGGGCAACTGAAATTTTGGACAATGGAGTTGATGAAAACTGTGACTTCACAGACAACTATGCTGCTTTGAACGAGTTGGCTACTTTCCAATTTATGATTGTTCCGAATCCATCAAATGGTGTAATTACTGTTGAAACATCACAGTTGATTTCTGGAACAATTGAATGCACCGATTTGAATGGTCGTGTACTTTCTACAACAGCATTCAATTCAATTTCGACATCACTTGATTTAAGCAATTTGTCTGATGGAAATTACATTCTAAAAATTACAACTGAAATTGGAATTCGTCAACAACGTATTTTGATTAAAAAGTAATTCACTTTACATAGATATTGATAGGCTATCCATTTGGGTAGCCTTTCTTCATTTTAAACAACACATTTAAACAATATTTGATGCCCATCTGCATTATAAATCTATTTTTGTATAAATACTTTTTTATGAAGCATCTTACACTAAGCATTTTATCTGTCCTAATTACAGGATTTACTTTTGGTCAATCGTATTGGCAACAAGAAGTGAATTATACAATTCAAGTAAAATTAGACGACAAAAACCACACGATTTCTGGGTTTGATGAATTTGAATACGTAAACAATTCACCTGATAATCTAGATCGCATTTACATTCATTTATGGCCGAATGCCTACAGAAATGGAAAAACAGCTTTGGGTAAACAACAATATTCGAATGGTGAAACAGCCTTGCGTTTTGGACCAAAAGAAGATTTAGGCAGCATTGATTCCTTGGATTTCAAATTGAATGGTCAAACCGTAAAATGGGAATATGATCCAATCAACATTGATATTGCAGTTATTCTACTTCCAACACCTTTGTTACCGGGACAACGTGTTTCTGTTTCGACACCATTTAAAGTAAAAATTCCTTCTGGTTCAATTTCTCGTTTGGGTCACATTGGACAATCGTATCAAATTACACAATGGTATCCAAAACCAGCAGTTTATGACAAAAATGGATGGAACCCTATTCCCTATTTAAATCAAGGAGAATTTTATTCTGAATATGGATCGTTTGATGTTTCAATCACACTTCCTAAAAACTACGTTGTAGCTGCAACGGGTGATTTACAGACACAATCAGAAATTGATTTCTTAAACGCAAAAGCAACTGAAACACAAAAACGTTTTGGTGAATTCTTAGAACAAAAACAAGGAAAAGCTGGAAAAACTCCCTTCCCTGAATCATCTTCTGAATTTAAAACAATTCGTTATACCCAAAGTAAAGTGCACGATTTTGCATGGTTTGCAGATAAACGTTATGGTGTTTTAAGAGGTGAAATCACCCTTCCTCACAGCAAACGAAAAGTTACCTCTTGGGCAATGTTCGTTCCTCAAAATGCTGCTGTTTGGACAGATGCAATCGAATATATCAATGATGGAACTTATTATTATTCATTATGGAATGGTGATTATCCCTACAACAATGTTACCGCTGTTGATGGAACAATCAGCGCTGGTGGTGGAATGGAATATCCAAACGTTACTGTGATCGGTAACACGAGCAACAAAGAAGAATTGGAAGTAGTTATTGTTCATGAGGTTGGTCATAACTGGTTTTATGGAATCTTAGGTTCAAACGAACGCGTGCATGGTTGGATGGATGAAGGGATGAATACGTTGAATGAAGTACGTTATGTGCAAACAAAATATCCAGACAATACGCGTCTTTCGGACATGGTCTTAAATGGTTCTTTCCATTTTGAAGATTTAGATCATCACGATTTGTCGGATATTGCCTATCGAATGACAGCAGTTATTGGAGAAGATCAGCCAATAGAAACACATTCTGCAGAATTTTCATCGATGAATTATGGAACGATTATGTACATGAAAACAGGGTTGGTTTTCTATTATTTGAAAGATTATTTAGGAGAGAAATTGTTTGATGATTGCATGCATGCCTATTTCGAAGAATGGAAATTTAAACATCCTCAACCGGAAGACATGAAGGCGACTTTGGAACGCGTTTCGAAAAAAGATTTGAGTTGGTTGTTTCATGATTTAATTCAAACTACGAACCATGTTGATTACAAACTTTCTTCAGTTAAAACTTCCGAAAATGGTACAGCTGTAAAAGTGAAAAACAAAGGTCAAGTTGACGGGCCAATTGAAATCAATGTTTATAAAAACGATCAATTAGTCGAAACGCATTGGATTGAACCAGGGCAGAAGAAATCACGTGCAGATCTAACAACAAAAGATGTTGATCGCGTTGAAATCGATGCGTCGAACGACATTCCAGAAATGTATCGTCAAAACAACACGTGGATGGCCAACAAAACATTCAAAAAATTGGAACCAATTCACATGGAATTCTTGAGCGGATACAATGAAAAAGACAAATCAGAATTGTATTGGACACCAATTATTGCTGGGAATGCTTACGATCAGTTCATGATTGGTGCAGCATTTCACAACATGGGAATTTCACCAAATCGTTTCCAATATTTCATTGCACCAATGTATTCGTTTGGTCGTCAAATGGTATCTGGAATCGGTGAATTTTCCTACACCTGCTTGCCAAAAACAGGATTGAAAGTATCACGCTTCGGTTTGTCTGTGAAGTCTTTTAAAAACGATTCATCCTATGCACGTAAACAGGAAGGAGCTTATTTGGCGCTTGCTCCGTATTGGTTTGCAAAAATTGGAAATCGAACAAATTCACCTATTTCACAATCGTTCTTGTTACAAGGAATTGTTAAAGCAGACATTTTATCAAATACTAGTACAGATTATGTTGGTGGTTTTGCAAAGTATAACTTCAGTGTTAATCGCCCTGATCATAAATTATCTGTGAATCTAAGAACAGATGCGATATTCTCATCTGAAACTGAAATGGCTCGTGTTACTGCGGATGCAACTTACCGTTTCCGCTATTTGAAAAACACAATGAAACGTTGGGTAGAAGTGCGTGGATTTATCGGAAATACGTATCATTACAAAAACTCACTTGGTAATAAAGAATACCGCATGGGAATGTCATTAAGTGGAACTGATGGCCAGCAAGATTTGTTCTTTGAAGATTATTATTTCGGAAGAGGATTAGTTGATGGAATGTGGTCACAACAGCGCGATGAAAACATGGGTGGATTCAAAAGCACAGCTTATTTTGGAACAACAACACATTGGATGGCAACAAGTAATGTTTACTTCCAATTACCAATTCCGAAGTTGGGCATTTTTGGTTTGTTTGCCGATTTAGGAGCTTTCCACAATGGAACTTCAGTAACTTCTGCAATTAATACAGGAGTTGGAATGCGCTTAGGAAAAGTCTTTGGATTATACTTCCCTATCTGGATGAGTAAAGAGTTAAACGATTCATATGGCAATTCAAGCTATGCTGAAAAAATTCGCTTTACCTTGAAAATGAATATTGTAAACAAAGGAATTAAGTTAAGTTCCTTGATGAACTAAACTTCCATTCAATGATTTAAAGCCATTCGTCAATGCGGATGGCTTTTTTTGTCCTTGATGTACCAAAACAACTTGCAGGTCGTTTAGCAAGTATAAACTGCGAATATGAGAAAACTGATTCCACTAATTTCCATTGCGGGGATTTTACTGCTTCCAAGTTGTTATTGTTCCAAAGCAATTCCACTTTCGGCGGGGAGTCATCCTAAATTTCTTCAATCATTGAACTCAAGTTATGTCTATGAATTGTGCTGTGGCAGTGGAGGAAGAACCGGAAATGAAATCTCGGCCTATTACGGTTTTCCATCCTATCAATTAACTGATTTGACTAAACATTATGAAGCAACTGGTTTAACAAATGTCAACGGTTCAACCATCGGACAATTCGGTTTACGGTTCAATCATTCCGTTGCACCCCCGTTTATACGATTAAAAATAATTCGTCTCGGAATTGATTATTCTCATACCAAAAACTCATTGCGCTTTGACGAAACCTCAACAACTCAAAGTGAATTGAATTTCATTTCCAATCGCTTGATGTTCAACACGTCTATTTATACTTTTGTTACGCTTAAAGGTTTAGCAGGATATTTACAATTGCAAGGAGGTGCAAATTTCTTTCAAAAAGAGTATGACGGTCCTTCAACTGAATTCAGTTTCACAGACAAGTACTCACCTGTTTATTTCGATTATCAATTGGCTTACGGATTACAGTATTTTCTAGTAAATCGACTTTCTTTGTTTGCTGAGGCTGGGTATGGATCAGGAGTTTATTTAAAAACTGGAATTGCTTTTCGATTTTAATAGCCTTCCAATATTTAACAAATATTAAACACGCTTTTCTTCAATCGTTACTTATCTTTGTAACGGAATTGGTGACCACTCTATGTAAACGCGCCATTCTAATCATGCTAAAACTGCAACTAATTTATTTAACCAAATAAAATGGCAGTTTTAAAAACAAACTTATTTTTTCTATGTGCTATCCTCATCGGATTGAACGTGAGTGCACAAACCATTAACAATGGTAATTTCAGTAATGGATCCACTGGTTGGGGATGCAACCCAGAAGCTTACAATCCAGAATCAACTTACGGTGGGACAAGCAATACAAACATTGTTGCAGAAGTAGATGCAGAAGCAGGACTTTGTCAAACAGTTTCAGGATTTACAGTTGGATCGTATTATTCAATTTCATTTAAAGCATCACGCCGAACAACATGCGGACCTACGCTACAATCAGTTAAATTGAAAATTAACAATAATGCTTTAACTGCCAATATTAGTCGCAATGGTGGTGGATTTAACTGGGGAATGGAAACCTTTTACTTTGTTGCAACATCAACAAACCATACAATTACGTTTACAAGTAACACAACTGGAACATGTAATTTGGTGTTTGACAACATCAGTTTAAACGTTGTAAGTGCTTTACCAATTGAATTGGTTGACTTTTCTGCTAATTTGAAAAATGAACGAACAGTTGATTTAACTTGGCAAACAGCATCGGAAAAGGACAATGATTTTTTCACGATTGAACGTTCAACTGATGGGAAAAACTGGGCTGCAATTCAAGAAATAGATGGTGCTGGAAATTCAACGAATTTGTTGAATTATGCAACAACTGATTTACTTTCAGAAAAAGGACTTTATTATTACCGCTTGAAACAAACAGATTTTGATGGCGCGTATACTTATTCCGATATCAAAGCAGTTTCTATCAATAATTCCACATCTGAAATAACTGTATTTCCAAATCCAACGAACGGAAGTTTCACATTAATTCCTGCTTCTAAGGATTCTGCACCTGCACTTTATACCAATGTTGGAACTGAAGTTCAATCAAGTAATTATTCTATTGCTTCAACGGAAGACGGATTTATTTATGATATCAGTAGTTTGGCGAATGGTATTTACTTCGTTCGAACAGGTAATCAAACCACAAAAATTATAAAGCACTAAGCTTTTTCGTTTTATCCTTTAACCTCATTGTTAATTGTTGAAAATTCGACGTTAGCAATGAGGTTTTTTTATGTAATTTAAGCTTCAAATCAAACCAATTGAATACTGAGTTGTACACTGTGTTTTTTTGGTTCACGTTTCAATAAAACAATCTATGAAATCTATTCATTTTTTAAAGTTTCCATTTCTTTTATTCTTCGGTTTATTATTAATGTCGCACGCATGTGACAAGAAAAAAGGTGGTGAAGAATTCCAATGGGTGGATGAAGTTGTTGTGAACACTGATGATGAACTCATCAAGATGAATTTCACAGGAGATTACAAAGATCAATGGAAAAAGGTAGATTCCTTGGAACAAAAAGGCTTGTATAAATCTGCTTTAGATGAAGTAAACAGCATTTTTGAAAAAGCAAAAACAGTTGAAAACTCTCCTGAAATTGTAAAGTCTGTTCTGTACAAACTTAAATTGAGTGATTATTTACGTGAAGAAAACACAGCAATGTCAATCATAGAAGTTGATAGTTTGGCTGCAATTTCGAACTTCCCAACCAAACAAATCCTCTACTCTATTTCTGCCGAAGCATACACACGCTATTACAATCAAAACCGTTGGAAATTTTTCAACCGCACTGAGGCAACAGGAATTGTATTGAACGACATTCGTACCTGGGATTTAACAACCATCAATCGAAAAATCAGAGAAAATTATGAATTGTCATTGACGGAAGTGAATCGTTTGCAAAAAAGTGCTTTGAGCGATTACAAAGCGATGTTGAATTATTACGGTGAATCTGTTTTACAACGTCCTACCTTATACGATTTTCTTGCGCATCGTGCCTTGAATTTCTACCAAAACACTGAGCTTTCGTTGCCTTCAAGTGAAAAACCATTTGTCATAAACGACAATCGCTATTTTGAAGAAAGCAATACATTCATGGAAGCATCCAATCCAACAAAGGATTCTATTTCTTTTTCGAATGATTGGAAAGCACTTCAATTGTTGCGCGAATTAACTGCTTTTCACTTGCGTGACAAATCACATGATGCCATGTTCGATTTAGAGTTAATTCGTTTGGACTTCGTTTACTCAACATCAGTGAATGAAACAAAAGATGCGGCTTATGAAATGGCGTTGAAACGGTTGATTCAAACACATTCAACAACTGCTCTTAGTACAGAAGCACAATTTAAATTAGCGAGTTTATATGCTTCCAAAGGAAATGATTATTCACTTGAAACACCTGAAAATCGTTGGAAAAAGAAAGAAGCGCATGAAATTTGTCAACAAGCAATTGCAGCATTTCCGAAGTCGTATGGCGCGGGATTGTGCAAGAATTTGATGGAAACAATCGAATTCAAGGATGCAGATTTCACAACTGAAAAAGCCTATTCTTCGAAAGTGAGCAAACGTTGCCTTGTATCCTACAAAAATGTAAATAAACTCTATTTCCGATTAGTTAAAACAGAAGCTTCATTTAATCAAGCTTACAATTCAAATCGTCAAGAGGAATTGAAACGTTTGTTGCAATTACCAACTGAATACGCGTGGACATCCGAATTGTATCAAACTGAAGATTTTCAAAAACATCAGACAGAAATTATTTTACCCAACGTTGGACTTGGACACTATTCCTTGATTGCATCGACCAAAGCAAATTTCGAGTTGGATACAAATTCAATTTCTTACAACACTTTTTACGTAAGCGATTTGGCTTTCATGTACAATTCAAGTTCGACGGAATCTACCAATTCAATATACGTAACAGATCGTGAATCAGGAACACCTATTAAAGGCGCAACAGTTGAAGTGTTTACGCAAAAATACGATTACAACTCAAGTAACTATAAATACACGAAAGAACAAACACTGAAGACCAATGACAAAGGTTTGGCTGAATTAAAAAACTCAGCAAACTATTCGTATCGCATGTTTAAAATCAGCAAAGGAACTGATGTTTATTTCGAAAATCAGAATATGTACTTCTACCGCGAATCGGAAAATGAAAAACCTTACACAACAACAAATTTCTTTACTGATCGTCAAATTTATCGTCCTGGACAAACCGTCTATTTCAAAGGTATTCGCATTCAGCACAAAGGAAAGGAACACAAAATTGAAGTCGGAAAAACATCGGAAGTCGTATTCCGTGATGCGAACTACGAAGATGTGAAAGAAGTGAAATTGACCACAAATGCCTATGGAACATTCTCAGGTTCGTTCGTGATTCCAGAAACAGGCATGACAGGACAAATGAGCATTCAAGACGAATATGGTGAAGTTTATTTCTCAGTAGAAGAATACAAACGACCGAAGTTTGAAGTAGAAATGTTGCCTTTAACAGGTGTTTACAAATTGAATTCAAGCATCAAGGTTGAAGGAAAAGCGAACACCTTTTCAGGAGTTGCCTTGGATGGAGCAAAAGTGAATTACCGCATCACACGCTCAGCTTCTGTTCCGTATTGGATGTATTACTATTATAACGTGAACTACGACAATTCGACCAAAGAAATTAAAACAGGAACAGTCACCACTGATGCTGATGGAAAGTTTGTGATTGACTTTGTGGCTGAAAAAGATCCAACAATCGACTCCAAGTTTTTACCGTATTACAATTACACGGTTTCAGTGGATGTTGTGGATATTACAGGCGAAACGCATTCAGCATCGAATTACATTTCTGTGGGCGAAACTGCTTTGCAATTGGGAATCAATACGAGTGCAGAAATTGAAGTACATGCTGTAAATAAATTTGAAATTAGTGCAAACAATTTGAATGGAGAGCCCGTAAATGCAGCTGGAACGATTAAAGTTCATCGTTTGGAGGACAAAAAACAACTTTATCATGCGAGTGCTTGGGAGCGACCAGATGTGGAAGGAATTAGCGAAGAGGAATTCAGAAAATTATTTCCATACGATGCCTTTAAGAAAGAGGAATTGACGAAAAAAGGTGCAATTGAAACAACCGTTTTAGATCGTTCTTGGAATACAAAAACAGCGAAAACCATTGATTTTGTTGGAATGAATTCATGGCTACCAGGAGAATACATGATAGAAATTGCGGCAAAAGATTCTTTTGGAGTTGATGTAAAAGAAATTCGTTATTTCTCACTTTTCGATAAAACGAGTAAAAAAGCATCCAAGCGTGAAATCTTCGACGTAAAGATTGTAAGACAACATTGCGAACCGGGCGAAACAGCTGAATTCATGGTTTCTTCGGCAGATTCAAACATGACAATTCTGTATGAAGTAGCTCAAGATGGTAAAATCATCAAGCGTGAATTTCTTCATCTTTCGAATGCTCAACAATTGATTTCCATTCCAATTCTCGAAAGTCATCGTGGAAATTTAGATGTCTATTTCACCAGTTTCAAACGTGGTCGTTCGTATGCCGATCGCTCAACGATTTACGTTCCTTTCACTAACAAGGAATTGTCATTTGAATTTGAAACCTTCCGCGACAAGCTATTACCGGGACAAAAAGAAGAATGGAAAATTAAAATCAAAGGTCCAAAAGGTGAAAAAGTTGCCGCCGAACTTTTAGCGGCAATGTACGATGGATCGTTGGATGAATTTGCTCAAAACTATTATTATTTAAGTGTTTTCAATGCGAATTATTCAAATCGTTATTGGTCGAGTTATTCGTTTGGAACAGCTCAATCGATGGAATGTTCAAATCTAATTATGAATAGATGTTGTTTTCATGTAAGAAAATATGATGACATGAACTGGTGGGGATTCAATCCTGATTATTATTACTACGGTGGAGTTATTACTGGTGCAACGTATTCTTTTAGCAACGCTTCTACAGTTCAGTACGCACCTATTCGTATGGAAGATGGATATGCAGTTGCTGAGAATAAAGTTACATCAGGCCTTGCATCTAACGGTATTAGAGGACACGACACAAAAAATGTTGAGATCTTAAAAGATAGCGAAAAAGAATACGATAAAAATGATGGTCGCTTAAAACCCTTGGAGGAACAGTCGCAAAGTGGAGAAGGTGGTAATCTTGGAGCCGTAAAAGCGCGCACCAACTTGAATGAAACAGCTTTCTTCTTACCGCAATTATCTACCAATGAAAAAGGTGAGGTAATTGTGAAATTTACACTCCCAGAATCTTTAACAACGTGGAAATTCATCGGTTTAGCGCACACGAAAGACTTAAAAACAGGCTCGTTTGAAAAAGAAGTAATTGCGCAAAAGGAATTAATGATTACACCGAATGCCCCGCGTTTCTTACGTGAAGGTGATAAAGTAAAATTCACAGCGAAAGTATCAAGTTTGGCGGGGAAAGATTTAAAAGGTAAAGCAACCTTGCTCCTATTCGATGCTCAAACAAACCAGCCAATTGATGCCGCATTCAAGTTAGCAAATGCAGAACGTTCGTTTGAATTGAAAACAGGACAAAGCAATGTTTTGACGTGGGAATTAAACGTTCCAGTTGGAATTAGTGCGATCAATTATCGTGTTGTTGCGAAAGCTGAAAGTCATACCGATGCTGAAGAAAACACATTGCCCATCTTATCAAATCGCATATTGGTAACAGAATCATTACCGCTTCCCTCAAAAGGAATTGGAACGAAAACATTTACCTTTAAAAAATTGGTAGAAAGTGGTTCTTCATCAAGTTTAGATCATCATTCATTGACTTTGGAATACACGTCGAATCCAGCTTGGTATGCAATTCAAGCAATGCCATACATGATGGAATATCCGTATGAATGTGCAGAACAAACGTTTACGCGCCTTTATTCCAATGCCTTGGCAACAACCATTATGAATTCGAGTCCGAAAATCAAACAAGTGATTGACAGTTGGAAGAATTCCACGCCAGATGCTTTCCTTTCGAGCTTAGAGAAAAACCAAGAATTAAAAGCGTTGATACTGAAAGAAACTCCTTGGTTATTGGAAGCTAAGGATGAAAGTACGCGCAAGAAACAAATTGCCTTGTTGTTTGACTTAGCGAAAATGGACAAAGAATTGGACCGCGCTATTGCTAAACTGGAAAAAATGCAGGTTTCAAATGGCGCTTGGCCTTGGTTCCCAGGAATGCCTGAAAATCGTTACATCACACAACACATCATCACAGGAATGGGACATTTGGATCATTTGAACGTGAAAGATGTACGTGAAAATGAAAAAGTGTGGGAAATGGTTACTAAAGGTGTAAACTATTTGGATCGAGAAATTCTGGATGATTACACGTACATCGTTGAGCACGACAGTAATTTCACAAAACACAAACACATCAACGAAGACCACATTCAGTATTTGTATGCGCGCAGTTTCTTCAAAGATTTACCGATTGATGCTGCAACGAAAAAAGCCTTCGATTACTTCCAACAACAAGCGACGAAGTATTGGACAGATTTCTCGATTTATTCAGAAGGAATGATTGCCTTGGAGACGAAACGTTTTTCAAATGAACCTATTGCAAACGACATCATGAAGTCTATTAAAGAACGTGCTATTAACAACGAAGAAATGGGCATGTATTGGAAAGACAACGTTGCAGGTTATTATTGGTATCAAGCGCCAATCGAAACACAAGCTTTATTGATTGAAGCATTTGATGAAGTTACGAATGATCAAATTGCGGTTGAAGAAATGAAAGTTTGGTTGTTAAAACAAAAGCAAACGACAGATTGGAAAACGACCAAAGCAACTGCTGAAGCGTGTTATGCTTTATTATTGAGAGGAACGGAAATTTTGACGAATACTGAACAAGTTCAAATCAAAGTGAATGGAAAAGCGATCGATCCAAAAGCAATGGGTTCAAGCGTTGAAGCAGGAACTGGATATTTCAAAACTTCTTGGCCAGCGGAACAGATTAAACCAGAAATGGGGAATATTGAAATCACACGCACAACCGAAGGAGTCAGTTGGGGAGCGATGTATTGGCAGTATTTCGAGGACATTGATAAAATTACATCAGCGGAAACACCCTTGAAATTGCAAAAACAAGTATTCAAAGTTGAGAATTCAACTGCAGGACAAACAATGGCGTTAATTACCGATCAAACACAACTGAAAGCAGGTGACAAAGTGCGCGTTCGCATCGAATTACGCAGCGACCGCAACATGGAATACGTGCATATGAAAGACATGCGTGCGGCAGGTTTGGAACCGATGAATGTCTTTACGCAGTACAAATGGCAAGATGGATTGGGTTATTACGAAAGTACGGTCGATGCCGCAACGAATTTCTTCTTCGATTACTTACCAAAAGGAACGTACGTTTTCGAATACGATTTAGTGGTGAACTTAGCGGGCGATTTCTCGAATGGCATTACGACGATTCAATGTATGTATGCACCAGAGTTTACGAGTCATTCGGAGGGAATTAGGTTGAGGATTGATGAGTGATGAACATTTGAACCATTTGAACTCTTTAACATTTTGAACGATGAGTGATGAGTGATGATTGTTGGGCGTTAAAACTAATGTAAATTGATAAACTCAATGTCTCCTATTAACTAGTAAAATCGGGAGTTTTAAGTAAGATTGTTAACTTGCAAAGTTGCTAACTTGTAATGTTGCAAAGTTGTTATGTTGCAAAGTTGTTTTGTTGCGAAATAACAATGTTGCTAAGGATTCGTAATATTGCGAAGTTGCTAATTAGTTAATTTCCAAAATCTAAAAAACGTAAATTGCACCATATTTCAACTTCAAACAAACCAATTTGAAAATTCATCCGTTCTAAATTGTAAAGACAACTGAAACCATATACACAAAATGACCAAAAGCAATCAAACATATTCTCAATCAAGCAAATTAGTTCTACTTTACTTGCTTGTGCTCATTTCCACTAAATCTTTTTCTCAAGAATTGAATATCGGATTGCAAGGTGGTTACTGCGGCGGTAATCAAGGAGTAAACTATTCGACTGTAGGAGGAACCATTGAATTTCGACCTAAACAAGCAGTCTTTTCAGTAAATACAGATCCTTTTCTTGTGTTCGATTCAGCATCAAAAACTACTTTGTTTACCGAGTCAGCTTTTCTTAAATTGATTATAGGCGAAAATAAATTGCGAATTTCACCTGCTTTTGGTGGCTTCGTCCGTTCGAATAAAAATGCAGGTTGGTTGATTGGCTTGCATGCGGATTATATGGTTAATCAGACATTCATGGTTTTTGCCAAAGGAGAAATCTACGCCGATTATTACAAAACAACTACGTATTCACATTTTGGAGCTAGTGAAACATCCAAAACTATGGCGCTAAGTGTACCTGTGAGCATCGGAATTAAATACAATCTTTTTCATAAAAAATAGGTTAAATTCTCACCGCTGAAAGGAGAGGGTATAAAATTGTCAAGTTACTAATTATTCTTCGTTCGTAATATTGCGAAGTTCCAGGATTGAAAACACTAAACACCTTCCCTATCCCTCTAAAATAGGGAGTTTTAAGTAAGATTGTTAATTTGCTAATTTGCAAAGTTGTTATGTTGCAAAATAACAATGTTGCTAAGGATTCATTATTCGTAATGTTGCGAAGTTGCTAATTCGCGAATTTCCTTGATAAAAATGAACTAAACACCTTACCTATCCCACTAAAATCAATAGTTGTAAATGAATTCATTTACTCATTTATTCGTTTATCAATTCATTCCTCCATTCCCTCATTCCTATTTTAATCCTTAAATTGTTCCTTTAATTAATTGCTACATTAAACAATTGCTACATTAGACAATTCCTTCATTTCTATTCCCCTTCATTAAAAAAAACACTAATTTTAATTCATGCACGCAGACATCCAAACATACAATTCAACACAAAGCCCCGAGGACGAAGTCATTTGTTCGAACTTGGCCACAATCATCGATATAGGTTTACCGCAAGCAGAATCAAAGATTTGGCACGGACATCCAGTTTGGTTCTTGGAAGGAAATCCGATTGTGGGTTACAGTAAACAGAAACCGGGAATTCGATTGATGTTTTGGAGTGGAGCAGATTTCGATGAAGCGGAATTGAACGTGCGCGGTGCAAAATTCAAAGATGCATCGAAGTTTTATAATTCGGAAACAGAACTAAACGAAGAAGAAATCGCGCGTTGGTTAGTAAAATCGGAAGCCATTCAGTGGGATTACAAAAACATTGTGAAACGAAAAGGCGTCTTGGAGCGCTTGAAATAAGTCGAATGATGAATACAACTGACAAACACAACGAGCGCATCGCTACCATGACCTTTGCATCCGTCTATCCGCTTTACGTGACGAAAATCGAAAAAAAAGGTCGAACTGTGGACGAATTAATCCAAGTGATCGAATGGTTATGTGGATTTGATGCCACTGCGATTCAACAACTCATCGACGAAAAAGTGAACTTTCAGCAATTCTTCGAACGAGCGCAACTGAACCCAAATGCGCACCTCATCACTGGAATGATCTGCGGTTACCGCATCGAAGAAATTGAAAACACTTTAACGCGACAAGTGCGCTATCTTGATAAACTCGTGGACGAACTCGCGAAAGGGCGTAAAATGGAGAAAGTGTTGAGAAGCTAGGGTTCAAAGGATTTTTTTCAACGCCGAGGAGCTGAGAAAATGAGCACGCTGAGTAGCATTTCGCTTTTCTGTGAATCATTTAGTAATCCTTTTGCACCTTGTGGTAAATTCCTCCGCATCTTTGCATGTACATTTAACATTTCTTAGCAAACCTTCCCCCAAATCCCAACAATAAACGCACCTTCTTCAAGTTAAAGCTCTGCTACAAGTATTGTACTTCATAAGCAACTTAATTCATTAAAAAAACTGAAGAATGATTCAAGAATTGAAAAACCAAGGACGTTTACACATTTCCATCCTATTAATCGTAATGTCACTTTTCTGTTTTGGAATATCCATTACACGCTATTTCCTTACCTATACAAACGTGTTTCTATTTCTAAACTGGAACCTATTCTTGGCCTTTATCCCATGGTTATTAAGCACGTTTCTTATTTTAAAAGGCGTGAATAGAAAATTATCATTGTTCGTTTTAATTGTGACTTGGCTATTGTTCTTTCCGAATTCACCGTACATCTTAACAGATCTTTTTCACCTAAGAATGAACAGCTCCGCTCCTATTTGGTTCGATCTAGTGGTCATTCTGTCGTTCGCTTGGACAGGATTAATGTTCGGTTTTGTGAGTCTTATGGACATCAGCACATTATTAAAAAAGTACTTCAGTAATCGAACAATTTCTATCATCATTGTCTTCTTTCTTTTTATTTCAAGTTTCGGTATTTACTTAGGTCGATACTTGCGCTGGAACAGCTGGGATATTTTGCGTAATCCTTTTGGTTTGTTCAATGACATCGCTGATCGTTTTGTGAATCCATTTTCACATCCACGAACTTGGGGAATGACACTTTTAATGGGTGTGCTGTTAAACATGATCTTTTTCTCCATCAAACTTCTCACTACCAAAAAACAATCCTCCTAATTTTAACGGAAGAATAAAAGAATTTAGTCCTTTCATAAACCTCTGCGCCTCTAAGGTTAAAAATTTACCACTGAGGCACAGAGCATTTAACCTTTTGAATAGATTGTTCGTTCTTAATTGTTTTTATGATTTAATAAAACAAATTTCATAAATTAGTATTCGCAATCAATTTAGAACCTTAATGAAACAATTAACCTGTATCTGTTTTTTTCTGATTTTCTTAAATAGTAACGGACAAACAACTGTCATTCCAGATGTGAATTTCGAACAGGCATTAATTGATCTTGGTTTAGACTCTGGGCTACCGAATGGTTACGTTTCGACGAGTGCTATAGATACTGTCACGAGGTTATTCGTCCCGCATAAAAACATAAATGATTTAACAGGAATTCAAGCGTTTACTTCTCTAATTAAGTTAGAATGTTATAATAATCCTTTGGGAGAAATTGATTTGTCGAACAATGGTAATTTAGAATTTGTTAATTGCACATCTAATAATCTTTCCAATCTAAATCTTAACCAACTTCAAAATTTGACAACATTATATTGCGGAAATAATGAACTTTCAAATCTAGATGTATCCCAAAATTTGAATTTAACTGCACTATACTGCCATGGTAATATTCTAAGCAGCATCGATGTCTCGAACAACGTAAATTTATTTTTATTGTGGTGTTATGGAAATCAATTAATGTATTTAGATTTAAGTCATAATCCGAATTTAGCCGATCTAAACTGTTCGAATAATCAATTGGTATGTATCAATATTAACAACGGAAATAATCAACTTTTGTACAATGATCCAGAATTATTTATAACTGTAGTTTCTGCATTTAACAATCCCAATTTAACTTGTGTTCAAGTGGATGACCCTGCTGCATTCTCTACTTATGTTAATTATGTAGATGCTTCAATTCTTAGCACAGACTGTGGCGCCATGTGTACAGCTTCTTTAAATGAAGAAATCCAACAGAAAAAAGTGTTAATTGGTGTTTACAATTTACTTGGACAAAAAACTGAAGAGTTGTCAAATGAATTGTTAATTTACAAATACAGTGATGGAACAAACGAAAAAATCTTTAAATTGAAATAAATCTTCACTTTCAATTCGCGCAACTATTGAAGAACTTCGTGTCTTCTACCATGCATTACAATTTGTGAACTTTTTGCAACATGTATTTCAAGATCAAACCCTAAAAACCCTTCCAACCTCTTTGCTAAGCGAAACGTCTCATCACTATGAAAAAAATACTCGCGATTCTCTTTTTAGGCCAGTTTCAATTGTTCGGACAAATTACAATTTTTGATTTCTGCTTCGATCAACCAACCAATTGCTCCTATTACCAAATGTCTGACCCTGAACCAACATTAACAATTAATCCTAACAGCACTTGGCAAATTGGAGCACCACAAAAATCAACTTTCACAACCGCTTGGAGCTCCAACAAGGTACTCATTACAGATTCAATCAACGCTTATCCGATAAGTGATACCGCAATTTTCACCATTCAAACAAACAGTTTACAATCATCCGCCTCAATTGATTGGTTCAATTTCAACTTATCATTTCATTACAGCGTTGATTCAGAGACCTTAACTGACTTTGGATTGATTGAATTTTCACCGGATAATGGGCTTACGTGGATTGATTTGATCAATGATCCATTCTATTCTTCCTATTTAGATTGGACACATAATGAGAATCCAGGTGAATCACCAACTTTAACAGGTCTTTCAAGTGGATGGCAAGAAGCAAGTGTAAATATGCGTCAACTCGGACTTTTTCTTTCTATCCCTCCAGGAACGCAAATCATCTGGCGATTTAGTTTTATCAGCGATGCGATTCAAACGAATCGCGATGGACTCATGTTTGACAATATTTACGTGGAAATCACTCCGCCAATTGGACTTTCTGAGGAAGCCTTAACACATTCTAAGCAACTCCTAAAGGTTTTTGATTTGTTGGGACGTGAAACCGAAAAAGCTACAAATACAATCTTGCTTTATCAATACAGCGATGGTTCAACGGAAAAAATATTCATCAACGAGTAAACAATTCTTAAACAATGAAAAATCTCCTCCTCCTTTCTCTCCTCTTCTTCTCCTTTCAAGCAAAGGCAGATACGATACCTTTTTGTCACATCTATTACAACAATGTAAAAATCATAGAAACTAATTTCTTTGATCCAAATGAACTGGTTTTAAAGATTGACAGCATCCAAGTAAGTGATTCAATTACGATTCGATATTTCCGCGATATGCCATGTTTCGATTGTCCAACCAAATTAACAATTGAGAACGAAAAACACGGCATCCTCTTCACTACAACTGGTAACGGAACTTCTTCACCACTCACCTTTTCCGTTCAAGAACTTGTCCGCATACAAAAACAAGGTTACAATCAAAGCTTTGAAGTCTTTTTCTCCGATGAACTAACCACGAGCCGCACCATGAAACAATTGATCGTGCGTATCCAATTGGAATAGCACCCATCATTCAATACAAATCAATTGATTCCTAGAAATAAAAACACCTTCACAGAAATAGCTTGCTCGAAGTCGCCCAATTTACCTACAGAAAATAATACTTGTACAGATCGGGATTGTGACTTTGACTTTATTATTAGCATCAAAACGGAGTAAATTTTCCTTTTCTATTTCGTGCTTCTAGATTTTTTTAAATAATCGGAATGATGCTTGCATCCTCGAGAAGCTTTTTCACAGCGTTAGCACATGAAATTTGCGCAATTGCGGCTCCTGCCTCGACGTATGTCGTGCAGAAAAGAGCAAACGCATGAAGCAAAATTGCAGTGCGATGCGAAGCAAACGCCTTGGGAAAGCTTCAAAAGCGCCCTTTTTGTTACTTTTTGGGCGCTAGCAAAAAGTAACATAAAATCATTTGCTTTCCCTAATCTGCGTAAACCCAATCGAAAGAGTGCGTTCATAATTTCGTAACACTTTCACCTCTTTCGCATCAATCAAACACAAAGAAACACCTTGTTTTCCAGCGCGCGCGGTACGTCCACTGCGATGCGTATAATATTCATCGGATTCTGGTAATTGGTAGTGAACAACATAGGTTAAGCCTTCTACGTCAATTCCACGAGCTGCCAAATCCGTTGCCACCAAGATCTGTAAACTTTCATTTTTAAATGCACGCATCACTTTGTCGCGTTCTTTTTGCTGTAAATCACCATGAATTGCATCAGCAGCAATGTTCTTCGCAATTAATTGTTTCGCTAATTTCTGCGCTGTTGCTTTGGTTCTGCAAAAGATCACACCACGATTTTTATGCTCCGATTTCAAGAATTGTTGCAAAATGTAGAACTTGTCCTTCTCGTCGCAAATAATGTATTTGTGCGTGATTTTGTTATTCACCACATTCTTTGGATTCACAACAATACGGTGCGCCTCCGAAGAAAGGTGTTTATTGATAATGTCTTTAATTCCAGCGGGAATTGTAGCTGAGAACAACCACTTATTTTTAACGCTGTGCAAGAAAGACAAAATTTCATCCAATTCCTTTTTGAATCCCATGCTCAACATTTCATCCGCTTCGTCTAACACGATGGTTTTAACCTTGCGCAGATCAACCGCTTTGCGTTGCACCAAATCAATCAAACGTCCTGGAGTAGCAACAACAATGTGCGTTGGTCGCTGAAGTCGTGAAATTTGAACATCTATGTTCTCTCCCCCGTATACCGACTCAACAAATACGCGCTCCGAAAACTTCGTGAATTTGAATAATTGTTTCGCTACTTGCTGACCCAATTCACGTGTTGGACATAAAATCAAGGCCTGAACACTTGCATCATTCGTATCCACTTGCTCGAGAATCGGTAAACCATACGCGGCCGTTTTTCCAGTTCCAGTTTGTGCTTGCGCTACAATGTCTGTTTCTTCCTCCAATAAAATCGGAAGTACCTTCAACTGTATATCTGTTGGCTGAAGAATATTCAACTCTTTCAATCCTTTGACTAAATCCAGTCGCACGCCTAACTCTTCGAAACTTTTCACCTTGATTTGATTTTATTGAGTACAAAATTAGTCATTTAAATTCGTGATTTCCTGCCTGTCGGCAGACAGGGTGATTCGTGATTCCTAATTATGAATTATAAATCCTAAATCACAAATCCGTTAGGCAAATTCCGAAAGCTCCAACCAACGATCGGTCACCGTATCCAATTTCGACACGACCTCCGATAAACGATTTCCAGCTGACATGATTTCTTCATTCGAGATCGATGGATCTGAAAGTTTCGCTGTAAGCGTTTCTTTCTCCTCTTCCAAAGATTCCATGTCTTTTTCCAATTGCTTGAATTCCTCTTTTTCCTTGAATGACAATTTTTTCTTCTCAGCAGGTTTTTCAGACGAATCAGAAAGTTGTGTCACTTTTACTTTTTCAGCTGGAACGCCATCTTTCGCCTCTTGCTTTTCCTTTTTGTAATCAGCAGCAGTTTGTTTGCGGTATTCAGTGTAATTTCCAATGATGTCTTTAATCGCACCATTTCCTTCAAACACAAATAAATGATCGACCATTTTATCCATGAAATAACGGTCATGCGAAACAACGATTAAACAACCTTCAAACGTGCGTAAGTAATCTTCCAAGACCGACATTACGAAGATGTCTAAATCATTTGTTGGCTCATCGAGAATCAAGAAATTTGGATTTGACATTAAAACAGTCATCAATTTCAAACGACGTTTTTCTCCTCCACTCAATTTGTGAACGAAGTTGTAATGCATGTTGCGATCGAACAAGAATTTCTCCAAGAACTGCGCAGCCGATAATTGACGGCCTTTTTCCAAGGGAATAAATTCAGCGATATCGCGAATTACATCAATTACTTTTTTGTCTTCATCCACTTTGATCAATTCCTGAGAATAGTAACCAAAAACAACCGTTTCTCCTGTTACCACTTTTCCGCGATCAACTTCTTCTTTTCCTTGAATCAAATTCAAGAAAGTAGATTTCCCAGTTCCATTGTTTCCAACAATTCCCAAGCGTTCCTTGCGCTGAAAATTGTAAGTAAATCCATCCAAGATCACTTTCTCGCCAAAGGATTTTCCGACCTTGTGCAATTCCAAAATCTTCGAACCAAGGCGTTCCATTTTTACTGGAATATCAATTTCGTCTTCATCAATGCGCTGACTTGCAACTTTCTTGATGTCTTGGAACGAATCAACACGCGCTTTTTGTTTTGTACCACGTGCCTTTGGTTGACGACGGATCCAATCCAATTCTTTCTTAAAGGTATTTCGCGCTTTATCGATCGTAGAAGCCAATTGTTCTTGACGTTCAGCTTTCTTTTCCAAGTAATACGAGAAATTACCTTTGTATTTATAGATCGTTTTATCTTCTAATTCATAAATCGTGTCACACACAACTTCTAAGAAATAGCGGTCGTGCGTCACCATTAAAATCGTTGATTTCGACTTCGAAAGGTATTCTTCCAACCATTCAATCATGTCTAAATCCAAGTGATTCGTAGGCTCATCCAAGATCAAGAAATCTGCTTCAGCCACCAATACTTGAGCCAATGCAACACGTTTTTTTTGTCCACCGGAAAGACTTCCAATCAACAAATCAGTATTGTCTAATTTTAGAACCGAAAGAATTTGATTCACTTTCACTTCCATGTCCCACGCGTTCAACTCTGTCAATTCATCGTAACACGCATGAATCGCTTCTTCGTTTCCTTCGCGTAGTGCTTGGTTGTATTTTTTTACAATTTGAAGTTCGGGTAAATCGTGCGAAAACACTGCTTCAAGAATTGTATGTGTATCGTCTAAGTTTTCACTTTGCTGCATGAACGCAACACGAATATCGTTTCTGTACACCACTCGCCCACTGTCGTATGGTTCCAATTCCATTAAACAACGCAGCAAGGTAGTTTTACCATTACCGTTTTTTGCAACAATGGCAACTTTTTGACCTAAGTCAATCCCAAAAGTTAAATCAGAAAAAATAACGCGATCACCAAACGACTTGGTGAGATTTTCAACAGAAAGATAATTCATGAATTAACGAAGGCGATTAAGTGAGTCGATTAATTTTTTATCCTTACGAATTCCAAAATAACCTAAAACGATAAACGGAAATGCCGCTAAAAATAAGTAAAGTCCAATTGCCGGTGTTAAACGTGTTGTTTCACAAGCAGTGCAAGAAGCCGTTTCTCCAGCAGACATTGTTATGATCCAAGCTGCAGTTGACAAATTCAAAATCAAGGCAATCCAAGTCAACATCAATTGGCGTTTTCTATTTTTAAACGAAACGATGGAAACCAATAACGAAAGCGCAATAACAATTATAAGGATAAAATATCCTTTCGTTTGAACTTCTGGTTTTACTAAGTTTTCATTTCCAAAAGCGGTTACTTGGTAATTCACTTCATTCAAAGAATAGGTAAAGAATGGTAAACCTAAAAAAGGTAAACAAACAAGAATCAATGCGATTCCTAAAAATAAAGTCTGTTTGCGTTGCCACATAATCGATAAATTTTTCCACGAAATTACGCATTTTAAACTGTTTATTGGCTTAGAACTACCGAATAAATGTTCATACCGACTATTCAGTCAATTCTGAGTTATTTCTTTCTCTCGTGTGGAAATTGAACCTAACTTGCATCCAAGTGTAAGAAACTCAACTTAATGCGAATTACTATGAAAAATGTAACCATTGAAAATGCTTGTTCTGAGAAATGGAACGAGATGGCGCCAACCGATAAAGGTGCGTATTGTCAAGTCTGCGCAACGAATGTGGTTGACTTCACGAATAAATCAAGTTTAGAAATCAAGCAATTGTTATTGGCGAATAGTGGTAATTCTGTGTGTGGCCGCATTAAAACGCAACAATTGGAACAGTTGAATACCGAATTTGAATTGTGGAATGCAAGTTCAAAACAAACGATTCAACGCGCGATGTTCTTTTCATTGCTTGTTGTTTTTGGTCTTACATTGTTTAGTTGTGAAACAGAAAAAGAAAAACAAGCCATTCAAGCTTTACAAGCATCCGTATCAACAGTTTTAGCTTCAAACACAGCTGATGCGCAACCGCAAATCGAACTTGTGCAGAAAGTCGAAACGATTGAACTTCCGGATTTGATTACTGAGGAAATAACTTCAAATTGCAAGTGTGACTATCAGGTGAATCCACCAGAACCAATTAAAGAAGTAATACTTGAAGAATTTCCTGTTGAAGAGCGTATTCATGTTACAATGGGTGCAATGGCCTATACAACAAGATTCATTGATTACTTGGAAGAAACAAGTCCAGTTATGGAATACGATGAAAACGGAATCGCACTACCAACAGAATTAACAAGTAAAGCTTATCCAAATCCAACAGCTGATTTCACAACCTTGGAATTGGGCTTGCCGGAAAAAGAACGCGCTGAAATAGCCGTTTATTCGATGAATGGTCAACACCTTCAAACGGTATATGATGGAAAAATTGAACGAGGAACAAGTACTTACTCAATTGATTTAAGCGCTTACGAACCGGGCATGTATTTGATCACGATTCGTTCGAAAAAGTTTAATGAGACGGTGAGGGTTTCTAAAATGTAATCCGCCACGGCGGATAGAATCTTGATGTTAGATATAGAATTTAGAAGGATTTCCGTGCACACGTTCTAGATTCTATCATCTAGCTCTAGCTCTAATTCTAAATTCTAACTCTATCTTCTAGCTCTATACTCCAAATAAAAATCTAGTAAAGTCAACGCTGCCATTGCTTCTACAATTGGAACAGCGCGTGGAACAACGCAGGCATCGTGACGTCCTTTACCTTCCAATTCTACTTTTTCACCCGCTTGGTTGATGGAAATTTGCGCTTGCATGAGTGTTGCAACAGGTTTGAACGCAACTCTGAATTCGATTGGCATTCCGTTGGAAATTCCTCCTTGAATGCCACCACTGTGATTCGTTTGTGTGCTCCCATCTTCGTTGAAGAGATCATTGTGTTGTGAACCACGCATTTCAACCGATGAAAAACCACTTCCAAATTCAACGCCTTTAACAGCATTGATCGATAACATTGCTTTTCCAAGATCCGCATGCAGTTTATCGAAAACAGGCTCTCCAAGTCCAACCGGAACATTGACAATCATGCAACGAACGCATCCGCCAATTGTATCGCCATCCTTGCGAACTTCACGTATCAATTCTTCCATACGTTCAGCAGTTTTCGCATCTGGACAACGCACAGGATTGGATTCAATCGCATCGTGCATGAAGAACGAGGTATCCCTTAAACGTACAGAACCAACTTGATCAACATAGGTTGAAAATTCGATTCCTAAGCTTTCTAAATAGTGTTTTGCGATTGCACCTGCAACAACGCGTGAAGCAGTTTCGCGTGCACTCGATCTTCCTCCTCCACGGTAATCGCGTGTCCCGTATTTCTTCTCATACGTGTAATCAGCGTGTGAAGGACGAAACACATCTTTCAAGTGATCGTAATCCGCACTTTTTTGCGCTTCGTTTGGAATGCTAAATGCGATTGGCGCACCTGTTGTCTTTCCTTCAAAAATGCCAGATAAAAATTGAACAGTGTCGCTTTCCTTGCGTTGCGTAACAATTGCCGATTGTCCTGGCTTTCTACGATCCAATTCGTATTGAACCTTTTCTAGATCGATTGGAAAATTCGCTGGAAATCCATCAATAATTCCACCAATGGCCACACCGTGTGATTCACCAAAAGTCGTTAAACGCACTAATTTTCCGAAAGAAGAACTCATACAACAAATATAAGCTAGAAATTTGATTTCAGTGAAAAAGGCACGATTTAATGAATGAATTTGCAGCGTTCGTTATACGCGAGATACAATTCCATTGATCAATTGAATTCCACCAAACAAGATAGCTCCCCAGAAAATATATCCAACATCGGCAAGGGTTAGAACAGTTCCTCCAATACACCAAAGCGAACCGAAAATAATGTCTTTCGTAGCTTTTTTCTTTTTAGCTTGCTGAACGAGATCAAGTGCAGAATTGGTAATTTCAGCTGCGACACCTTCCTCGGCTCCCAGTTGAATTAATCCACGTTTTACTTGGCTTGGTAATTTTTCTTCTTTGACAATCATGCGAATTGCTTCCTCATGATAGTAGTCGATTTCATTTTGAATAAGCGGTTTCTTCTCCATAGTTAAGTTACATAGTCGTCACTTCGTCGAAGAAATAAGGAGAGAAACACGACGAGTTGAAATTTGGTTCGCACCGAGTCAAAGATACTTCTTTGCTAAAATTTCAGCTTTATTTTAACATTTCTAAATTTAGGTTATTCTTGGAATTCTAAGCGCTTGAATTTGTGATTCGTGATTTGTGATTCGTGATTCGTGATTCGTGATTTATAATTTGTGATTAAGATTAAGATTAAACTATTGATACATTAACGCACTTTTTTAAAATGAATTTCTTTGCCTTTGCGTTCACTTAAAATCATCTTGGTTTCGGTTATTTTAACAATTTGCATTTCCTCTTCAGAATCACTTCGTTCTTGAATGAATAAAGTCATTGATTCTTCATCAACATCCCACTTGCCGATAAATCGTGCATTTTCAACATCACCTCCGCGAACTGAAAACATGCGTCCATCGGATTCAAATAGAATATACTCTTGACGTTTATTTATTTTGTTTTTCGATTTGCCAGGTGCTTTGGTCAGGACCCATTTCCCAACGATTTTTTCACGCACAGTTGGCGCAGTTAAACTCATGATAAAGAAAGAAAACAAAAAGACAAGACTTAGTTGAGCGATTTTCATTGATGATTTCATGGTAAGCGATTTTATTTTCCAAATATAATGGTTTCATATCAAACATTTAATAGTTGAGAAAGTCTTCAAAAATTCTATGCTCTATAATCAATGCTCGATGCTCTCTTTTTTCTTGTCTACTTTTAACTAGTTACTTATATTTAAAGAATGATTGAGCAACAAGCAGAAGAATTTTGGCAATGGTTTGTGAAAAACGAAGCACTAATTCAAGGATGTATTACGAATCCTGAAAGTGAATCGCGCGAGTATGTCATTGAGCATTTGAACAATTATATTTTAGCGTTTGGTCCGCTGAAATGGGATTTAGGCTTGAACGATGCCGACGAATGGTTCTTTGTAATTTCACCCAATTGCGATGAACAATTGTTAGAAATAACAAGTGAATTGATTGAGCTTGCTCCTACTTTTCTGAATTGGCAATTTCACGACAGCGTGCCCGCAAAAGATTGGAACCGTCAATTTTCGGTTTACGACCACGAAATGGAAGTTTTAACTGTTGACGCTTCTGCTTGGCACTACATTGCGTTTACCGCTGGAGAAAAGGTGGAAGTTATTCTTGAAGCGCCAAATCTCAATTTCACAAATGAAGAGACTACCGCAATTATTGGTAACTTGTTTTTGTTAAATGAAATTGGGGAACGCTTATTGATTGAGCGCATCGCCAAGTATAGTTTGGTGAGTGAACTGGATGATGAAGATCAGGAATATAAATATCCGATTGGGGATTTGAGGGAACACGTGCAATGATTTGTGATTTGTGATTACCTGCGGTGCTGCCTTCGGCGGTTGTGATTCGTGATTAAAAAAAAAATTAGAAGATGAGATTACTGCTTACAATATGTTTAATGGGATTTGGAGCAATTGCTTTTGGACAAGCGACTTCTTCGAATGACGATATGAAAAATTGGCTCATGCAGAATTTCAATTTGCAAGTTCCCGACACGATGGTTTTTGAAACACCGATTGACTCTAAGAATTTTCAGCAAGAGCTACCTTCTGTTGTGCGTGAAGAGTTGAAAAAAGATGAATGGCAAGGTGAATTTAAGGTTGTCGAAATTGAATCGGTTGAAGATGGGCTAACAATCATTTTAGACGATGAATATTCCTTTCGAATGATTCTAATGGAGAACTTTTTTCTCATTTCCATGCATGGAATTATTGGAGATTACAAACAGACGATATTGTATGATTTTGAAACAAAGGATATGTACACTTTAGCCAGTTATTATGCCTTGCGACCAATTGGAAGAAACGAAATTTCTGTTTCCGTTGATTATTACGATAGCCGTGATTTCGAAGACCCAGATTACGAAGGCCATATTTTTGAACGCGGCATCGTTGACTTAAAAACGGGCATTTACACCTTATTGGAAAAAGAGTAACACAATAACATGCGTATTTTCTCAGGCAATTAATTCGATTACGGGTTTAAAAAACGCTTCGGTTTGGTACAAACATCGCATTCAAAACCCAAATGCTTTCCAACGTTTACGGCCTTCTTTCTTTTTTTGAAATAGACGTACGCTAAATCCAAGGGAATTCGAACCTCGTTACCAAGAGGATCAACTCCCACAACAAAGACTTCAAAATACTCACCACCAGACGTTGCCTCAAAGCCAATTTCAACTACTTGAATGATTTGCGCATCGTGATTATCACAACAACCACAAAACAACAACAACGTTTCTTGTGTACGCAAAAATTCTGCTGCCTTGCGTGCTTGAGCTTCAGTAATCCATGCCAATTGATCTGCTTGTGCAAAACCAACAATAAAGAGGAAAATGCTTAGAATTAAAGATTTCATAGTGGTATAAAATAAAAATGGTGCAAGAGAAACTCCTACACCATTTTATAATTAGTTACAAATCGTATCTTCTGTTGCTTTGAGAATCACACGAACTTCTTCAAGTGTTGGTGCCTCAGCGTATGTTCTTAAAACTGGTTCTGTTCCCGATGGACGAATCATCACCCAACGTTCGTCATCAAAGAAGTACTTGAATCCATCGATTGTTTTTACTTCGCGCACATTGTATGGTCCAAAAGCTTTGTAATTATCGGCTTTGCAATTGGCAATGATGCGTTGTTTCAATTCTTCCGTAATGTGTAAATCGTTGCGCTCAAATTTGAACGGTCCAACAATGTCGTATACTTCAGCAATTAATTCATCCAAGGTTTTTCCAGATTTCGCCATGAATTCCCAGATGATTAATCCCATCCAAATACCATCGCGTTCTGGAATATGTCCTTTTACAGCAATTCCACCTGATTCTTCACCGCCCAACAACACATCGTCTTCCACCATGATTGTAGCGATTTCTTTGAAGCCAATTTTTGTCGTTTGAACTTCTAAACCGTAATGTTGACACAATTTTTCAATGCGTGGCGAAACAGAGAACGCAATCACAACTTTACCTGTCATTTGTTTGTATTTCACCAAATAGTGAATCAACAATAAGATAATGTGATGCGAATCAACAAATTCACCTTTTCCGTTGTACAAACCAATACGATCAGCATCACCATCTGTCGCTAAAGCACAATACACATTTCCTTGCGCTTTGATTGTTTGCTCAAGTTCTTGTAAATTCTTTGCAATTGGTTCTGGCGCTTGACCATAAAACGATGGATTGTGTTCACAATGCAACAACTGTGTGTTTGGTAAAATGCGTTTAATCACATTTTGTCCTGCTCCGTACATTGCGTCGTACATCAAATTCATTCCTGAATTAGCAATCGCATCCAAGTCGAAATTAGCTTTAACATGATCAACATAACGAGTTTCGATATCCACAATCTCCAATTGTCCAGCTGCAATCGCTCCATCCAATGAAACAGAAGTGTAATCGAGCGGACAAGTATCTGGAATAATGTCTTCTACTTCTTGCACATGCTCTGGTGATAAAGGTCCACCGAAATAGGCTTTTAATTTAAATCCATTGTAACTTGGTGGATTATGACTTGCTGTGATAATTACACCAATCTGGCAATTGAATTGATTTGCAGCCAATGAAATCATAGGCGTTGAAACGAATCCTTTTGCCATGCGCACATGGATTCCTTCACTTAAGAAAACTTTGGTAGCAACTTCTACAAACAATTCCCCAGCGAAACGACAATCGTGACCAATCACAATCGTTGGTACGTCATAATTTGCTTTTAACCATTTTGCAGTAGCGTACGAAACACGCGCAACATTTTCAGTTGTAAATTCTTCGGCGATTATGGCTCTCCAGCCATCCGTTCCAAACTTAATTTTATTAGCCAATTTTTATCAATTTAAGAGTGACAAATATACATAAAGTGGTATTTCAAACCATGAAAGCAGGAAGAAGAATCTATTAATTTTTGTTATTTATCGAACTGAATCGTGTAAGTAAGTCCTTCAGGAGATCCAGAAAGCGTTAAACTCGCATCCAATTGCTCACAAAAAATACTCAAAAGCGAATTCTTTTGGTTGCGAATTGGTTCTTTTGTCAAGGCTTCAGGTCGATTGTCTTTGCAGACAATTCTAAATGCTTTGTCGCAATCTGTTAGCCAAAACTCAATTCTACCTTCATTTTCAAAAGGAACTTTAAACGTTTCAGATGCAATTTCGTTGAGAATCAGTCCAAGTGGAATCGCTTTGTCGTGGTTCAAGCCATTGTTTCGCAAATTAAACTTCAATTCAACTTGAACATCGTAGCTTTTGAATGGATATTGTTGTTTAAACGTCGAAATTAAGCGCGCAACAAAGTGTTCCATGTTGATGAGCGTCAAATTGGTCTCTGAGTACATCAAATCATGAATTTGGGCCAGGGTATTTACACGATCTAAACTACGTTGGAACACCTGCTGAAACTCGCGGTCTTTGATATCAAACATTTGCAATTTGAACAAGCTCGACATGAGTTGCAAATTATTTTTTACACGTGTTTGCACTTCAGAAAGCAAGGTGTCTTTTTCTGCTAAGGAAGCTCTCAATTTATCCTCTACTGCTTTTCGTTTGAAAAACACAGGAACATCATAACTTCCGTGGGCTTCCACTTTTTGATCTTTCAAATATTCATTGATGCGATGTGTTGGCGCCATGATGAACGAACAGCAATCATCTCCTTTCGCAGCACACGTAATTTCTACTGCAGTCAGTGGAATTTCAAAACTTTCCTCACACCAACCTGCCGAATAACCGGCATTCATAACACAAACAGGTTTATTGGACTTACGTCCAGCTTTGATCCATGATTGAGCCTCAAAGGAATTATGGTGATGGTATTTCAATAGAAAATCATCGTCTGGTGAAGGATTGCTATCCGAAAGAATTTCCACATTTGCCCAACCTGTGAAAGCAAAATGAACGGGTCCCGCTGATAGTTTTTGTATTGGTTCATACAAGCCCATTTCTTCATGGAACGACTTTGCATCTTTTTTACCAAGTACTTGACCGATGTCGTACAAAAAGTTATTTCCGATACGAACAGCTTTCTCTTCGGGGTAATTACTGTATAATTCTTTTAAAATATCTAAGAACTCGTATGAAAGTGATGCGCTACGAATCAGCACATAGCGTTGACCATGAATCACAATTTCGCCGCTTTCAGCTGAGTTATAAATTTCCGTAAAATATTCTGCTACTTTTTGTTCGGCCTCTTCAAAAATCACTTTGAACTCTTCGGGCACAATAACCGTGTTGCGACTGATCGATAAATCAATCTGTGCTTTCAACCGCTTATTTTCCTGTTGCAGTTCTTTTACTTGAGACCTAAGGAGAGCAAGTTCTTCATTCATTTTCTAGTGGTACTTGACTTTAAAAATACGAAAGATTTTTACTTAAACGATTTTATGAAATAAAAAAAGCCGTTGAGAAAAATCCCAACGGCTTATATGCTAGTTCAATTGTTTATTTTTTAAACGCGCGGATTGTTTTTTCAATGATCGCCACACATTCCATCAATTGCTCTTCGTTCATCACCAATGGCGGTGCAAATCGAATAATGTTTCCATGTGTTGGTTTAGCCAATAAGCCATTTTCTTTCAATTGAACACATAAATCCCAAGCTGTTGAACTATCAGGCGTATCGTTTACGATAATTGCATTCAACAAACCTTTTCCACGCACTTTTACCACTAAATCAGTAGAATCAATGATGCGTTGCATTTCGTTTCTAAAGATTTGTCCTAATTTGCGGGCATTCAAAGCCAATTGTTCATCCGTCACAACATTCAAGGCAGCAACAGCAACTTTCGCCGCAATCGGATTTCCACCAAAGGTAGAACCGTGCTGACCAGGTTTAATCACCATCATGATTTCATCGTTCGCCAAAACAGCAGAAACTGGGTAAACACCACCAGAAAGTGCTTTTCCTAAAATCAAAATATCGGGTTGTGCATAGCTCACTTGCTTCTCACATTTATTTTCACATGTGCAATTTCCACAAACAGCCAATAAACTGCCTGTTCGCGCAATACCCGTTTGCACTTCATCCGCAATAAACAAGGCGTTGTATTTCGTACAAAGTGCTCGCGCATCTTGCAAGAAATTTGCATCTGGAACATAAACTCCTGCTTCACCTTGAATTGGTTCAACAAGGAATCCTGCTACATTTTCAGTTTGCAAGGCTTTTTCCAAGGCCTCAATGTCGTTGTAAGGAATGCGAATAAATCCTGGTGTAAAAGGTCCGAAGTTTTTGTTCGCATCTGGATCATTTGAAAACGAAATGATAGTTGTTGTGCGTCCGTGGAAATTTCCATCACACACAATGATTTTCGCATCGTTTTCGTTGATTCCCTTTTTCTCGTATGCCCATTTACGGCACAACTTAATCGCTGTTTCAACCGCTTCGGCACCCGTATTCATTGGCAATACTTTATCAAAACCAAAATACTCAGTTACAAACTTTTCGTAAACACCCAAGGTATCGTTGAAAAATGCGCGTGATGTAAGTGTTAATGTTTGTGCTTGCTCGATCATTGCACCAATAATTGCAGGGTGACAATGTCCTTGGTTCACTGCTGAATAGGCTGATAAGAAATCATAGTAACGTTTTCCTTCAACATCCCAAACGTAAACTCCTTCGCCTTTTGCTAAAACGACTGGAAGCGGGTGATAATTGTGCGCTCCATATTTGTCTTCCAATTGCATTAATTGTTCAGATGACAATGCTGCTGTTGTTGCATTCATACTTTTAAATTTGAATCGTGAGTGTCACTCATCACGGAGAGCAACCATCCTTTCCTCATTCACGACGGAGAGAAATCATCCATGGCAAAGATAAAGAAGAATTAATAACCTGAGATCGACTTTTTTTTAAACTTCAAATTTCTTATTAAAATCATTGTGAAAATTAAAAAAATTAAGGTGTTTACTTATGATATTTTGAAACCGAAATAAAAACTCAAAAAAGAAAAAGTAACTCTAAGAATTCCGCTTCTAAATAGCATTTTATTCCTAAAATATTTTTAATGTAGCCCGCTACAACTTCAAATATTTCACTCGAAACTACTTATTCACAAGCGTTTTGAAGATAAAAAAACAGTCTTACTCAGGATAATAATTTACAATTGAAAAGTGAAAATTCGCTTTGGAGTTAATTTCTATTCCATAAAAACAATTACTTGTTTCTTTTTTGAAGACAATTCTGGAACGCTGATGCGTTTTATGTTGTGCGTTTTTTTACTTGGTATTAAGAAGACATCCCATAAGTCTTCAACTTTTTCATTCTTCCCTTGTGAAATAAAATAACCGATCGCTTGTTCTGTTCGCGGTTTCACAACTACTTTTTCAGAGACTTCCGAACCTTTCTGTTTGATCACTAACACTTCCAGTTTTCTGGAACTCGCATTTTTCACAAAAACATAAACAGTATCACTTTTCTGCTCAACAACTGCTTTTTTGGGTTCAGGAAAGTCATAAATCGGCGGGTTATAAATGATGAGTTGTTTATCCCATGAATTATCTTCTTCGTGATTAAAAGTTCCGTCTTCATTGAAAAAACTCGTCGCGTCGTAATGTTGAATTCCACCATCGGGCTGAAAAGTTTTACGTGCCGTTCGAATTGCGCCATTTTCGTAATATGCCACATCCAAGGAAGCACCTCCGTGCAAATAACCATGATTGGCTTTCAAAACTTCGTTGCCATTCACATCGTATGCACGAAATTCAAAGTAGCGATCGTGTTCAACAGTTTCGAAATCAATGCTTGAAACTTTGCCGTTTTTATGGAAACAAACCGTGGAATCTCCTCCTTTGCCCTTCAGTTTTTTACACGAAAGTTGTGCGTTTAATCCGCATGAAACAAGTAAGATAAGTGTGAGCAAAAGCGTTTTCATCGTATTTTTTTTTCACTGACTTAGCAAGAAGAATGCCTAAAACCAAAATCCTAAACCAACGATGAATTCCATGCGTTGATTTTGATAGTTGTTATTGAAGTAGAAAATCTTCTCGTTAGCAGTTGTATGCAATACACGCGATTCAATTCTGAAATAACTATTTGGAATTGGTTTGAATTCAAATCCAAGTGTTCCACCTACTAAATCTATTCCGACCAACTGATGATCTGAATTAATTACCGGACCTGTTAATAGTTCGTTCGGGTCTTCAAAAACCTCTGCTCGTCCGTAAAGTGCCCATTTAGGAGTCATACGATATTTTGCTGCCAAAAGCGCGCTAAACATAAAAGCAGTTTTTGCTGGATCTGTCAATACTGAATTAGCTTGAATTCCAACGTTGCTTTCTAAACCAAGAATCCAATGACTCGATTTATAGGTCAAGCACAAATTATTGTACAAACGTTGATGTTTTACCTTCATTGTATCTGGCGATTCATCACAATAGATAGAAGAGAAAGTTGCCGTAATTTTATTCGTAGGAACATACGCGATTGAAAAACCTACAGCTTTATTTTTGTTCGTTTCTAAGAATTGATTAAACGAATTAAAGGCATTCAGCTGAATTGCTAATTTCTTGGATTGCTGCCACGTTAACTTTAAACCACTTAAAAAATACGGCTCAAAATAGGTTGTTGTAGCCAAACTCATGGTCATGTTTTCTCTTGGCTGAATGGATTCCAATCCAATGTGCGTTCTAAAAAAGCCAGCATCCAGCCACAGTTTTTTCACGACACGAAAACCAGCATTTGCCTCTTGAATAAAATTCAAATGGTTCGACCAAGAAGCTTGCGGACAATCACCACCAAACAAAGTTACCGTACCACGAAACTGTGAGGACTCGTACTTCGCCGAAAGCTGCAACATGTTGATTCCAACTTGATTGTTGCGCGGAGCAATTGTAGGAAACTTAGAAAAACCACTTACACTTGATGAATCTGAGTAAAAACTGTAATAGGTATCTACGTATCCTGAAAGCGTAACTTTCCCAGAAGTATCATATTCAACGTCATAAGGATTGATTTTCGTTCCTGAAAACGTCATATCCGTCGTGTCGTGCTTATGCCATTTGATCAGCTGCGCTTTACTGCTAAACGCAACAAACAACAGCAGAACAAACAATGCATTTTTCATCTTCTAGAACAGGATTAAAACAAGGTAATTTGTCCATCCTCATCCTCTTCGTCTTCCGGTTTTTTCGTCAAATCCCATTCGATGGTTGTAGCATCATCTCCATCTTCCCCATCTTCGTGACCAACAACGCCATCAATATCCTCATCACCTTCTGCTCCTTCAATTTGAACGTCTTCTGGCCATGGTTCTGCTCCTTCTATTTCATGCGTCAAGACAATTTCTTTGACTTTTAATTTCGTCAATTGATTTCCTTGCGCTTTCATTCCTTTTACATCAATGAAATCAGCAATGTTCACCTCGTTATCAGGAAGGTTTTTCGTTTCCTTCAACAATTTGTTGTAAACAATACGCACGTTTGGACGATACGCCGTTGACACAACATCCATGTACGAACCTTCGCTTTCACTAATGAAGGATACTTTTTTATCACTTGTTACTTCACACAAGAAGCGTTTTACAAAATGAAGATCTTTCTCTGCATCGTAATAAACCGTCGAAATTGGTCTGTCTGGATGCCATTTCTCAATGTGAATCATGTCTTCATCAAAGTGATTCGACAAATCAAAACTGCTCAAACGGTAATCACCCGATTTATACAACGTAAGAATGCGATCTTCACCTTTGAAGGAACCAAGGAATTTACCACGGCCTTCATCATTCAAACGTCCCACAACGGTATCAAACCAAATTTTGCGTGCTGCCAAGGTTGAGCCACCGACTTCTTTTTGCGTAATTTTTTGAATAATTTCTTTTGTCACGCGATTACCACCAGACTGACGACCTTTGATCAACAAATCTCCCATATCTACATCGAAGCGTAAACGTTTCAAATGTGGTCTTGGTCTCAATAATACAGTTACAACTTCACGCTCTCCGTTCGGGTGCACAGAGAAATAAAGCATTTTCGAGCCTTTTGTTCCGCGGGTTAAATCATATTCTGTATCGCGTGTGATTGAATTCACATAAAAACGTTTCATCATCGCAGCACCACCAACTCCATCTTGGTAAATCAAGTGATAAATTGTACGTTTATCGCCTTTTTTCCATACATCAGCATGCACGATTCCTTTGCCCACGAATTTTTTATCTGCGACCTTAGTCACCATCATTTTACCTGTGGCAAAGAAAATGATAATGTCGTCAATTTCAGAACAATCGTTTACTGGTTCATTTTTCTTTAATCCGTAACCAATAAATCCTTCTTCATAATCAACATACAATTTACGATTGGCGATAATCACTTTTGTAGCGCTGATTGTATCAAATACTTTGATTTCAGTTTTACGCTCTTTCCCTTCGCCGAATCGTTTTTTAAGGTCTTTGTAATAATCGATTGCGTATTCAACAAGATTGGCTAGTTTTTCTTTTACAGCAGCCATTTCCTCTTCAATTTTCAACAGAAGATCATCTGCTTTTGTTGAATCGAAACGTGTAATACGAATCATCGGAATTTGCGTCAGTTTTTGTAAATCCTCATCCGTTATTTCACGAATAAGTTTTTTCTTAAACTTCTCAAATCGTTTATATAAATATTCGTACAAAGATTCACGATCGCTGTAATGCTTAAAATCGATGTACATTTCTTCTTGGATGAAGATTTTCTCCAAGGTAGAAAAATGCCATTGACGCTCTAGTTCATCCAAGCGAATTTCCAATTCCAATTTCAACAAGCGAACAGTATTGTCCGTATTTACTTTTAGAATTTCGCTTACTCCCATAAATCGTGGAGTATCTTTATCAATGATCGATGAATTCGGAGAAATCGATACTTCACAATCAGTGAAAGCATACAAGGCATCTAGGGTTTTATCAGGAGAAACACCTGGCGCTAAATGGATGATAACTTCCACTTCAGCGGCTGTGTTGTCTTCGATTTTCTTTACTTTAATTTTCCCTTTCTCGTTGGCTTTGATAATTGATTCAATCAATGAACCGGTTGTAGTTCCGAACGGAATCTCCGTAATCACCAAAGTTTTATTGTCGAGCTTTTTAATTTTTGCACGAACACGTACCTTTCCACCACGTAAACCATCGTTGTAATTCGAAAAGTCAGCCATACCTCCTTGCAAGAAATCAGGGAAAATTTCCACTTTCTTCCCACGCAAATGGTTGATGGATTGATCGATTAATTCAATGAAGTTATGCGGCAAAAACTTACAAGCCAAACCTACTGCAATCCCCTCTGCTCCTTGTGCTAAAAGCAATGGGAATTTCACTGGAAGTTGCTCTGGTTCTTTGTTCCGACCATCGTAACTTGAAAGCCAAGCAGTTGTTTTTGGATTAAATACCACATGTGAAGCAAATTTTGACAATCGTGCCTCAATGTATCGAGGAGCTGCTGCGCCATCACCTGTTAATGTATTTCCCCAGTTTCCTTGGCAATCAATCAATAATTCTTTTTGTCCCAATTGAACCAAAGCATCACCAATCGAAGCATCACCGTGCGGGTGATATTTCATGGTATTACCGATGATGTTCGCAACTTTATTGTAACGACCATCATCCATTTCTTTCATGGAGTGTAAAATTCGACGTTGCACAGGTTTCAAACCATCGTACAAAGAAGGAACAGCGCGTTCAAGGATTACATAACTTGCATAATCCAAGAACCAGCTTTCATACAAGCCATTAACCGGAACGATTTTATCATCTACCGATTTATTTTCAAAAGGACTTTTTTCTTCGCCTTCGTTCAAATTCTGGTCTTCAATTTCGTCTTCTGCCATCTTATGAAGCTATTTCCATGTTATCATTTGCCTCTTTCTCCTCTTCCAGCTCTACGGCCAAATCTTTCTCAACGCGCAAATTTTCAATAATAAAATCTTGACGTTCTGGTGTATTTTTACCCATGAAATACGACAATATCGAATCGATTGAAGCATCTTTTGAAAGTAAAACTGGCTCTAAGCGGATATCGCGTCCAATGAAGTGTTTAAACTCGTCTGGGGAAATCTCTCCCAAACCTTTGAATCGTGTTATTTCAGGATTTTTTCCTAATTCTTCAATCGCAGATCGACGTTCATCTTCCGAGTAACAATAAATTGTTTTCTTTTTATTTCGAACACGGAAAAGTGGTGTTTGCAAAACATACACGTGATTTCGTTTTACTAAATCTGGGAAGAATTGCAGGAAGAAGGTCAACAACAACATACGAATGTGCATACCATCTACATCGGCATCGGTTGCAATTACGATGTTATTGAAACGCAAATTATCCATGTCTTCTTCGATGTCTAAGGCTGCTTGAAGCAAGTTAAACTCTTCATTTTCGTAAACGATTTTCTTTGTCAAACCATAACAATTCAACGGCTTACCGCGCAAAGAGAAAACTGCTTGCGTATTTACATCTCTTGACTTCGTGATTGACCCACTCGCTGAATCTCCCTCGGTAATAAACAAGGTTGTTTCTTCACGGCGTTCATCCTTCAAATCAGTTAGATGCAAACGACAATCACGCAATTTCTTGTTGTGTAAATTCGCTTTTTTAGCACGATCACGCGCAATTTTACGAATTCCAGATAATTCTTTACGCTCACGTTCCGACTGTTTGATTTTTCGTTCAATCAACTCAGCCACATCCGGATTGCGATGCAAGTAATTATCCAATTTATCTTTCAAGAAATCATTTACGAAAGCACGCATTGATTTCCCACCTGGTTCAATTTCTTGAGACCCTAATTTTGTTTTTGTTTGTGACTCAAATACAGGTTCAATCACCTTCACTGCAATCGCCGCAACGATGGATTGACGAATATCTGATGCCTCATAGTTTTTGTTGTAGAAATCGCGAATTACTTTGGCAACTGATTCACGGAACGCACTTTGATGTGTCCCACCTTGAGTTGTATGCTGCCCATTCACGAAAGAATAGTAATCTTCACCATACGTTTTTCCATGTGTGAAAGCTACTTCGATATCTTCGTCTTCAAGGTGAATAATTGGATACAAGGGATCGCCATCCATGTTGTTTTCCAACAAATCTTTCAAACCATCTTTTGACTGGAACTTTTCACCATTAAAATACATCGCTAAACCACGATTCAAGTAACAATAGTTCCACATCATCTTCTCTAAATACGCTGTTTTAAAAGCATATTTTTTGAATATTGTATCATCTGGGATAAACTCAACATATGTTCCGTTTTGCTCATCCGTTTTTATAACTTTCGCATCTTCTACCAATTCTCCACGAACAAATGACGCTTGTTTCTTTTCACCATCGCGAACTGAATACACCATGAAATGCGAAGAAAGTGCGTTCACTGCTTTGGTACCAACACCATTCAATCCAACAGATTTCTTGAAAGCTTTAGAATCGTATTTACCACCCGTGTTAATTTGAGAAACACAGTCAATCACTTTTCCTAATGGAATTCCACGACCATAATCACGCACCGTTACTTTTCCGTCCTTCACTTTGATATCGACACGTTTCCCATTTCCCATGACAAACTCATCAATACAATTATCCACTACTTCTTTTACAAGAATGTAGATTCCATCATCCGCTGCGGCACCATCGCCGAGTTTCCCGATGTACATTCCCGGACGCAAGCGAATATGCTCTTTCCAGTCGAGGGAACGTATATTATCTTCCGTATATTGATTTTCAGCCATTTACTAGACATTATTGCGTAACTAACAAATTTAAGCAGAGAAACCCCATGTTTAACAGTAAGTTATCATGACTTTTGAACGTTTTAGTGTTAACTTCAACGAAGGAAATCAAGAGTAGAAAGTAGCAGAATTTGCGAATTGAAAATAGAGGTGATTTATCTAGCCGAATATTTTTCTTTTACCTAAACGAATAAAAGGCATTTCGAAAAAGCGATAAATAAACAAGGCTACCAAAACACTTCCAAGAATCGTTGAAATCATTAATCCATAAGGATTTGTTAAATGACAATAATCATGCAAAAACTGCATTAACAATTGATGTAACAAATAAACACCATAGGTTGCTATTCCAAATTGTTGAAGTGGATAAACGATCCATTTTGGCGGCTGATAGCTCAGTAGAAAAAATCCTAAAACAAGCAAAATACTTGCAAAACTAAAAACAAATCGATTAAAACCTTTTACAATATAGACTTGATTTCCTTCCACTGGATACAGCATAAAAATGAGTGTTGCAAGAATAATTGCACTAAAACACCAAACGTTTGAAAGTTTTACATTTCGAAATTCATAATAGAGAAAAATACCAAATCCGAATAGGAAGAAATTATTGAAAGGCGCTACATAATTGTACCAATTTGCTCCTAAAACAGTCACATCTCTTAAAACCAAGAAAGCGTAACGCAAACCAAAAAACAACAAATAAGCCATAATTAAGCGACCCAACCATTTGTTGTATGAATAAGCAATTATGATAAATGGTGTGAAAACATAAAAGTACATTTCGACACCAACAGACCAACCACCTGGAATGATCGTCGTTTTATTCTCATCAAAACCAAAAAGAAAAAACAAATTATCGAACCATACCGACATTGATTCCATCCGATGATTCAACAACATGACAACAAAAAACGCCAACCAAAACAGTGGAAAAATGCGCATTATTCGTCGAAAGTAGAAGTATCCAACATCTTTAATCGTTTTGAAATAGGAATGATAGACCAATGCCATACTTAATCCAGACAAAACAAAGAAGATAGATACACCGTAAATTCCCATTCTGCCAACAAACGAACCTGAATCTAAGGCGTGAAAATTAAACACATACGTGTGATAAATCATAATTGACAAGGCTGTTAATCCTCTTAGCCAATCAAGTGATTCATTTCGATTTATTGTTGGGTTAAGTTGTGTACTCAATGTTATGCAATTTTATAGGTTTCACCGTCTTCAACGACAATCGTATTATGAAAAACAGTACAAGCTTCTGATAGATGAACATCTGTGTTTTCATAACGCGCACTAAAATGTCCAATCAATAATTTTTTAACGTGTGCTTTCGCAGCAATTCTAGCCGCTTGTTCAGCTGTAGAATGAAACGTTGCTTTGGCACGCTCACTGTCTTTTTGTGTAAATGTAGCTTCGTGGTACAAGACTGTCACATCTTGAATATGCGGAACAATGGTTTCCCAATAACAGGTATCAGAGCAATACGCATAGGAAAGACTCGGTTTTGGCGGATAAGTGTAATCTTCAAATTCAAACACATTTCCTAATTCATCAACAACATTCTCTCCTTTTTTTAAGCGAGGAAAATGCTCAATTTTCAATCCTGAACCTTTTATCGCCTCTGAAATTAACTGACGTTCCTTTTGTTTTTCTTTGATAACAAAACCATTCGTTGGAATGCGATGTTTCAATGGAAAGGTGTGAATTTCAATCATTCGATCTTCGAACAGCAACTTCACTTCTTTCCCATTCAAATGCACAAACCTTAGGTCGAAATCGAGGCGAGCACCACCTACTTCCAATTGACTTCGAACAATGCCTTCCAATTCTTCAGGGCCATAAATGGTCAATCCTTTATCGCGCCCCATCAAATGCATGGTACTCAACAAACCAACTAAACCAAAGAAATGGTCGCCGTGTAAATGAGAAATTAAAATATGATTAATGCGTTGAAATTTAACGCCTAGTTTACGAATTTGCATTTGCGTTCCTTCACCACAATCGATTAAAATGTGACGATCATTGCAAATTACATATTGAGAAGTTGGATTTCTTCGAGAGGTCGGAACAGCGGCCCCACTTCCTAAGATGGTTACTTCAAAACTCACTGATGGATAACTTCAATCGCTTGTGCTTCGTTTTCTGTGATTGAAAGCACTTTGTCCAATTGAGCAATTTGAATCAATTTAGAAACATTGTCTTGGAGTCCACACAACACAAAACGCCCATTCGTATCTTTACACAAACGGTTCGCCGTCAAAATAGAACTTAAACCAGAAGAGTCACAATATTTCGTTGCACTTAAATCAATCACAATATTGTTTACGCCGTTTTTATTCAAAAGCACCAATTCTGCTTTTAATTCAGAAGCATTTGAAGCATCTAGTTTTTCGACATTTGTCTTTACAACTGCTTCATTCTTATTTTGCGTCGTTAGGAAGTTCATGTTGTTGTGTTTGTTCAAATGTAACATTTTTTTTTAATGAAACAGTTCGTTTAAAAACTTGTTTCGTTCTTTCCTTTGCTCTTATTGACGTTCGATTTTAGACGCCAACAAGTAAATTACAGCCATTCGAACTGCAACGCCATTTTCCACTTGTTGAAGAATGATGGATTGTTTTGAATCAGCCACATCGCTTGTAATTTCTACACCACGGTTGATTGGACCTGGATGCATCACGATGATTTCTTTTGGTAATGAGTCCAAAATTTCTTTTGTCAAACCAAATTGCATAGAATACTCGCGCAACGAAGGGAAATACTTGATATCTTGACGCTCCAATTGAATGCGCAACATGTTTGCAACATCACACCATTCAAGGGCTGCACGAAGATTATGTTCAACTTTCACTCCTAATTCATGAATGTACTTCGGAATCAAGGTTGTTGGTCCACAAACCATCACTTCAGCGCCTAATTTTTGCAAGCAATAAATATTTGAAAGTGCTACACGCGAATGTAGAATGTCTCCAACAATCACTACTTTTTTTCCTTCCACAGAACCTAAACGTTCACGAATAGAAAATGCATCTAACAAAGCTTGCGTTGGGTGTTCATGCGTTCCATCACCGGCATTTACCACTTTAGCACCAATACGCTCAGAAAGGAATTTTGCTGCTCCTGGATTTGGGTGGCGCATTACCACCATATCCACTTTCATGGATAGAATATTATTGACAGTATCAAGCAAGGTCTCGCCTTTTGAAACCGAAGAACC
>JALQYQ010000058.1 GCA_023262855.1 Crocinitomicaceae bacterium
CTTCCCAAAATCATCCCTTGGTTGATCATTTTTGCAAATGGTTCATCAAATGAAATGTAGCCCTGATCGAACAAGAATTTTGTCCAGAAACGTGCGTACAACAAATGCCCTGTTGCATGCTCCGAACCACCGATGTATAAATCGACCTGTTTCCAGTAATCTGCTTTTTCTTTTGAAACGAATTCCGCTTCATTTTTTGGATCCATGTAGCGCAAGAAGTACCAAGAGCTTCCAGCCCAACCTGGCATTGTATTGTAATCCATTCGATCGCCTTGGAACTGTTCTTTCCAAGCTTCTTTGGTTGCGCGGGCTAACGGTGGTTCACCGGCTTCTGTCGGCAAGTATTTATCGACTTCCGGCAAACGAATCGGTAATTGATCGTCGTTTACCAATTTTGGTAATTCGTTTTCAAAATACACCGGGAATGGTTCGCCCCAATAACGTTGACGGCTGAAAACAGCGTCACGCAAACGGTAATTTGTTTTTCCTTTCCCTAATCCTTTTGCTTCGATTGCTTCAATGGCTTTTTTCATCGCCGTTTTTGCATCCAAGCCGTTTAAAAAGTCAGAATTCGCAATTACAGCATCTTTTTCAGTGTAAGCCGCTTCCGAAATATCGACATTAGCAAAAATATTTTTAATTTCTAAGTTGAAATGTTTCGCAAAATCGTAATCGCGTTGATCGCCACACGGAACGGCCATTACAGCACCTGTTCCATAAGAAGCCAAGACGTAATCACCAATCCAAATTTGCACTTTTTCACCTGTGAAAGGATGAATAGCAAAAGCACCTGTGAATTGTCCGGTAATGTTTTTCACATCTGCCTGGCGATCGCGCTCTGATTTAAGCGATGCTTCTTTTTTGTAATTCGCAACGCCTTCTGCATATTCAGCTGTTGTGATTTGATCCACAAATGGATGTTCTGGTGCAAGAACCATGAAGGAAACACCGTAAACTGTATCAGGACGAGTCGTAAATACTTCAATGGCGCCTTCGAGAGCCTCAGTCGCCGTTGAGTCATTAAACTCTCCCTCATTCCCCCTCCAAAGAGGGAAGAAAAGTGAACATCCTTGTGATTTTCCAATCCAATTGCGTTGTTGGTCTTTGATCGAATCTGTCCAATCAACCGTTTCCAAACCAGTCAATAAACGTTCAGCATATGCTTTGATTCGCATCGACCATTGACGCATTAATTTTTGTTCTACCGGATGACCACCGCGCTCAGAAACACCATTTACGACTTCATCATTCGCTAAAACAGTTCCTAATGCTGGACACCAGTTTACCCAGCTATCTGCTAGATAAGCCAAGCGATATTCTTGTAAAACTTCTTCTTTTTTTCGCTCATCAAAGGCTTTCCATTCGGCTGCTGTAAAAATCGTTTCGCAATCAGAAACAGCGTTTATCTCGGCGTTTCCATTTGCTTCAAACGCTTCAACCAATTTAGAAATTCGTTCTGCTTTGTTGCTTGTGTTATCGTAGTAGCAATCGAATAATTGTTTAAAAATCCATTGCGTCCATTTGTAATATTCAGGAGACGAAGTGCGTACCTCGCGATCCCAATCGTAAGAGAATCCAATTTTATCCAATTGATCGCGGTAACGAGCGATGTTTTCTTCTGTCGTAATTGCAGGATGTTGACCCGTTTGAATCGCATATTGTTCGGCTGGAAGACCAAAAGAATCGTAACCCATTGGATGCAAAACATTAAATCCTTGCAAACGCTTGTAGCGCGCATAGATATCAGATGCAATATAGCCAAGTGGATGTCCAACATGTAATCCAGCACCTGAAGGATAAGGAAACATGTCTAAAACATAGTATTTTGGTTTTGAAGTATCTTCAGTTACTTTGAATGTTTTGTTTTCAGCCCAAAACTTTCTCCAGTTATTTTCAATATCGCGAAAATTGTATTCCATGCGTTTCTTCTTATTTACGAAGGTGCAAAGATAAAGAAATGGTGGGAAAAAGAAAGGGGCAATTTTTACTCAATTTTAAAGCTATCAAATGCTTGAAGCGAATAATAATTGTGTTTTCCAATCAAAATACTATTTTTAAACTTCAAATGAAATTTAAGTCGTTCACATCCTTGTTTTTCCTGTTGATTTTGCTTTGGCTGAATCCAAACTTTTCATACGGACAAAATTCTCGTGAGAAACAATTAATCGAAACCATCAAACGTGAGAAAAACGACACGAAGAAGTTCTTGCGCATGCTTTCATTAGGAGAGTATTACAAAACAAATAATATTTTCCGAGCTGATTCAATGACGCATGTTTTGCTACAAAAGAGTCGTGTTTTTGATGATTCATTGCGTTTTGCAGCTTTGATGTACAGCGCTGAGGTGAATGAAATTCTAGGAAATCAGGATGAATATTTCAGGGATATTTTGGCGTGTCAGCCCTTTTTGAATCGCATTCCATCCGACGAAGTAACATTTAAAATTTACCGTCATCTTGGTTATTACCACAGTTATTCGTTGGAATTTGAAACCGCGAAATTCTATTTGAATTATGCACAACGTTTAGCAAAACGAAAGCGAAACAATGCTAAAATTGCGGAAACAAATAACTATTTGGCCTTGAATTTTATGTTTCAGAACAACAAAGATTCTGCCTTATTTTATACAGATCAAGCCATTCAATATGCACGGCGAACTTCCAATAAAAATATTCTTTCCGAAAGTTTCAATACACAGGCACGCATTTATGATTATTTCGGTCAAGTAGAGTTAAGCGTTGCAAAAAACATTTTGGCCTTGGAGATGGCTTCCGAGACGAACAATATTTATCAGCTTGCCAA
>JALQYQ010000064.1 GCA_023262855.1 Crocinitomicaceae bacterium
ATTTTAAAAAATGTGCAAATGAAGAGATAAATATTGTATTTTTAGAACTTAGAGATAGTTTGTTAAACTACTATAAATTGTTCAAGAAAATCAAGACAGTTCCTGCTCACACAATCTTGAATGAACGCATTCGAATCCCAAATAATAAAAAATACCGTTTGTTTTTGACGTCATATCTAAGACATAACTTAAATTTGATTTGATTGAGAGAACAAATGTATACTGAAGTTATTCTTGTAAATAAAAAGGATGAAGTCCTTGGATTCATGGAAAAATTAGAAGCCCACGAAAAAGGACTTCTACACCGCGCTTTCTCTATCTTCGTGTTCAATTCGAAAGGAGAACTGCTTATTCACCAACGCGCTTTTGGAAAATACCATTCCGAAGGACTGTGGACGAACACCTGTTGTTCCCATCCTGCTCCCGGTGAAACAATTATCGAAGCAGCGAACCGAAGACTACAAGAAGAAATGGGGCTATCCTGCGAAATGAACCAAGCTTTTCATTTTGTGTACAAGGCAGAACTCGACAACAATTTGATCGAACACGAACTCGACCATGTGGTTATCGGAACCAGTGATTCCAACCCCGTAATGAACCCAGAAGAAGCAATCGACTTCAAATGGGTTGAACTAGGCGACTTACTGATCGATATTTCCAAAAACCCTTCGAATTACACATTCTGGTTCAAAACAATCCTACAAGAACATTTTGACCAATTATTAGAAAACATTCCCTATGAAAGTTTGCAGAAGAACAACATTTAACGCCGCCCATCGCTTATTCAATCAAGATTGGTCAGACGAAAAAAACAAAGAAGTATTTGGTAAATGCTCAAATCCAAATTTTCATGGTCACAACTACGTGCTTGAAACATGGGTCGAAGGCGAAGTAAATCCTGAAACTGGTTATGTAATTGATTTAAAAGCACTCAAGGAAATCATCAACAATGAAATTTCAGAACGCTTTGATCACCGTAACTTGAACCTGGATTGTCCAGAATTTGCCAACCTAAAACCGTCTGCAGAAAACATCGCCATTGTTATTTATAACATTCTTCGTCCACTCGTTGAGGAACGTTATGGATTAACTATTCGTCTTTGGGAAACAGAAAACAACGTAGTCGAATACAACGGAAAATGACAAATATCTTCTGGCACCGACGCGATTTGCGCATACATGACAACGCAGGATTATACAAGGCTTTGAAGTCAGGAGAAACAATTCAACCTATATTCATTTTCGACACAACCATTCTTTCAAAGCTGCCCGTTTCAGATCAACGTGTCTTGTTCATTCATCATGAACTGCAAAAACTGAAATCAAAATATGCCGAATTCGGTAGCGATTTAAAGGTGTTTCATGGTAATCCACGCGACATCATTCCATTGATAGTTGAATCGTATAACGCAAAAAAAGTATATACAAACCGCGATTATGAACCTTATGCCTTACATCGAGACAAAGCACTTTTCGAACAACTAAAAGAAAAAAAGTGTGAGTTGATTGGCGCTAAAGATCATGTCATCTTCGAAAAAAACGAAGTACTCAAAGCTGATGGCTCGCCATACACAGTTTTTACGCCTTATTCACGAAAATGGAAAGAACAACTCAGTGAATTCTATGTGAGTAGTTACCCAGTCGAAAAATACAGCAAATACTTAAATCAAACTGCAGTCGAACCGCTTCCTTCAATGGAATACTTCGGCTTCAATTCAGAACAAACGGTTGAATTTCCTTCCTTGGAAACACCTCTCAGTACAATTGAACGATACAATGAAACACGTGATATTCCTTCCATCCTTGGAACAAGTCGCTTAAGCATACACCTGCGCTTTGGAACAATTAGCATCCGTGAGCTTGCAAGAATCGCGAAAGCAAAAAATGAAACGTATTTAAACGAACTCATTTGGCGCGACTTCTATCAAATGATCATTTTTCACTTCCCACACTCAGCTACCGAATCTTTCAAAAAGCAATACGACCAAATTCAATGGGAACGAAACGATGTCCACTTCAAAGCGTGGTGCGAAGGAAAAACAGGTTATCCGCTCGTTGATGCTGGAATGCGTGAATTAAACGCAACTGGATTCATGCACCACCGCGTGCGCATGGTCGTGGCAAGTTTTCTTACCAAACACTTACTAATCGATTGGCGTTTGGGAGAAGCGTATTTCGCAGAAAAATTGTTGGATTTTGAATTAGCAAGCAATTCTGGAGGCTGGCAATGGGCCGCTGGTTGTGGTTGCGATGCTGCACCCTATTTTAGAGTCTTTAATCCAACAAGCCAGCAAGAAAAATTCGACAAAGAGTTCAAGTACATCAAAAAATGGGTACCAGAATTTGGAACTCCGGCTTATCCAAAACCAATTATTGACCATAAATTTGCGCGCGAACGCGTGCTTGCTCGCTACAAAGAAGCGTTAACTTAACAAATAAACACATGGCTCTACAAATTAACGACACTTGTCCCGCATTCAAATTACCAAATCAATTCGGTGAAATCATCGATAGTGCACAACTCATCGGCACTAAAATCCTTGTGGTATATTTTTACCCAAAAGATGACACTCCTGGTTGTACAAAAGAAGCTTGTTCCTTCAGAGATGCGTATGAAGAATTCAAAGATTTAGGCTGCGAAGTTGTGGGAATTTCTTCTGATTCAATCGCAGACCACAAAAAATTTGCTGATAAACACCGCTTAAGTTTCAACCTTCTTGCCGACACAGAAAAGGAAGTACGCAAAGCGTTTGCAGTTCCTGGAAATCTATTTGGCTTAATCCCAGGACGTGTAACTTACATCATTGACTTAAATGGAAAAGTCCGTGGTATGTACAATTCGCTAACCAACCCTCTTGGTCATATCGAGCAAGCATTGGAACTAGTGAAAACCTTATAAATTATTGAAAACGTTCCTCCACCACTTTGAAACGATACGCAAAAATCGCTTCTAACTTCGGGCGCACAATCAAGGGATGAACTAGTCTACCCAATAATCCAAACGGCACTTCATACGAAACGATGTCTGTCATTTCAATACCACCCTCAACTTCCTTGAAATGATGTTCGTGGTGCCAAATCGTGTATGGGCCTTTGCGTTGTTCGTCCACAAAGTAATTGCGATCTTTAACATGCGTAATTTCTGTTATCCAACGCATCGGAATTCCGAACAATGGTCGCACGCGGTATTCGATCATCAAACCTTCATACATTTCCTTTGGCGTATCAACGAGCACATCAAAGCCCATTGATTTAGGCGTTATTTCTTTCAGATTAGCCGGTGAAGAGAAAAATTCCCAGCAAGTTTCCAAATCTGTTTTTACAAATTGTGTGCGTTTCAATTGATACATATACTCGTTTTAGAAATGAACAAATTCAGGTACCTTTTGTTCATATGTTTGTAGAATAAATAAGTTTTTTACTTGGAGCAAACAATTGGTAGAAATTACCTTTGTACAAAAATCAAATTAGGTTGATATGAATACACACATCGAACAATTACAAGCCAACATCGAACCACTCCGTCAAGAAATAATCAACCACAAAGTTTACACCCTGATCAATGATATCGAAGATTTACAAATCTTCATGCAGCACCACATATTTGCAGTCTGGGATTTCATGTCCTTGCTCAAATCCCTACAGAACAATTTAACCTGCACGCAAGTCCCATGGATTCCAAAAGGTGCAGCAGAAATTCGTTACCTCATCAATGAAATAGTGGTAGGAGAAGAATGTGATGTCGATCTAAATGGAAATCGCCGTAGTCATTTTGAATTGTACCTCGACGCCATGCATCAATGCGGAGCCGATACAACACAAATCAACCACTTATTACAACAAATCATCAACGGAACGAGTGTACAGAAAGCGCTTGAAGAAGCCGGCGTAGCTAATGGAACAAGCACATTTGTAAACGGCACATTTGACGTCATCAACTCAAACAAAGATTACCTTCAAGCGGCAGTGTTCACCTTCGGAAGAGAAGATTTGATTCCAAGCATGTTTATTTCCATCGTAAACGACATTTACCAGCGAATTCCTTCAAGTGTTTCCATCTTCAAATATTACCTAGAACGACACATTGAAGTGGATGGAGATCACCACAGTCATTTAGCACTTGAAATGACTAGTAACCTCTGCGGAAATGATCCAACAAAATGGCTCGAAGTGGAACAAGCAGTAAGCGCTTCTTTGAAACAACGCATCCTGCTTTGGGATTCAGTTTATCATGCAATTCAACTTAAAAACGCTGTAAGTGCATAAGTTGAAAGGTCTTTTGTGTCCGCATGTTGTTAAATTTTAAGCAAAGCGTTTACCTAATAAGTCCTTATGTGCCTTATGTGATTCAATAAAAGAGCAAAGCGCTACAATTATGTGTCCTTATGTGCCTTATGTGGTTCAATAAAAGAGTAAAGCGTCCCTCTCCGCGCCCTCTCTTTCTTCGCCCCTCTGCGTTAAAAAACAAGCAAAGCAACCTCCTACCCCCTCAATTTTCCCCAAGAAAATCCCTATCTTTACCCTATGAACGAAACCGCATACAAAAACCAATTAGCAGATTACATAGCTCAACGCATTGATATCACACCCAAAGAACGTGAAATCATTGCCAATGCCTATTCAATTAAAACGTTCAAAAAGAAACAATTCCTTTTCGAACAAGGACATATTTGCGACATAGAAGCCTTCGTTGTAAGCGGAACTTTCCGAATTTTCTACGTTGACACCAAAGGACTCGAGCATGTACTATATTTCGCATTCAAAGATTGGTGGGCCGGCGACATCGCATCATTTAATTCCGCAGAACCAAGTGGCTTATCCGCGCAAGCACTCGAAGATAGTATCGTACTTGTTATTGATCCGACAAAGAAAGAAGAACTATTAAAGCAAGTACCAGCATTAGAACGCCTATTTCGATTAATCACACAAAAACATTTAACTGTTCTTCAAAAACGTTTCTTACTAACTGTTAGTGCAAATGCAGTTGAACGCTATAACGAACTAATCAAACGCTCTCCTGGCATCGAACAACTCGTCCCACAGCACCAAATCGCTTCTTACCTCGGCATTCTCCCAGAAAGCCTTTCCCGCATGAAAAAACAACTGCTAAAATAAAGCAAACAAAGCGCCAAAAAACTTATGTTTCCTTATGTGCCTTATGTGGTTTAAAACAAAGCGCCCCTCTCACCCCACTTTTAATCACTGCTTTGCCTTGAAAAAAAGCATCACGCCAAAACTTATGTGTCATTATGTGCCTTATGTGGTTTAGAGCAAAGCGCCTCTCTCCACACCCTCGCTCTCTCCTCCCCTCTGCGTTAAACAAAAACAAGCAAAGCGCCAAAACTTATGTGTCCTTATGTGCCTTATGTGGTTTAAAACAAAGCAAAGCGCAAACTCTTTGTATCCTTTTGTCTGCCCTAAGCCTGTCGAAGGGCGCTTCATAAAAAGAGCAAAGCGAACAAATCTTAAAAACCCTTAACCTACATCAACGAAAATTCCCCCTCCCCCAACTTATCTTTGTAACATCAAATTGATATTAACATAAAAAAGAAAAATAACATGGAAACAAAATGGGCTATTGACAACATGCACAGCGAAATCGGATTCAAAGTGAAACACATGATGATTACAAACGTGAGCGGAACTTTCGGTCAATTCACAGCAAACGCAACCACAACAGGAGATGACTTTTCTACAGCAAACTTCGATTTCTCAGCAGCAGTTGATTCAATCAACACAGGCGTAGCAGACAGAGATGGTCACTTAAAATCAGATGATTTCTTCAATGCTGAAGCTTACCCATCAATTACTTTCAAAAGTACAGGTGTAACGAAAAAAGACGATGAAAACTACGTAATCGCTGGTGACTTAACAGTTCGCGACGTAACAAAACACATCGAACTAGCAGCTGAATTCGGTGGAATCGTTGTAGATCCATACGGACAAACAAAAGCAGGACTTACACTTTCTGGAAAAATCAAAAGAAGTGAATTCGGTCTTAAATGGAGCGCAATTACTGAAGCAGGAAGCATCGTTGTAAGCGACGATATTAAATTAAACGCAGAAGTGCAATTAATTAAACAATAATCAAACTTCTTTGTTAATAAACAATAAGTAGTAGTAGGTTGATGTGAAAGCCGTTTATGCAGAGATGTGTAAGCGGCTTTTTCTTTTCTTCTAATTCCAACCTCCTTACCTTATCTGTTTCCAAATTGAGCGCAGCGAACCTTCCCTTATGCGCCCTTATGCCTGCCCTGAGGCTGTTTACCCTGAGGTTCTCGATGGGTCGAAGGGTGGTTAAATATTGAGCAAAGCGAACCCAAAGCGCAGCGCCATCCGTACATCTGTGGCCTCAACCGAGCGAAGCGAACAACCCTTATGTGCCCTTATGTGTCTTATGTGGTTCAAATCTTGAGCAAAGCGAACATCCTTTTGTTCCCCATGTGGTTAAATCTTGAGCAAAGCGAACCCAAAGCAAAGCGCCATCCGTACATCTGTGGCCTCAACCGAGCGAAGCGAACAACCCTTATGTGCCCTTATGTGTCTTATGTGGTTCAAATCTTGAGCGCAGCGAACATCCTTTTGTTCCCCATGTGGTTAAATCTTGAGCAAAGCGAACCCCAAGCACAGCGCCCTCACCCTCAACCCCCAACCCCTTATCTTTCGTATTTTTACCCCCTTAAAACCCCTAAAAACTATAAAACATCTATGAACACGTACACACAATTTGAATCACACCTCATCAATCAACTCAACCATCTTCAACTCGAAGAACCCAAAAACACAAACCAGGCAGAGCTCGCAATTAAAACAGTTTCCAACATCCTAATTGACCTCCGAAAACTGGTCCTTCAGAAAGGCTTCATTGCCAAACAACAAGAAATATCATTTTTCAAACAAACCAAACCTATCCTCCTCGGCCACCTTATCTATTTCACCCATATTCACGACTTCGAACTCAAACGTCAAATTATGGGCAACAAAGACTACAAGCGCTACATTCGTTCAAAGCTCGACATCTTTCAAAAACTTTTCCAAGAAAACATTGACTTTATCAGTTACATGCAGAACAACTCAACACATTTCGACGCAACCTATTTCATGCGTTACAACAACCCGACACCTGCAAGTAACACAAACTATGATTATTACCTCGACCCAGAATTCAACACCTCCCACGATCACCTCTTAGCCATGATGAACGCGCACAAACTTTTGGTGCAACACCTTTTAAAAGCAAAACAAAACGAACCAGAAAACACCAATGACGATATCCTCCTTTATTGGACAGACTCAAAAGCAGCCTTTGTAGAAATTGTTTATGCCCTTCAAGTTTCAGGCTCTATTAACAGCGGAAAAGCCGATATCAAAGAAGTCTGCAATGCCCTTGAAAAAGCATTCAATTACGAAGTCGTCGATCTATACCGTGCCTTCAACGAATTCAATAATCGAAAAATTGATCGCACAAAATACCTAACACATTTAACAGATCGTTTAAAACTTAAATTAGATAAAATCGATATCTTTAATCCAAGCTTACAATCCTAACCATCAACCTCTTCCTTTCAATCCAACCCCTCCCTACCATCACAACTTCCCACTTCCCCTCTCTGAAACCACTCTACACAATCAACACCTTTTCACTCCAACCTTATTAGCTCCCAAACCTTGTGTGTCCTAATGCCTGCACTGAGGCTGTTTACCCTGAGGTTCTCGATGGGTCGAAGGGTGGTTAAAAACAGAGTACAACGAACCATCCTTATGTGTCCTTATGTGCCTTATGTGGTTAAAATTGAGCACCGCGAACGTAAAGCAAAGCGCCATCTGTGCATCCGTGGCAAAAATAAGCAAAGCGCCTCCCCCAAGCAAAGCGAACCAACCTTATGTGCCTTATGTGGTTCAAAAGGAGCATAGCGAATCAAATAGCAAAGCGCAAATCCTTATGTGCTTAAATGGTATAAAAAATAAACGCAGCGCCCCATTCACCCCTCTAACTTTTTCTTCCACAACTCATACCAACCTTGTAGTATCCCCTCATAATCTCCCCCCACCTTTACCAAAAAAAAACCATGGCAAAACTTCACTTAGATCCCACCGACCTCATCCTTATCGAAAACCTCCTCAACGACTTCAAAAAAAAATTCATCGCTGAAGTTAAATCCGAGCTCCAAAAATTCAACGGCAGCAAACCTCAAAGCAAATGGCTCAAATCCTACCAAGTTCAACGCCTCCTCGGAATCTCCTCCGGAACCCTCCAAACACTCCGCCTAAACGGCACAATCCCCTTCTCCAAAATTGGTGGTACCATATTCTACAACGAAGAAGAAATCATGCGCATCCTAAAATCTAGAGGGAGGTAGTACAAAGATGAACAGCAAAACGATCCATTTAATTTTTAAAGCGTGAACCGATAACTGCACCTATGACTTAGGCTAATAAGGATTGAACATTTTCTTTTGCAACAAATTCATTATTAGCACAATAAATAATTGCTAACATACAAGAACCTGCTATCATTACATCACCTACAACTTTAAACAATGGATTCGGCACAACATTTTTTAGAAATTTAAACAAAAATCTTTGTGTTTCTTCACTTTTGGGATCCTTAAGAAAATCAAGAATTGATTCTAATGATGTTCTTGGATTCCCCCCTCCAGTATGTTCGTTTGTGATCGTTTCTTTATCAGATTTCATAACATTAGTTTGTTTTTTTTGCACTTTCAACGTCAAAATCCTCCAAAGTTATTTCTGAAAATAAACGTTTATTCTGCAGTAATATCAAAATCTCATCTAATGATTCTTCTGTTACTATTATTTGATGATCTTTAAAATCAATTATCCATCCTTTGGAAAGGGATAATTCTTTCATCTTTTGAATGAATTCTAAATTTTTATAATGTCCAAGGTTTTTAATTGTGGCAATCTTTCTCAAATAACGCTGATTATTTCCAACTCTATTTTTTAAAATGTCAGTGTTTAACATTAATTCAAGTGATTCTATTTCTGAATAAAAATCATCAGCCTTCTGAAGCATACCTAATCTAAAATTCATTCCCAATTCGAAATTCTTTTTTGATAAAATGAAAAGTAATTCATCGAAATAAATGAAATCTATTGAACTAGAAATTGTAAATAAATTGCTTTCTTCAAGCTCATCAAAAATATCATCTGTAAATGAAAGAGAAATTAAATTTTTTTGCTTTTTTAACTTCCAATTTTCTGGCAATATTTTATAGCCAACAACTTTAATTGAATCCTTATCATTTAATATTATCAAGTATGCTTTTGTATTAAGCAATTCTTTTTCTTTTTCTATTTTATCAATTTCGGGATTTAATTCATTAATTTTTTCAAATATTTTATAAAAATCTGTTGTTTCGTAAGATAAGAATTTTACCATATCCTCTTCAGGTTCCTCACAATCTGGTTTATATTCCTCAGCTAATTCAGAATTTTTAATTTTTTCAACAATCACTTTTTTCAACCTTGTTTCCAATTTTCCAGTGATTGAAACAAATTTCGGTTTATAAACTGAAGCTCTGTTTTGTTTTCTTTCTTGTAACAGTGCCAACGTAACTGTTAACTCTTCAAAATTAATTCTCTTTAACTTATTCAATATTTCCTGACTCATCGTTGAATTTATTTTTGATTATAAATAAAAAGGGTGTAATGCTTTTGAAGTAATAATGTTCGTTCAGATTTAAATTCAATTTGGATAATACCGAATGTGAAAAGGTCTTTCCATTACTTTCATATTCTATATCATACATCTTATAATTGAAAATTAACAATATAGGATTCACAAAGACATTAGAACTTTTGTGTGTCATTACAAAAAGTAATATCATAAAGAAAGCTAGGGATATGATATTATTCAGCTCATTTAAATTAAAACTTACAAAAGAAATGATGTATGGAATTGTATAATTTATTAAATCTAGTGAACGGTTCTCAATTTTGATAATTTTCCCAATTGAACTCCCCCTAGGCATTTGTTTAAAAATTACTAGAAGGATGGAAATACTCAAAATGACAAGACTGCTCAATATAATTACCAAAGTTGAATTTCTAAACTCTAGCTTACACTTAAAATCAAAATCATTAATTATTAAAATTAAAAGCAACGGGGAATAGGCACTTATAAACAATATCAATGATGAAAATAGTTTTAGCTTCATCTTTTTCTTTCAAAAATCCCAAATTCAAACCTAAACTACAATCCGTATTTCCACTCATTTTCACTCAAAGCAAAGCGCCATCTGTGCATCTGTGGCTAAACTAAAGCACAGTGTTAACTGAGTAAAACATCTTCGTCAAACCTGAGTAAAGCGAATGAATCTAATAACATACCTCATGTGTCCTCATGTGCCTTATGTGGTTCAAAACACAAAGCTCCTTCCCCACAAAAAAAACCAACACTTCCCAGCATTGGCCTTTTCACTACGATTCGCTTATGGAAGCATCTTTATTCTTTTAAACAAACTGTATAACCCGATTTCTCAGCAGATACCTTTGTGGTCTCTTTTATCTCATGAGTGCATTTCTGCAATCCTGGACAAGATTTACTATAATGAAATTTCTTAGCGTTTGGACTCACACATACATAAACCGTGTCCCCAGAACTAGTGTGAAAGGCAAACGATCCTAGTAGTCCTATACCTGCAAGTAAAATTAATTTTCTCATATGTTTTCAGTTTAAACAAAGTTGCTGAGCACATCCCAAAAAATCAATCCGTATTTCCACTCATTTCTGCTTCTTTTCGATAGCCTCCAACACTTGCTCACCAAAAAACCAACGCGCAACAAAAGCTGTAAAGGTCCCGAACAAAGCCAAACCACAGATAGACAAAATCGCAGCTATGAATTTCCCAGCATCCGTCACAGGAAATTTGTCAACATAACTGCCTGTTGTAAGTGTAAAATAAGACCACCACAAGGCATCATCCGCCGTTTTGATAGTGCTCCGAGGATCAACCTCAACTTGCAAAATAGAAATCGAACAAATCAGCATGATTAAAAACGAAATAATCAAAGCAGAAAAAAATGCCCCTTCTGCTCGATTTGCAAAGAAATGATGAACAAATTGTTTTATAGATTTAAAAGCCCTAATCAACCGCAACAATCGAATTAAACCAAACAAACGACCAGCTCGAATAAAAGGTAGAGCAGGCATGCAGGCAACCAAATCAATCCATCCCCATCGCATGAATTTCAACTTACTTTCTGCATCTCTAAAACGAACGACCCAATCAATAAAGAATATACCACAAATAAACCAATCAATTCTTGAAATCAATTTAGATGTACGATCAGGAAACTGAACAAACGTATCCAGAAACAAAACCACTAATACATATATCGACAAGATAATAATTGCCACATTAAAATAGCCATATTTCCCTTCAAAACCGTGCTTAGCGCCTGTACTACTTGTTTCCATTAATATCTTTAGCTAATTGTTTAAACCTCTTATCCTGACGTTCATTTACCAAAGATGAAACCGCCCAAATCGAGCAGGGTATGCATCCAATTAGTGTCATCTGTAATAGAATACAAAGTGAAAAAGACCCAATCTTTCCGCGTATCAAAAATGATATCCCTGGAAAAATTATACTTAACAAAATCATAAGTTCATATAGGTTAAATTTTTATCTCACGAAGATTGGAAAAGTAAATTTTTCAGTTCCGCTATGATTGCGCGTAATCTTGCACTCAACATAATGATGTCCAAGGTATGCAGCTGAGGTTTCACAAAAAACTTTACCATGAAATTTTTTCCCAAAATCGTGCTCAAGCATTTCTTGTTCTTCAGCTTGTAAACCTGAATTAAAAGCAAACCATTCTATGTTATCAAAATCACGTTTAATATATTCCAAATTTCCTGAGTAAAGTTTAAACACAATCTTATATTCTTTAGGAATTGATCTAGAGTTAGGAAAGTACTCTTCTATATTTAAACCACTTTCATCTGATACAAAGCATTTAATTTGAATATTCCTTTCCTTAATCTCTAACGTTCTTCCATCACTTTTTTTACCAAAAAAAGGTAATGTTAAAAGATACTTCTGCCAGTTAAACACATAGAATTTATAAGAAAATTGTTTGGAAATATAAAAGTCTTTTTCTCTAGTAGTTTCTGATTCATAAATACTATAAAAGTCTGTTTTTAAATCCAATTTATCACGAACATTACCTCCAATTAAAATATGATTATCATATGCTTTCGCTTGAAGCTTAGCTGCCATATCCGTATGCAAACTTGTTGTTGTCAATTCATTACAACCTGGCAACCCGTAATAGGACCAAAGAACATCATCAGTTTTCCCATAGTCTATTCCCACCCTTATTTTTAATGGCTTCAATTCAAAATCACTCATTATTTTAGCAAGGTCTGTCGTTACAAATTGCGTCAATATGGAACTTGCATTTAAAGCATTTATTATAGCATCGTTGTCATTCTTATCACGTCTTACGAATTGTAAAAAAATACCATCTCCTTGTAATCTATGAATATGCCCGCCAAACTGATTAGCAACATTAATACTAAGTGTTAATAATGAATCCTTAATAAGGCGAACTTCTAGTAAAGAATATCTACCAATAAGGGCTGTTGACCCCTTGATATCAACAAAAACGGAAACACAATGATGATTGAGATAACTTGTTTCTTCTAAATCTTCAAAATCTGGATGGGGTCCGATGGTAATTTCATCAAATAAATGCACATTTTCCCCAAATTTTTCTAGTAAAAATCTTTTATCATAATTAAACAATACTTTGGGCCCCTCAATAATTGAAGGTGTCTGAATTGCACCTTCATTCAAAGAATCGGATTGATTGGATTTGTTCAATGCTTGACTGAAACTCCTTTGCTCTTTTAAGAATTCTGAAGATAATTTCACTTTTTTTGAAAGTACATCATTCAAATCTTTAAGGTAATTTTCGAATAGGTTCATTAATAGAAGATAATTAGATTTAATATTAAAAAAAGGCATAACAACTCAAAATACACGAATAACATTGCGTTTTTTAACATCTTGTATTTCGTATTAAGGCCTTTGGATAACTGATATATTTGAATAATTAAGTCTTTTTCGAAATCAGACCCTTTTAATTCCATAAAAGAGTCGTAATATTCTTTATCATTTCTAAACTCCGAAACTGAGTTAAAAAAAATGTGCGAATGATAATTATCTTCAGTTGAGTTACCTGTTTTTAGAAACGGGTAAATGGCAAGTATTACAAATAATGTTGTTATAATACTACTTATAACCAAAGCGGTTATGGTAATATTTAAAAATACAATCCCACATCTTTCTGTAGTCATTAATTTTAACTCAGAGTAATTACCAATAACAAAACCGGTCACAAAAGTGTTAAATGCAAGAAGAAAATTTCCTTTTGCATTTGTTGCTGCAATTAAGTTATCAAATCTCTGAATTATAAATTTGGTGTTATCTACTCGTTTTTCCATACATTTCGATTCATTTTCAATTTCATTCTTTAGTTCATTTTTCAAACCTTATTTCCACTAAATTTAACCTCTACAAACTACTAGGAAATTGCTCCCCAATCTCTTCCTCTTCAAGCAATCCTTCAGCCTGATTTCTCAATTTCTCCAAGATTGCCAATGTTTCTCGATATTCCATCGCCTCTGGCATTCGGGTAAATTCAGCATTTAATCCCGTTTCGGTGATTTTTGCCTCTATCTCATCGAGAGTGACATTAAAAAACTCTTTTCGGTAATTCAACATATTCACCTTACGATCAGTAAATGCTTTATGTAATTCATTTTCAAGTGTTGGTGCATCCTCCGCATAGATCATTGCATGAACATCAAATTGAAAAGGAACAGAAGCATCTCCCAATTCTTTTATCCTATCAATTGGCTCTAAGCGTCTTGTCATTCCAATTTTATATACATTTTCTCCAAATGAACCAATATTTGAAATGATATAAACATGACCTCTTTTTGTCTGTTGAGCCATAGATAATGCACGTTCCTTTTTTTCTTGTGCTTCCTTTAATTCTTGCTCCAACCTTTCAATTTGTGCCTGTAATTTAGCATGCTTATCACCAGTAGATTCTTCAAATTCCTTTCTAGCTTTTTCAAGAGCTTTGGCATAGTTTGCCTCTTCCTTTTCTGCATCTCGTTGCGCTTTCTCATATTCTCTTCGAGCTTTTTCTTCTTCTCTCAATTCTTCCTGAATTAATCGCTGCTCTTCCTTCTCTTTTTGCTTTTTTTCCTGATATTCAAATTCAAGCAATAATTCCTTAATTTTTAATTCCTTGTATGCTTCATTAATTGTGACATGAAACCCAACCCCCAGCTTATTTACTGTATTGAACAATTTATGAATACGTTCTCTCATTTGATTAATATTGTTCCACTTTACTTTGGAAATCAACATATCGCATTCACCGTTAAATGCCCGGAGCATAAGTTTTTTGTAAACGTTAACAATCGCCTTTCCTTTTGCTTCACTTCCTTGTACAGTCCAGTTTGTTTCACAATTTGCTGCTAAATCAAGAGAAACAAGTTCCTCTAATTGCGCAACTATACGTTTTTGTTCCTCCCGATATTGATCTGATTTTTCAAAATCATAAACTGGTTCATAAATACCGAATTCAATTAAATCTAGTTTGTTCTCAAAAACTCCTATTTCATGCTTAAGATTTTTATAAACTTCCAATGAATGACTGTACTTCTCTTTCAATTCAGAAAAAGTAAGTTTCAAAGTTTCCAATTCATTACTTAAACGTTGTCCCTCCTCTTCAATGGAAATTATTCCACTGTACCGCTCAAGTTTTTTAGTTAAATCTCGGATTTTCTCAAATTCCTTCTTTTTTAAAAAGTCAAAAAGGCCCATTTCAAGTCTATTTAAATTACAGTTTGTTTTACCTAATCAATTCATTTTCAATAGTAGACATTTGAATAATCAATTAAATGATCTAAATTGTCAACTTGAGTAAAATCATGATTGGATCTAAGAAATTTATGTACAGTGCCAACAACATGAACTGTTGAACCGTCTATCCAACAAGAATTATCATAATCCCAAATTATCGTGTATACATTGTTGAAAATATTTTCTACAATTTTTACTGCCTCTATTTTGCTTATTCTCTTGGCATAGGATAAGGTTCTACCATCACCAGAAACTTCGTGAAAGGCATATTGTGTTATTTCCTTATTCACTTTCCAAACACCAGAAATTCTATATTTTGCCATTTTCTTTTTTGACAAAATTTGAAATAACAAGACAATTTCACAATCTGTATTTCCACTCAATTATAACATCAAAGCAAAGCGCCATCTCTTCATTCTATATCTAAAAAAGCGCTGCGCCATCCGTGCATCTGTGGCCAAAAAACAAGCGCAGCGTCCCTCATGTGCCCTCATGTGCCTTATGTGGTTAAAATTCCCTGAGCAACGCGAACCCCAAGCACAGCGCCATCCATGTATCTGTGGCATTAATTCAATTCACAATCTCATGTGTCCTTATGTGCCTTATGTGGTTAAAATTCCCTGAGCAACGCGAACCCCAAGCGCAGCGCCATCCATGCATCTGTGGCCAAAAAACAAGCACAGCGCCCCTCATGTCCCTTATGTGGTTCCATCCCTGAGCAACGCGAACCCCAATCACAGCGCCATCCATGTATCTGTGACCAAAAAACAAGCACAGTGCCCTCATGTGCCTTATGCTTGCACTGAGCATGTCGAAGCGTGGTTAAAATTCCCTGAGCAACGCGAACCTGAGCGCAGCTCCCCCCTGAAAGCAATGAACCAAACCTCACCGCCCCCTACTCCCTAAAAAAACTCCGCTTCTCCCCCTGATACCTCACCATTATCTCATCCCTCAAAACCGAAACCAACGTTATCCCATCAAAAACACTTTCCCCTTTGCGCATTTGAAGCTGAATTCCATCAATGTAGATGAGCGCCAGCGGATTCGTAGAAGTCGTTTTTCGCAACATTCCTTTGTACTGAATTTTAGGCCAAGGCTCTTTTTGCTTTTTGAAAACTGGAGCAACATTAACAGGTGCTTGATTTGGCACAACAGGTGGAGCAACAGGACCTGCTTTTGCTTTACCTCCAAATGGATCACGATAATTCGCAACCAATGTAAAGGTGTCTCGGTGTACTGAACCGATAAGGGGCTTCGTTGCATTTGGTTCTACAATTGTTACCTCATCGTCCGTGAAATTCGACAAAACGCGAAAGAACACCTTATACCAAATAAAGGCAACAACAATCAATAATCCATATATCAACCCTTTGTTTTTCATTAACTCACAGTAATTTGGTTGACAGTAGAATAAGCAGAAAGATTTCCAGCAGCATCTATATTTCGAACACGCCAGTAATAGGTACCAGCTGTTAACGTAAATTGAGTGGTGTTACCACTTAGAGTTGTTGTATGAACGACCGATGAAAACCCTGCATCCGTTGCAACCTCAATTGTGGATTGTATCGGAGACTGTATAGTACCTGTATCACTGCCATTTGACCAAGTAAAAGTCGTTGAACCAACACTCACAAAACTCAAATTCGAAGGCGTAATTAATGAAGGAACAGATGGAGCTGTAACATCAACTTGAAAAGAGCGAATCGAATAATTCGTTTCACCAGTTGCTAAATAGGCTTTAACGCCCCAAAAATAGGTTCCTTCTGTTAGTATGACGGTACCCGGTAGATTGTAACTTGTGGTAACGATACCATTTTGTGTAAGTTCAATTGCCCCGGTAGAGAAGGCCGCACCTTTACGTAAACTAAATTCGTAGCTTGTTGCACCAGCCAAAGCTTGCCACGAAAAAGGTCCCGTATAACTATCCGTTTCATAAGTTAAATCAGTTGGACTTTGCAAAACAACACTATTAGTTACAACAGTTGGTGATAAACCCACCCAAAATTGAATTGGACCAAGTGTTTTTGACGTATAGCCACCATTCATAGCTGTTAACTTCAACTCAAATTCTGCCGAATCCAAAGCAAATAAAAACTCGGTATCCGTAACAATCGTATCTAATACATAACTTGAAATATTCGTGAAATTCGGTGAAACAACTTGCAAATGATATTTTGTTGCTCCTGCCATTGCTTCCCATTTAAACAAAACAGGATTCACCATCGAAGTATCAGCTACTGCCGGGAGAATTAAAACAGGAGTTTTCTCTGAAATATCTTCAGCTACAATGTCTTTACAAGAAGTAAATATGCACACAATCGTAACAATGAATAAAATGTACTTGATGGTTTTCATAGTAATAGTTTAACGTAAATAATTTTGAAGTAAAATGGTGGTATAGAGCGATTCATCCGTGTCATTCGGATATTTTTGAAAAGCAAAACTGACATGGATTAAACGTGCCAATTCAAAATTGGTCTCTAATTGATGAATGAATTTCAATGTCGAAATAAATCCTCCTTTTAATACAATGCGATGCGTTTTAACCGAAAAATCTGGATGTTGATAGGTCAAAACCTCATCCATTTGATAGACCGCTAACTGTTGAGTATGACGCGCAAAAAAGTTTAAAAAACCTTGTTGTACCTTTTCTACAGAATTATTTTCTTGTCCCAAATAGGAATTCAAACCATTAATTTGTTGTTGAACTAGTTGAATATCGCGAACAGCATAGGAAGCTTTCTCTACCTTGTCTATTAATTCGCTACGATAAGTTCGTATTTCAAATGTTGTTTTAATTGACCGTTTGTAAACAACAGCCAACAACAAGACAATTAGCACGAGTAACGCGTAATTCTTCTTTTTAAAGCTATAGTTATCAAAAAATGTCATTTACTCAATGTTAGTAGGAGATCAAACTCTGCTTGCGCATCTGAAATCTTCGAATAATTAACCACTTCAATCGTCTTTACCCATGAAAACCGATTCATTTTTTCTATCCAATCATCCAACACCACACTGCTAGCTGTAAGTCCACTTAATTGAACTTTTTTGGTGTCCACTGAAACCTTTTGTTTTTCTTTTAATTTTTCTACCAATGGAAACACATCCATCGTAGTCAATGTGATTGAATTAGGAACACTTTGACCGATTTTATCCAAATAATAGGAGATGAAATTGTTCCCAGTAAATCCTGATGTTTCCACAAGTTGTTCTTTGCGCGTTCGTTCTTGTTCCAATTGCCCCAGAAGAGAAAGATTGTTATTACTCAAAGACAATTCCTCCTCCAATTCTGCAACTTCCTGATTAAGTTGATTGATATAGAAATAATTGACGAGAACGATTAAAAAAACACAGAATATCGAACCAACCCCAATCACATTGAAACGTTTGTGCTGAACGTATTCTTCTTTTGCCGTTTTAACAAGCTCATTCGTCCAACAAAAATCAACAACCATATTACCTGCATTGAACGAACCAAGAATTCCTTCACCTGTTACATCCTGAGGAGACATGTAGCGATCATTACAAATCACTTGTTCTTTAGCCTGCTCTTTACGTTCAAAACGCAGTATCTTTTCATTTCGTAGTTCTACTTCAAATTCGCCTTTTAAGAATCCACTTGCACCAACTGCCATTACCGACGGGACAATTCCACAGCTTAAACCCAACAAATGTACTTTCGCTACTTTAAATGCTTCTTCAATCGCAGAAACCGTATTTTTACGAACGAACGAAACAATACTCTTTTCACCATCTGTTATTGAAGAGAAATAGAAATCATCTTTATCTCCATTGATGATTAAATCATCTTTGTAACCAGAGGCACGATCAACTAAACGCGATAAAACACCACTACCCTCCACATGCAACCAATAAGCTTTAGAATTGCCAAACTTTTTCAATAACGCTTGAACAGATTCAAATGTTTCTAAAGATTGCATAGCTGTTCCATCCTTCTTGTATTGACAGGCAGTTAAAAGATTCCCTTCTTTCCGCAATTGCAGAAAAACGACAACCATCTTAGACGGATTCCATAAAGAAGAAAATAGCTTCATCAATAAGTAACTGTTGGGCGTATTAATATATGCAACTTCGATTTTTCTTTTTCTTTTAAGCGGCTGCTGAAAAACCATTTTAATACTGGTATTCTAGAAATCCAAGGAACTCCCGATCCAGAATCATTGTTCTTTTTGCGCTCCAAGCCTCCTAATAAAATGACCTCTCCATTTTTAACACGCACCAATGATTCCAATGTTTGCGTTGAAATATTCGGAGGTGAAGAAGGATCCACTTTCCCAGAAAAATCATCTTGTTCAACAGAAATTGTCAATGTTACGTATTCATCAGCACTCACAAAAGGTTTGATTTTCACACTCAAATTAGCATCAACTGATTTCCATGTCTTTGACTGAACAACTCCCGAATTCGTTACGGAAGTTTGAACATTCACTTGTGTTTCTTGATAATACGTCGTCTCACCTATGGAAATAGAAGCCTCATGACCATTAAGGGTAGATATTTTAGGCGTACTTTCAATATCAATAACGCTATTCGACTCAAGCGCTTGTAGTGATACATAAAAGTTTTCTGTGACTTGACCCAAATTCACAATACCAAATCCGGAAATCGTGTTTAAAATAGCATTAATCGTTTGCGATCCCATCTCGACATCCAATCCTGGAAAAATATCGCCTCCCGTCGTTGTTGGTTGATCTTTCAATCCTGCTTTGATTCCTGTTTTGTTACTAGATCCTTTTTTAGAATACAAAATCATTACATCTATTTGAACCATTGGAACGACATCATCTATTTGAGAGATGAAACTTTTTAGTTCTTCAATTTTACGTTCGCTACCGGTTAAGATAAGCCCATTTAATTCAACAAATTCATTGATTTCTACATCTGTGGTAAGTTCTTTTGGAATAGCTGCTTTTACGGATTCAATCGTTCTATTTTCCAATTTAACGAGTTCCGTTTTACGAATCCCTTCAAGCTTCAACTCACCTATCATGTACACATCATCAATTTTCGAATAACTGTATTTCGAACCATTGAACAAGCGCCCCATCAAATCGTCGAAGCTGCTGTTTTTCACATCCAAATTCGCCTTCCCTTCTAGATTGCTATAAAGCACGTAATGAATCCCTAATTCATTGGCAGCACCCATGATAATTTCATTGACTTCAGCATTCCTTGCGGTTACATCCAATCCTCCTTCTGGTGTTTGTTTGAGTGTAAAATTGGTTCCTTTACCGGATGAAGCGTTCTTCTGACCACCATTATTCTTGGTGTTTGAAGGATCTGCTTCCTGAGCACTAAATGCATAAAAATCATCTTCAATTTTCAAATTTAAATTGTTCGATTTCCCAAGCATATCAACCACTTGGTCAATTGGTCTATTTTGTATAAAAGCATTAACAGATTTATTGCGAATGTCAGGACTCAAAACAAAGTTCTTCCCAGATAAACGCGTTATTTCCTCAGCTACTCTCCACAGTGAATCACCTTTTAAATCCAACGAAAGAAAATGATTGGCAGCATTGTACTGAACTTGTGGTTTCTTTGCAAGTATTGGTTTTGGTGCCTCAACAACTGCTTTTCGTTTTTTAACAGACATGATTGAACCAACAAAGTCATATTCAACCTCAAAATTCAAGTAAAGAAAGACCAACATATCTTTCACTTGAGCATCAAAGAAATTATAACTGATCAATTGATTCAATGCTGGATCAACACTTATATTCAAATTGTTTTCCAAAGCAACAGAACTAACCAATTCTGAAAGTGATAAACTGGTTACATTCAATTGCAATTTATTCGTGTAGCCTTTATAGCTTGTACTCAAACTATCGAATTTTGCTCGAATTTCTTGTTCTGTATATTTTTGCCCTTTTACCTCAAAAGAAAAACAACAAATCACCAACAATAAATAGATAAATAACCTCATTAAAATCCTGTTAGCAAAGGATATACTTCTTCCAAAGAGGAAGTTCCTTCAATTAATAATTCATAGGCTCTTTCAGCCAACTTTTTTATTCCTCGTTCCTGAAACAAATGATCTTCAGGTTCTTCATTATTTTTTATTGAACTCGCCAAAGCTTGATCAATCGGAATCACTTCATACAAGGCCAATCGTCCTTTGTAACCGGTGTAATGACATTGATCACACCCAACAGCTGAATGTGTTGATGCTGGTATAGAAAATTCGCGTTGTTGCAAAGGCCAATCGCTTGGATTCAAAGCTGTTTCGGTTTTGCAACTTGGACACAGTTTGCGCACCAATCGCTGAGCAACACTTGTATTCATGGTGTTTGCCAATAGGAACGGTGGAACACCCATATCAATTAAACGAGAAATGGTTCCCCAAGCTGAATTGGTGTGAATCGTTGATAAAACCAAATGCCCTGTCAATGCAGCGCGAATAGCCATCTGCGCCGTTTCTCCATCGCGAATCTCACCAAGCATAATGACATCAGGATCCTGACGCAAAAATGAACGCAAAGCACTCGAAAAACTCAATCCAATCGATTCCTTTAGTTGTACTTGATTAATTCCTTCCAAGGTGTATTCTACAGGATCCTCAACGGTAACAATGTTGCGCTTTTCATCATTCAACATTTTTAATGTTGCATAAAGCGTAGTTGTTTTTCCTGAACCGGTTGGACCACTAATCAGAATAATCCCATTCGGTTTTCGAACCCCTTCCAAATAATTGCGCTTCTCAAAATCAGAAAATCCAACTTTGTCAATGCTGATCGAAGAGGCATCATGTCCCAAAATTCGAAGCACAATTTTTTCACCGTGCAAAGTAGGAAGAATAGATACACGGATATCAAAATCATCATATTGAATACGTCCATCTTGTGGTAAACGTTTTTCCGAAATATCAAGGTTAGATCGTATCTTGATTTTATTCACCAATTCAGGATATTCCTCCTTGTCAATGGCATAGCGTTGAATCAAATGCCCATCAATTCGAATACGCACACGTGCTTTGTCGTTGTATATTTCGATATGAATATCACTACTTCCAAGGTGATTGGCTTCTTGTATTAATCGATCTACAAAATCCACTTTTGAATCAAAGGTGATTTTATCTTCTGAATCACTTGAATTACGGTAATATCTTCCCAGACTGCGCTGAATCAATGTCGCATCGACTTTTTCTAATTCGATGGACATTCCCAGCAAGGCTTCTAACTCCTCTTCCACCATACGAACATCTGCGGATTCGTCTACATAGAAATGATAAGCATGCTCCGTCAATTCTTTTGGCAAAATGCGGTAATGCCAAGCCAAATCAGAGCGAATCAACTGTTGCACCTCAGGTGAAATAGATATGTTCAGTTGCTCTTTCATGCAAAAAGGTAGATAAAGGGATCAAACAAGGGTTGAAACAATAAATACAATCCAGTAAATAATGCCATATATCCCGCAAATGGAATGGTCTCGTTTTGTTTATCGATTAATCGGGCAAGCAAGTGAACAATAACAGTTAGCAAAGTACCAACCGTAAAAAAAAGCATGAAACTTGTGAAATTGAACAAGGGTATAATAGCCACCAAGAACAAAATATCTCCCCAACTAAAAAATCCCTTTGTAATGTTCACAAGCGTTCCGTTTCTGAGACTCAAATAAATAGTCAAACTTCCTAATAGGAGAATAAGAAACAAAACATTCGCTCCTAAGTTATACAATTGAAATTCATCCAAAGAATAGAAGATAGAAATACCAAAAACCAATGGAAACAATACCCAATGAACGGCACGCATTTTCAAGTCTTGATAAAAGACAATCAGAAACAATAGGAACAACAGCACTTTAATCATCTCAATCTGGTTGAATTTCTTTTAAGACTCCTTCTTGGTCAATTTCCCAAATGTTCTTCTTACCGTCACCATTGAAATCAACAACGGCTTCTGCTTTCGCTTTATACCCATCTGTTGTTGCTTCAGTAATCGATATTTCATAATTCGCAGTTCCTCCTGCATTTACCAATTTATGTGGTAAATAATTAATCGCTTGTAAGTCGGTTGAGTACTTTGAAAACTGCAAGAAATAGGCATACTGAAGATTCTGAACCATTTTCAATTCTTGCTGCGCTTCTAAACTTTTTGTACGCGATGCAACTCCTGCTTGATTGGGCACAACAAGCATAATTAGCATCCCCATAATAGCCAATACGATTAGGATTTCTGCCAATGAAAAGGCTTTGATATACCCTTTATTCTTCTTCAATAAAACGACTACCATTTTCTATTTATTTAATAACATTACTCAAATTAAACATCGGCAAATACATGGAAACCATGATAACCCCGACGATTGAACCAATAATCACAATGATCAAAGGCTCGATGATGGTTCCAATAAGCTTTGTACGATAATCAATATCATCCTGATATTGTTTCGCTAGGCGATCATAGGTTGCATCCAATTGATTTATTTCCTCAGCAATTTTGGTCAACGAAATCATTCGCTTATCGAAAATTGGAAAACGACTCATTCCTACATGCAGGGAATCTCCTTTTCGTATTCCTTGTTTTACTTCTTGCAAAGCATGTTCAATTGGATAAAACCCAATCATTTCTTCCACCAAATCCAAGGTAGAAACCAACGGTGTTTTTGCAGATAACAACAAGGACATACTTTGACACATACGCGCCAAATAAATTTTCTCAATCAATTTGCCGAATACCGGAATTCTCAAGGCAATTTTTGCCGTTAAAGACCGAAACCAAATTTCTTTTCGTTGACTGTAACCGTAAGCTGACAATGCACCAACAAGCAAAATAAACCCAATTAAAAAGGTGCTGAAGTAACGCGATAAACCAATAATCTTTTGTGTCAAAAACGGTAACTCTTGTCCAAATTGCTTAAAAACATCTTCAAACATGGGCACAACACTGTTCAACATAAAGTACAAAACTCCAATGGTGATGAGTAACACAAATCCTGGATACGTAAAAACGCCAATCAACTGTCGCTTCAATTTAACTTTATCACTGTAAAACTTTGCCAAATGCTCCAACACATAATGCAATCGTCCTGTTTCTTCTCCAATTCGGACACTTTGATATTCGTAACTAATAAAATGCCCCGATTTGCGCATAGCTTCTGCCAATGTGCTTCCACTTACTAAATCAGCAGAAATACCTTCTAAAACGCCAAGTATTTTTTTCTTTTCTTGTTCTTCTATGAGCAATGAAAGTGCACGTTGAATAGCAATACCACTTTCTAACAAAGAAGCAAATTCGGTATAAAAGCTTTCCTTTTGTTTATCTGGAAAAACCTTACCAAAAGAAAGTTCCTTTTGCAAAAACGATATGTTCTCCTGCTCTTTCATTGAAGGGAATCAAAATAAGTATCTACTTGATTTTTAATCGTTTTTTTACTGCTGTAACGCAGATGCATCACTTCATTTTTCCACGGAAATTCGAAAACAAATTGGTGTTTACCATCTAGAATTTCTTCTCGCAATCCCGAGGCTTCAAAATGGGTAGAAGTCCAATCCAATTTTCCTGATTTACGTTTTAGGGTATCATCCTCAATTGTGTAGAGAACTGAATCAGATGAATGATAAATTGCCAAAATTTCTTTATTCAATTTCAGTGAGTCAGACTGATACAATTCTCTCCAAAGATTTGAGCGAAATAAATACCAGTCATTTAATTCTGCTTGAACCTGTATACTGTTTTTCAATTGTTCATTGAAACGATTCAACGTAATAGCGATTATCGACACAAGAATCCCCATAATGGCCAAAACCATCGTTACCTCAAACAATGTAAATGCTGATATGTTATTTGCTTGTCGCATCATCTCGTTCTTTTTGCTGTTTGAAATGAAAACCATTGTTGAATCCAAACAATACGTCCATCAGTTCCTTCAAAGACACATTGTTCAAGTTGATCTGAATTCAAATCCTGTTCCTTGCGATACTCAGAAGACGCAAGATGCAGTTCTGCATCACTTTCATCATACATGTGCATCAATACTTCAGATTGAATTTCCGTTTGAATGCGCACATCTTGAAATTTCATAGGTGCGGATGTTGCACGTATAAAAACCAACGAAGCAACCGTAAAACAAATAGAAATAATAGCCAAAGCAACTACTACTTCCGCAATCCCAGAACCTGCTATGTGTTTATTTAAAACCATGCTAATAATTGAGATTGGTATTTAGACCGTTCAGCAATCCAATTCGGATAAACAAATGCCTTTGGTAATTGGGTTGATGAAATCGTTGCGTCCAATAAATGATTCACATATTCTCCTCCACCGGCCTTCAGTCCGAACTGATAGGTATAAACATACCCAATGATTTTTCCCTGCACTTCGGTTGAACCTTGATTGTAGACAAAACCGCCCACCAATCCATTCAAAATCCGAAGTTGTACTGGCTTTCTAAAATCTGGAGACTGAGATTCCATTAATATACCGCCCAAGACACGACTATCTTTCAACACGACTATTTCAGCGGGTTTCCCTAAATTTTGTTTTGTTTCATTGAGAATTAAAACAGATGGATAATTCAACTGAACATTTTCTTCACAAACAATACTTTCCGAAGCCAAAGCTTGTACATTCCCTCTGAATCCCGACTCAAAACGAATGCGAGGAGCTATCAGAATTACAAAATCCAACTTAGCTTCTTTGCGCACAAAAATTGAATCAAAGGATTGCACAACAATATTACCTGTTAACGATTGATTGATTGTTATGGCAGTATAATCTTGCAACAAACTGGTTTTATTCGAAAACGAAAAAACAGAATCTTTCGTAATTTCCTCAAGAGCAATCGTTTCGTCATAAAATGACGCTGTTGTTACATTGCGAAAGTCTGGATTCAAAGCAGGTAAGCTACGATCACTTACCACAGTTGTTCCATCAACCAATTCTTTGTTTGTATAAACTTTTCCAGCAATAAATGCGCGTTCAATTCCCTTTTCTGAGATAGAAATTGTACCTTCCAATTTAGTATCCCCACATACCTTTAAAGCGGAGCGCATTTCAGGTAAAAAAACAGTTTTAGGATCAACGGGAAATGTTTTTCCAATCAAAGCTGTTTTAATCAATTCATTTTGGCGATGATGTGTACGCACTTCAACAACGTTAAAAACGCCCCAGTTCTTTACACAAATTGTACTACTATCACCAGCTGGATGATTCAAAAAATAAGTCCCATTTTCTTGCTTTGCGCCGTACAGCAGTGAAAAGTAATTATCAAAAACAAGATGTTCTTGCACAGAATAGTTGCGTTCCAATCGCTTGTTAGCACTTGCCACAAACAATACTCCAGAACAAATCAATCCTATCAATAGAAGGAACGAAATGGCATAACCCATTGCAGATGCAGAAATGCTGTTCAACTTTCTCATGCTGCGTTTTTACTGTTTTTGCTGGATGTTTTCTCCTTTTTATGGAAAAGTCCTTTGACTTTTAACCAAAATGGACTTGGTGTTTTTTCCTTCTCGGTCGCTTCCTTTTTCCTGAAAATTGGATGTTTTTCAGAAGCTACTTCCTTCTTTGCTTTTTCTTCTTTAGCTCCTTTTGTATTTATTGAAAGGTCGGTCGCATCAGATTTCTCCTTTTTACCAAATGAAAAACGCTTCATTTTTTTCGCCTCTACAAGTTCTCCTTTTTCATTAAACACTTGAAGGGTTCCAACCATTTTTCCATGGCTCCAATGTTCACTGCGAATCAACGTACCATCTTCACGCCAATACAACCACTTCCCTTGTTTCAATCCTTTTCGAAATCGGCCCTTCTCAGCTAATTGCTTATTACTGTAAAACACTTCATACAAACCGTGTAGCAATTGTCCCGAAGCAGCTCCTTGCGTTTGCTTGACAACCTGCGCCTTGTACCAAAAATAAAATTTGTCTTGATTAAAATTCAAATTCGATTTTTTGTCTTCATCTTGTACATAAAAAACATACAATTTCCCTTCTTGTTTAATCGATTTTTTCAGATAAAAATCCGCTTCAACTTGCTGTGCAAATGCACTTTGAACAAGTATCAAAAAAAAGAAATGGAGTAAATAGCGCATCCTGCTTTAGTCGTTTTTTAAAATTCAAATGAACTCATAAAAGTAAAAAGCAAGTGCAAGGCAATCAATAAGGGTTAGTACGTGTTTTAGTAAGTATCAACACTTGCTCAAGACAATTGAGAAAATGCGATTTGACAATATTGTTTAGCTTTAATTGAGTAGAAATACGGATTGAAAAACAACATACTTGAAACTAGATTTGTACTTACCCCTTTAAGATAATTGACATGTCAAAAATAGCAACAAAACTTTTTAGACTAAATCCAGAACTATTTTCTGAAAACATCAATGAGAATCTAAAACAGATTCGAAGATTTATGCAAAACTACAATGATACCCACGATAACAGGTACATTAAAAAGGAGGTGAAACAAGCTTTCAGCAATAAAGGCTTTCAGTTTGAATTGTATGTTCAAATTGGTCAACCAAAAAAACCAGAGTGGGTTGATTTTTTATATGTTATTTCGCAAGATAATTTACAAGACATTAAAAGTCAATATCCCTCCTATATACTCTTTATTCTTCATGAAAAGAGTTCATTTGCTTTAACAGGAGGTGCGGGCTCTAAGATTATCAGTCAATTACTTGACCCAATGTTTGGTTTTAACATCTTGGAACGCCTAATTGATGTAAACAATACACAAATTCGTTCTATCGCTCAAAATACATTTTTAGGAAGCGAGCTTGCCTCTTCACGTTATTTCAAATCAGGTTTCACCTTAACAGATGAAGATAATTTTGGTAAATACTACAAGGAACTGTGTATGTTTATTGATCCTGAAAAACTAAAAAAAATTGGAATCGTTACTAGTAAAGAAAAACTCCTTGCAAGAGGCGAAAGTGGATTTAAAATTGACACGAAAATTTCGTTCGCAAATACAATTGAACGCATAGTGAGCCTAATAGAACTTTTAAATGAAGAAGTCCAGACCGAATTAAACCCTTTTCGCAGATTAAGTTCACGAGAACTTGGTCCAATAAAACCTGAATTGGAAACCCAATTAATTGATGCTTACTACGAAGACTATTGCAAAAGCGAAGAAAAAGAGTTATTCCATCCGAACCTAATCGATTTCTTACAAACAGAAAAGGTTCTTTTTTACAGTAAGCAGAATAATTTCGAAATGAATACCTCAGTAGAAATTACCTTACAGAAAATATTCAACCGCTTTCATTTGGATTTCCCTGTTACAAGAGATCAGTTTCAAAGCAAACTCAAATCCATTGAAACACAAATATATGATGCCGCTTCAAACCAATATTCATCACCCGAAACGCTTTTAAATTGGTTATTTGGAGAGGTGTTCTTTAAAGATAAAAAATACATTAAGTTTGAAGGCGCTTGGTTTACCTTTTCAACGAATTATGAAACGGATCTGCACACGCGCATTGACTACCTAAACACTAAAGTCGAAACAATTAACCTTCATCCTTGGACTTCCGATTATGGAGGAGAAGGTGATTACAACGATGATTTTTACTATCACCAAGAAAATTGTATTGTTGGTGACACTTGTTTTTATAAAAACATTGAAATTGCAGATGCCATTCTATGGACTGATAATGAAATTAATTTCGTTCATGTGAAAGACAAGCTCGATAGAAATCTAAGGGTACTTCAGAGTCAAATTATTAACAGCAGCAAACAGATTCGCCAATTCAGGCAAGACCTCGACCATCCTGGCGTTAAGGAATATTATGACCAATTAGTAGGAAAAATCGCTAAAAAAGGACAAGCAATTATTCCTTTCAAAGAATTCAAAGAACTACTCCAACGAAACGAAGTTTATTTCTCGTTCTGTTTTGCTACAAACAAACCTTCAAGTTCTTTGAATGAAACGCTCAATGAACTAAAACAATCAAATTCGACTATTGCAAAATTGGCAATTCTTGACACCTATTACTCACTAAAAAATCAGGATTTTAAGATGAAAGTTGGAAAAATAGTTAAGATTGAGTAATATTAGATTTACAAAACTAACCCAGTAATCAGAATTGAAAATTTATATGAGTGAGGATCAAAATATAAAAGCTGTTGATGAAATACGAAAGTATAGCACAGAACAGTTCGATAAAAACATTCTCTTTATAGCTTCCGGAGCTCTTGGTATTTCATTCGCCTTTATTAAAGATATTATTCCAGATTTAAAAAAGGCTATCTGCAAGGAATACCTGACAAGTTCATGGTACATATTCGCTGGTGTAATTTTCATTAGCTTAGTAAGCCATTTCATTTCCATGCTTGGAAGTAATTGGGCAATAAAAAACCATTATTTAGAAGATCAAACATTTAATCGAAAATTGAACTGGTGGAATATTCCAATTCGTATTTTGAATGCTCTGACTATTGTTGCCATATTTATTGGTGCATTAGCATTAATCTATTTTATTAACCAAAATATCACTAAAAATGAGTGACAAAAAAAACAAAAATCCCAAAAGCAATCCCAAACAAGAGCCTAAACATCAGGAATATTCAAGACATGAAAAATCTTCAAACATTGGTGAAAGCAAAGCTCAACAGGAAGGATTAAGTAAAGCTTCCGAGATCAGACCAAGACCAGGAAAGCCAAAAGAAGGTAAATAACAAAACGCCCAAGCTGTGAAGCCTGGGCGATATTGACCACCGTAAAGAGTGCCTAACTAAATTCTTGTCATAGTATACTTCACAATATGATGCCGCTTCCCATTTCCATAATAAAACATTGTAGAAATATAACAGTAATTAGGTCGAAAATTTCCAATCTTTACATCATAAGAAGTATTTAAATAAAAGGGGAAAGGTTTAAATCGAACTAATTCGCCACTCAAGGATATCGAATCATTTTTCAAACTCCAAACACCAATTGCTGTACTATTTAATTTTAAAGTTCCATCAGAATCAAACTCAATTACCATTGAATCTTCTTCAAGAAATCTACTCCGATAAAATATTGATTTATCTGCTATCTTTCTATACTTTACTGAATCCTCTCTCAAATAGTCAACATAAAGGATTTTCCATTTACCAATCAATGAATCTGGTGTATATTTTGAATTCAATTCCTTATGTTTCTGATGGTTTGTAGAGTTATTTTCTCTCCCGATTACTTCACCATTATTACAGCTAGACACAACAAGCTGTGATAATACCAACAAAAAATAAAAATTAAAAAATTTACTTTTTCTTTTCATACCAAATAAAATCTGATTCTTTAATACCACTACCAATTTTATCATTAAACTGCTTTTCTTGTAATTCCGCCCATGTTCCTTCTACTTTTTCATCTCCCATCCAATTCGATGAATAAATGAATTCACCATTTTTTTCACCAATAATTTTTAGTGAATGATCACCATTTTTAAAGACTCCAACATCACCAACTTTTCTTTTAGACGACAACTTATAATCGTCTTTAATTATTTGATCTGGACTATTTAAATGCCCTACCAATCCAAGTGCATGAGCATGACAGTTTGTTCCAAAATTGGTAATATCCTCCCAGTTCAATTTTGATAATGTCGGTTGACTTTCGGAACTATTCCCAATATCACTGTAATAATACAACGGTATTTTTATTTCAACCAAATTACCTTTACTCGTTTTATAATTCATCAGCAAAACATATCCAAACCCTTCATCAGTAGTAGCATCAAAGAATATATTGTTCCCGGTTACAGGCTTCAAACCCCAAACTTCTTGAGATTTGCTATTCATTCTTTTTGCCATATTCATAACTTGGCAAGCTTGATATTTGAAAGTTTTGTCATCTTTCATATACTCATAGGTCTTAGAATTCCAATAACCTGTTTTTGTATTTCCTTGAGTCCTTAGCAATTCATCTTCTGTTGGGTAATTGCCACTATTCTGTTGAACAACAGTCCCATCATTACTCTCACATCCTTCATTACCTATAACTGGCTCACCATCAGGACCACCTGCACTTAAACCATAAGGATCTGTATAATAAACCGGATTATTATTAAAGGAACAGTAAGGTGACATGTTAGGGAACTGCGCCATCAACGGGTCCAAACTCAACCATCTTCCCAACCTAGGATCATATTGTCTAAACTCAGTTGTGTAGCTGTTGCCTTCGCCTTTGGCTTCATCATCTTTCTCCATACCGTTATACCCATAACGGTAGTTATCCGTTGTGATTTTTCTACCTGGCATCTCCATTCCAAATGGATAGTAATCACATTTCATTAAGGATACAGCCTCAAAATAGGCACCTGTGGCATTCCATGTCTTGCGATCATTGATCACAACATTCACATTGCCCAAGTAGTTTGTGATCTCATAATTGATGACCCCTGCCTTATGTTGCTGTACATCCAAGGTTGGGTAATTCACAACTCCGTTGTTAAACAACACTCGGTCTGCTTTGCGCATTCCCAAACGACTTGCACCATACAAATGATGCTCCGATAGAGTCACTTTCTTCAAGGTTGTTGATTGATTAATATCATACATGGCCATCACTTGTCCATTGGCATCATAGGTGTAATACGTGTACTTCCAATCGTCCGTTGTGCCCGGATTTGGTTTTACAATCTTAATAATGCGCTGACCGAATGGATTGTAAATGAATTCTAAATTAGGCTTGCCTGCTCCATTTACATTATCTCGTGTCAAACGCTTGATT
>JALQYQ010000040.1 GCA_023262855.1 Crocinitomicaceae bacterium
AATTTGACCACTTGGAGCAACAATCATGCTTTGACCCAATGAATCAACACCTTCTTCAATGAATTGTTCAACGTGTTTTGGAGCTGAACCACCAGCGCCAGTTTCAAACAATCCACCACCATTCATTAATGGAACGATTGATAACATTTTAGCACTTGTTCCAACTTCAAGAATTGGGAATAAATCTGTAAGGTAGTCACGTAATACGTTTCCAGTTACTGAGATCGTGTCTTTTCCATCTTTCAAACGCTCCATTGTAAATTGAATCGCATCGTCTGGACACAAAATACGGATATCCAATCCTGAAGTATCGTGATCGTTCAAGTATTCATTTACTTTCGCAATGATTTGTGCATCGTGCGCTCTGTTTTTGTCCAACCAGAAAACAGCAGGAGTATTTGATAAACGAGCACGTGTAACAGCTAATTTAACCCAGTCACGAATAGGTGCATCTTTCGCTTGACACATTCTCCAGATATCTCCTTCTTCAACAGTTGATTCTAATAAAGTTGCTCCGTTGTTATCGATTACACGAACAACACCATTTGCTTTCATTTCAAATGTTTTGTCATGCGAACCATATTCTTCAGCAGCTTGAGCCATTAATCCAACATTTGGAACAGTTCCCATAGTTACTGGATCAAATGCGCCATGTTTTTTACAGAAATCCATTGCCACTTGATAAATTGTAGCGTAAGAACTATCTGGTAAAACAGCTTTCGTATCTCTCGATTTTCCAGCAGCATCCCACATTTGTCCAGAGTTACGAATCATTGCAGGCATTGAAGCATCAACAATGACATCACTTGGAACATGTAAGTTGGTAATTCCTTTGTCTGAATTCACCATCGCAATTGCAGGCCCGTTTGCATAACATGCTTCAATATCTGCTTCGATTGCAGCTTTTTGATCTGCTGGTAATGTTTGAATTTTAGCAACTAAATCACCAAATCCGTTTTTAACATCAACGCCTAATTCAGCTAAAATAGCGCTGTGTTTTTCAAAAACTGGTGCGAAGAATACTTTAACTGCATGACCAAAAATAATTGGATCTGAAACTTTCATCATCGTCGCTTTCATGTGCAATGAAAACAATACGTCTTGATTTTTCGCATCAGCAACTTCTTTTTTCAAGAAATCAACCAATTTGTTTTTACTCATGAAAGTCGCATCGATTATTTCGCCTGCTTTTAATGGAGCTTCAGCTTTCAATACTGTTGTTGTACCAGCATTATCTGTAAATTCAATTTTGAATGTTCCAGCATCTTTTACAGTGATTGATTGCTCATTGTGAAAGAAATCTCCTTCTGGCATGTGCGCAACGTGTGATTTTGAATCTGCTGTCCATTTACCCATTGAATGTGGGTGCTTGCGCGCATAATTTTTAACAGAAAGTGGTGCACGACGGTCTGAATTACCTTCACGCAAAACTGGGTTCACAGCACTACCTTTAATTTTATCGTATTTCGCTTTCGCTTCTTTCTCTTTTTCATTTGTTGGATCCTCTGGATAACTTGGAATAGCATATCCTTGACTTTGCAATTCAGCAATCGCTGCTTTTAATTGCGGAACCGAAGCACTAATGTTTGGTGTTTTGATAATGTTTGCTTCGGGAGTTGTAGCCATTTGACCCAATTCCAATAAAGCATTTCCAATTTTTTGATCTTCAGTTAAATACTCTGGAAAAACTGCAAGAATACGTCCAGCAAGGGAAATATCTTTCGTTTCGATTTCAATTCCAGCTGTTTCAGTGAATGCTTTAACAATTGGTAAAAATGAATAAGTTGCCAACGCTGGAGCTTCGTCCGTAAGCGTGTAAGTAATTTTTGAAGTTGAACTCATTTTATTGGATTTTAGTAATGCTTGAACATCCGAAAAAGGATGCTTGCAAATGTACTTATTTTTTGCTTTTCAGCTTAAGAATGGAGGTGTATAATTTTGCACTTAATTGACTTTTTTTGTGCTTAAAAATGCTATCATTTTTTCGAGTGCACGAGCGCGGTGACTCATTTTGTTTTTTTCTTCTAAACTCATTTCAGCGAATGTTTTACCGCAATTTTCGGGTTCGAATATCGGATCATAGCCAAATCCTTCCGCTCCAGATTTCTCCGTTCGAATTGTTCCTTTCACGATTCCCTCAAATAGATGCATTTCACCTTCCCAATACAAAGCAATGGCTGTTCTAAATTGTGCATTTCGATTGGCTTTCCCTTGCAGTTGTTCAAGTACCAAATCCATGTTTTGATTTGAGTCACGCTGCTCGCCAGCATAACGTGCCGAAATAACGCCTGGTTTTCCATCAAGAGCTTCAATTTCTAAACCGGTATCATCCGCAAAAACATTTAAATTGAACTGATTGACTATGTATTCTGCTTTCTGAATGGCGTTGCCTTCCAAGGTCGGAGCAGTTTCTGGAATATCTTCAAAACACTGTAAATCATCGAGTGTAACCAACGTGATTCCTTCTGGAACAAGCGATTGAATTTCTTTTGCTTTGTTGTGATTGTGCGTTGCGAAAACAAGTTTCATGGCTATCGTTTTTTAGAAGGTAAATTTAATTCTTAATCTTGATTCAAATTGTTTACTTTACGAATGATATTTTTAAAAATTTCATCTGAATTAAAGTTTACTAATATACCCAATTTATATCCTGTTAGTTTTAAATATGTTAACAATTGCTTATGATGAAGTGGAGAAAGTTTTTCAACTGATTTTATTTCAATGACGACTTTCTTATTAATTAGTAAATCTAATCTAAAGACAGATTCCAATTTTATTTCTTCATAGATTATAGGAATTGGCACTTGTGATTCAACTTGAAGTCCACGTTTCTTCAATTCGTAAATTAGTGTTGCTTCATAAGCTGATTCTAAGAGTCCAGGTCCAAGACTTTCGTAGATGTTAAAGATAGCGCCTCTTATTTGATAAGAAATTTCATTTTCAGTCATTGTGTAAAAAAATAGGTTTACCTCTAAGTTATCAAAATTGAAGAAATTTTACAATTACTTTTTAGATTTTATTTCAGCCTATTCTCTGTGTAATCAGCGGGAAAAAAAGAGAAGCACCGAATGTTAAAGTTTCCCGCAGAAAACCGCGGAACTTTGTTTTTTAGCTGTTCTATCCTGTGTAAATCTGCGTATTCAGCGGAAAAAAATAAGAAGCTTGGCTTGAAATTGTTTCCCACAGATAACGCAGAAAAACGCGGATTTAGGTTTGTGAGTTAATCGATTCTGCGATCCTCTGCGAAATCAGCGGGATAAAAAGGACTTTGGGTAAAATTTCTTCCACCACATTATCAGAGAGCCAAGTTTTAAGGTTATTTGATTCTCATTGAAATAAATTCAAATAAGCCAATTTCAAAGCATTCACCGAAAAACGCTCTTCAATCGTTTGTTTTCCTGCTTTGCCGAGACGGACACGTAATTCTTTATTTTCGAGAAGCAAACTGAGTTTTTCTTTCCACTCTTCAGGGCTACTCGCTAAAAATCCATTCACACCATCGTGGACAATTGTTGTGTTTACTCCAACGGGCGACATCACTGTAGCAATTTCCAACGACATGTATTGCAAGCCTTTGAAGCCACATTTTCCTTCCGACCAAATATCATGATTCAAGGGCATCACGCCAATGTTCATTTTTGCTAAATCCTCAATTTCAGTTTCCTTTTTCCATTTGATGAATTGCAAAGATTCCAATTCAAAGTTGGGCGCCTCATTTGAAATCACTAAAAAGGTGAATGCGTATTTCTTTTCTAAGTCTTGCAAAACCGGAATCAATTCATTCAGGTAATGCATGGTTGTATGTGTTCCTGTCCAACCAATCACCATCTTGTCTTGCGCTTGATCGCACATTTCATTGTGATGATTTACAGTGTCAATGGTCGTTGGGATAATTGTCACATGTTGGTTGTATTGACGTGCATAACTGGCTAAATACTCGTTTCCAGCTGTAACGTGGGACGCCCATTTCATGCAATAATTTACTTTCCAATAAGCTTTTAATCGCTGAAATTTGGCATTCGTTTCACTGTAATTTGGTAACCAAATCGCATCATCAAAATCGTAAATAAATTTTCTACGCAATAGTTTTGCTACAATCCATTCAAAAACGGGTGGACCGATCTGCGCCATTTCACGGTGGACAAATATATAATCGGCACGATGTAATTTGAATAAAAGAAAAAATCGGCGTAAGAAACTCCCCAGTAAGCCTGAAATCTTGCGAAAAGTTTTTCCAGGAGCATACAAGGTCTTCCACGTTTTGTCGCTTAAAAATGGATAAATTTCAACCGTATAACCATTTTCTTCCAAATCAGGCAAATACTGCTCGAACCGAAAACGCTGAGATGGCGCTTCTCCTTTCGGATAGGGAACAAGGAAGTAAATTGTTTTTGACATGGTAATTTGGAAGATTTAAATATTTAAATTTTGCAAAAGATAAATAGCACGAAATTAATTAGTTAAAAGTTTACGATACACACTTAAATAACGTTCAACACCAACTTTCAAACCGTAGAACTCATGTGATCCTTTCATTGTCAACGTTCGGTCGAAACTAGAAGCATCGATGAGCGAAGTACCGTAATTTTCTTCGTTCAATTTGTCAATTACAATTCCAGCGTTGTATTTCTTGACAACCAAGTCTGTATCGCCAACTCCAGCATTGCACACCAAAGGAATACCCATTGCCATGATTTCACCCTGTTTTGTTGGTGAAGAGGCTTTCTTGGAATAACTCGGACGAATGAAAAAGATCGAAGCAGAAAATAAACTAATGTTCAATGGAACTTCGGCGTGACGACAAGAAGTAATAATAATCGATTCCGTATCAATTCCTTTTTCACTAGCTTTTGTCAAAATGGTCGATGGGTTTTCTCCAGTCACGAATAAGAATTTTGCCTCAGGTTTGTTCATTTTCAGCACCTTGAAGTAATCCAACATTTCTGGAAGCATGTACCACGTGCCAATTGAACCAACATACCCAAGAATAAAATCCGGTGTTTGTATGTTCAAGTGCTGACGCAATTCGTTTTGCTTCGTTTCTGAAATCGTCGTTGGATCAAATAAGTTTAAATCAACACAACAAGGAATAACTTCGATTTTCGGTGGATTGGTTTTAAACGCAGGCCAACTTTCAATTTCATTTTTGCCATTGTGTGTCAAGGAAACGGTGTAATCTGCTTGTGAGAAAAACTGCAATTCTTTCTTTTTGAAATAGTTATAGACAGTTTTAAATACAGGGTTTTTCAGACTCCAAATGTTTCCATCAATGCGTTCATTTGCCCAAAATCCGCGCATATCGAACAAGAATTTCGTGCCAAATCGCTTTTTCATGCCCAAACCAACAAGTGCTGAAATATAACTGCGACAATGAATTATTTTAAACGAATGTTCTTTGTGTAAGCGATGTGCCAAACGTTTCATGCGTTGAACATCGTAAATCGTAGAAAGCAAAGGCGGTTTTTTTGTGTAACTCAGCGGGTGCCAACTAATTCCATACTGATCACAAATCGCTTGGATGTGTTCACGATGCAAGGCAAATTTTTCATCTTTCTCAAAACTGATCAAGTGAAATTGAAATCCTTCTTTCGATAAACCACCCAAATAAGGCAACACTTGCGATTGCCCTAGCGGATCTGTCATCCCATCGTATGATATGTATAATATGTTCGTCAATTCAATCTATAGTCTATTCGTAATCATCATTTTTATTTCTGACGTGACGTGACGCGACATCTCGACAAGCTCGATGACCGACGTCCCTACTAAATCTATTTTCCATGCTCCATGCTCCATACTCCAAGCTCCTCTCGATTCTCGGTTCTCGATTCTCGATTCTCTCACGCCATCCACTTCCCAAACCACATCTGGAACATCAATAAATACCACAATTTCACATCAAATTCCTTTTTGCCGCCAAAGAAATCTGCTTTCAACTTCGCAACAAATTCCCAATTAAAAATTCCTTGTTCGACAATCTTCTTTTCGGAAAGATGTTCTTCAACCAATTCGCGTAAATCGTTTTGTAACCAATGCGCAATCGGAATAGCGAAGCCCATTTTTGGTCGATCCATCAATTCTTTCGGGATGTAATCGTGTACAATTTCTTTTAAAATATATTTCTTTTCACCGTTGTGGTATTTGAAATCGTCTGGCAAAGTTGCAGCCCATTCAATCACGCGATGATCCAAGAACGGTTCTCGTCCTTCCAAACTGGCTGTCATCGTTGCGCGATCGACTTTTTGTAAAATGTCGTCCAATAAATACGTTTGATAATCAATCGCCATCATGTAAGTCAAAGGCGTTGAAAATTCAGCTTTCAATTCCTTCGAGCGGTAATGCGTTGGTAAAGCTTCAAAATTTGCGTTCTTCAATACGTTCTTCAATTGCTCATCGGTGAATTGCTGACTCAAACTCAGCATGATTTGTTCCGAAGAAGGATTGCGAAGAATGCCTTTTAATTTCTCGTATCGGTTGTGAAAATTGTATTTGTTTTTGAGTACTGGAATTTTATCTGAAGGAATTAAGTCCATCATTCCAGCCATTGATTTGCGCACGAATCCAGGAAGTTGTTCCATTTTCTTTCCATAACGCATCAAATAATCGTAGCGATTGTAACCAGCAAACACTTCGTCTCCGGCATCAGCACTCAAAGCAACTGTTACATGCTTGCGTGCCATGATACTCACCAAAGTTGTTGGAATCGCACTGCTATCTGCAAATGGTTCGTCGTAATAAAAGGGCAAATCGACAATTAAATCCGTTGCATCTTTTTGCGTGCACTCAATTTCTGTGTGATCAGTTCCAAGGTGTTTTGCAACATCTTTTGCGTAAGGTGCTTCGTTCAAACCAATATCAGGAACAGCGATCGTAAATGTTTTTAGCTTTTCCGTTCTGTTTTTTTGCAAAAGCGATGTCACACATGCACTGTCATACCCGCCACTTAGGAAAACACCAACAGGTACATCAGCTACCATGCGGTATTCGCACGCTGAACTTAGTATTTTCTCAGTTTCAGTTTTAGCTTCTTCGTATGAAATGCTTGTTTTTGGTTGGTTGTAAGCATCGTACACATTCCAATAACGCTCAATTTGAACTGTTTGATTTTCTAGATTCAAGGTCAATGAATGCCCAGGTTCCAACTTATAACAATCCTCGAAAATACAATGTGGTGTCGGAACGTTACCATATTGCATGAAAGCGCCAACAGCTGCAAGATTAATTTTCTTTTGAAACTTCGGATGTTGGTGAAAAGCTTTCAGCTCAGAAGCAAATAGAAATAAATCTCCTTGCTTGTAATAGAAAAATGGTTTTACGCCAGCTCGATCTCTTACACAGAAAATCGTATTTGCTTTTGTATCATACAACACAATTGCAAACATACCAATGAACTTATCGATGCAGGCTTTCCCCCATTGTGCATAGGCATGAAGAATCATTTCCGTATCTGAACCGCCCACAAAAGAATGTCCTAAAGAACTTAATTCATCTTTAATTTCTTGGTAATTGTAAATCTCTCCGTTGAAACATATCCAAAGATGCTCGAATTGCATTGGTTGTGTTCCGTGTTCACTTAAATCAATGATGGAAAGTCGGCGATGGCCAAAGCCAATTTGTGCTTTTGCTTCGTTTAATAATTGAATTCCACTTCCGTCTGGTCCTCGATGGAAAAGGGTGTTCGTCATCCTTTCCAATGTATTTTCAGAAGAAGACCTAGCAAAATCAATGAATCCGGTTATTCCGCACATAGTACGAAGATAACAATTCTTCTAAAAGTGGAATTTTGTTTCATCAAAAAGTAATTATTTTTTAAAGTTTAGTGTAACTTCATCGGCAATTGAGCCTTTTATAGAGTCGATTGTATTGTAGCGTATGAAAATGAAAACAACATCTCTCCTTACTGTTTCCGTTAGCGCATTTGCGTGTGCAATGCTCATTTTTTCATGTGCTGATACCGAAACAACGAATACTGAAAAGCAATCAAAGAAAGAAACAGATCACGTTGTACCTAGTGTACAAGTGAAAAATGAATTGATAGAAAGTGAACTGCTACTGGAAGGAAAGGTTGTGTATCGAACAACAAAAGAAATCACTTTTTCAGTTGGAGGTATTTTAGAAGCTGGTGACCTTCCAATTAAAACGGGTACTGATTTTAAGTTCAATGATTTATTGTTCAAGCTGAATTTGAAAGATGCGTTTGCTTTATTGAGTGCAAAAAAGAAAGACTTAGCAACTTCTTTTAATGCATTTCTTCGTGATTTAAACAAGTCAGGAACTTCTAGCCAATCTGGAGAATTAATCAATGTTGACAAATGGGAAACGTTTACTGCTCAACTAAAACCAGAGAAACGACTCCCGAAATTCCCAACATTTAAAACAAAAACAGAAGAGAATTTACTCCTAGAAAACAACTTATTTGTTCAATACGATGAGGTGCAAAAACTTGAGCAAGAAATTGAACAGTATTTCTATTTAGCACCGTTCGATGGCACTGTTGTATCCATGAATGCGAAAATTGGAAATCGAGTGAAGCCGAGTCAACGCGTTGCGCAAATTGCTAAAAAAGGAGATTACAAATTAGTTGCGCGTGTTGATGCTTCTCAGACAAATCCAATGAAAAGTAGTGAAGTAGTAAATGCATCAAAAGAAGTTATTGGTCGAGCGACTTTCTCGAAATCAAAAAAGATTGGCAATCAAAAAGAATGGAGTTTTTCCATCAAAATGAACAAAGTTGTACAAGCAAAAATAGGTGAGGTACTTTACCTTAAAACAAGCTTAAAAAATCAAAAGGCTTTTTATTTGCCAGCATCAGCAGTTAAAAATGATTCAGTGCAAGTTTGGGAAAATGGAATGAAGAAGAAAAAGCGCATTCTTGTCTTGAAGGAAGAAGAAAATCGTTGTTTAGTTGCTGGATTAAATGATGGTGAAGTAGTGATTTTGAGTGAGTGATTTTTGGAAACCCTCACGTTCAGCGAATTAAAAAAATCAGCAAATTATTGGCTTTACAATGAATTAACTCAAGCTTAAACTTGTGTGTGATTTGCCCTGAAAAGCTTGATGTACCTTTGTTTCAAAGAAAAACAAATGTTAGCTGAATTGAAGAAACCACAAGAAGCTGACCTGACTACTTACATTGAAAGTTTAAATTACGCACAGATAATTCAGCGCGGATTATTACCCAAGAAACGTCATTTTAAGCGTTTGTTCGAAGATTATTTCGTGATTTACAAACCATTGAACATTCTTTCAGGGGATTTTTATTGGATTGGAAAAAAAGATCATTTGACCTATGTTGCTGTTGGTGATTGCACCGGACACGGTGTTCCAGGAGCCTTGCTTTCTGTTCTAGCATCAAGTATTTTGGAATATTCGATCATGAACAAAGGACTGAATAAAACGAATAAAATTCTTCAAGAAGTTGACAAGAAGTTCATTGAAAGTTTCTCTGGGGCAAAAGAGGAATTCTTCAACAACGATTGGGTAGATATTGCGCTTGTTTGTATTGATAACAAAGAAAATAAAATCTATTTCTCATCTGCGAATCGTAAAATCTGTATTGTAAATTCGAAAGCTGAATACCAGGTTCTCGCTGGGAGTCCTTATCCAATTGGCGGTTGGCAAGTTGAAGAACACCGGAAGTTTGAATCACGTTCTTATGCTTTTCAAAAAGGTGATTGCTTGTACATCGGAACTGATGGTTTCCAAGACCAGATTGGTGGACCAAAAAACAAAAAGTATTCCTCGAAACGCTTGCATGAACTCTTTGGTCAATTAAGCAAAAAGGAAATGAATGATCAAGCTAATCTTTTAGAAAATGAGTTCATGGATTGGAAAGGAACGAATGACCAGATTGATGATGTGTGTGTGCTAGGAATTCGACTTTAAAGAAAAATATAAATTAATCGAAGATGATTTTTCTCAATTTATGCTGAACAGCTTGCAAGTCTTTCAAAGCATCTTTTTGATTCATAATCAAGAAAATGTATTTCCATTTAGACCCTGTTCTTCGCAGGTAACGCGCAAAAGTATGAGCAAGAATACCTGAAACAGGCATGCTGATGAAATAGAGCATCTTCAACCAAAGCGCAGGTTCAAACAAATGATTGAAGCCCAACAAGAACAAGGTGTAAACTAGCGGGTACAAAACGAAACCGATCAAAACACCTAATGCGGCATAATATTCTACGTATTTTGTCATGCGTTGCACCAGAAAATCGGTGAGTTTGTATTGAATAAAATTGTGTACCAGCCCAAAGATGAAAATCGGTAAAGCGAGGAACAAAAACAAAATCGAAAGGGTCAATTGCATTTGGTACAAGCGCGATCGAAAGCGACGATGAATAAAATCCGCATGGATTTCCAACTTCTTAGATTGCCATTGAATGGTAGTAACCAATTGCTGAATTTCTTCAAACAAATAGGGTTGAACCAATTGAATTTCTTCCATGCGATCTTTGATGCGTTTCATGAAACTCACTTCGTGTTCAACATCACGTTCGCGCTCAATTCCCCACAAAATATGGAATGTATCTTCCAATAGTTTTTCTTGTTCAGGGCTTTCCGTTGTAACAAGTACTCGTTCCAAATGCACACGGAATTTCTCAGTCAATTTCTTCGCAGTCAACGAAGCATTTTCACGGTAAGCTTCCAAAAAATCTGTGACAAACAATCCTTGTTCAACCGAAACCAAAACCGAACTTCTAAACTTTTCTGCTTCGGAATAAAACAAGCCCATTGGAACCACTTTCAAGTTCAATTTTCCATTGTTTCGATTTTCAGCTTCCAAGGCAATTCGTGCTGTTCCCGATTTCAATTCACGCAATTGACGTTCTGGAAAACTATTCCCTTCTGGAAAAATCACCAAGGTTTTACCTTCTTCCAAAATTTTATAACAGGCCGCAAATGAATCTTCATTGCTAATTCCTTTGATGTTTCTATCTACCTTTCGATTGATTGGAATCATATTTAAACTCTGTAGAATACGTCGTTTCAAGGGTGAACTAAAAAAAGTTCCTTTCGCCATGTAATAAATTGGTTGTTGACAAACATTTCCAACGAGCCAAGCATCCATTAGCGTGTTCGGATGGTTTGCAATGATAATCATTGGTCCGTCGTGTTTCAAGAATTGCGCGTTTTTTACCTTGGTTTCCCGGTAATACAAGCGAATTCCTAAGCCAACAATTAATTTAAGGATGCGGTATAACATTTCTCAATTTGGACTTCGAATATAACGAAAAATTGAAAGCAGTGGCTTCTAGAGCCTAGTTCTGTTGCCTTCGAGAGCTTCGGTTCCGTTGCCTTCGAGAGCCTCAGTCAACGGAACTAGGTGGCTGAGGCTCTCGCAAAAGGTGGCTGAGGTTCTCGCAAAAGGTGGCTGAGGTTCTCGAAGCCCCCTTTTGTAAAACAATTATCCGCGCAATCAGCCTGATTATTTTTAAATTCGTTGCATGAATGAATACCCAATAATTTATTTGAATAGTAACGATGGTTCTGGGATCCTGGCATTTGGAGAAGGAGCTGTTTTCGTGAAAGAAGAAGGAACGAGTATTGAAGACATGCAAGCATTCATTGATGCGCATGCTGGAGAATATTTATTCGGTCATTTGGGCTACGATTTAAAAAATGAATTTTATTCCTTGACTTCTTCGAATCCAGACAAGTTGAATTTTCCTGATGCCTTTTTATGGGTTCCAAAATATGTGGTAAAAATGTACAAAGAGCATTTCGATTTCTTGCAAGGGGAGAAAAATGCGGAGAGTTTCGATTTCTTAAACTACTTCTTGGAAGAGGAAACCGATCAAAATTTCCACCATCATAATTATGCGTTCAAAGCGCGTATTACGAAAGAAGAATACATAGAGAAAGTCATAAAATTGAAAAATCATATTCAGCAAGGCGATATCTATGAAGTGAACTTTTGTCAGGAGTTCTATGCAGAAGATGCTGAAATGAATTTTCCGATGGATACCTATTTCCGCTTGAATGAATTGACACATGCGCCTTTTTCTTCTTTTTACCAATTTGGAGACTATGCTGCTTTTTGTGGAAGTCCTGAACGCTTTTTAAAGAAGGAGGGAAGTCGTTTGATTTCTCAACCCATCAAAGGAACGGCCCCTCGTGGAGCTACTCCTGAAGAGGATGAATTTTTGAAGAATTCCTTGAAAAATGATCCGAAAGAACGAGCTGAAAACACCATGATTGTTGATTTGGTCCGTAATGATTTGTCACGCGTGGCACAAAAGGATTCAGTCAAAGTAGATGAATACTGTGAAATCTATTCGTTTGATACGGTTCACCAAATGATCTCTACTGTTTCGTGTGAAGTTCGACCAGAGGTGAATTTTACTGATATTTTGCGCGCGACCTTTCCAATGGGTTCAATGACAGGAGCACCAAAATTACGCGCTATGGAATTAATCGAGGAAAACGAAGCCTTTAAGCGCGGATTGTATTCAGGTTCGATTGGTTACATTGCTCCAAATGGCGATTTCGATTTCAATGTGGTGATTCGCACTTTGCTGTACAATGGTGAAAATCGTTATTTGTCTTGTTCGGTGGGTGGAGCAATTACGATTCAATCAGATCCGGAGAAAGAATACGAAGAGTGCATGGTGAAAGTGAAGCGTATTTTAGATGGAATGAATGGCTAAACTCGAGCAACATATTGCTGAATTTCTTGGTGACGATCCAAGGAAACATTATTTTGTTGCTTGCAGTGGTGGAGTGGATTCCATGGTATTGGTTCACATTCTTCATAAACTTGGTAAACGCATTTCGGTGTTGCATGTCAATTACATGTTGCGAGGTGAGGATTCGGAACGCGATCAAGAATTGGTGGAACGCGTTTGTCAGCAAAAAGGAATTACGGCACATGTTAAGCGTGTTGATTTCAATAGATATTTAGCGAGTTCAGGAGGAAATCTTCAAGATGAAGCGAGAAAAGTGCGTTACAAGTACTTCGAGAATTTCAAATTAAAAGAGAACATTTGCATTGTGTTGGCGCAACATGCCGACGACCAAGTAGAAACATTTTTCTTGAACCTTTCGCGCAATGCAGGAATCATGGGCTTGGCCTGTATGCTTCCTGAACACAAAGGTTATTTGCGTCCTTTGTTACCGTTTACGAAGGATGAGGTGAGAAATTATGCACTAGAAAATGACGTGTTGTGGCGCGAAGATGTTTCAAATGCTTCAAATAAATACAGCAGAAATAAACTGCGCAATGTGCTCATTCCTGAACTCGAACAAACAGTTCCCTCAATCAAAGAAAGTGTGCTGACCCTGGTCAAAGTGTTTCAAGCAACACAAAAAGAACTGCATGATAAACTACAACCCATTAAAATTGCCATTCTGAATAGTCAGAAATTGTCATTTGAACAGTATGATTTAATGGATGAATACGATCAATTGGAGTTGCTGCGACAGTTAGAAATCCCTGCGAGTATTCTAAGTGAATTCGCAAAATTGCGAAGTGCCGAAAAGGGGAGAATGATTCCTGTTTCTCACCAAACATTTCGTACAATCATCCGAGAAGATGGCTATTTCTTTTTCCAAAAAGAAGAAGGCTTCACAATTTTACCGCAATTGCACATCGAAGAGGTAAATGAATTACCAACAGTGTTTACGAAACATGAACTTTATGTGGATCCATTGAAAATTAAAGGTGAAATTGCTGTGCGTCGCTGGAAAGAAGGAGATCGCATGAAACCAATTGGTATGAAAGGATCTAAATTGATTTCAGATATTTTGAGCGATGCAAAAATTCCACACCACGCTCGTCACTTACAAATGGTTGTACACGATGATGAAAAAATTCTTTGGTGTGTTGGATTATCCGTGAGCCGCGAAGCAACGAGCAAATTGACAGATGATAATTTACAATTGAAGATTCGATTGATTTAAAAAAAAAAAGGACGCGATGAATCGCGTCCCTACTTATCACTCCGCTACGGCGGTCTAATCACTAATTTCTAGTCACGAGTCACTAGTTTCTGGTCACTAACTAGCTGCCGCAACCAATGCAATCAATATGGCTATCCATTGGTTTTACGCCGTTTAATTTCATTTCAAGGTTGTGAATCTCGTCTTTTAGGTCCATGTCTGCGAATAAATCCCCTGTTAATTGTGCTTTTAATGCCTCAATTTGATCGTGTAATGTTGTTTCTGTTTGCATTTTGTTTGTTTTTTGATTCAGGTAAATATCCAAAGATTGAAGGTGGTTTGCAAAAAAAAGTTTGCCAAGTTATGAACGAAGTGTAGTTGATTTGAAGAAATTGAAGGTTCAAAAGGTTCAAAAGTTCAAGGGGTTTGAATGGTTCAAAGTTCAACACTCATCGTTCATCTCTTATCGTTCATCGTTCAAAGTTCATCTCAGCCGAAGGTAGAATCCGCCCATGCGGAAACTCCTAATCACTAGTCATTAGTCACTAATCACTAGTCATTAGTCACTAATCACTAAATAAGTATCTTTGTAAAAAACCACAATTCATGACTGTAAGAATTCTCTTCCTGCTTGCTGTTTTGTTTCCAATTGTTTCATTGGCGCAACTACTCGGCTGTACCGACCCATTGGCACAAAATTACAATCCAAGTGCGACGCAAAATGATGGAACATGCACCTATGCAGCTACAAATGTCGTTTATCCAATGGTTGATTTCTTGGGAAGTGAAATTCCTGAAAGTTCGGGATTAGAATTTTGGGACAATCTTCTTTGGAGTCACAATGATTCTGATAATTCGAGTAAATTTTACGGTTTTGATACCATTACGGGACAAACAATCAAATCTATTTTAGTTGAAAACTCACCACAAATTGATTGGGAAGACATGACGAAAGATCCAACTCATTTTTACATTGGTGATTTTGGAAACAACGCAGGAACCCGAACCAATTTAAAGGTGTTAAAAATTCCCTTCGATTCGTTATCTGGAAATGCGATTGACACTGTGAATGCGGAATTTATTCACTTTTCATATCCTGATCAAACCGATTTCAGTGGAGCGAATCCCGATCACAATTTTGACTGTGAAGCATTTATTTTCTTCAACGATAGTTTGCATTTGTTCTCTAAAAATCGTTCGAACGGATACACCAAACATTACAGACTTCCAACACAACCGGGAACTTATGTTGCAACCTTTGTCGACTCGGTATTTGTTGACGGTCAAGTAACTAGCGCAGCGTTTAGCACTGATTCGATATTATTCTTAATTGGCTACAAACCGCCAGCGTATTCGCCTTTTGCAGTTGTGTTTTGGGATTATCAGCAAATGAATTTGTTTTCTGGCAATAAGCGTCGCCTGCAATTGGGAAGTGTTTTAACAATGGGACAACAAGAAGGTGTGAGTTTTTCAACGGGTAAAAAAGGATTCATTTCATCGGAACAAGTCACTGCTTTGAATCAAGCATCTCGCTTTTTCTCATTTGATTTAAGTCCGTTGATTATTTCCACAGTTGGGTTAACAGAAAACACACATCAAGGAATCAATGTTTTTCCAAATCCTTTTCAAGAAACACTTTTGATCGAAGGATTGAATTTAGATGAACTGGATCTTTATCAGTTGGTCAATTCAATAGGAACGAAATTAGCTATTTCAAGCAGTCTAATAAACACGGATAGTATTGAAATCGATACAAAAAACCTAACACCTGGAATTTACTTTTTTCAGTACATCATCAACGGGCAATCTTACCAAGTTAAAATCCTGAAAGATTAAAGATGTTGAAATTCACTCCTAATACTTCACTCATCTTTTCTGAGTTCCCAGTATCTAATCACTAATCACTAGTTTCAAACATTCATCCTAATTCTCCATTCCTTCGGATACAAATTGTTAAAGCGATTGCCCAAATGCTTCATCCAACCCAAGGGTTCTTGTTCAAAAGTTACCAAGCGATAACCCTGTGTTCCTGAAAGGGGAAACGTATCACCGTGTAAATAATTCAAGGCTTGTTGACGATTCAAATCAATGCGTTCAGGATAGATGCACAATTGCGGATTCAAGGCCAATTCCTCGTTGGGAATAATTCCTTTGCGCGATACTTCTCCAATGGTTGTCCCCATTTTTTGTAAACGCATTTGTGCCTGAACATGCAACATGTGTTCTTCCATTGTCTTCGGTAAAGCCAACAATTTATCGTTCCAATTCAAAACGATTGTCTCTGATAAATCGGCATACACAGGAATGTCTAATAAATCCTTTTGCATGCGGAACTCTGCTTTTCGCGTAAAACGTTGACGTTGCAGTTTTTCATCGCCTTTTTGCACCACCGCCACAAAGAAACCTTCTGTTTCTGTTCTTCCAGGTAGGCAATAATGCCCAATTCCATTTCGTCCTGTAGCAATTGGACTTGGTAACTCCATTTGAATCACTTCGGCACCCAATTCTTCCACCATCCATTCCACATTTTCCTCGTTTTCGTTGGTGTTGAAGGTGCACGTCGAATAAATTAAATAGCCTCCTGGAATCAAGGCATCCCATACGTCAGCTAAAATGCGTTTTTGTCGACCGCAGCACAAGTGAACATTGTCTTCGGACCATTCTTCGCGCGCCTTTTCATCTTTTCGGAACATTCCTTCTCCTGAACAGGGCGCATCAACTATAATTAAATCAAAAAATTGAGGTAAGCGTTGGAAATCCTTCGGATCGTTGTTGGTAACAATTGAATTTGAATAGCCCCATTTGCTCATGTTTTCTTTGAGAATGCGTGAGCGCGCTTGAATCACTTCGTTACTAACCAATAATCCATCGCCTCCCAAAAATGACGCAATCAAGGTGCTTTTTCCTCCTGGAGCAGCACACAAATCCAATATTTTTGGAGAAGCCGGTAAATCCAATTCTTTCAATAAGGAATCCAACACCATCGATCCTGCTTCTTGCGGATAATAGGCACCTGCATGAAACAAGGGATCCAAGGTAAAAGATGGTCGTTCCTTCAAATAAACACCATTTTCGCACCAAGGAATTTCAGCAATTACCTCTAAATCGGAACGTTTCTTCAAGGGATGAAAGCGCAAGGAAACGGGAGCTTGAGCATCAAGTGCAGTTAACAAATCTTGTCCAAGAAATAGATCTTTCTTAACGCGTTCTTCGAATGCTGATGGAAATGGAATACTCATTCGTCAAAATTACTCAAAATATGATGATTTTGAATTCATGAATCACGAATTACGAATCACGAATTGGAGTTCATTAGAAAGACGCAAGCTTCTCCTTCTTAAACAATTTACGGTACGTATCGTAGATGAAACTTAGTTTCTTTTCGTCGTTTGGATAGTGACGATAATAATGACCTGGAAGTTTTAGGATGGATTCAAATTCTTCCAACGAAACGCCCAGTTTTTTAGCGATGTAGATTTTTTCCTCTTGGACTTTTTCGTCGTTGTAAGGTTTTGCTTTCAATTGCTCGAGAGCATCTTCACGCGTCATTTCACCTGTACAAATTTGCGAAGAGAAGGTCGCTCTGCGGTAATCAATTCCAAATTTATCGAAGAGGTAATACGATTGAATGAAACCTGTATATTTTGATTCATAGTGTTTTCCACCATAATATTTCCAATCCAATTCTTCACGCAACAAATCCATTGCTTCATCTTTCACAAAAGGAACATAGTTCAGAATGTACACCATTTTAATTCCCTTGATGAATTTGTAGTACATTTCTTTTTGGAAACCAAATGTTGGGAATTTACGCAACTTAACCGTTCCAAATTTCTTTTGAATGTGATTGAAATAGGTTAAATCTTTTGCGTTGTAATGCCACGTTTTAGGCAAGATTCCTTCCGTAGCAAAATTTCCACCACTAATGATGTATTTCACGCCGTATTTCGCAGCAACTTTGTGCAAAGCAGCTAGAATTGCGATGTCTGTTGGAGTATCCGCCTCAGGAACCGAAGCTTTTAAAAAGGCCAATTGTAAATCTTTGAATTCTTCCCAATCAAGTACGTAACTTTCATAGTCGACATTCAATTTTTTAGCGATGTTTTTGATATTCATTACCGCTTCTTCGGAATTCCAACCATTGTCCATGTGAACACCAAGAACGCGTAAGCCCATCTTTCGACAAAGGTGAGCTGCGTAACTACTATCAATTCCACCACTTAAACCAACAACACAATCATATTCTTTCCCTTTTCCGTCTTTTTTCATACGTTCCACCCAAGCGGCAAGTTCAGCATCGCTTTTGGCTCCTTGGTAATTATGAAGTGCTCTGGTTTGAATGAATTCTGTACAATGATTACACTCACCCTGGTCGTTAAACCGAATGTCTGGATCAGTAGTATCCATTAAGCAACGTGTGCATTGCTGATAAGCGTTTGAATTCATAGAGTACAAATGTAACGAAGGAATGCAGATTTGCACTATCTTTTGCTATGAAAAATCTAGAAAATTCACTATTTTGAATAAATGAGTAGTTTGAACGATTTTTTAGCGGTGTTCGTCGAACGTCATCTCCTCTTTTTCAGGATAAGAAATAAGCACTCCACGTTTCGTTCCTTGATACACAAACATACTACCTCCAGCTAAGCCATTGGCGAATCCCTTTTCAAAACCATCTTTTAGGTGTTGCATAGTGCCAGCACCGCCAAGCGCAATCACAGGAATCGTGACAGCAGCAGAGATTTGCTTGATTAACTCAAGATCGTAACCATTCATTTCGCCATCCTTTTCAATCGATTGAATGATGAGTTCTCCAGCGCCTTTTTCTTCCATCAATTTGGCAAACTCAACAGGGGAGTAGCCACTTGCTTTTGTTCCTGCCATAGACCAAGTTTGCAAGCCACCAAATAATTTCTTTTTGACATCAATACAAACGGCAATTGTCGAAGAACCAAATGTTTCAGCGGCCTTTGCAATAAAATCAGGATTTTCAACGGCGTAGGAATTGATGACCACCTTCTCCGCACCAGCAGCAATGATTGAGCGAATATCTTCCAAGGAACGAATTCCACCACCAACTGCAAAGGGCATGTTCGCTTCTTCACCAACGTTTTTCACGAAATCCAACGAAATCAATCGCTTTTCTTTCGACGCTTCAATATCTAAAAACACCAATTCATCCGCCTTTAAATCGTTGTAGATTTTCACGGCATTAATTGGATCGCCAATGTATTTTGGATTTTTAAAACCAATCGATTTCACAAGGACATTTCCTTTGAGCAGAAGAACGGGAATTACGCGAGGACGAAGCATTTTTAGATGTCAGAATTTAGAGTTAGAATTTAGAGTTAGAATTTAGAGCGAAAACGTAGTACTAGATTAGTTTTGTTTTATCAGTTTGGATTTATGGTAGTTGATCATTCCTTGTATCATTTTACAAATCTCATCAATTCGCACTTGAAATTCAAGATGCAGTTGTGAAGATATAAAATTTAATCGATGCGATATTTCTAATTGGGTATCAATTTCGTTGGCAGAAGCTAAAGAGACGTATAAAAATTGAATAGTTTCTTTTGGATGAGCTCTCGAGGACCCTTCGGCTATATTGGATGGAATTGAAACGGCGGCCCTTCTGATTTGATTTGCTAATCCGTAGATTTCTGTTGAAGGATAATTGGAAGTTACACTGTAAATCTTTGTCACCAAATCCAGACTTTGTTTATAGACATTTAAGTCTTTGAATGTATTCATGTTGTAAAGGTTTGAAAATTTCTTACTTGAATTTAATCAAAAATTTCCGAACACATTTCCTGTTTTAACATTTTTCTCCGGAATCTAGCTTCTATCTCTAACTTCTAGCTTCTATCTCTAACTTCTAAATTCTGACTCTAACTTCTAGAAAAATTCTCCAACAACCTCATCCCAACATCGTGGCTCTTCTCCGGATGATATTGAAACCCATAAATATTTCCTTTGGAAACCGCAGATGCGAAGCGCTTTCCATAATCTGTATACGTCAAAACATCAGATGAATCAATGACTTTCATGTAATACGAATGAACAAAATAGAATTCTGAATGCTCGGGAATATCCTTCATGATTGGCGATTCTTTTTCAATCGAAATGGTGTTCCAACCGGTATGTGGCACTTTAAAACGCAATGTATCTTCAAAAGAAAACTTCACCACTTCCGCATCAAACCACCCAAGGCCTTTTTCTCCACTCTCTCCGCCGCGGCGGACTCCATTCTCCAAAGTTTCCTCGCTTGTCTTCGCCATCAACTGCATCCCTAAACAAATTCCTAAAATCGGCGTTTTTTTAACAAGCACCGCTTCGTTCAAGGCATCCAACAAATTCATTTCACGCAAGTTTTGCATCGCATTTCCGAAATGACCAACACCTGGTAAAATCAACTTTGTTGCATTCAAAATAACCGCTGGATCAGATGAAATAATAGCATCCACTTTCAAACGATCCAGTTTTTTCTTAACCGAATGAAGATTCCCCATTTTATAATCTACGATGACAAGCATACTATTCAATTGATTTTATCAGTTCGGCTAATTTCTCTACTTGGATTTTGCGTGAGTAGTTTTCAACTCCAACTGAATCACACGCTATTTGACCTGTTTCCTGAAACTCTGCATACAACTCTTCTAAGACTTCCAATAAATGTTCGGAATCGCGCACGATGACGCCTGAGTTGGTTTTGTTGATGAGGTCGGCTTGAAGTGTTTTGCTCTCTGAGTCAAATTCGGTCAAATTATAATGATTTTCTTTTAAGATTTTTGCGTCACTATCATCTGAAAAACAGAGCATGATTTTTCGTTTGATACCAAGATATGTGAATATTTTCGTTCCTAAAATAGAGTAGTCATTAAATAACAGGAATAGATTCGCTTTTGCTATTAATTCAACGAGTTTCTCATTTTCTATTTTTGGATAGATTTTCACTCTTTGTTTTAACTCGGGGAAGTTATAGTCTATTAAGTTTTCTAATTTTTCAGGAGTATTCACTCCATAAAATAATACTTGCATTTCTTTGCCTTGTTGGCAGTATTTATTACATTTCTCAAGAAAAGACTCAATAGGGTGCCACTCATAAATTGTTCCAGCAAACGCGATGGTTAATAAATCTTTTTCCTGAATTATGTGCTTGGCTTTTTCCATTACATCAGGATTGAATCCATTCAGAATAATATTGAAAGATTTACCTTTTAGGTTTTCTTCTAACTGTTTTTGAATGAATGTAGAAACGGTAACAACAGTGTTTACTTTACTTAGGTATTTTTTTTCAAAGAATGAATTCCATTTTTTACTAATAAAATTGCTCGATCGAGTTTTGTCTTGAACCCAAGTATCGCGATAATCAGCAATCCAAGGAATGTCAAATTCCTTGCTTAATTTTGTGGCATACTTAAACAAGATAAAAGGATCGCCGGTAGCAATTATGGCATCAACTTGATTTGTTTTAAGATAGTTCTTTGCCTCCTTGAAAATTGCAATTTTAGGACCAATGGGAAATAGAAATTGTGAAAACTCGTAATAAGCAGAAATCAGTTTTCTAAAATATTTATATTTTGAATTTCCATATTTTAACATTATACGATTCGCTAAATTCGGTGTATAAGGTGTTCTTAAAATTGTACCAAATTCTGTTTTTTCACAAATAGTTTTGGAAGAATTACTCGCCTCAATATAGTCTAAATGATTTCCATGTTTATTTTCCCATTGCCGCGTAATGACAATTGGTTCTATGTCAAACTCTTTTAAATAGCGATACCAATTAAACGGTCTCAAACCACCCACCGAAACATAGGGTGGAAAATCATAAGCGAGAATGAGAACTTTTTTCACAATGACTATTAATAAGCGAATAATGTGTTAATTTGCCGACTAAGATAGTTTATTGAATTGAAATAAATGACAAAACGATTGATACTATTCACTTCTGGCTTCCCTTTTGGGAATGGTGAATCTTTTTTAGAAACAGAAATAGATTATTTATCAAAGTCGTTTGATAAGATATTAATTTATTGTCCGAAAAGCACCAGTAATATAATTCGGACGGTTCCTGAAAATTGTTTCGTAAATACTTTTACAACGAAAATGTCAAGGATTGAAAAACTGAGAGCCTTTTTTGGGCTTTTAAGCGTTGTAGTTTGGAAGGAACTTCAGGTTATTAGGAAAGTTTACTCGAAAAAGTTGTCACTTGGCATATTGAAAACGATGTTAATTTCCTATTTTCAAGGGATTCGAGTAAAACGTTTATGTCAGAGCCTTGTTAATCAAAAAGGACAAGATGACAAATTCTATTTTTACAGCTATTGGTGTGATGACTCAGCATTGGGTTTAGCGCTATTTCGACATAAAAATCAAGAATACAAATGTTTTTCTAGAATGCATGGTTGGGATGTCTATTTTGAAGTAAGTAAAATAAATTATCTTCCATTTAGACATTTCATTGTGGACAATTTGACTGCGCTGTTTCCAATTTCTCAAAAAGGCATGAATTACATGGCAGATACTTGGAAAATTGTAGATAGTTCAAAAATACACGTTTCTCGATTAGGTGTGCAAAAACAAGAATTTATGCCAAATCCATTTCCTGTTTTCACATTGGTGAGTTGTTCCAATATGATTCCGTTGAAACGCATTCATTTAATAGTAGAAGCTTTATCAGAGATAAGAGATGTGCAAATTCAATGGTTTCATTTTGGTGATGGACCATTGATGAATGACCTTAGGTTAGTTTCTGAAAAGAGCCTGCCTGAAAACGTTGAAGCAAACTTTATGGGGCTTATCAATAACCAAGAGTTGATGGATTGGTATTGTGCTCATCAGCCAAATGTGTTTATCAATGTTTCGTCATCAGAAGGTATTCCTGTTTCGATCATGGAAGCCATGGCTTTTGGTATTCCAGTAATTGCAACAGATGTGGGAGGGACGGCTGAATTAGTGAATGGAAAGAATGGAGTTTTACTACAAGCAAATCCTATTATAATTGACATTAGGAAAGCTATTTTGTTCTTTCTTTTTATGTCGAAAGAACAAAAATGCTTATTTTCAAATAATGCTTATGATCAGTGGTGTGAAAATTTTAACTCTGAAAAAAACTATAAGGGGTTTTCTTCTTTGTTAAGTGCATTTGATTAAACATACTTTATAACTTTAAATAAATTAAAATTGGTCAGAAGTTTTAAGAAAAAAATTCATAAGAACTAATTACCAACTAGAAAACCAAAAACATATGTTATTTAACTCTCTTAGTTTTCTTGTCTTTTTGCCTATTGTATTTTTATTGTATTGGTTTATTGCAAGAACTACGAAGAATCAAAATCCACTGTTGTTATTAGCTAGTTATTTCTTTTACGCTTGCTGGGATTGGAGATTTTTATTTTTGTTGATGTTTTCGACCTTATTGGATTATTACACAGGAATTAAAATTGGTGAAAACGAAAACAAACAAAGAAGGAAATTTTGGTTTTGGCTTAGTATTATAATTAATTTAGGATTTTTAGGAGTATTTAAATATTATAATTTTTTTGCTGAATCATTTGAAGAGCTTTTATCTTTGTTTGGTTGGAAAGTCGATCCTTTATTGATTAATATAATTCTTCCAGTTGGTATATCTTTTTATACTTTTCACGGAATGTCTTATGTTATTGATATTTATAATAAAAAAATTAAGTCCGAGAAGAATGTTGTGGATTATGCTCTTTTCGTTAGTTTTTTTCCACTGCTAGTTGCTGGACCAATTGAGCGAGCAACTCATCTGTTACCTCAAATAAAGGCAAAGAGAGAATTCAATTATTCTAAATCGGTTGATGGTTTACGTCAAATTTTATGGGGATTATTTAAGAAAATTGTGATTGCAGATAATTGTGCTCAATTTGCAAATCAAATATTTGATAATTATACAGAGGTCAGTGGTAGCTCACTGGTTTTTGGTGCTGTTTTTTTTACTTTTCAAATATATGGTGATTTTTCTGGATATTCAGATATAGCCTCTGGAGTTGCTCGATTATTTGGATTTGAACTGCTTAAGAATTTTTCATTTCCTTACTTCTCAAGGGATATAGCCGAGTTTTGGAGAAGATGGCATATAAGCCTGTCATCTTGGTTTAAGGATTATTTATATATTCCTCTTGGCGGAAGTAAAGGAGGTACTTGGTTAAAAGTGCGGAACACCTTTATTATTTTTTTAGTAAGTGGATTTTGGCATGGTGCAAATTGGACTTTTATTGCTTGGGGCTTTTTGAATGCGTTATTCATTTTACCATCCATAATATTTCAAACGAATAGAAATAATATGGAAATTGTTGCCAAAGGTAGTAGAATCCCAACAGTTAGAGAGTTAATTCAAATGTTAGGAACGTTTATATTGGTAGTTTTTGCTTGGATTTTTTTTAGATCGGTTAGTATTAACGATGCATTTGGTTTTATTTCGGGAATTTTCAATCGTTCACTATTCAGTTTTCCATACGTATTGGAAGAAGTTACAGGTTTACATATCTTTCCAACCAAGTTTATTTTGCTCTTAATTATGTTCATTCTAATTGAATGGTTAGGTCGTGAGGATGTTTTTGCAATAGAAAAATTTGGCATTAAGTGGACTCGATGGAAGCGTATGTTATTTTACTATAGTTTATTGCTATTAATATTTATTATGGCCGGCAAAGAACAACAATTTATATACTTTCAATTTTGAGATAAAATGGTTCCTTTCTTAAAAAAAACACTTTCATTTATTTTTTTATCAGTTGTTTTAACAACCACGATATCATTTTTAAGCGAATATATAGTGCGAGTTAATTCCGATTTTAAAATTGACGAAAATATTGAGTCTATTGTAGTTGGTCATTCACATTCCGCATGTGCATTTAATGATTCGATTATAAAAAACTTTAAAAATCTGTCTAGCTCAGGTGAGTCGTATTTTTATACCTATGTCAAACTTAAAGAATGTTTAAAGCAAAACCCTTCAATTAAAACTGTATTTATTGAATTTTCCAACAATCAAATTATTGATGAAATGGACAATTGGATTTGGGGGGATATGTACATTACGGCGCGTTATCCCATTTATTCGCCTTTTTTTTCATTAAAAGATAAAGCATTTCTTTTGACAAAAAATTTTAGTTCTTTTCGCAATGCATATGCGCTATCAATCAAAAGCAATATTGAGAGAATTACGAGTTCAAATTTTAAATTTTCAGATCTTGGTGGTTATAGAAGTTCAAATGATCAAAAAGTTGATTCAATTTTAGCAAACAAAAATGCTGACACCACTAAAAATTACTCATTGAATGTTTCGCAAAGTAATATTCTTTATTTGGCTGAAATGGTAAATTTATGTAAAAAATGTAATAAGAGAGTAATACTTGTAAGAAGTCCTATGCATCCTAATTATGGTGGTTATGTTAATGAAAATCAATATCAGTTGATTATGAAAAAGAGCTTTTCTAAAATAGAATATATCGATTGTTCGAAGTTTCCTTTAACTAATGATGAATTTGGTGATTTAGAACACCTAAATTCAAGAGGATCCAAGCGATTCTCTCAATGGTTTCAGAGGAATGTGATAGAAAAAATTTCTAAACAAGCTTATTAAAACCATAGTGCAATACATTTTAAATTATATTTTCAGTATCCTACAACCAAAAATATTTTGAATAATCAAATTCATAAAAAATATGAATCAAAGTTTCAAAACATTTAGACAGAATTAGAAGTAAACTAGTCTAAAAAAATAGCTTTTCCCGATATAATTTGATTAAAGTTTCCGTATATTTTATAATACCGAAATCTTTTGCTTTTTCAATTGAATTTTTTGACATTTCATTATAAATCAGTGACGATTTAGATATTTTTTCCACAGATTTTGCGTATTCAGAAGGTTCATCAGAATAAACGATATAACCATTTTTCCCATGTATTAAAATTTCATTGTCTGGCATACAATCTGAGCTAATTATTGGTATACCATAAGAGTTTGCCTCAATAAAGACCATAGGTAAACCTTCGTAGATTGCTGTGTGAATCAATAGATTTGCTTCAGCGTAAACATCAGACATATTGTCGATTAGACCCGTCATTACAACATGTTCTTCTAGTTCAAATTTTTGAATAAGTTTTATGCAATTGTCGAAATTAATTCCTTGACCAACGATTTTTAATTTGAAATTAACATTATTATTTTTTAATTCATTTGCAATCTTTATAGCTAATAAAGGTCTTTTTTCGTTCGATAAACGACCAACCCAAATTATATTTAGACAATCGTCTTTAATGGTCTTATTTACATATGCCAAGTTCGGAAGCGGCACAGCATTCGGTAGTTTAACAATTTCACCAAAACCTATTTTTTTAATAAGCATTTTTTCAGTACCAGCTGAACAAGCAATAAAATTTGTACGATGTGCTTTGAACTTATTTTTTATCCATGAAAATTCATAATAATCACTCCACATGCGTTTTTGAAGAAAATGTCTCCAATTTATTCCATTGTATTCTTGTACTTCACTATTGTGCTGATGTGAAAAATATATTGCTTTTGGATAGTTGTAAGAATGAGTCAATAAATCCCCATAATACAAATGACTATGTATAATGTCTGGTTTAAATTCATTGACAAAACTGATGTAATTAGTGTTTTCAAATTTATTTTTCTTGTAGAGCGAAAAATGAAATGAAACATCACCGCCTTTAACAATGATTCTAGGATCTAAAATTTCTTGAAAATCATTTCCCGGATGAACTGTGTATATAGCAATATCAAAGTTTGGGATTTTTACTAATTCATTGCAAGTATTCACTAACATTCGCTCTGCTCCGGCTCTTAGTAGAGTTCGAATTACAAACAAGACTTTTGTTTTTTTCATTTAATTTTCTCAATTAGTTTTCTCCAACGCGGCAAAACACGATACATGATTTGTACAAAAAGAAAGTTTCTTTGGGTACATTGTTTAAGCCATTTCTTGTGAAGATTATTAAATTTAGTAGACCCAGTTAATTTATAAAGTGCCTCCATTTGTGGAGCATGTACATTTTTTTGATAATAAAATTTTACTAGTTCTTTGTATTGTAAATCATAATATGACCAAAAACCTGCATCAAATTTTTCAATATTGTCTTCAAGAGTTTTGAAATAATGCTTTAGTTCTGTTTTTGCAATTTCACTTTTGGTAATACGATAGTAATCTTGAATTCCAAAAATTGCATAAATAAATCCGTTAAGAACATAAGATGATGGGTTGGATGGATATTCTTCCAACCAATGATAACCATTTTCATCGATAGTTTTAACACCGTTATCAGGAACAGGAAGCAACATTGCTTGAAAAATCAAGTGACATTTATCTAATATAGCAGGGTTGTTTAAAATCTGATACATTCGAAGGTAAAAAGATAAACATTCTCCTTGCGACATTGCAGATGCCCAATTTTGGGGTAGTTTATATCGTTCTGATGGATGCTTCTCTCTAAAAAATATACCATTTATTTCCAAAGACTCCAGTTCATTCAGTTTTTTGTAACATGCAATCATTACATCGAGGAACTCTGTGTTTTTATTTTCTAACCAAAATTGATGCAAGATGAACCCATATTGAGCAATATTTACTGCACTGTAACTTGCCTTTTTGCCCCATCCAACCATTGGTACCCCCACTTCATCAAAATCACCAAAAATTCCAGCTTCATATTGAACGAAAGCTTGACGCATATCCAAATAGTAGGCAGCTAATTGAGGTGAATTATCGAAATCATTACATACAATGGTAATGTGATTATTTTCTTTCGTAACGATGTGCTCTTTATCGTCAGAAAAGCGTGCTTTGGGTAAATTTGACGGAGCAATCATTCTCTTACATTTATACCGTTTGTGTCTATTCGAATTCGTTTATTGAATTCCCCTTTGTTTAGATGATATATCGAATTGAGACCTTCCCAAGGTGCTTTGGTTCTATCATGTCTCCATTGACTACTTTTAAAATTCATGAAGTGAAGATAGATGAAATTTCTGTTGTCACGATCGTTCGTAATAACCCCATTATTATAGTACCAGGTGTTTGGCTGGTTGCTATTAACAGAACCATCAATCCACTTTATTGGTGTAAAGGGAGTTGTATATTGCTCAACCATGTATAATCGCTTCATTTTTTTATTTTTGAAAAAGCGAGTTATGAAATTGTTAATATTTAGTTTGAACTTATCATTTATCTTATCAAATAGGGTGTTTGTAAAGGCATTTGTAAGTCCATGTTCATCGATACCCACAAACTTTGGATTTTGCAAAGCCTCTTGCCATTTGTAAATCGATAAATATTTACTTCGATTTTCAGCTGTATTTTTAATGAGGGCTAGATGTCCAGAAATTCGTGTTGAGTGAGTTGAAAATACTTCATAGTTGGATAACAAGTCGTTGGTGTAGAAGCTTCTTATGTCTCCAAAAACTAAATCGACATCTGCCCATCCAAAGAAATCGTAGTTCTTGATTAAATCATAATGTATGAGCCCAAACAGAGGACGCAAATCACAAATTTTATAGGCATTAGGAATGGTGATGGTAATTCCAATTTTTTCTTCTGCATTTTTAACATATTCGGCAAATGTCATTTCGTGGAAAAATACATTTTTAGATTGAGATACAGACATATCACAATCCGTTAAAAAATGAAAATCGATTGTCGGATTTCGTTCCACTGAATCAAAAAACAAATCAATCCATTCAGGCCATTTACCGAAATAGGGCACTAATATGGCTATTTTACACATTTACAATATATTTTAAGATATCCGAATTTGAATCTTTCAATTTATTCAACAATTCATGTTTGATATTGTTATTGATTTTATATTCATTTTTAAAAAGATTTTCTCTTTTTATATTCGTCATAAAAGGTCTAATTCGATAAATTACTCCCTTTAAAATTGGGATATTTCGCGTTTTATTGTACAATTGTAAATATAAAATGGTCTTTTTTCCTAAATGTTTTTTAATAACATCGGAATGATTTTTTAACATCAAAATCAAATCTTCTTTTGGTAACAAATATTCTAATTTTCTTAACATATAATCTGGGAAAAATTTGGCTAGAATGGGTTGATTTTTTGTATTACATAACCAGTTTTCATATGTATGGAAATTACTTACAACCTTTGGGACAATATTTGTCAAAGATGTAAGTGCATCTGGATCATCATCTCGTCTTAGAAAATAATCAGGTAATTCATTTTTCCATTCGTAATTTGGATTACACGTAAAACATTGTATGGAGTAATCAACGTCATCCCATGGTGCGGTATCAGAATTCCATCGAATATTATTTGTTTTAATAAATGATCTTCTCCATGTTGGGGATGATGTTTGAAAAACAACTTGAAATTGAAGAAAAAGTTCAAGAATATTCTTGCTTTTGAACAAAGTAGTGTAATCTAAAAGTTGTTTTTGATTTGAATTGAATTGAATACCATTGGATATTAACACGTCTAAATCAGGATTATCTTTAAAATGTATCAACCTTTCGTTTATAGCCCAGGGAGCCAAAAGATCATCGCTATCCAAAAAAATCAAAAATTCACCTGAAGCCATTTTACTACCTATTTCACGACAGGAAGGAGCTCCTTTAGGTTCGCGTTCTCTTTTGAATACTTTTATTCGAGGTTCATTTTCAGAAAGACGGGTTGTAACTTCAAAAGATTGATCTGTTGAGCCATCATCGATTATTATACATTCCCAATTTTTATATGTCTGAACTAAAATACTTGCTAATGTCTCTTTAATCAAATGTTCTCGATTAAAAAGTGGAATAATAATTGAAACTAGCTGCATGTTCATTGTTTTAATTATTTATTTACAACCTAAAAAATCTTAATACTCTATAACCAATGACTGGTAGGTTATATTTTATGAAATAATCGCTTATTTTTTTAGCTTTAAATCTACTAAAATAAAGTTTGTGCTCCGTGGTTAAATTTTTACCTCTATAAGTTGCTTCTAAATTCTCTCTTAAAATTTTGTGAACTTTTGGATAATTTGAAAATTTCAGATAAATCTGGAATGTAGGAGCACCAAATAAAGATGAGTTTTTATGTGTGTTTTGGCTATGTAATCTGTATTTACAACTTAAATCCGTATCAAAAATAAAATCATACCCCTTTTCACTTAATCTAAGCCACATATCATAATCTTCATAAAGCAAATCATTATCCCAGCCGCCAACGCTTTTTATGATGTCTGTTTTAAGTAAAACTGTCATGCCAGGAATAAACATGCCTTTAAGTAATTCGTCAAAAAAATTACCAGTTTTTAAACTCAAATAATTTTTATGAGTAGCAATGAATCTATTTTGATATAAAATTGAATTTTCATCCATTAAATACGCATCAGTAAACACTAATACCTCATTATCCATTGAATTCTCTAAAATCTCAACATGTTTTTCTAATTTCCAAGGAAGAAGTACATCATCTAATGCTAACATTTGAAAATATTTCCCTTTTGAAAGATCGAGGAGTTCATTAATTGAATTGCAAATTCCTTTATTTTGAAGATGTTTAATAAAAGTAATATTAATTTCTGTGTTTTTTTTAATCCAATCATTTATTATTTCAACACTATTGTCTTTTTGAGAAAAGTCATCAATGATTAATACTTCATAATTGGTATATGTTTGGCTTTTAATACTTTCTAATGATTCAACAACAAATCTACCTTGGTTATAACATAAACAAGCAATTGTAACTAATGGCTTTTCAGTCATTTTGTTTTTGATTTAAAAAATTAATAATATCCCCAACCTCCGCTTCCGACAAAACTGGACTTATTGGCAAACTCAGAACTTCTTCATGAATGTATTCAGTAATTGGTAAAGATAATTTATTTAATTCCGGATATGCCTTTTGCTTGTGAGGAGGGATAGGATAGTGAATTAAAGTCTGAATACCATTTTCCGATAAATATTGTTGCAATTCTGTTCTTATTTTAGTTCGAATTACAAATAAATGCCAAACGTGCTCTTTTTCATTTGTAGGATTTTCAGGCAATTGAATCAGTTCATTTTTAATCTCACTTAAATAACGTTTAGCAATAATACGTCTTTTCTCATTTTCGCCATCTAAGTATTTTAATTTGATATTCAATACAGCTGCTTGAATTTCATCTAATCTACTATTAACGCCTTTACAGTCATTAACATATTTTTTTGAAGAACCGTAGTTAGCTATTTCTCGAATTGTTTTAGCTAATTCACAGTCATTTGTCGAAACAGCCCCACCATCTCCTAGAGCACCTAAATTCTTACCTGGATAAAAACTAAATCCTGCTGCATCACCTAATGTTCCAGTTTTTTTGCCATTCCATTCCGCTCCAATTGCTTGAGCATTATCTTCAATAATTTTTAAACCGTATTTTTCCTTTAAGTGGTTTATTTTCTCTTCAAAACAAACGCGTCCGTACAAATGAACCACCAAAATTGCTTTGGTTTTTTCGGTAATGTGATCTTCAATTAAGTTGAGGTCTAAATTAAATGTGTCTGCATTTGGCTCAACTAAAACTGGAACAAGTTGATTGTCAGAAATAGCCAAAATTGATGCGATGTAGGTGTTGGCTGGAACAATAATTTCATCTCCGGCTTTCATGAGTCCTAATTCGATATAGGCTTTGAAAATTAGGCGCAAAGCATCTAAACCATTCGCAACACCAATTACATTTTCTGAGCCTAAATATTCTTTTAAGCTTTTTTCAAAAGTCTCAACTTCGGAACCTAAAACGTACCAACCACTGCGGAATACATCGACCAGTTTACGTTCTATTTCTTCTAGATGAAGGAGATTGATTTTTTTAATATCTAAGAATTGTATCATACTTCAACTAATGATTTTTTAAAGGTTGCTGGATTTCCAGCGTACAAAACATTTGCTGGAACGTCATTTAGAACAACTGATCCAGCGGCAATAATACTGTTGTCTCCAATCGTAACTCCTTTGAGAATAATGCAGCCCCAACCAATCCAAACATTGTTTCCAATAGTGATTCCCTTTTTGTTTACTTGATTAAAATCGATTTTGTATCCATTCGCTTCACGTTCGCGTGTTGCTGGATGAATAGGATGAAAATCTGTATCAGCAATGAATGTGCATGAAGCAATTTGGCAATTTTTACCAATCGTTACCTTATCGTACGCAGTTATTGAAACGCCGTTTAACATTGTATTATTTCCAATTTCGATAACGCCAGTTAGTCCGCAAACAAGGGTGCAATTATATGTTAACGCTGTGTTCGAGTTTTTTGCATCGGAATTAAGGACAACTTTGTTCCCCAAAATGATTTTACTGCTACCTGGAACTTTAAGAACAGGTAATTTGCCCATTATTCGAATGAAACCATTCGTTTGAATCTTTTTACCATATTTCAGTTTAAGTAGAAATGTTCTAAATTTTTGCCCAAGGGAAATTGTTCGCTGATTTATTAATTCTTCATTCATGTGAATTCTATTTATGCGTAAATGAAGTTACATTTTCTAAAATTAAATCAGGTTTATAAGCTGTTAATTTTTCTTCATTGAGAAATCCTGATAGAACAGCGGCAGTGTTAATACCTAATAGTTTACCAACTTTAATATCTAAACCCGTATCCCCAATGAACCAATCAGTTGGAGAAACCGTTACGTTTTCTTGTATCAAGGCGTGTTTTTCTTTTTGTTGTTCAGTCACGAAAACAGATTCAAAGATTGAATCCCAACCAAAATTATGTAGTTGTTTGTTTACCATTTCCTTTGATTGGCGCGCTGTAACTAAGTAAAGTGTATTTTTTTTGCGTAATGTTTTCAGAAAATCGGTAACCCCTTCAAACGGCACATCTAAGTTTAACCATTTTTCAAGTTCAATTTCTTTCATCCAAAGATGTTCAAATTTTTTGAAATCCATCGAAGAATAACCAAACTTCGTCGTTAATATTTCTTCATGATTTACTTTGTTCCGTTTAAGTTTCCAATAATCATCAAAAGACAGATCACTAGAAGGAACTAAATATTGAAAAAGTTCATAAAGCCTCTTTTGAGAGTTTAGTAATGTGCCATCTAGATCGAAAAATATATTCATGTTACTGTTTTGATTGTTTCATGAATTGGTATTCTGCGAGCAAACCGTCATCCAAATTTGTTTCTTTGTCAAGAAGGAATTTTAACATTTTTGAATTATCAAATTCCAAATTTCGTCCCTTGAAATTAAATTCAGCCTTTTCAATATTCACAGTTGATTTGGCTATTTCTTTAATTTTTTCTACCAAGTTTAGAATGGTTATGGGTTGCCTACCAGCTAGATTTATTTCACCTAAGCTTTCGTCGTAATCAATTGATTTTACTATAGCCTTAACAAGATCATCAATGTAAATAAATGAGCGTAATTCTTCTCCAGAACCCCAAATTGTCAAATCTTGATTTAAGAGAATTTTTCTAATTGTTTCTGGGATGAGTTTGGCATAAGCTTCTTCTCCTGGACCATAAACGTGACCAATTCGTAAGATTTGAACAACCTTCTTTTCTTGAATTGCCCAATTTCGAAGCATTTTTTCAATATACAATTTGGAATGAGCATACATCGAAACAGGGCTTTCTGTAGTTTGTTCAGTAATGATTGAATCCGAATTGTAAATATCTACAGTGCTTAAATAAATCACTTTCTTCAAATTCGGCAAATGTGCACCTATTAACGCTTCAGTAGTTGAAATATTCATGTTACTGGCGTTAATATTGTTTATATCACTGCTTTTTTTGGGAATGAACGAACCAGCATGAATTATTGTTTCTATTTTTTCAAAACCATGTTTGATGAAGATATCAACCTCAAAACGATAGTTGTTGTGTAAAACACATTGCACATTTTCAATAGGTTGAGAGGTAAGAGCAACAATGTCCTTCTGCCCGTACTTATCAGTTAAAAATTTTAAAAGATGTTTACCAATGAAACCAGATGCTCCCGTAATTAAAATCATTTATAAGTTTTTAATTTCATTTTTGATTTCATCATCCGTCATCATCCTTGGCTGAGTGTCCATTCCACGCAACCAATTAAGTCCATTTGGTAGTGGGTTAATTTTGGTTGGGAGATTTGGGAATTCGTTATATAAGGCAATGTTTTTGAAAATTTCTGGCATATTTAATCCTGCTTCCGTAAAGAAAAGTACAGTAGTGAAAAAACGTGATATGTTAATTTCTGTTGGATTAGGGATGCCATTTTTATCGTATGCCATGTCAACGCCAAATATTCCATGTGGTTTATCTGTAACGGCAAGAATCGATTTTAATGCAATTTCGTCTACTTGTTGATCTGAATATGTTTGACCAACTTTCGTAACTCCTGTTACTCCTGAGACACTTCGATTACCATGAGTCCAGCCTTTTCGAATGCGAGTTTGAGCTACAACAAGTTCACCTTCATGCCAGATCGAAAGCCAAGTTACGGTGTCAGGTGTCAGCATTTCCGCTGCAACGAAAGTTCCCCAACCATGGTAACGATCGATCCACAGTTTCGCAAAAGCAAAGTTGTTTGTTGGAAGAGAACCTTTTCCACCTCCGCCAATATCTGAAGATCGCAACCAAATTGTACCTGTTTCATCACCTAATTCAGAGAAAGCTCTCTTTAAATCCGCTTCATTATTGATCATTAAATTTTCAGGAACAATAATATTTGCTTCTTTGAATTTTAGGTAGGATTTGAATTTGTGAACACAAGTATCAATTACTTCGTGACTAGGCATGAAGGTTTTTGTTCCTTTGACTTCAATTTTATCGACAAATTTTGATGCATAAAAAATTTCTAAATCATTCTGAAAGTGAATTAAATCAGGTCGTTCATTGTCAATAAGCGTTAATAGGAAATCTTCATACTCAGGCGTATTTGCGTAAGGAACATAAAATTTTTCAGATGCATTAGACAAAACTAAATCTGTAGGTTCACTGCCCATTCCGATTATATGTTCCCTATTGTTTCTCAAAAGTGAATTTATTACACCTTCAGAAGGTGCGCCTCCAGCTCCTGCTATTAATATCTTTTTCATTTACAATGTTGTTTGAAGATGTCGTATTCACGAATATAATCGGCTTCATCATATTCTAAACTTGCTAAACACAGCAAAACTGCATTGTGCGAAAATTGTATGTCGCGCCAAACCATCTTTGGGATAAACAAACCTTTATTAGGTTCCTCCAATATAAATGTTTCTTTATTTCCTTGTCGATCCTCAGTAATAAAAGTGATTTTTCCTGAAACAGCAAAAATAAGCTGTTCCAAATCATAGTGTGCGTGTCCTCCACGCTGTACATTATTCGGTGTGTAATAGGTCCAATAAACGCGTTTAACTTCAAATGGAATGTTAGAAGGAAATTCAGCAACTGAAATAAAACCTAGGTCAGCAGCTCCTATGGATTCAACACTGAAATATTCTGGTGCTGTTTTCATGCGCTTGTTTTTTCTGAAAGTACTTCTAATTTGGGAAAGACGATTCCTGGCAGTTTTGAACTATTTGAACCAGCAATCTCTTGTAATACTTCAAACGAAATGATGTCTTCATACTGTTTTAACAGAAATCGTTGATTTTCACCAAAGATCAAATTCACGCTATAAATTCCAGCATTTAGAAGTTGCTCTGGTAACGAACACGTAACTAGATATTCACCTATTTCAGAATTGTTTTCTGGTGTTACAGTTGCCCCATTGTGAAAAACTATTACATCATCCTGACTTACCACTTCAAACGTTAAATCAATTGTTTTGTTCTCAACATGCGAATTGAATTTTAAAACAAAATCGATTCCTGAAAACATCGTTAATAAATTACCATTGCGTGGAACAACTTCAAAATCAAGCAACTCAACTGGTTCGTTTGTTTTAGGAGAATCAGTGCTTTTCTTGAATTGGTTCGACTTCGTTTTAATATTTTTGATTTGATACAAATCGATAGCCTCTTGTATTTCTCCATTGTAAACCAATTCACCATTTTTCATCACAATTCCTTTATTGCACAAGGCTTTAACAGATGGCATGTTATGACTTACGAAAATTACCGTTCGACCTTGTTGAGCGACATCTTGCATTTTTCCGAGGCATTTTTTCTGAAATTCAGCATCTCCAACCGCAAGCACTTCATCAATTATTAAGATTTCAGGTTCTAAATGCGCTGCCACAGCAAATGCCAAACGAACATACATGCCAGAAGAATAGTGTTTTACTGCAGTATCAATGAATTTCTCAACACCCGAAAACTCAACAATTTCATCGAATTTATCTTTAACTTCCTTTCGTGTCATTCCAAGGATAGTTCCATTCAAATAAATATTTTCTCGTCCTGTCAATTCAGGATGAAAACCAGTTCCAACCTCCAAAAGTGAAGATATGCGACCGTTTATTTCAATTTTTCCTTTCGTAGGTTTTGTGATTTGAGAAAGAATTTTTAAAAGCGTACTTTTTCCAGCTCCGTTTTTGCCAATTACACCTACAATATCACCTTTTTTAATTTCAAGGCTGATGTTATTTATTGCAAGAAATACATCCGACATTTTCTTTTTAGATTGGAAAATACTTGTCAAAGAGGAACGCAATGATTCTTCTTTTTTTTTACCTAAAGAGTATTGTTTTGTAAGGTTCGTAACCTTAATTGCTATATCAGTGTTCAAATATTGTTGGTTTTAGAAGGTTAAAATTAGTGAAATTATGGCTTAGACGAAATTTTTTTTTTAAGATAACATCAGTGAAATTTTGATTAACAACAAATATGCGTTACTTTTAATTTCAAATTTATTTGAACTTTATGAATATAAAACCGCTGAAAAAGATTGGTCTGATAAAGACCTTGACGCTTGCCGTTTTGGCTTTAGGTTTCAATATGTCTATGTTATTTGGTCAATCATTGTCTACAGTTTATCCTAAAAATGGGGTGGTTTTTCAAGAAGCACCAATTCATTTCAAATGGAACAATTCGCCGGGGGCATTGAATTATTCTGTTATACTTTCTCAAGATGCGAATTTTTTAATTGGAAATATTAATTCACCTGTAGTAACAAACCTAGATTGGACAAGTTCTACATTGATTTCTGGATTATGGTATTGGAAAGTTATTGCAAATGATGGTTTTCAAAGCTTCGAATCAAATGTTTCCACCTTTACTATTTTTGAGCCAAATTCAGTAAGTGGTAATACGCTTTGGTTATCTGCAGATGGCAGTGTAACTGAGTTTTCAGGACAAGTTCTGACTTGGAGTGATAATTCAAGCAATGGAATTACTTTTGCACAAGGTGTCGCTGCAAATCAACCAACTTTAGTTGTAAACGAACCATCTTTAAATAATAAATCTGTCATACAATTTGATGGAAATTCCGATTTCCTTTCTGCTGGAAATGTACTTAATATTGGTACTAATAGTTTATCTATTTTTTTGGTGGGAAATGGTACGGGCGTTTTTTTAGCCAAATTTGGTAGTTTGACATTACCACATAATATTTATTCACTTCTGAATATTGCAGGATTTGGTGAAGGTGCTGAAATTGCAGGAAATGCTTATCAAGAAGTTCACACTACCTTGGCGAGTAATTATCATGTAATTAACGCCAATGTTAATCGTATGACAAGCACGATTAACCTTAAAAGGAACTTTATCAATGTAGCAACGGCTATTGCAACTGGTATTTCGTCAAGTTCATATGATTTTTCGACCCCTAATCCACTTTTAATTGGTAAGTATAACAGTACAAATCCGAATTATTTAAATGGAAGTATTGCGGAGATATTATTTTATAATTCCAATTTGAGTTCCAACGACCGCTTAAGTATAGAGAAATATTTGAACGATAAATATGCTCCACCTGTCGATTTGGGTAGAGACACTACAATAGCTTCAAATTTCTGTCCAATTACGCTTACAGCTCCTGCAGGTTTTACAAATTACGTTTGGAGCAATGGAGCAACAACTAGTTCTATTACTGTTTCAACAGAAGGAGCTTATTGGTTGAGTGCTACCAATCTATTTGGAGTGGTTTCAACTGATACAATTATGGTGAATTACCCAACAATCAATGAAACAATCAATACGAATATTTGTGTAGGTTCATCCGCGGTTTGGGACCCACAATTAGGTGCTGGGTATACATATGAATGGAATACGGGAGCTGTTAGTTCTACTTTAACAATTAATGCAGCAGGTAATTATAGTGTAGTTGTTACGGACGGTTTAGGCTGTACAAAAAATAGCGACACCTTATCGTTTGTCATGGATAACTATGAGAATACGGCATCGTTAGGAAATGATACAACGGTTTGCTCTGGTAATTACATCGAATTGATTTCAAATGCGAATGAAACAACAACTTACGAATGGCTAGGGAATACAAGTATAGGTCAAGCCCCAACCTATCAAATTTCAACAACAGGTGATTATTGGTTGGAAAGTACAAACGTGAATGGATGTGTTGCGCACGATACCGTTCATGTCATAGTAAGTGGGACAGCTCCAACAGCTGCGTTCACCGGACAAAATAGATGTTTGGGTAGTGCAAATAATTTTACGGATGGCAGTGTAGGAGCGGTAGGTGATCCTGTTACTTCATGGTCGTGGGATTTCGGAGATGGAGTAGGAGTGTCCAATGTGCAAAATCCAAGCTATACCTATGGGACACCTGGCATTTATACAATCGAGGTGTATGCACTTTCACAAGGAGGATGTGGTTCGTATCATACCGAACAGGTGGAAGTTTATGCACTACCAACAGCATCATATACGCATACAGGTTCTTGTTCTGACCAAGTGATACAATTTACCAACCAAAGCACCGCTGGAGGGGCAGTGATCAATCAATATGCATGGAATTTTGGACAACCAAGTTTGGGAGCTATGAACGTTTCTTCTGTACAAAATCCCTATCGTTCATTTCCAACTGGAGGAACGTTTCCAATGACCATGACCGTTACAGATGCACATTTGTGCGTGGATGATACGGTAATGCAAATTACGGTGAATCCAACTCCGATTATTGATGTGTTTGCGGCAGATGCCTGTACGGGTGCCGCTGTTCAATTTACGAACAATACAGTAGTACAAGCACCAGCATCGTATTTGTGGAACTTTGGCGACAATACAACATCAATTTTACCGCTTCCTGTCAAACAGTACCCGACTGAAGGGTTAAAAACAATTACAGTGAAGGTAACTGCTGCGAATGGTTGTTTTACAACAGATACAATCCAAATGACGGTGCATCCAGTTCCGGTGGCTAGTTTTGATTTAGGTCCACACTGCAAAGGGGCCTACACAGAAGTGCAATCGACTTCTACCATTTCAACTGGATCGATTGCTGATGTGTTTTGGGTTGTGAATTTGAGCGATACGCTTTATGGTGATACAACAGGATATGAAATAATGAATCTTATCCAACAGCAAGTACAATTGTTTGTTACTTCGGACTTCGGTTGTTCAGATGATCAAAATATGTTCTTTGATCCAGAAGGAGCAATTGGAGCAAGTTTTACAACGCCGAGTACGATTGTGGCTTGTGGCGATACGGTACCGTTTATAAATACCAGTTTAGGAGCAACCGCTTATACTTGGAGTTTTGGAAATGATTCAGTATCAACTTCGAGCAATCCTTCAACTGTTTACGACTGTAGTTATCAAGATTCCTCAGTTATGGTCATGCTCATTGCTTCAAATTCTTTGGGGTGTATTGACACGACCTATAAATTCCTTTGGGTGGGGGAATATGCAATTGATTTACAAGTGGACAATATCTATTTTCAGGCGAATGGAAGTAACGCGATTCTTGGAGCAGAGTTGAAAAATAAGGGGACAACGCCAATAACAAGCATAGATTTAAATGTCTATTCTGAAGATGGCTTTATGATGAATGAAGTGTGGACAGGGAATTTGTTACCGAATCAAACGGAAATTTATGTGTTCACAAATCAACCAGCTATGACCTTAAGTCAGGAAGATGAAACCTTGTCGTTCTATTGTGTTCAAGGAACTGGTTATGCGAATACGCAAGTTGAACCTGATTTGACAAACAATGAGGTCTGTAAAAACATTGAAAGCAGTGAAGTGATCTTAAAGCCTTTGTTCCCGAATCCAACTGGTTCTACAATTACCATGAGCTTGATTGTACCCGAAAGTGCAGAAATTGAAGCCGATCTTGTCGATGATCAAGGACGCGTTGTAAAACAATTGATTTATCCGTTTACGCTTGCATCTGGCGAATATACCTATGTATTTGATTTAGCACAAGTCGCGAATGGAACGTATGCGCTTCGCTTTACGGTGAATGGTAAAACGGAGTTGCATCGATTGATAGTTCTTCACTAGTGACTTGATAACAATGTCTAGAAACTTGTGACTTGTGATTAGTGACTAGAGGGTATTGTTTAAATTAATCTAGGTTTTTGTTTTTACCACAGAAATTTAAATACACAAATTAATTTGGTTAACTCTATTTGTAAACTTATCTCTAGCATAGACTAATTCTTATCTAGTTTCGAGTCTCTGGTTTCTAATCACTAGTTGTAAGTGACTAGAGGGTATTGTTTAAATTAATCTAGGTTTTTGTTTTTACCACAGAAATTTAAATGCACAAATTAATTTGGTTAATTCTATTTGTAAACTTATCTCTAGCATAGACTAATTCTTATCTAGTTTCGAGTCTCTGGTTTCTAATCACTAGTTGCTAGTGACTAGAGGGTATTGTTTAAAATAATCTAGGTAGTTGTTTTTTCTTCCCAAATCTTCTTAAATCAATTTATTTGATTTGTTTTTTTGTAAGCTTATCAAAAGTATAATTTGGTTCTTGTATAGAAACTAGAGACTTGTGATTAGTCCCCGCGGCGGAGTGGTTTTATTTAAATTTTATCTAGTTAATTGTTTTTTTTCCTGAAATCGGTGAAATACAAATAATACGTTTAAAAGTTATTTTCTTTTAATCGAAAGTATAATTTCGTTCTTATCTAGTCTCTAGTCTCTAGTCTCTAGTCTCTAATCACTAGTGTCTAGACATAATCTGCCATTTCATCCTCCACCTTTCTAAAATACAGCAAGCCTGTAATAAAGATGAAGAGAATCATAGCAAACGAAACATACATCATGTTCCCAGGTGCTTCACCTCCAAAAACGGACCAACGAAAACCTTGAATGACACCAGCCATCGGATTTAAATAATAAATGGTAGCAGCCCAACTTGGAAGTTGCTTCATTGCGAAATCAGCAGGATAGGCAATAGGTGTTACATACAAGCCGATTTGTACCATGAACGGCACAATGTGCTGAAAATCCCGAAAACGAACTGTAAGAGCACTTAACCATATTCCAACAGCCAAAGCGGCGATCATTCCCATCAAAATGAAAAGCGGAGCCAACCAAGCATTTGAGGAAGGTGCAATGCCATAATAAATCATTAATATAACCATGATTACTAGCGAAATAGCTAAGTCAATTAGTCCAACTGCAGCTTTTGATAGTGGAATAATCAATCGTGGGAAATAAATTTTTTTCACCATTCCTTGACTTGCAATAATTGAAGATCCAGCGTTCGTCATGACATATGAAAAGTAAGTCCATATTGTCATGCCAGTCATGGCAAACAGCAGGTACGGGATATCAGTTTTTACCCCGACAAATTTTCCAAAAACCAGCGATAATATAAGTAAAGTAACAACAGGTTGAATCAATGCCCATAACAAACCAATTGTGGTTTGCGCATAACGCACCTTAAAATCTCGCCACGTCAATGTTACAAATAAATCTTTGTAACGGTATAATTCTTTAAAATCAGGAATAATATGTGAGTGGTTGGCGTCTATGATTTTATGATTCTTTTCCACTAGTGAATTTTTTTGTTGTCCAAATATAACTATTTCTGAGAAGTTGGAGATAGAATATAGAAGTTAGAGATAGAATTTAGTCCGCCGCGTCGGAAGAGTTTTGACCAGATCTACGGTCATCGGTCATCGAGTTTATCGAGAGTTCGCTCATCTCTCATCTCTCCTAGTTTATCTCTCCTAGTCTATCGTTCCTCGTTCATCTCTCATCACTCATCGCCCCCGGATTCTGGGGTTCTCGAAGGGTCGAAGGCTCGAGGCTAGAAGTGTCTAGTCGCTCCTCCATATAATACGAAGTCAATAAAATCACCAAAAACGGCAGGACAGGCGCTTTGAAGCGCACTAATACACCGAACAAAATGGACGTAAATCCGGCGAAATAGGCTAGTATGACAGCAAAAAAGAAGGCGAAAATTAAAAACTCGTGTTTTCGAATGCGCTTGATGCGTTGTCCAATTTTTCGACTTGCAAAAAAACGAAAGGTGAAATAAAGCAAAACAATGCTTTCAAGACCATTTATAAACAACGAAACATTTAAAGCTTCCCAAATGTAGGGGCGATAAAATCCTGCCAAAATAGACATGGGTGCTGCGGCAACCATCCCAACAGGGGTATAATCCACTTCTCCTAAACTATAGCGATTGGAACCATATGTTTTGTTGGTGGACATGTCGAGGTTAATGACGGAGGCTTCATGAATAAAATCATCTGCCAAGGAAGTGCCGAAAAATGCCGCAAAACCACTCCCAATGATCAAGGTGAAAAACAAGCGAATAAAAAATTTCTCAAACTTACGGGTGTCATATTTTTTGGCAAGTGATGCACTCCATGCATAGAGTAAAGGAGCCATGATGCAGAGGATCATAAATGAACGCACTTGAAGAATGACATACAAACACGCAAACATGACAATCCAATTCAAGTAGCGTGTTTTTTTCTCTTTAGAGAGTACCTGAAACAAGTGGTGCAAGAAATAACAAACGGCAACAAAAATCACCGTGTCTTTTGATATTCCTCCGCACCAAAAGCTCAAGGAGGGGATAAAAAAGATGGCCAATGCTAAGTGCCTATCGGAATGCAATTTAAAACTCCGTGCTAATTCAAACAAACGCCAAGAAGCATTGGTTGTAATGTATGCAAAAATCAAGGACATGAGCATATAACCCTTGAAGGTAAAGAACGTAAAGAAGGAAGCGATTTTGGAAATGAACCAACTCTCATGTTCTGCATAAATACTTGAATCAGGATAACCCGTTTTCATTGTAAAACTGCGATAAATTAATCTCGGTTCTTGGTTTGTGAAGAGTTCGTGAAAATAAGCGAAGGGGTCTTCCCAAAAAAGGTTATTCAATTTAACAGCGCCATCCCAATAGCCAATTGCATCTCCACCACCTCCGTATACTAGAATATAGAAAAGTGTGTTTGCTAATACAAAGACAAATTTAAACGATACAGCAGGGATGTAATATTTATAGTAGTCCAGTTCTTTGTTTCTGCTTTTTCGGGAGTAAGCAATGATTAAAAGTATGATTGCACCCAACATCGTAGCAATAATGTCTAAAGGAGAAAAAAAGGAATAATTTTTATCTATGACAAATGCTGCTGAATTCACTTCTTTTTTTGTTTTTTCAAATATAACTTTTTTCTAATGACCAATGACAAGTGACCAATGACTAGTGGTTTTATTTAATTCAATCTATTTCTTGTACACTTTTAAATTTACTAAAACAATTAACAGGATTTAATTTAATCTATGATATAGATTTTACCACTGAAATCTTAGTAAGCCAAATAATATGGTTTAATGAAAATGCAATGCCTGTTGAAAGAATAGCATGATTCTTATCTAGTTTCAAATCACTCAGCCGCGGCTGACTAATCACTATTTTCTAGTCACTAGTCACTAATTTACGTACAAGTACTTAGCCCCTTAATACCTTCTACGTAGCACTACCTAGTGCGCATCTTGTATATTGCTTTTGAAAACGGAAATTCCCATGGATAGGCGGTTTTTGTGATGTTCCTTTGACTCATGAAACAAAACACAAACGCCATGAAAGCAAAATTTTTACACACAGTTAAAAACGCAGTTCTTTTCACAGTTGTTACTTTAACAGCAATCGCTGCT